>JAAWEL010000007.1 GCA_022794255.1 Lachnospiraceae bacterium
AAACGCGCTTAAACTGGTATGCAGATCCAGTTTAATCTGGGGAAGCATCGGCTTTACAATCAGCACGGTGAATCTTATGCGCCGTCATATGCTAGATCCCGAGTTTGCTGCCTTATGTGGGGATATATCGGTAGCATTGCTGCCCCTGTTTTACTCCCTGGTTATAAATGCGGTATTGATGCCATTGTATTTTGAACTAAATCGTTTACATACGAAAAATGCAGAATGAGAATATATGATCACATTATGATACGGTAAGATAAAAAAGCGCCAACGGATGAATCAATCATCCGAAGGTGCTTTTTTGTCCTGGATTTGAGAATAAAATGTCTCAGAAGTGGATAACTATTCCTCATATTATACGCAATAGGAACACTTTTCCCAAAAGAGAGTTTTATAAAAAATTAAGAAAAATTTTGTGTATACGAAACAGAACAAAAATTCATAAATAAATCATACGTGTCGTTGCTGTTATTGTCAAGAGAAAAAGGTGTATGTCTGTAAAATGCAGATGCCCTTTTACAATTCCCCATAAATGAAGAAAACCGCTGCCCTCCTGCTTTGGATAACGACATTTTTATGTTTAATATTTGTGTGCTACGTGGCAAAATCAAGGGCTTCCGCTGACAATTCACATCAACGGAAACCCCTATAAATACGATATTTCTTAAAACTTCCCAGCCTTCGCTGCTTCCTCGATGGCAACTGCCACAGACACAGTCATGCCAACCATGGGGTTGTTGCCTGCGCCGATCAGGCCCATCATCTCAACGTGAGCCGGAACAGATGAGGATCCTGCAAACTGGGCATCCGAATGCATACGGCCCATGGTGTCGGTCATGCCGTAAGAAGCCGGGCCTGCTGCCATGTTATCCGGATGAAGGGTACGGCCTGTACCACCGCCGGATGCAACAGAGAAATACTTTTTGCCCTTCTCCACGCACTCCTTCTTATAGGTACCTGCAACGGGATGCTGGAATCTGGTGGGATTGGTGGAGTTGCCGGTAATGGACACATCCACGCCTTCCTTCCACATGATCGCAACGCCCTCTGTTACATCATTGGCTCCATAGCAGTTCACCTTCGCACGGGGACCATCAGAGTATGCTTTTCTGTATACTTCCTTCACCTCGCCGGTGTAATAATCCATCTCGGTCTCTACAAATGTAAATCCGTTAATTCTGGCGATAACCTGAGCAGCGTCCTTTCCAAGACCGTTTAAGATAACACGCAGAGGTTTCTGACGAACGCGGTTGGCCTTCTCAGCGATACCGATTGCGCCTTCTGCTGCTGCAAAGGACTCATGACCTGCTAAAAATGCAAAGCAGTCTGTCTCCTCCTCCAAAAGCATCTTGCCCAGATTGCCATGGCCAAGACCCACCTTACGCTGGTCAGCCACAGAACCAGGAATGCAGAATGCCTGCAGGCCCTCGCCGATAGCAGCTGCCGCATCTGCTGCTCTCTTACAGCCCTTTTTGATAGCAATGGCTGCACCCACCGTATATGCCCATTTAGCATTCTCAAAACAAATCGGCTGAATCCCCTCAACCATCTTATATACGTCAAGCCCTGCATCCTTGGTGATCTTCTCTGCTTCTTCTATGGAAGCAATTCCATAACTATTCAATGCTGCATCAATTTGTTTGATACGTCTCTCATAGGATTCAAATAATGCCATGACTTTTAATTCCTCCTTCAATTACCTGTTATTCTTGTCTGGGATCGATAATCTTTACTGCGTCTGCAACGCGACCATACTGACCTTTGGCTTTCTCCCATGCGGTGTTGGGGTCATCACCCTTTTTGATAAAGTCAGTCATCTTGCCAAGGCTTACAAACTGATAGCCAATAATCTGGTCGTCTGCATCCAATGCGATTCCGGTCACATAGCCTTCTGCCATTTCCAGGTAACGAGGGCCTTTCTTTAAGGTTCCGTACATGGTGCCAACCTGAGAGCGGAGCCCCTTTCCCAGATCCTCTAAGCCGGCACCGATGGGCAGGCCATCCTCGGAAAATGCGCTCTGGGTTCTGCCATAGGCGATCTGTAAGAACAGCTCTCTCATAGCGGTATTGATAGCATCACATACCAGGTCGGTGTTCAAAGCCTCCAAAACGGTCAGGCCGGGAAGTATCTCAGATGCCATAGCTGCGGAGTGGGTCATACCAGAACAGCCGATGGTCTCTACCAGGGCCTCCTGAATGATGCCTTCCTTGACATTAAGGGTCAGCTTACATGCACCTTGCTGGGGAGCACACCAGCCAATGCCATGGGTCAAACCGGAAATGTCGGAAACCTGTTTGGATTTCACCCATTTTGCTTCCTCCGGAATAGGAGCAGCGCCATGATGAACGCCCTGTGCAACTGTGCACATCTTCTCAACTTCATGTGAATAAATCATGTTAAAACTCCTTTCAACTATGTAATTTCCTGAAGTACGCGGCTTAACGCTCCCACTGCCTGGATCCCCCTCCCAATTGCAGGATCTTAAGCTATGGAATCGTTAAATTAATCACATCATACCTGCTAGTATTTTCTCACAAAACCGTAAAATAGTCCAGTGGTTTTGCGAAATTTTTTATGTTTTATTTCTGACAGAGTTACGGTTCTGACAAGGCCTCATCTTCCCCATCTGTATCAGAAAACAGCACATCCTGATTTTCCTTTGTCACAGCTCCACTTTTTCCCTTGACCTTATAAAATAGCATGTGCACGGGTGGCCCGCCTCCCTTAGACAGGCTGTGATTCTTTGCATACGCCGATCCAGACGGTGATAAACCATTTTTCTCTCCCAGGGAAGCTCCTTTATATATGCGCTTTCCCCAACCTCCAAACGCTCCATGAGCCTTTCAAAGCCTTTGGGATCCTTTCTTTTGTACAGGCCAAAATCACAGGAAACATAGGAATATTCCACCCCGTTTTCCCCACATCTTCCTTCCAGGAAATCCAGCAGGCTCGCACCGCCTGCTTTACAAAACCGGCTCTGCCTCCACCTAATGAGCTCCATACTGCGCTCTTTTGTCACAACCCGGCGGAAGCTTTTCCTGCCATAGGAATCATACTCTGTCACAAAGCTGTATTCTTCCTTCTCGTTCTCCCGTTCCGGCTCTTTTAAAAGCACAATCCCCTTTTCCACAAAATGCTTCCACACCGTCTGCTGCACCCGCTCAAAGGGTGTGGGAAAATCCAGCATTTTTGTAATCTCTCCCACCGTATAGCCCCGGTCTGCCAGATGCCGTATGGCCCCACCGGCTGCCACATCAAAAGTGAAATCTGACAGGGATTGTTTAAAGTATTCCGCACTGCCGTTCATCATCCCACCCCAAAATCCGTGATCTCATAAAGAACCTCCACCGCCGGGTCCGCAAGCAGCCAACGATACTCCTCCATAAACCATCTAACAAGCTCCTCATCTCTCCGAATCCGGGTAGTGTTATTGTTATACACATTCACCGTTCCCAGCTGAAAATACTTTTTCAGGCAAATGATATCCCTGGCAATCATTTTCTTTGTCTGCCCCTGGATCCCCACCATCAGACAGGGGGAATCAAAATACGCGGCCACCTCCTCAGGCTCTTTAAAATCTGCGTTCTTATTTAGCACCTTCTGCCGAAAATCATTATCAAAAGTCTCCACTCCGATCTTAAATACAATGGGAACCTCCATTCTTTCCCGCATCCCTGCAACCATCCTCCGGTACATCCAGTGGGACTCAAAAAACAGACGCTTCATCCCTTTTTCCTTTGTCAGCCGGGAAATGTCCAAAAGCGTTTGCTCTGGCAGCTCAAAACAGCTTCCGGAATTGATCACCTCCAAAACTCCAAATTCCCCTGTCACATGTCTCAAGACCTGGCGGTTTAAGGATACCATAGCCGCCTCATCCCTGCCATTATCTTCAATATAATCGCAGAAGGTGCATTTTCCCCAGGCACAGGGAAAAGACCGCAAAAGACAGATTTCCCTGTGGTTCTTATCCGTTATTTTGCTGTAGCGGCTTTCTGGAATCCCCATATCCTTCCACTCCTCTCCACCTGCATTTTACATCATAGGGCAATGCATGCAAAAGTATTGCCACGAAAAACATACTGATCAGGCGATCCAGATAATCTGTGACAATCTGCACCACAAAAACACTTCCTGTCAGGCCAATGGGCGTTCTGGCCAAGAGCTGCACCAGAATTGTGGAACCAGAGGAAGTGATTCCTCCAAATACCACCGCACAGATCACAGAGCTCATGAAAGTCCCTGGTAATGTTACCAGGGCAGCTCCCAGCCAAATCCGTCTTTTATCTGTTAAATGCATTTTCCATGCCAGTCCTGCCATCAGTCCGGTCACCATCCCTGCCGGTGCAAAATAAAGGGAATAAATATCGCTGGTCATTCCCAAAATCACCCCGCTTAACAGATTTGGCAACATCCCCCACACCGGCCCTAAAAATGCTCCTGCCATAATCGTCCCTACACTGTCCAGATAAACGGGAAGGCGAAAAGTCAGGGCAATCTGTGCCCCCACTACATTGACCACCACCGCCATGGCAAGCAGGCAGATCCGGTAAATCGAAGTTCTGTTATTCCTGTTCCCAGCCTTTTTCCTGATTCTGTTATTATCCAAAGCTTCATTTTTTTCCATAGCATTCTTCCTTTTCTATTTCTATATAATCCAAATACTGACACTCTTTTTGTCCTCTCACGGCCGCACTAACATCTCAAGCAAATCCAGCTTTTGCTCCTTAAGCTTTAAAAGCCTACCGAAAAACAGCTTAAAAAATCTTAAGGAATCCGTCTTTGTCAGAATCACCCCATTCGCCTTTTTTCCATAAAAATTCTTTTCATCCACCACGCTCTGCCCCATGGATATCCCCTCTGTATCAATCTCTATATAAGCTTCAAATCCCTCGCAAAGAGTTCGATCCACAAAGTACGCCACTGCCAGAGGGTCGTTGATCACACAGCCAATCAGATGCTCCCATTCCCAGTGAAAATCAAAGTAAAATTTCGTGATTGCCTGGACAAAGGCTCCCAGCTCTCCATCGAGCCTTTTGAAATACTCTAACAGATCCGGGGTCAGCACGATCCTCCTAGTCACGTCCAGCCCTACCATGTGTATTTTTTTCCCGGATCGGGCGGCTGTCTTATATACCAATGCCGCCCCATCCGGATCTGCCCAGTAATTGTACTCCGCCACCGGTGAACAGTTTCCATGGCTGCGGAAATTCCCACCCATAGAGACAAGCTCCTCTATCTGATCAAAAGCCTCCGGCGCCATCTGGATCAACCGTGCCAAGTTTGTCATTGGCCCTAAGGCAATCACTGATAAGTTCCCCTTTTTCAATTCCCTCTCCATAAATTCAACTGCATCCATAGGCTGCTCATATCCTGGCACCTCTGGAAGAAAGCTCTCCCCCAATGCGTCCGCCCCGTGAGTTTCTAACGCACTGACATACTCCCGCTTCAAAGGCCTTTCTGCTCCCTTACAGACAGGAATATCCAACCGCCCCATTCTCTGTAATATCTTCTTTGCATTAGCAAATCCCATATCCACCGGGCCATTGCCACACACAATGGTAATTCCCACCACCAAAAGCTCCTCCATGGAAAGAGCCAGCATCAACGCCAGGCTGTCATCAATCCCCGGATCGCAATCAATAATCACGTTTCTCTTTTTCATCCTTTTCACACCAGATCCCCTGCCTCTCAAAAAACATCAAAAAAGGAGCTGTTTCCCGTGGAATCCGAGTCTAATCCTCTCTGAAAACCACAAAAAACAGCACCCTGTTGTAACAGTCAAACAGCGCATCTCTTGCCTAGTTTTTTATACTGGGAGGTTCTCGAACCAGTCTATTGATTCTGTCAGTATATCACACCATGAAACAAAGCGCAAGAACCTCTTTTCTTTTCAAAACCCATCCTAAAATCTATCCCGAACGCCGCCTAATGACTTTCCTCCCCGGACCCGGACTGTCCCAAGACCCGAATCTCTGCCGGAATCAGCTCTTTCCCGCAATTTCTCTTCAGATATTCCCTGATCTGCTCCACATCCACTTCCCGGTCCGCCTGAATATCGGCCTGAAGTATGGTCTTATTGCCCTCTGTATACTTTACATAAGCCTCGGCCTTCCCGATCCCGTCATACTCCTTCAGCAGCCGTTCCAACCGTTCCAGATCCAAAAAGCTCCGCCCGATAACAGACTCCTGCATCACCACTCTTCCGCCGTTTTCCAAAAAGTCTATCTTTCCGTCCGGCAAAATCCTAGCCACCCGGCCTGTCTGATACAGCACTCCTTCTCCATATGGATTGGTGATCTTATCCACCCAGCCGGCTGTGGGATGATCCATAATATAGAGATTTCCCCAGGCACCGAATGGCTGCTTTCTACACCCCTCATCAAAGATATATGCCTTCACCCGGGTATCACGGCTCACTGAGCGAATCAGGTCACACCCTGCTTCCCGGTTCACTGCCCCTGCCGTTATCTTGTAATGCTTAGGGAAGATCGTCTCTGGTAAATGTTTTTTCAGTCTGCGCACCGATGACTCATCTGGCATGGCATCCACAATTGTTTCCAGACAAATCAAAAAGATCTTTAGCTGATCCCGGTCAAACCGGTTCTTCCAGTAGCGCAGCTCGTAAAAATATCCTTTGTCATCTGACATGACCTGAAGATGGAAGGGCAGAGAATCCAGCTGCATCTTCATCCGCTCTGCCGGCTCACCACCGATTCTGTCAATGCTAAGAATGTCTCCTTGATACTGGAAAAACATTTCATCTGCATGAAGGTTGGAAATATAGCAACGCATAGTATCCATAATCTGCCGTCCGGACCGTTGGAGAAGCTGAGGCACAGTCTCATGCTTTACATTGGTATATCGGAAATAGTAGGTCAAAAACAGGGGACCTGCCAGTCGGGCCCAGCGGCTATCCGTTCTTCCGCTGTGGATACTGGAGCTGATGGTATCCTTCTCATTGCTGAAAATACCGATACAGTAGTTGTAGGCAGTGAGAAACATCACATTTTCCGATACGCCGTACTTCCGGCAAAAAGCAGTAATGTTTTTCCGGTTCAGGCTCCGGAAGCGATCCTTTAACACTCCGTCCTGGCCTTTATCCAGATCATAAAAATCCTTTAGATTCAGGATGCTCCGGTGAATCCGAAAGCCATCCATCAGCTTCCTGAAATACGCTTCATTCTCCCCCCGAAGCCCTCTGGCATCCCGATCTTTTTCATCCAAAATATACTCAAAAAAGGTATATTTCTCTTTTTCCACCAATGTACCAGCATAGAGGCGGTTGATATCTTCAAAAAGCACATTCATGGTAATGCCATCACCCATAATGTGTGCAATATCAAAATACAGATAATTGGCTGAGCCTGTCCGGTAAATCCCTACATGGTACAAAGGCTCATTCTCCCCATACAAATATGGCTTTAACAGCCCTTTTCTGTGTTCCTCCCACTGTTCGTCACTCATATCCGTCACCGGCACACAGACCCGGCTCTCATCTCTGCGAAAATTTTTAAAAGCTCCCTCATGAAGCTGCACAATCCCTTTAAGCCCCGGATGCACGTCAAACACATCCTCCACCGCTTTTTTTAACCGCCCCAAATCCACCTTATCACTAAGTTTAAAAAGGAAAGGCAGATTGGCTGTGGTATTGCCCCGCATAACATAGGCAAAGTAAAGCTGCAGATTTGTTAGAGGATAGATATCCCGCACAGTAAAGTCCACCGGCTTCCGATCCTTTGCCGTCTTTACAAAGTTCTCCAAAGCCAGAACTGTGGCGTGGTCCGCCAACTCACTTAAGGTAATGGCAGTTCCCAGCTTATCCTGCAGATCGGTAAGGAGCATAACACTTCCCATGGAATCCAGCCCGGCTGTATACAGATCTGTGTCAATGCCAAAACGCTGATGGCCCAGCACAGCAGCAATACACTCATAGAGCTGCCTCTGAAGGTCATTTTCCGGGCTTCGAACATTTTTTAATTCCTCTTCTTCCCGCTTCTTCTGAGTAAAATACTGACTGCGGATGATTTTCTTTGAAGATGTCTTGGCAAAAGGAATCTCCCGAAGCCTGAAATTCATAATCCGCTTAAAGGTGGGAAGCTCCTCATTGTGCTTTTTGATAATCTCAGACACCACGCTTTCAATATCCGTGATCCCTGCCACCTCCACATACTTAAAGTTGGGATACACCTCTGCCATGACCATATCGTCTTCCCCAAACACCAGAATATCCTCAATCACCCGGTCATCTTCAAAAAGATTCTCCAGCTGCTCCGGCGCAACATTCTCTCCATTGCTCAGTATGATCAGGTTTTTCTTTCTTCCTGTCAGATAGAGAAAGCCCTCCTCATCCACATAGCCTAAGTCTCCCGTACACAGCCAGCCATCTGCTGTCATCACCTCTGCTGTCTTGTCCGGCTCCTTATAATATCCCATCATCACAGAAGGACTCTTCACCTGGATCTCCCCATCCACAATCCGAACCTGACAGTGGTCCACAATCCGACCCACAGAAGCCACCTTGTCCGGCCGGCTCCAGTCCGGAGAAGATATTTTGGGAGAACACTCAGACATTCCGTATCCCTGGGCAATCGAGATTCCCAGATTCCTGTAATTGGCCGCCAGATCAGGGGCTAAGTATCCCCCTCCGCTGATAATCTTGTGAAGATGCTTGCCCAACACCTGAGAACGGACCTTTCCCACCGGCTGGCCTGTCTGCCGGGACATAATGGCAATCCGATTGTACAGCGTTTTGGCAATCATAGGAACCATGCGGATCACCGATGGCTGAAAGAGCTGGATATGAGCTGCCAGCTTTGCCATATCCCGATTCAGGCATAAAGTCCCCCCATAGCGGATTACAATCAGCACATCTCCATTGATACAAAACACATGGTGAATCGGCAATACATTTAAATACACTTCCCGCTCCGGGTGATCCGTATCTGTGGTACAGAAGGTATTATCGATCAGATTCCCCTGAGACAACATTACACCCTTCCCCCTTCCGGTGGTTCCGGAAGTGAAAAGAATCATGGCCAGATCCCCGGGAACTGTCTGAGGCGTCTCCCTTTTTCCGGCATACTCTTTTAAAATGTTATCAGAACAGGGAACATGGTTACCATGCTGCAGGGAGATGTAGGCCTTCACATTGGGGCATTTCTCTTTTACTCCCTCCACCAAAACATGGTGATCCCAGTCATAAAAAAGGATATCCACATCCGAACGGTTCAGACAGTCAGCAAACATCTCCACATTCATCTGAATATCCAGAGGAACACTGACATTGCCATTGCCCATCACACCCAGCATAACAGTCAGATAGTGATGGCTGCTGCTTCCCAAAAGCCCCACCTTCACCTTGTGGCCGGTCTCCCGATCCTGCTCTGTCACCCAGGCAGCTATTGCATCGCACTGATCGGCAAATTCCTGGTATGTAACGTCAAAAATCACGTCATTCTCCTCATAGCGAAGAAAAACGTGATCTTCATGTTCTTTTGCTGCATTATGTACCAAATCATAGATCGTCTTAGTGTTTTGATATGTGATCATTTCCAAAACTCCTTTGATTTCCAAACAGGTCATAAAGTTCCATGTTTTATAAAAGCTTATAATGGATTTTATCACAAAATCAGGCCAGAATCAATAATAGTTTGAAAATCAAAGTATATTCATCAACTTATACAACCTGCCCAATTGTCTGGTTTACAAATTGGGCAGATCAGCCTTTTTTCCTTTATGAATCAGGGCAGCTCCTGTCAGAGCCTGCTTCTCTGGACTTCTGCCATCAGTCCCTTCCAAATTCCTCTAGCACCAGTCCCGGATTCCTTTCCAGCACCATCCCCACACTCCAGCTGTTCACAAACAAAAGGAGCGGGTTATCTCTCAAATCTTTGATTCGCTTCATATCAGAGGTTCCCTGAATCTTTGAAACGTCAATCTCCTCCTTGTTGCCGATCCACCGGATATATTCGTAAGGCAGCTTCTCTAACTTCACCTCCACATTATACTCATTTTCCAATCGATAGGTAAGCACCTCAAACTGCAGCTCACCTACCACGCCCACAATAATCTCCTCCATGCCTGTATTAAACTCCTGGAAAATCTGGATCGCTCCCTCCTGGGCAATCTGACTGACCCCTTTTAAAAACTGCTTTCTTTTCATGGTGTCCATCTGTCTCACCCGGGCAAAATGTTCCGGAGCAAATGTGGGAATACCTTCAAACTCAAATTTCTCATTAGACAGGCACAGGGTGTCTCCAATGGAGAAAATCCCCGGGTCAAACACGCCGATGATATCCCCGGCATATGCCTCCTCCACAATCTTTCTGTCCTGGGCCATCATCTGCTGGGGTTGGGACAGACGAAGCTTTTTGCCTCCCTGAATATGATTTACCTCCATACCGGCCTCAAACTTTCCAGACACAATCCGCATAAATGCGATCCGGTCCCGATGTGCCTTATTCATATTGGCCTGAATTTTAAAGACAAAGGCAGAAAATTTCTCTTTAAAGGGATCAATCTCGCCGGTAGTGGTTTTTCTGGACAACGGAGAGCTGGTCATCTGTAAAAAATGCCGGAGAAAAGTCTCCACCCCAAAATTTGTCAGAGCCGATCCAAAAAATACCGGTGACAGATTTCCTCTGCTTACCCTTTCCTGGTCAAACGCATCGCTGGCTCCGTCCAAAAGTTCAATCTCATCCAAAAGCTGCCCATAATAATCCGAACCAATCACAGACTCTGTGTTCGGACTGTTTAGCGCAAAAGTCTGGGATGCCACCTCCTTCTGACCGCCCATGGCTGCTGTAAAAGTCGTGATCTTTTTCGTATTCCGGTCATACACCCCCTTAAAGCTCTTTCCGCAGCCAATGGGCCAGTTGATCGGGCAAGTGCGGATGCCCAGCACATTCTCAATCTCATCCATCAGCTCAAAAGGGTCTCTGGCCTCTCTGTCCATCTTGTTGATAAAGGTAAAAATAGGGATTCCCCGCATCACACATACCTTAAAAAGCTTGATGGTCTGGGCCTCCACGCCCTTGGAGCCATCGATTACCATGACCGCGCTGTCTGCTGCCATCAAGGTCCGATAGGTATCCTCCGAGAAATCCTGGTGTCCCGGGGTATCTAAAATATTGATACAGAACCCTCCATACTCAAACTGCATTACAGAGGATGTGACCGATATTCCCCTCTCCTTCTCGATCTCCATCCAGTCAGAAACTGCATATTTCGCTGCCTTTCTCCCCTTGACCGTACCCGCCAGATTGATGGCGCCTCCATAGAGAAGGAACTTCTCCGTCAATGTGGTCTTACCGGCATCCGGATGGGAGATAATGGCAAAGGTTCTCCGTTTTCTTATTTCTTCATTTTTTTCAGCCAAAGCTACTTCCTCCTTAACGCTTCTTCCAGCGTTGATTTTCAATCCATGATTTTACCAAAGAAATCCAGCTTTGACAACCAGGTTCCAGATAATATTTCCTGTCGCCTGCCGTCTCCTCTGATGCCAGGGATAGTCCATGGCAGCCGGAGGGATAAAGATGCATCTCAAAATTCACATGGTTTTTCTGAAGAGCAAAAGCCAGAAGAAGGCTGTTTTCCACTGGCACTGTGTCATCTGTCACTGTGTGCCACAGAAATACCGGCGGCATCTGCTCTGTCACGTGCTGCTCTAAAGAAACTGCCTTTCTTATCTCCGGCCATGTCTCCTCCCCCAAAAGAGCTTCAAAGGAGCCTGGGTGGCAGTCCTCTCCGGAGGTGATCACCGGATAGCAGAGAATCAGCCCGGACGGCCGCACATCTTCGGCACTTCTTCCAATCCCTTCATAGGATACCGGGCGATTCCAGAAGGCTCCCATGCTGCAGGCTAAGTGTCCGCCGGCAGAAAAACCGCAAACCAGCACTGATTCCACATCCACATGCCACTCCTGTGCATGATCCCGGATAGTGGCTATGGCAAGAGCCAGCTCCCGCAGAGCCACCGGAAAACGATTTGGCGACACACTGTAGTCTAAAATGCAGGCATGGCATCCCATGGCAAGAAACTTCATAGCCACCGGCTCACTTTCCCTGTCTGAGCAGCGCTCATAGCCTCCTCCCGGCACCACGATCACCATAGGCCGTTTCTTGTCCGGCGATACACTGACCGGATCCAAAAGATGTACCGTAAGAGCGGCCTCCCCTGCTTTCTGGCCGTTTACCACCATATTTATTTTCTCACACTTCATCTTTTCCTCCATTCTGCTGCATATATTTCACCCTTGCTTTCTCCCCCTAACTCCTGACACATTCGGGAAAAATGTGATCCAGAATCCTGTGGGCGACCTCTGCTTTGGCCATCTTTGGAAGCTCTCTGGCCCCGTCTCTTGTAATCATAGTCACCACATTGGTGTCTGTGCCAAATCCGGCCCCCTCTACCCGCAGACTGTTGGCCACAATCATATCCACATGCTTTTTTTCCAGCTTTGCCCTGGAATTTGCCAGCACATTCTCCGTCTCCATAGAAAATCCACAGAGAAACTGGCCCGGACGGCGATGTTCTCCCAGCCATGCCAGGATATCGTCCGTCCTCTCTAAGGCAATGCTCATGTCTCCATCCTTCTTTTTCATCTTTTCCGTCCCCACATGAACCGGACGGTAATCCGCCACTGCTGCCGCTTTTATGATCGCATCCTGCTCTCCTGCTGCCGCTGTCACTGCCTCAAACATCTCCCTGGCACTGGTAATGCTTATCACCTTCACCCCCAAAGGCGGTTTTATTTCCACCGGCCCGCTGACAAGCGTCACCTTTGCCCCCCGCCAGGCAGCAGCCTGAGCAATGGCATAGCCCATCTTTCCTGTGGAATGGTTGGTAATATAGCGAACCGGGTCAATGCTTTCCCTGGTAGGACCTGCCGTCACCAGAAGCTTTTTTCCCGCGAGATTTTTCTCACAGGCAATCTCCTGAAGGATATAATCCAAAAGAATCTCCGGCTCCGGCATCTTTCCGGCTCCCACATCCCCACAGGCCAGATAGCCGTTAGCCGGTTCTATGATCTTCATCCCATATTTTCGGCAGATATCCAGGTTGTCCTTTGTAACAGGATTCTCATACATCCGGGTATTCATAGCCGGGACAATCAGCTTGGCGGCCTGACAGGCCAAAAATGTGGTGGTCAGCATATCATCTGCAATCCCATGAGCAACCTTGGCAATCCCGTTGGCCGTAGCTGGCGCTATCATAAATACATCTGCCCGCTTTGCCAGCTCCACATGCTCCACCTGAAACTGAAAATTCCGGTCAAAGGTGTCCACCAGACATTTGTTGCCTGTCAGAGATTCAAAGGTAATAGGCGTAATAAAATTGCAGCCATTTTTCGTCAGGATCACCTCCACATTGGCGTGAAGTTTTTTTAACATACTGGCCAGATTGGGAATCTTGTAGGCGGCAATCCCGCCGGTCACTCCCAACACCACGGTTTTCCCCTGGAGCATTGCATCCTCCCTCCGACAAAACATTGTCTTTTTATTCAAAATATGGTAGAGTGTGTCTTAAAATATGCTATAGTATAGCACAAAATTTCTTTGTTTGAAAGGAGTTCTCCCATGATTTTAGCAATCGATATGGGCAATACAAATATCGTAATCGGAGGAATCGATTCTGACCAGACCTACTTTGTGGAACGAATCACCACAAACCATGTAAAAACAGGGCTGGAATATGCCATTAATATTAAAAATATTTTGGAGATTCATGAGATTGACAAATCCCAGGTGGAAGGCGCTATCATGTCCTCCGTGGTGCCGCCTTTAAATGCCCCGATTTCCTCAGCTGTAAAAAAAATCTTCGGCTTCCGGCCCCGGCTGGTGGGCTCCGGCATGAAAACCGGGCTGAATATTATAATGGATAATCCAAAAACTGTGGGAAGTGATATGATTGTAGATGCCGTAGCTGTTTTAAAGGAATATCCGCTTCCGGCAGTGGTCATTGATATGGGAACTGCCACCACCATGTCTGTGGTTGACAAAAAGGGCAATTATATCGGAGGTGTCATTCTTCCGGGCCTTCGTGTCTCCTTAGACTCTCTAAGCAGCAAGGCTGCCCAGCTGCCATCTATCAGCTTAGACATTCCCCAGAAAATCATTGGAAAAAATACCATTGACTGTATGCGCAGCGGCATTATGTATGGCAACGCCGGAATGCTTGACGGAATCATTGACCGAATGGAAAAAGAGTTAGGCGAGCCAGTCACCGCAGTGGCTACCGGCGGACTGTCCCGCTTTGTGGCCCCTCTATGCAGACACAAAATCATCTATGACGAGGCGCTGCTGATGAAAGGGCTATGGATTCTTTATGACAAAAACAGATAGCCACTAATCCAAAAGACAAAAATCCACAGCTTTCCTATGTATCTCCTATCATGGGAAAAATAGGAAGTATAAACCTGCTGCTTTCCGTAAATCATTTTCTTGGAAGATCACTTTGTGATCCCCATGGAAATGATTCTCAAATGCGGAGGTATATACTATGGCTGGTTATAAAGTTGAGATATGCGGAGTCAATACGGCAAAGCTCCCGCTTTTGACAAACGAGGAAAAAGAGGAACTTTTCAGGCGAATCCTGGATGGAGATATGGATGCCAGAGAGCAGTATATCAAGGGAAACCTGCGCCTTGTCCTCAGTGTAATCCAGCGTTTTTCCGGCAGCAATGAGAATGTGGATGACTTGTTCCAGATCGGCTGCATCGGTCTCATCAAAGCCATTGATAATTTTGACATTAATCAAAATGTCCGCTTTTCCACTTATGCCGTTCCTATGATCATGGGTGAAGTGCGGCGCTATCTGCGGGACAACAACTCCATCCGGGTCAGCCGTTCCCTGAGGGATACTGCCTACAAGGCCATCTACGCCAAGGAAGGGCTGATGCGGAAAAATGCCAAGGAGCCAACCCTCATGGAGATTGCTGATGAGATCGGCATCAGCAAGGAGGAGATTACCTATGCGCTGGATGCCATACAAAGTCCAGTCAGCCTGTACGAGCCGATCTACACCGATGGCGGCGATCCACTCTACGTGATGGATCAGATCAGTGACAAGAAAAATCTGGAAGAAAACTGGGTGGAAGAAATCTCCCTGCGGGAAGCCATGAACCGGTTGCCTCAGCGGGAGAGACATATTATTGACCTGCGTTTTTTTGAGGGGAAAACCCAGACAGAAGTGGCCGAGGAAATCCATATCAGCCAGGCCCAGGTATCCCGCTTAGAAAAAAATGCTTTGAAAGCCATGAGAAATTATCTAAATTAACACAGTTATTTTACCGGACCTTTCCAGCTCAAGCAAACGGGCCTTCTTGTCAACCCCTCCTGCATAGCCCGTAAGGCTTTTGTTGCTTCCCATGAGTCTGTGACATGGTATGAGAATGGAAATCGGATTGTGCCCCACAGCGCCTCCTATCGCCTGAGCTGACATGTGAGACAGCCCCCTTTGTTTGGCCAGGGCATGGGCAATCTGTCCGTAGGTTCTGGTCTCCCCATAGGGAATGCCCTTAAGGAGCTCCCACACATCCTGGCGAAACAAACTGCCTCTGGGCCTTAATGGCGGCATAAAATCCGGATTCTCTCCCTTAAAATAGGAATCAAGCCATTTTTCCGTCTGGTCAAAAACCGGCAAAAGCATCTCTGTCTCTTTTCCGGACAAATCCTGTCCAAAGTACTTTTGCCCATCGAACCACAGGCCTGTCAGTGCCTCTTCATCCCCTGCCATGGTCATGCCGCCCAAAGGCGACTGGTATTTCCATAAGTATTGACTCATTTTTTCCTCTTTCTTTTAGGCATCGTCATCTGGTAGCTCAAATCAATAAGATTTTCTATCTGATCTTTTGGAACAGTGTCATCCAACCGGATGCTGATCCACTGATCCTTATTCATGTGATAAGCCGGATGGAAGCCCTGTCGTGTGCGCAGTGAGCTGATCAGAACCGGCTCACTTTTTATATTGATCACATCCATCAGCCCCTCCCCTGGCAACCCCAGCTTATCCCGTCCCACCTTTAAAACCACAGCAAACCACTTTCTGTTCTCCGGATGCCGCAAAACTGCATTATCATCCTTCCAGGGATAATCCGGCTCAATTTTATATTTTTCTTTTATGTGGATAAAAATCTTCTCTCTGTCCATTTCCCTCCTCTCTGCCAGCCTGCTTCACTTCAGCGCCTCTTCCCGTCATTTATCTCTTCCTGGCCGAAAAATCACTGGAAAGCTTCACCCATCCGATCAGTTCATCATCTATCTCTTCCTCTGATGAAATCAGAACATGATGTGTCCACCGGTTAGGATAGGGCTCTGTGGCCCCGTCAATCCGTGGCGATTCCACCCGGTATCCCAGTCCAAAAGTTATGACAATATAAACCTTTTGCCGGTTCTCCTTTCGCACCGGCAAAAAGGATACAAAAGCAAAATTATATCTGTTGGCAAAAGAAATCTGCGTCTTTTGCACTTTTATATGTACATTTTCAATTTCAGACAAAACCTTTTTCTCAAAAACTTCATAAAGTGCCAATGCCTCTGGCTTTTTTTCAAAAAAGCAAAGCAAATCCTGATTCATCCGGCTTTTCCTCCTTTGCTCTCCTATATTTAAAAAATTCCGGGCTTTCTCATTCACATTCTTCTCTCAAAAGCAGACCGTACTCTGTACCGGCTCCACCACCACACGGTCATACCGGTATGCTGAAAATACAAATCCCAGCATAGTCATATGAATCAAAATACTGATCCTTCCCTCAGAAATCATGGGAAGATTGGTAAAGGAGGCATACTGATATCCGAAATTTCCAAGGATATAGAGAATCCCCTCCATAAGCAGGCAGATTCCGCAGCAGCAGGACAAGGAAAAGGCCAGATTCCCCCTTATTTTCCTGATACAAGCA
>JAAWEL010000043.1 GCA_022794255.1 Lachnospiraceae bacterium
AGTATGTGTTACATATGGGGAAGCTGGTGAATAATGGTTTGTGTGATACGCCTGGACAATTTGCGCTGGATGCGGCGTATGGGAAATACCTGCAGGATCAGCTGACTAAATTAAATAGTGATTTAGGGTATAAAAACATTGAAAATATATTTACCTATGACGAAACCAAATTGGCGATACACGCATACGTAGAAAATAATTGTGTATGTATAACAATTGTAATGAAAACAACTTGTCCTCCAAACACAGAGATAAAATTTACAATAACAGATAAGAAATATTTACCACGCCATCTGATTTTTGGAGCATACGGCTCTGGAATGTCAGGATTAGATCATGATAAATTTAATTCTGCAATGATACATGATGATGGAAACTGTATTATATATTTAAATGATACGTTATCCTGGCAGGAATTTGTATCATTTTGTTATCCATGCCGTATAGATCAATAAAATTTGTGGTTGTTAAAGATACATATTTTGATGGAATTATTTTTCCGTCAATATTTTCTTTCCATCAATTCCCCAATAAGAGCCATAGTATCCACACTTGCTTAATTCATGGCCATCTTTGTCTAATGCAGTAAAAATACAATGATTATCATCGTCAGAAGAAATCATGTATATTTTAGTATCATAGGGTGATGATATTGTAATCTGTCCATTAAAATTATACTTATCACTATTTCATTGAGTAGAACAATTAAAATCATATGATTTGGAAAATTCAGAGCCTTTAGGGGCTCTTTTTATATATATAAAAATCAAGAAAGGAGTAAAAAACATGGAAACAATCAGAATCAATCAAAAGGAGCAGCAGTATACAATTAAAAGTATCCAGCCGGTTGCGGAACATGTGATTCAAATCATGTTTGCAAATGATATTCCGCAAGAGTACGGCGATATCCAGGTGTATACCGCAGGCGGTTATCAATGCGCAAACCTTCCAGGATATGATACCGTGTACCGCGATGAGGGGCAGACCGTTTATCTGTCAGATGACGGAAGCATCTATATGCCGTCAGAGAATCCGGGGGAGCAATTACCTCCAGAACCGTACACCCCCACTCTTGCAGAGCTGCAGGTGGCGAAAAAGGCGGAGGTAGCAGCTGCCTGTGAGCAGGCAATATATCGGGGAGTAAGTGTTACTTTGGCAGACGGTAACATGGAGCATTTCTCCCTTACCGAACACGACCAACTCAACCTGTTTGGAAAGCAATCCCAGCTGGTGGCGGGGGCTGAACAGCTGGAATACCATGCAGACGGCCAGCCGTGCCGGTATTACAGTGCATCAGATATGCAGTCCATCATCCAGGCGGCCATGTGGCATGTGTCTTACCATACCACATATTGTAATGCAATCAATATGTGGATTGCTGGCTGTCAGGATCCGGAGGATGTGACAGAGATCTTTTATGGTGCAGATGTGCCGGAAGAGTACAGATCGGAGGTTCTTGACGTATATCTTTTACAAATAGCGGCGATGGCGGAGGATGGCAAGGATGAGACAGTATCTTAAACGATTGTTCTTATTTGTAACGGGAGGCCTGTTGTACAACGTCCTGGAGCTGTTTTACCGGGGCTGGACACACTGGACGATGTTTTTCTTGGGTGGCCTGTGTTTTGTCACTCTGGGGGTAATCAATGAGGTTATATCGTGGGCTATGTCACTATGGCAGCAGGTACTTATTGGGGCCTGCATTATCACCGGATTAGAATTTATTACTGGTTGCATTGTAAACCTTTGGTTAGGGTGGTCCGTTTGGGACTATAGTCAGATGCCAGGTAATATTTTGGGGCAGGTATGCCTGCAGTTTTTTATCCTATGGCTGTTGGTGGCGTTAGCTGGGATTGTGCTGGATGATTATTTGCGTTATTGGTTGTTCGGTGAGGAACGGCCACACTATAAATTTTTATGAGAGGAGAATGATTATGCAGAAAATCAAAGCAGTATTTATTGCAATTTGGAGTTTTCTGTTTAGTTGGCTGGGGATTCTTGCCCTGCCAGTAGTTTTGTTGGTGTTTGGCAATGTTGCTGACTACATAACCGGAATCCTGGCATCCCAATACCGGGAGGAGCAGGTGAGCAGCTATAAAGGGATCCGGGGAATTTACAAAAAAGTCGGGATGTGGATTTTGATCTTTGTGGGCTGGATGATGGATATGCTGATGAATTATACTGTACAATATGTCGGCCTGTCCATATCGTTGCCTTATATTATTGCAACAGTAGTAGCGGTATGGCTGATCTGCAATGAAATCATATCCATTCTGGAAAATCTGATCGATATGGATGTGGAAATTCCTCCCTTCCTGATACCGTTGGCGCGGATGATTAAAGGGCAGGTGGAGGATAAAACAAAATTGGAATAGTTGCGATGTCGCAACAGACCATGGCCCGGGTGAGAGTGCTTGTTTGATGGCATGAAAAGGTTGAAAAGAAAGTTCATCTGTACGACTACCTAGTGGACCGAATTAAACAGGTCAAGAAAATTTTGACTGGCCATAATTTCACCTTGACATTTTGAGCTACATAATATATGATAATTATGAGCTACAAAAAGGAGGTGAAAAGTTAGTGGCCGAAAGAAAAGCTGGTAGACCAACGACAAACCCGAAATTAAAGCCAAGGCAGGTACGTTTGGATGAAGAATGTAGCACAATATTGGAGAAATATTGTAAACAAGAAAACATACCGCAAGCAGAGGGCATTAGACGTGGGATAAAAAAACTGGAACCAGAAATAAAGAAATAGAGTGCTATCACCCTGAGAAAGTTGTAAGCACTCTATATACCACCGACAAGCGGAGGATAAATATAGTATATCTTGTCCTTGTCGAAAAAGCAAGGAGGGAAATGGAATGCGAAAGTTATTCGTCATTGAATCAAGGGAGCAAAGAGTTTTGACTAGTGCACAAATAGCTGAATGCTACGGTACAACAGTTGACTGTATTAAACAGAATTTTCATGCAAACATACGACTACCTGATGAATCTGATTAAGCTGTTCGTGAAATTCATGGACAGCTTTTAAAATATCTCTTGACATTTTTGTGTGACATCTATATAATAATGGTGTGACAGAAAAGGAGGGAAATATGAGTCCGGTAGGCAGACCTAAAGCAGATAATCCAAAATCAAGTAGATTTAGCATTCGCTTGGATGCGGAAACAGAGAAAAAACTTGAAGAATATTGCAAATTTAATGATATTTCAAAAGGTGAAGCAATACGCCAAGGGATATACCTGCTTTTAAGTCAAAACAAAAAGTAGCAGTTGGCAAGTTTGGCGACCTACAACTACTACTTTTGCACCAGAAGCAATCTTCTGATTAATCTATTATATCAGTAAGATGTTCTTCTTTCAAGAACAAATTTTGAAAGGAGTAGTTATGCAAAGTTTACAAGTAATAGAAGCGCAAGGAGTCAGGGTTTTAACAACAAAGCAGATTGCGGAGGCTTATGAAGTAACAAAAGACAAGATAATTTACAATTTCAATTATAATAAGGAGCGGTTTATAATTGGAAAGCATTATATTGAAGTGACAGGGGATGAATTAAGGAGATTGAAAACGACATGTGAAAATCAAATCTCCTTTAAATATGCCAAATCTCTCTATCTCTGGACCGAAAAAGGCGCCCTGCTCCATGCAAAGTCCCTGAACACAGACAAAGCTTGGGAGGTGTATGACTACCTGGTAGATTTCTATTTCCGGGCGAAGGAGAAGGCACCAGAGATTCAGCAACCAGAGCCGCAAACTTACCGTGAAAAGCGTGAAGCCGCTCTTGCGGAAATGCGGAAGAAAGAAAAGGTAATATCTTCAGTGCCATCAATTCAGAGTAGTTATGATATCGCTCCAGCATTTCGGGAACTTATCTCGCTGCTTCCCCTAGAAGCCTTGGATGAAATGGAGAAATGCTTTAGAGGTAACAGAAGCAAGACAGTCAAGCTGGCAGCAACAAGCATATTGGCAGAGAAAATGAAAAGACAATTAGCATAACCAGGATAATCAGAACGCCTTTCAAGCGAGGGGCGTTCTTTTTATACATAAAATCTAATAAAGGAGAAAAGTCATGACAGCTATAGAGAAATTAATCAGCATAGCCAAACAAGAAAACGGTTATCTGGAAAAGAAATCAAACAAAGATTTGGACAGTAAGACAGGGAATGCCGGCAGCAACAATTATACAAAATATGCCCGTGACCTGTATCCGTCCCTGCAGGGGCAGGCATGGTGTGATATGTATGTGGATTGGTGCTTTGTGAAGGCATTTGGGCAGGTTACTGCACGTCAGTTGCTGTGTGGCGGGTTTAGCGCCTATACCCCTACATCGGCCCAATACTATAAGAACAAAGATCGGTGGAGGACTTTGCCAGAGCCAGGAGACCAGATATTCTTTAAAAATTCTGTCCGGATTTGCCACACTGGAATTGTTACCAGGGTAACATCTAATAGGGTGTACACTATAGAGGGCAACACCAGTGGAGCGTCCGGAGTGATCGCTAATGGTGGTGGTGTGTGTGAGAAATCTTATGATTTATCCCATTCCGGGATTGCTGGGTATGGCAGACCGGACTGGCTCCTGGTTGAGGATCCATGGTACACAAAAGGCTGGCATCGCGATGATAACGGTTGGTGGTTCGCAGATACCGAGGGTACATATCTGAAATCTTGCTGGCAAGTTATTAATGGCCATAAATATTATTTTAATCAGGATGGCTATGCTGTGACCGACTGGCAGACGATCGGCGGCAAGTGGTATTACTTTGAGCCACGTGCTGGGCATCCGTTGGAGTGTGCGCTGTATGTGACAGATCGGGATGGGGCGCAGGAGCCAGGAGAGTTTCAGTAGATAAAACCTATCATAGATATTATAGATGCCATTACTATGATTAATATGCTTTTCATATCATTCATGATAGTTTTCCCCCTTTGGATTCAGATAAATAGGTACAGTATTATATATTACTCTACAGTATAATCTGAGTTATCACTGGTAAAAGCAGCCGCGGTGAGCCCGAAGCTGATGCTCTGATCAATGGTCAGGTCTGTTGTGGGGTCGATACCATTTTTCTTTAAAATATATTCAAAAACCATTTGGGGCATACCGCCTGCCCGGCCACCCAGAACCTTTGCGCCCTTGAGCTTATCCCAGGAGAAGTTTCCATCCGGTTCTCTGGCTACCAGAAAGTTCCCGGCCCGCTGGGTAAGCTGGGCGAAGTTGATCGCATAGTCCTGGGCACCACCAGCGTAGGTATAGATGCTGGCCTCGGAGCCCATAAAGCCGATATCTGCATCACCACTGACCAGGGCAGTCATGACCTTGTCGGCCCCGGCACCGTTTACCAGGGTAAGATCTATGCCTTCATCCTTAAAATATCCCAGCTCGATGGCCGCGTACTGGGGGGCATAGAAGATGGAATGAGCCACTTCGTTTAAGGTGACTGGGGTTAGTCCGGCATCCGGCTTTGTTGCCTGGCATCCGGACAGAGAAACCGTCAGAATCGCTGCAGTAAGGGGCAAAACTATTCTTTTTTTCATAAATTCCTCCATATAAAAAGTGATAATACTCCATAATATGAACTTCAGCTCTTAAGTGAGCCGGTTTTGCAGATGGAAAGACAATAAAAAACAACCAGTAATCCAGGAAAAGGGCAGGAAAAATTCGTGAAAAAGATGATTGTAATTTTTAGATGAATGGAGTAAATTAGAGAGCTGATATAGAATGATGTCTACGGCAGAACAGTTCAGAAAAGGAAATGAAAAGAAGGTATAAGTGTCATGACCAATACAACCGTTAAGGATATGACATCCGGCTCCCCCACAAAGCTGATTTTTGGATTTTTTATTCCTATGGTATTTGGACTTCTATTTCAGCAGCTCTATAATATGGTAGATACGATTATTGTGGGGAAATATTTAGGTGTGGAGGCGCTTGCGTCTGTGGGCTCCACTGGTTCCATCAATTTTATGATTATTGGCTTTTGCATGGGAGTGTGCAATGGCTTTGCCATTCCGGTGGCGCAGGAATTTGGAGGAAAGGATTTTACACAGCTTAGAAAGTTTGCTGCCAACGGGGCCTGGCTGGCGATGGTATTTGCAGGGGTGATGACAACCGTGGTATGTCTGCTTTGCCGGAGGATTTTGCTGTGGATGAATACCCCAGCAGATATCATTGACGGCGCTTATGCGTACATCTTTGTGATTTTTCTGGGGATCCCTGCAACCTACCTTTACAATATGGTATCTGGGATTATCCGGTCTTTGGGGGACAGCCGCACACCTTTGTATTTTCTGATTATATCCTCACTGCTTAATGTGGTGCTGGATCTGGTTACGATTGTGGTGCTGGATCTGGTTACGATTGTGGTGCTGGATCTGGGGGTATCCGGAGCGGCATGGGCGACTGTGATTTCGCAGGCAGTTTCCGGCATTGCCTGTCTGATATTCATGGCAAAGCGGTATGAGGTGTTGCGGATGACAAAGGAGGAGGCGATCCCAAACGGGAAGATTATGAAAACTCTGTGCCGAATCGGGATTCCCATGGGATTGCAGTATTCCATCACAGCGATTGGAAGTATGGTTTTACAGGTGGCGGTCAACGGACTGGGTTCCATGTCTGTGGCGGCAATGACAGCTGCATCAAAAATCGGCACGTTTTTTTGTTGTCCTTTTGATGCTCTGGGCTCTACCATGGCAACCTACGGTGGTCAGAATATGGGTGCCCGCCGTCTGGAACGCCTGGGAGAGGGTCTGAGGGCGGCTGTTTTTATGGGAGCGGTATATGCACTGTTGGCTTTGATAGTACTGAGCCGGTTTGGTGATCAGATTGCACGGATGTTTCTGGATGAGAGCCAGGTGGAGCTTTTAGGCCAGGTGAAACAGTATCTTTTGACTGGTGCTTTTTTTTACATTCCTCTGGTGCTGGTGAATGTAGTGCGGTTTCTGATTCAGGGAATGGGCTATACCAGAAAAGCAGTTTTAGCTGGTGTATGCGAGATGGCGGCTCTTGCCGGAGTGGGATTTTTGCTGGTTCCATATTTTGGTTATACGGCCGCATGCTTTGCCAGTCCCTGTGCGTGGATTGCGGCGGATTTTTTCCTGATTTTTTCCTACTTTGGAATTATTAAGAAGCTTTGCCTGGAACAGGAGAGGGAAAGGAAGATGTTGGAAAAAACTTTTTGTAATAAGGAAGATTTTGTGTCTGGTTCTTAGGTGAGCCGGTTTTACAGTTAGTTAGATAATAAAAAAACAACCAGTAACTAAAGGAGAGGATAGGAAAAATTCGTGAAAAAGCCGATTGTAATTTTTAAGTGAGTAGAGTAAATTAGAGAGCTGATACCAAATGGTATCTGTATCAGGACTGTTCAGAAAAGGAAATGAAAAGAGGATATAAGTATTATGACTAATACAACTGTTAAGGATATGACATCCGGTTCCCCCACAAAGCTGATTCTTGGATTTTTTGTTCCCATGGTATTTGGACTTCTATTTCAGCAGCTCTATAATATGGTAGATACGATTATTGTGGGGAAATACTTAGGTGTGGAGGCGCTTGCGTCTGTGGGCTCCACTGGTTCTATCAATTTTATGATTATTGGTTTTTGTATGGGAGTGTGCAATGGCTTTGCCATTCCGGTGGCGCAGAAATTTGGAGAGAAGAACTTTTCCCAGCTTAGAAAGTTTGCTGCCAATGGGGCCTGGTTGTCCATCGGCTTTGCATCGGTGATGACAGCTGTGGTGTGTGTTCTCTGCCGGAAAATTCTCCAGTGGATGAATACCCCGGCAGATATTATTGAGGGGGCCTACCGCTATATTTTTGTGATTTTTATGGGAATCCCAGCCACCTATCTGTACAATCTGGTGTCTGGTATCATCCGCTCTTTGGGAGACAGCCGGACACCACTGTTTTTCCTGATCTTGTCCTCTCTAATCAATGTGGTGTTGGATTTGTTTACCATTGTGGTTTTGAAAATGGGCGTGGCAGGGGCTGCCTGGGCCACTGTGATAGCTCAGGCAGTTTCAGGGATTTTGTGCCTGATCTATATGGTGAAGCATTTTGAAATTCTCCACATGACCAGGGAGGAGGCGGCGCCAAGTGCTAAGATCATGAAGATTCTGTGCGGTATTGGAATCCCTATGGGACTCCAGTATTCCATCACAGCGATTGGAAGCATGATTCTTCAGGTGGCGGTTAATGGACTAGGTTCTCTGGCTGTGGCTTCCATGACGGCAGCAACAAAAATCAGTATGCTTTTCTGCTGTCCCTTTGATGCACTGGGCTCTACCATGGCCACCTATGGTGGACAGAATATCGGAGCCCACAGGCTGGAGCGAATGGGAGCCGGTCTGAAAGCAGCGGTAATCATGGGCTCTGTTTATGCGATCCTGGCATTTTTGGCGCTGTGCTGTTTTGGGGATTCCATTATAAGAATCTTTGTGGACGGGGATCAGACGCAGATACTTAAGCAGGCAAAGCAATATTTGCTGGTCAATGCTGCCTTTTACATTCCTCTGGTTTTTGTAAATGTGGTTCGGTTCCTGATTCAGGGAATGGGCTATTCCAGAAGAGCGGTTTTGGCCGGTGTATGTGAGATGGCAGCCCGTGCCGGGGTGGGATTTCTTCTGGTCCCGTATTTGGGATATTCGGCAGTATGCTTTGCCAGCCCATGCGCCTGGATTGCCGCGGATCTTTTTCTGGTTCCTTCCTATTTTGGAATTATAAGAAAGCTTTACCAGAAACAGGATAGGGAAGTGAAGGTGTTGGCAAAAGAACGAACCTTAATAAGAAAGATTTTATGATTGACAAATAAGATATCCCTTCTATTGATTCCGGTCAGAGCGAGGGTGCCAAGGCTATCGGTATGTCCCATGTACAGATGTGTTTTGTCGGCATTCGGTGTGGCGGAGCTGCGCTGCAAAACCAAGGTGGTGCCTGGTGTGCTTTATATGAATTTTTCTCTGGATGGAAAACCAGATGGACGGTCAGATAATTACGATTTTGAGCCGGTTCATTCAGGGATGAGGAGCGATTAAGGAACAGATAGTAAAAGCTTCTAAAGAGAAGGCTGAGAGGAACATCCTGATTCAAACAGGATGTTTCTTTTAGCTTTTTTGATTTCAATGCTCAGGTGGGATACAAATTTAGTAAAATCAAAAAGACATAATATACATTATGCCATAAAAGAAAAAATGATTCCGTCATTGTTTATTCTAGTATAACGCATTCGGTTTCAACTTTCAACCATTATTTAGCTTTTTTCTTGAAAAAATAGCCGGGTTTTCCATATAATGGAAAATTAATAATCTGTCTTTTATCATAAAATTAATCTTTTTTCAGCAAAAAACCATATATACAAGAAAATACAGTTTATTCTTATGACATAATGTATATTATGTCATTATCTTACCGTGAATAGGGGTGAAAGGATCATGGTATTAGAAACCAGAAAAGCGGAGAGGATTCAGGGAAGTCCTCAGAGAAGGTGGAAAAGACCGGAAGAACGGGCAGCAGATATGCTGATTCTGATCCAGGATATCCGCCAGGGAGAACCATATGGCTGTATGATTTATAGCCATATGGAAAGACTTTCACCTTTTAGAAGTGTAAGAGAATTGCTGCTTCAGATTGATGCAGTGGGAAGAAGGATGAAGGTGCCAGGAGTAAAATCATTTCTCATGTGCGGCAGTACGCTTGATGAGAATGAAAAAGCCTTGGGAGCCGGGGATAGGATTTTGGCGTCAGAACGAAGCATAGAGGGAAGCCTTGCGGAAGTTCTTGGATGGCTGAAGCCAAAGGAATACTTTCATATCACATTGATAGGAATGGAGCATGGCAGCTTACAGGGGTGCATCCGGGGAATGCGAACCGGTAGAAATCCCGTACATTTTAGAAGTGCTTTGGAACTGATGTATATCTTGTCATCGATTTGCCCGCCATAAGGGACAGATTTATAGAAGGTGAGGGGCATTGGAGACACAGGAATCCATGATAGAAAAAAAACGGGAAGCATCGGCTATAGAGAAATTAAAAACGGAGAATGGGAGCATAGAAAGTCCATATATAGATGGGATAGAGTCAGAAGATTCCTCCATAGATCTTCCGGATACCAAGGAGTTAGAAACGGAGCTGAGGCGGACCCGCCACCATACCCACCGCAAAAACACCTGGAAGGAAACCTTATTTACCCTGTTTGCCGTGGCAGCGGCAGCCATACTGGCGGCAACCTTGTTTCTTCCAGTGTTAAGGATAGAGGGGAGCTCTATGACTCCGACTTTGTGGGAGGGAAATGTTGTGATATCCCTTCAGGGAGCGGAGTTTAAGGAGGGAGATATTATCGCCTTCTACTATAATAATAAAATTCTGGTAAAGCGGGTGATTGCCAGGGCGGGGGACTGGGTGGACATCCGGGATGACGGAACGGTTTTTGTCAATGATGAGGAGCTGGAGGAGCCTTACGTGGCAGAAAAAGCCCTGGGGGAATGTAATATCAAATTGCCTTACCAGGTACCGGACAAGAAATTTTTTTTGATGGGGGACCATCGAAGCGTATCCATAGATTCCCGCAGCACTTCCGTAGGCTGTGTGGCGGAGGAACAGATCGTAGGAAAATTGGTGTTTTGCATATGGCCGCTGAAGGATTTTCGGGCAATCCAGCATAGCGGCGAATGAGGAGATGAGAGGATGAAGGGAAAACTGGTATTGCACAGGGAGCGGCTGTTGCGGGAGCAGAGAAGGTGGAAGAGATGGCAGAAGGTGGTCAGCGTCATGGCGGCTATGGTCGTATTCTGCACGGCTTACGCGCTGATCCTGCCGGCATTGACCATGGGGGCCAAGACATACTGCGGTCAGGAGGAGCATCATCACAGTGAGGATTGCTTTGTGCTGTTAAGGCGCGGGGCGGCCACACCGGATAATGGGTATCCAATTTTACCGGATGAGATGAACAATGCAACGGAGTCCAATGGGAATCCAGCGGATGAAGAACTGCTTGCCACACCTGGAGATGCAACTGAGTCTACTCCCAGTGATGCCAGGGAAGAAGAAAAAGAGAAAGGGCCATCCGGCCCGGATGAGGACTACCGGGAAGAGGATGGTGCAGAAGCCACGCCCAGCGATGCATGGGAAAAGAACGATGAGGCAGAGACGGCAGATTCTGGCCGCAGTGAAGAAATTCAGGGGGTTGGTCTGGCCAGTCCCGGCAATGCAACGGTGAAAACCACATCTTCTGTGAAACAGGCAAAAACCCACAGCGCCAGCAATGCCAATAAGAAAAAAGATGACTGGGATGTGGATGCAGATGATGAGGCAGAGGACGACCTGGAAGAGTACGATGAGGCTTTTGATGAGGACATTGATCTGATCAATGACTTGGAGCCAGAGGAAGAGGAAGCGCTGGAGGCAGACTGGCTGCCCTATGAGCCGGAACTGGAATATGACGAGGAGCTTTATGAGCTGATTTGTATTTGTGAGATGGAAGAGCACACCCACTCCCTGGCCTGTTACTCCAATCCGGAGGCAGATGTGGAGACTGAGGAGGAGTGGTTGAGAACAATTCCCCAGCTGACCGGCGTGCTGGCAGATGATATTGTGCTGGTGGCAGACAGTCAGGTGGAGTACCGGGAGAGCACAGAGAACTATGAGGTGGAGGGAGTTGACACCATCAAGGGATACACCCGGTATGGGGAATGGTACGGCCAGCCCTACGGAGATTGGAGCGGGATGTTTGCATCCTTCTGCATCAACTATGCAGGGGGAGAGGATGCACCCATGGATGGGGATTGCCATCAGCTGGCAGATAAGCTGAAAGCTACAGTGCCAGGACTTTATAAGACGAAAGATGAGTATGATCCCCGGCCGGGAGATCTGGTGTTCTTATCGGGAAATGATGAGAATGGCCTTCATGTGGGAATCATAAAAGAGGTGACAAAGAACGAGAGCGGGAGACCGGATCGTGTGGTAGCCATTGAGGGAGACTTTAACAATAAAGTAGGTTATCAGACTTACGGTGTCAATTCTCCGGAGATAGAAGGATATGGCCTGATGTCCTGGTATGGTCAGAACCTGATAACGGTGAGAAAAGAGACAGAAAACGCAGTGATTACTGTGGTCTATGAAGAAAGTGCTTTGCCAGAGGATGTAAGACTGGAGATAGAGGAGCTTAAGGAGGATGATCCCAAAACCATTGCAATGAAAGAAAAGCTGACCCAGCAGGGCAACAGCCAGGGTAAGGTACTAAAGGCTATGATTCCCTTTGATGTGACCTTCTTAGACGGAGAGGGCAATCGGGTGGAAGCCACCGGTCCTATAGAGATCACTACTGAATTTAAAACACCAGTGCAAAAAGACGGCAGCCAGGATGAAAATACAGAAGGAAATCCGGATACGGAGCAGGCACAGGAAACAGAGGAAGATGCCACATCTGAAACAGAGGAGGTTGAGTCCGGGACAGAGGAGATGGCATCTGAGTCAGAGGAGGCAGGGTCTGAAACAGAGAAGTTGTCATCTGAGCCAGAGGAGGCTGAGTCTGAAGCACAGGAAGCGGAACATACGGCAAGAAATCTGTCGGTTTCGGTTAAGTCTGTAACAAGAGTGGGAACCGGGACTGAGAGTGAGACAGAAGATAAGGCTGAAGATCAGAATTTAGAGTTGTCTGGAAGCAAGGGAGCCGAGGAGCCGGTGTGGGAATTGTTTCATATGTCTGAGGACGGAGAGCCGGAAAACTTAAGCGGCAGCGATACCACAAAGATCGAGGTGGATGAGGAGGATGCTCTCCACGGCGTGACCTTTCAGAGTGATTCCTCCGTAAAGGTGGCAGCAGTTTCCTATGAACGGACCGGGGAAAACAGCAGTATTGTTAGGACATACCAGGATTTGAAAAATGCAGTGGGGAATCCCATAATTACTTATATAGAGCTGGGAGAAGATATTGCGATTCCAGATGATGAGATTGTGGAAAAACAGGATGGGGAGAGCGTCAGGACAGCAGTTAAGATTGCAGGCAATGAGCGGAAGCTGATCTTAAATCTGGCCAGGCACAACCTTTCCCTGGGAGCGCTGAGCAATGATAAGAGCGTAAGGCTGATTGGAGTGTATGAAGGGGCGGAGCTGACGATCATAGATGAAGATGAACAGAAGCAGAAACCGGCTCCTGATAAAACGGAAGAAAGGCTGTTAGGAAGTCTTCATTATAATGATGCCGGGGAACACAATGAACAGTGGGCAGGAGCATGGGATGTCGGCAAACAGGCAGAATATAAGCAGGATGAGAGCGGACGCTATTTAGAGTATTATCTGACGGTCTCAGCACCTGTGGATAACCGAGAGCAGAGCGATGGAGAAACGGAAGAAACTCTTTATAAATACCGTATCAATAACCCAGGAGTGATTACCAATAAAGGATCCGGAAGTACAGAACCGGCAATTTATGTGGAGGGCAGCCTGGTTATGGAAAGTGGAGCAGTTGCAGGCTGCGAAAGTGTGGCAATCTGTTCCACTAGCGATTCAGAGCTGAAGCTGAACGGAGGCTATGTTTGTGCCAACAGCAATAAGGATGCGTGGGATAGCAATATCCGAATAGAGGGAAACGCCACGGCAGTGATGTCAGGTGATTGTGTTATTTCCGGAAATTATGCTGCAAATTTTGGAGGAGCAGTTAAAGTAAAGGATAACGCAACGTTTCATATGACTGGTGGATATATTACCAATAATCATTCAAATTCAAAAGGCGGCGGAGTCTATATGGAGGAGAATGCCAAGGCTTATCTGTCTGGCGGATATGTAACGAATAACTATGCATCAGGAAGTGGCGGAGGAATTTACAAAACAGGAGAAGGAACCCTGGTTATCGGAAAAACACAAGAGGAAGAGGATGGGGACTGGGGGCAGGAAAGCACCGGCACAGACCAAAAACAAAGCGGTGTGCCAATCTACATTTCCAGGAACTTAGTCAATTACAATGAAGGTGGCGGATGTACGATTGCGGAAGGATATGCCAGAATATATGAGGGGTATCTAACAAATAACCGCACCAACACAATTCAGGACTGGGGCGGCGGCGGATTGTTTATTTCGGACGGTGCTCAGGGGTATCTGGAGAGAGTTCTTGTGACAAATAACATTGCAGGTGGTTTCGGCGGAGGTGTGACAGGATGTCCCACAAGCCGTATATATATGGAAATGTACCCTGGAATGGCAATATTTGATAATGCAGCAGGCAAGGCAGGAACAGATATCATCGACAATGGAGATGGAGACATCCGGCATCTGTCAGGGCCGGAGTGTGCTAAGCGGGAGGACCACAGACATTACCGCAACAGTGTTTTTATGGAAAACGGGTACGAAGATTTTTACTGTGCTCTGACCTGCTATATCGATACCAAGATGCTGGGAGGGTATTCTGCCAACTGGAAAGGCAGTGCGGACGGAAAAGTGGTAACCGGAGCATCTGCAGATGAAGAGGGTATGCTGAACTGTTTTGATTATATGGGATTGAAGGCTGATCTTAATAATAATGACGGAACAGCAGCAAAAAGTGAGGCCAAAAAGCAGGCAAAGATTTTTGTCAATGGCAACAGTTCCTGGACTCATGCAGGAGGGATTCTCTGTAATGGATATATGATTGCAGGGAAGGTAGAGAAGGTTACGGTCCCGGACCGTATGAAGCTGGTGGCCAGGAAGTCTGTGCAAGATAAAGATGGTAAGGAGGTGACTTGGGAGGATAAATACAGCTTTGAATTTGAAGTATACAATGAAAAATTTGCCAAGGAAGGGACCTTCAAAAATGGTGAGAATTGGGAAATCGATTTTTATAACATGCTTGGAGGAAAAACAGAAGGGGATTATGTATACTATGTGAAGGAAGCAAATACGGTAAACAGTAATATCCTGATGGATTCAACTGTCTATAAGATAACCATCACTCTCAAAAAGGAAACCTCTGACAGGATTGAAATCAGCAACAATCACATTATAGAGAAAAATTTATATAAGATTGATGCGGTTAAGGTAGAGAAACGTTATGACGGACAGATGAATGTAAAGGATGGCTGGGAAAAGATGCCGGTCGAGTGGGACAGAAATGATGAGGAGCAGGGATATGATATTTTGTATCTGGGCGGAAGATATGAACCGGCTTTTGTGAACCGTATTCAGGACTCGACAAATCTTACTGTTAGAAAAGTGTGGGCTGATGGAATAGAGCAGAATGAACATGAAGCCATCACCGTATACCTGACACAAAATGGAAAGGATTACCAGTCATCTTCCGGAGGTTCTGCTATATTGAGTAAAGAGAATGGCTGGACCTATACATGGGAGGGTCTCCCGCTTACAGCAGATGACGGAACACCATATACCTATTCTGTGCGGGAAGTAATGCCGGATGCGTATAAGGAGTATATCGGGGAGATAACCGTAGATCAGGGCGTGCGGGGATACTGGATTCCGGCCGAAGGACCTTTGGTTGCAACGAAGCGGTATGCTATTGTAGATCCGTCCGGGGACATGGCATTGATGTTTTATGATCCAGAGGAAAATGATCATAATGTAACAGAATATGATAAGAAAGCTGTTACAAAAGGAGAAGGCACGATTACATTAAACGGGAACGAGTATGAGGATTGGTATCCGGGTACTGCGTTTGAAGGAGAAAGTGTTTTCACGGCAGTTCATCCGATGGATCATGAGGGGAAAAGTGGTAAAGATTTTCTGGTGTTAAAAACCTCTACAGGAAAAGGAAGGTCAAAATGGCTGACGACAGAAGGGAACAGTAATCCATATTTTAAGTTTACCTATGAAGATAAATGGAGTTCTGATTTCTATCTGACGGACGGAACACTGAAAGCTGGCAGAACCCATTGGTATGATTCGTTACAAAATGAACGTGTAGTGATTTATGACTGGAAGGATGAGCGGTTTTGTGCAGTAGGAGGTGATTCTTATAAGGGGCAGCAGGCAAAACTCTATACCTATGTACAGGATACCGGTGATTTGTCATCAGAAATTACGATCACAAACAGACCTTCTAAGGACATTTTATACAATATTGTGATTACGAAGGTCAGCGGAGAAGAAAATGACAGCAATGCAAGGCTTCAGGGAGCAAAGTTTGAGCTGCTGAATGCTGAGGGAACAAAACTTAATTTTCTGCCTCCTCAAAAAGGAACAGAGGGAGAGGATTATCGTTCGGGATATGTTTATTATCCGGGAGAGGCTACAGATGGAAAGACAACTACCGTGTTGGTAACAGATGAACGGGGAGAGTTGTTTTTGTCAGAACTTCCGGCTGGAACGTATATTTTAAGAGAGACGGAGGCTCCGTTAGGTTTCATGAAGATCGAGGACATGGAAGTTAAGTTGGGCCATGGCGAAGGAAAGATTAAGTACATTGAGATTAAGGAACCTGTATATAATCTTCCGAAAACAGGCGGGGCTGGAGTTTATTGGTATACACTAGGCGGAATGCTATTGATGGCAGGAAGTCTTCTGTGTGGATACGGTTCGAGGCGCAGACAGGAAAGGAGGGTTACAAAATAGCCTCCCAATGCGGTAAAAAAGGAAGTGACAGCGCTGTATCCGGAAAATATAAAAATCAAAAAGAAAGAGGAGAAAAAGCATGAAGAGGATGAAGAAAATGGTCAGCTTGTTGCTGACACTGGTCATGATGGTTGCTATGGCGGCTCCGGCATTTGCAACTGGGGCAGATCCGGCGGATAAAAAGTATTCGATCACGATTACAAATACCAGCGATACGGTTTCCATGGAAGGGAATACGTACAAGGCATATAAGCTATTTAATGTTACCTATAGCGAAGGTGGAAGTTCCTATGCTTACACAATTGCTGATGAATTTCAGGGCTTTACCTATACATCTGAAGAAGGAGAAGCATATAGCGGCGAAGGTCTTATTGCTTATCTAAATGATTTAGATGATGACAGTGCACAGTTGAATAAGGTTTCTGTAGCCTTGAGCAAGTATATTCAAGAGAATAGCGTGCCTGCGAAGGGGGAAGCAGCAGGAGGAACGGAAGATAGTGTCACCATTGAGCTGGCAGAGCCAGGATATTATGTAGTGGCTGGTACAGGAAGTGCTGCTAATGGCCAGACAGTGACTGCATTATGTGCATTGACTACAACTGATCCCACAGCAGATGTAAACCTTAAGGCAGATGCTCCAACGATTGACAAGAATATTGATGCAAGCAAGGATACAGACGAAAACAATGGAGAGGATCCTGTTAAAAACAATAATGCGTCAATTGGTGATGAGATACCCTTTATTGTAACCAGCAAAGTTCCGGTTATGACAGGATATGAAAAGTATTATTTTGTAGTAACTGATACGATGGATAAGGGATTGACTTTCCGTGACAATGTGGAGATTACTGTAGGAGATAAAACCTTAGAAAAGGATAAGGATTATACTATCACAATAACACAAAATAGCACAGCTGTAGAAGATCCGGAAACAGGTGACAACATGGGCGTTGTTCCAGGTCCCACCACGATCGAAATTGTTTTTAAGAACTTTATCCAGTATCAGGCTTTGGCTGGAGAAGATATCAAGATCACATATTCCGCCATGCTGAATGAATATGCAAATCTTGGAACCACAGGAAATAAGAACAGCGTAGATTTGACATATTCGAATAACCCCAATGTCCAGGATGACGGAGATCCGGAGAATCCTGATAAGCCAGGTCCTGACAGTCCGACTGGAAAAACACCAGAAAGAGATACGTATACCTATGTAACCGGACTTAAGTTAAAAAAGGTCAATGAAGACGGCGAGACACTGACAGGTGCTGAATTCCAGATTACCGGAACGAGAGTTAATACGCTTTTAATCAAGGAAACCATATTTGTTGAGGATCCCGATGGTGCGTATTGGAAGCTGTTAAATGGTGACTATACAAAGACTGCACCCGTTGTAGCAAATGATGATACAGATACAACCAAGCATTATGATGATATTGATAAGAAATATAGAGAAGATGTTACAACAAACATTAAAACTGATGAAGAGAAGGTTGGCATTAAAGCTACAGTAGACCAGAATGGTATCCTTACCTTTGATGGACTTTCTGCTGGTAATTATGAGATTACGGAGATAAAGGCGCCAAATGGCTATAATATCTTGAAAGCTCCTATTAATGTTAAAATTACCTGGAATGCTCCGGAAGAAGGTTCAACAGAGTGCAGCTGGTCTGGAAAATACTGGGATTCTGAAATATGGGAGCCGGAAGTAGATAATTTAGAGCTTAACTTAGATGGTGTGCTTCCTTTTGATGTTGTCAACCTGACTGGCACACAGTTACCTTCCACTGGCGGCATGGGTACCACAATTTTCTACGTACTGGGCAGCATCCTCCTTATTGGAGCAGGTGTTTTGCTGGTGACCAAGAAGAAAATGTCTGGCAGACAGTAATGCCTGAAAAAACCTGAAACAATCTAATCTAAACGAAAAACCGTAACAATCCTTTAATAACTGCAGCCACCGGGAGGTGCTTTTCCCGGTGGCCGGCAGTCAGGAGAGCCTTATGAAAAAACATTTATCTACAATTTTATTATTCCTGGTTTTCGGCATAGGGCTTTGCTTACTGCTGTACCCTACGGTCAGTGATTACTGGAACTCTTTTCACCAGTCCCGGGCTATTTCCAGCTACACAGATGCAGTGGCGAAGATTGACAATGAGGAGTATGAGCGGATCTGGACAGATGCCATAGCCTTTAATGAAAGCCTGAAAATGAGAAGCAAAAGTGCTTTTGTTTTGACAGAGGAGGAAATGAGGACCTACAACAGCCTGCTGAACGTGGCTGGAAACGGGGTGATGGGGTATATTGAGATTCCTAATATCAATGTGTCCTTAGCTGTGTATCATGGAACTTCCGAGTCAGTACTTCAGATCGCAGTGGGCCATATTGAGGGAACTTCCCTTCCTGTGGGAGGAGAAGGGAGCCATTGTGTTTTGTCCGGCCATAGGGGTTTGCCATCGGCAAGGCTTTTTACGGATCTTGACAAGGTGACAGAGGGGGATCTGTTCCTGCTTCACATCCTGGATGAGGTTTTGACCTATGAGGTGGATCAGATTCTGATTGTAGACCCGGATAATACAGAGAATTTGGACATTCGAGAGGGAAAGGATTACTGTACTTTGGTCACCTGTACTCCTTATGGGATCAACTCCCACCGGATGCTGGTACGCGGCCACCGGATAGAGAACCAGGCGGTGACGAATATTCGGGTGGCTTCAGATGCAATCGAGATCGATTCAGTGCTGGTAGCCCCGGCCATAGCCATTCCGATTTTGCTGGTGCTTATGTTTTTGATGATGATAAAATACCGGAAACGGTAACACAATATGAAGTGGTAAACAAAAGGGGAGGTATCTTTTATGAGAGGAAGAAAGAGGATCCTGGCAGGCTTGTTTGCAGGGTTTTTGTGTCTGATGTCTGTGGCGGGAGTTCTGCCTGGCAATGCCTATGGGGCAGAAAATATTGATACGTCCCAGGGAGTATCCCTGGCAATTCACTGCCGGGGAGAAGGGGGAGAGACGGTTTCAGGGGTTCGGTTCCGTCTGTACCGGGTGGCGGAGGTATCTCCGTCTTGTACCTACACTCTGACCAGCGATTTTGCCGCTAGCAGTGTGGTGTTAAATGGGAGCTTAGACAGCGCCCGGTGGAAGGCCCTTGCCACCACCCTTTCCGGGTATGTGGGCTTTCATAAGCCTTCTCCGGTGGGGGAGGGGCTCACCGATGCCAATGGAGTAGTGCTGTTTCCGGAGACGGGGACCATGGAAACAGGTCTGTATCTAGTGATGGGGGATCCCTATACCATAGACGGATATCATTATTTTCAGATGCCATTTTTGGTATGTCTGCCCAACTATCTGGAAGAACAGTGGGTTTATGAAAATGTGACGGCAACGCCCAAATATACCAGACGCCCAAAGGATGAGACCGTGGACCGGCGGGTAAAAAAGACCTGGGACAATAAGGGAGGACGTTTCCAGCCCAGTGAGATTCAGGTGGCCCTTCTTCGGGATGGCCAGGAATATGAACGTGTAACTTTAAATGAGGGAAATAACTGGGGGTATCAGTGGAATAATCTGGACGGGAATCATGACTGGAATCTGGCAGAGGTAAGCGTCCCTGACAATTATACGGTGCTGGTGGACCAGGCAGGAATCGTGTTCCATGTGGTAAATACCTATAATCCGCCGGAGACACCGCCTCCGGGGAATCCGCCGCCGGGAGGAGGTAATCCAGGAGGAGATAACCCGGGAGGAGGCGGAGGGACACCTAATGTACCTACTACTACGATTACGGAGGGAGATGTACCCTTTGCATCCTTTACCCCAGAAGAGCCATTGGTGGAGCTGATGGATGAGGAGGTGCCCTTAGCCATGCTGCCCCAGACAGGGATGTTGTGGTGGCCAGTGCCGATTCTTACCATCTCCGGTCTGGTACTGTTTGTGATGGGGTGGGGAGAATATCAGAAATATGGAGAAGCCAATGAATAGGAAGAGAGCCGGAAAACGGAGAGGAATGGGATTCATGACTATAGGGCTGCTGCTGCTTGCGGCAGCCTTTCTCTTGACTGGTTATAATATCTGGGATGAGAGGCGGGCGGAGAAGGCATCTCAGGAGCTGCTCTCCCAGATGGATCTGCCAGTGGAGGAAGCAAAAGAGCGGTTTGCAGACTGGGAAGCAGGGCTGCAGGGCTCGGAAGTGGATATCCCGGACTATGTGTTAAACCCCTATATGGATATGCCGGTGACGGTGATCGAGGGCCATGCGTATATTGGTGTCTTGTCGGTGCCATCCCTGGGGCTGGATTTACCAGTGATGGCGGAGTGGAGCTATCCGAAACTAAAGATTGCCCCCTGCCGGTATCACGGATCAGCTTACACCCATGACCTGATTATTGCAGGGCACAACTACCGGAAGCATTTCAGCCCGATTAAGAACCTGGAGCCAGGGGAGCGGATTGTGTTCACGGATGTAGAGGGGAATCAGTTCTTCTACCAGGTGGATACGGTGGAGATCTTGAAGAAAACAGCAGTGGAGCAGATGGAGTCTGGGGAGTGGGATTTAACGCTTTTTACCTGTACCTATGGAGGCCAAACCCGGTTTACCCTGCGGTGCATCCTGGAGGAGGATTCATAAGGGGTTGTCTGTGACAGAGGGAAACCAAACGGGAAGAATCCGAGACAAAGCTATGGGGAAGTCTGGGATAATCCCAGGCAGGGCGGAGGGAAAGAACCGGATAGGTCTGGGAAAAGTCAAGGGAGACTGGGAGAGATAAGAAAAACCACACCAGCAGGAGGAGAACAAGTCCATGACAAACAAGGAATTAAAAAAGCTGACCCGCTTACAACTGTTAGAGCTGTTGGTGGAGCAGGGGAAAGAGATGGAGCGCTTAAAGAGACGGGCGGAGCGTGCAGAGGAGAAGCTGAGAAAGCGGATGCTGCTGTTATCAGAGGCAGGCTCCATCGCGGAGGCGTCCCTGCGTCTGAATGGTGTGTTTGAAGCGGCTCAGGCAGCAGCGGACCAATATTTAGACAGTGTGCGCTCCATGTATGGGGTGGCGGTTGGGAGAGAAGAGGAATATTCGGAGGAAGCATACTTAGGGAGAGCAAGCATGGAGGAAACATACCTGGAAGAGGAGTATGATTCGGAGGAACTGGAAGAGGATCCAGAAGGGGAACTGGAAGAGGATCCAGAAGAGAGACTGGAAGAGAATCCAGAGGAAGATTTGGAAGAGGAGACAGACCCGGTAGGAGAATGAAAATACGAGGTAGATCTGGAAGAAGTTTTTCAGGAGGAAGAGCTCTTAAATTAGAAGCAAGGGAACCGGAAGCAGAAGAGCGAGAAGCAGGGGACAGTGAGCAGGAGGCGTAAAATGGCGTGGATGGGATGGAACAGAGAGTCAAAGCTTCCCACAGTGGAGCAACTGGAAGGGGAGATGGACCGGGTGCAGTACCAAAAAAGCTATAAAAAGGCTCTTCGGGGAACCATATATGCCCTGATTATTGTGGCGGGAGTTTCCATGTTGATAGCAACCTTGCTGATTTCTGTGCTGCGAATCTATGGAGACAATATGAACCCGACTATAAACAGTGGGGAAATGGTGGTGGCATACAAGACTTCCCATTGCCGCAAAGGAGATGTGGCAGCATTTTACTATAACAACAAAATTCTGGTCCGGCGAGTGATAGCTCTGCCAGGGGAGACCGTGGAGATCAATGAGGAAGGAACGGTCTATGTCAACGGAAATCCTCTGTCAGAACCATACCTTGAGGGGACAAGCCTGGGGCAGTGCGATATCCGAATGCCCTATGAAGTCCCAGGAGATCAGATATTTGTCCTGGGGGATAACCGGCAGGAGGCGGCGGACAGCCGGATGGTAGCAGTTGGATGTGTACCCCAAGAGCAGATGCTGGGGAAGGTGGTGCTGCGGGTATGGCCCATGGAGCAGTTTGGATTTGTGAAATAATGTGCTTTAATATCTTTTTTCTCTAAAAATTTGAATTTTATGAAACAGGCACTTGAGCTGCAGATAATAAACAGCAGCAGAATATTGCGAAAATCTGAAATCAGGTATGGACTTTACAAATTTACTGTGTTAAACTAGCAGAAGTGGGCCATCAGTGATGATTCAGAATTTGGCAAGACCTTTTGAAAGCTGAATCATTAGGCTTGTGTTATATGAGTATTTTGCTCTATAGGAAAAAGGGGGAGCCTGTTTATGAACAAAAAGATCAGGACAGATGCAGTGAACCATCTGTTCCAGGCGATTCTTACATTGGAAACGCCGGAAGAATGCTATGCTTTTTTTGAGGATGTGTGTACGGTAAATGAGCTTCTGTCCCTGTCTCAGCGGTACGAAGTGGCAAAGATGCTTCGGGAGAAGCGGACTTACCTGGATATTGCGGAAAAGACTGGCGCATCCACAGCAACTATCAGCCGGGTAAATCGTTCTCTCAACTATGGGAGTGACGGATATGATATGGTATTTGCCCGACTTCCCAAGGATGAAAACGAAGATTAAAAGAAAATCCCCTGTACCTTTTGGTGTTAAAGGCGCAGGGGGATTGTTCTTTTGTGCGTCCTGCAATTATGCTTTTGACCGGATAGCAAGGGACTACCGCTTTTTCTTTCCCTCCTGGAAGGCGGGATCCTCCCGCAGTTCATCGATAATCATCTCAATCATCTGCTTTTTCAGATATACGTCAAAGGCTAATTCGCTGATAAAAGAAAACAGGTGGAGATACTCCTGTTCATCCTCTGAGGCATTGGAAAAGGTAGTCTTTGCAGCGTCAAATTTAGCCCGGGTATCTTCCTTCAGCCGCTCCATCTGATCGTTTTCCAGGGAAAATACCTCTTCATAAATAGCGCTTAAGGACAAACCGGAGTCTGTGCGGAAATACTTCTGGGTAATGGGGGCAAACAACTCCTCAATATCACTAAAAGACAGCAGACTTTTATAATAATAGATTAAAAGCAATAAAAGGATATGCTCCCGGGAATACTTTTTTTTCACTGGGGGAGGAAGCAGATGGTTCTTGGCATAATTGTTGATCATAGTCTTGGTCAGAACCTTATCCTCCGGACTCCTTTTCGTCTTGGTCAGATGCTCCTCCATAAAGGATGTAACCTGATCCATATACAGATCAATAGATGGGATCTTGTCCAGCTTAATATAGGAAAGATTGTCTAACCGAGCCAGGATTTCACTGAGTATTTCATCATTATTTTTCATTTTGTCACCTCTGACTTTATTATATAGTTTTTAATACTAGATGGCAAGAGGTATTTGATAAAATATTTTGATCCATTGTAAAGGAAGATAATTTGACCAAAAGCTATACCTTATAGGAGAAATGTGGTATAATATCATCAACTGTAGCAAAGCGGAAGTTGATGACTACTCGCTGTGGTGGCGCCTGCTCTTTGGGGAAAACGGGTAAGCCCTCGTGAGCATTGGCGTGCTTTCTTATAGGATACTGTTTTTATTAACTAACAGCTGTTATCAATAGTAGGAGGGGTACAGGATGGGTGAGATGTTTTCTTCATTTGACGGAACACAGCTTTATCTCAACAAGGAGGTTGGGGAAGGAGTACGGGCAGTGGCAGTAATTGTTCATGGACTTTGTGAGCACCATGGGCGGTATGACTATTTTGCAGAGAAGCTCCATCAGGCGGGGATCGGCACATATCGGTTTGACCATCGGGGGCATGGCCGTTCTGAGGGGGAGAGAACCTTTTATTCTGACTTTAATGAGCTTTTGGACGATACCCATGTGGTAGTAAACAGAGCTATTGGAGAGAATCCGAATCTGCCAGTATTTCTGATTGGCCACAGTATGGGAGGATTTACCGTATCTCTCTATGGAGCCAAGTATCCGGATCAAAGGCTGCGGGGGATTGTCACCAGCGGGGCGCTGACCTATGATATTGGAGGTCTGATCACCGGAGTGCCCAAGGGGCAGGATGTTCACATCAAACTTCCCAATGAGCTGGGAGCCGGGGTGTGCTCGGTGTCTGAGGTTGTGGACTGGTATGGCAAGGATCCTTACAACACTAACACTTTTACCACAGGCCTGTGCTATGCACTCTGTGATGGCCTTGTATGGTTTGAGGAGAAGGCAAAGACTTTTGCCTATCCAGTTTTGATGCTTCATGGGGAGAAGGACGGGCTGGTCAGCGTGAAGGATACTTATCGCTTCTTTGAGGAGGCAACATCCACAGACAAGCAGATGAAGATCTATGGGAATCTGTTCCATGAGATTTTCAATGAGTACTGTAAGGATGAGGTGATTGGAGATGTGCTGCGCTGGATCGGAGCGCGGGTGGGCTGAGAATGTCAGAAGTTTAGGAGGGGCTAACGCCCCTCCATTTTCTTGCTCACAGAGAATATTATTTAACCATACAATTCCCCGATCCCGGACACTGCCACATAAATGTGGGAGATTTTATACCAGGTGGGAAAATCAATCACACCGGTCTGGGGGAGTCCAAAGACTGACTGAAAGGCTTTTACAGACCTTGCTGTGGCCGGGCCATAGATGCCGTCAGGATTAACCCCTGGGATGGCTGTGTATACAGTGGAGATGGCATCTAACTGTTCTTGTGCCTGCCGGACCTTCTGACCGGATGTTCCCAGATTCAGATTATATCCTGGCCAGGAGGCGGGGATCCCTGAGATTTCCTCGGCAGTGTTGATATACATGCTGTCTCCGTAAAAGTTTCTGATAATCTCAATGGGACTGTAGCCCTGTTCACCCAAATCGCAGGAGCCCCACTGGGTCATCCAGCCCCGGTGGAGACACTGAACCTGTTTGCCGTCACAGTACTGGGTCAGAATCGGCTGCTTGACCTCCGGGCGGGACAGATAATTATCAAAAATCTCATCTACGACCAGGGAAATGCTTTCATAAATATTTCGTCCGTAAATCCATTTGTGGTCAAAAGCGGTGGATGAGGTGATGGTAAAATCATATCCCCGGTTCCGGTAATGCTCTGTGTATACCCGGTTTAAGGTAAAACTCATAATGGCAAGGACATTGGCCGTGATGGTGGCCTGGGGCCAGGTGGCATATATTTCGCTGGAGGCTACGTTTTTGATGTAATCCCGGTAAGGTACATAATAATTTTTGGCAGTGGAGTCTGTGGGAACTCCGTCATGGACCACCACGGTCTGAGGTACTACCACCCGGCTTAAGACGATCTCCCCGCTCTCCCCTACAGGCTGAATCTCGGGCTCTGCGATCTTAGGCGGGTAATTGCCGTATAAGGTGTGGTCCGGGATGACAATGGGATTCTCTTCTGGCTGGGGATCGTTTTCCGGCTCTAAGCGTACCGGTTGTATGGCTGTGGCGGAGGGAAGAATTTCTGTGCCTGAGATATAGGCAGTCTTAAAACCGGGAGCTGAGATCCGAAGATTGTATTCCGAATAGGGCTGCTCCTCCACTGGCTTTAAACTGTATTCCAGAGGAGGTGCAGGCAGAGAGAGCTGTTCTGTCTGGCCGGAGCTGTTGGTGGTGGTTTCCTCTACTATCTGGTCAGGTTCACCGGTGTAGGAGATGGAGACTGTGGCATTGCGTATAGGAAAATTGTTTTCAATATTGACTACATTTACCTGCAGAAGGCCCTGGGAGGAGGGGGCTGCGGCGGTTGCTGAGATTTCTTTTTTCATGAAAGCCTCGATGGTTGTGATTATTAGTAATATATTCGCAGGATTGGGGAATATGAGCTTTTGTTTTGCAGGATTTTGGAATTAACTTAATTAAATAAGTTTTTTGGGGAACTGCTTGAAATACAGACAGAAATCATGTATAATCTTACCAATTTGGGCAAAAATCCGGGCAACATATTTTCACTCCTGTTTTTCTAAAAGGAAGGAAGCACGGATGCTCGGCCTATAGGTAACTTATGACAATCCATAAAGAAAGGACAAATTCCACCTATGAAAGCATTTCTCATACTGGAAGACGGAACCATATTCTGCGGCAGCAGGATCGGTGCTGACAGGGAAGTTATCAGTGAAATCGTATTTAATACATCCATGACCGGTTATCTGGAAGTTCTTAGCGACCCTTCCTATGCGGGGCAGGCAGTAGTGATGACCTATCCCCTTATTGGCAATTATGGTATTTGTGAGGAGGATATGGAGTCAGAGAAGTTGTGGCCGGATGGCTTTATTGTCCGTGAATTATCCAGGATTCCCAGCAATTTCCGAAGCGGGGACACGATTCAGCATTTCTTGCAGAAACACAATATTCCAGGTATCTGTGGTATCGATACAAGAGCCCTCACCAAAATTTTGAGAGAAAAAGGCACCATGAATGGCATGATTACCACTCATGTCTATGAAGATTATGCAAAGCTCCTTGACCGGATCCGCAAATATCAGGTGACTGGAGTGGTAAAGGCTACCTCTTGCAAAGAAAAATATGAGATTGCTCCATCGGAACCCCAAAAAGCGCCGGTATCCGTGCACACGGCCTGCAGGCCGGGAAGTCTTAAATGGCGCATGGGAGAGGGAAAGCATGTGGCCTTAATGGATTTGGGAGCGAAGAACAATATTGCCTGTTCTCTGTCAGAAAGGGGCTGCCGGGTGAGTGTGTTTCCCTGTGACACCAGGGCTGAGACCATTCTGGCAGCAAGGCCGGACGGGATCATGCTTTCCAATGGCCCGGGGGATCCGAAGGAGAACCAGGAGATTATCCAGGAAATCCGGAGGCTTTATCAGTCGGATGTGCCTATATTTGCCATCTGTCTGGGCCACCAGCTGATGGCCCTTGCCACAGGAGCCGATACATACAAATTGAAATACGGTCACAGGGGAGGCAATCACCCGGTGAAGGATCTGGAGACCGGCCGGGTGTACATCTCCTCTCAGAACCATGGCTATGCAGTGGATCCGGACAGCTTAGATCCCAAGGTGGCGGTTCCTGCTTTTGTCAATGTCAATGATAACACCAATGAAGGACTTTCCTATGTGGGAAAAAATATTTTTACGGTTCAGTTTCATCCGGAGGCCTGTCCAGGTCCCCAGGATTCCGGATACCTGTTTGACCGCTTTATTAAAATGATGGGAGGAAAGGAATAATGCCGAAGAATCCTGATATCAAGAAAGTGCTGGTCTTTGGTTCCGGCCCGATTGTCATCGGACAGGCGGCGGAATTTGACTATGCAGGTACCCAGGCCTGTCGTTCCTTAAAGGAGGAGGGCATTCAGGTAGTCCTCTTAAACTCCAACCCTGCAACCATTATGACGGACAAGAATATTGCGGATCAGGTGTATATCGAGCCTCTGACAGCAGAGGTAGTGGAGCAGCTGATTAAAAAGGAGCGGCCGGATAGTGTGCTGCCTACGCTGGGTGGACAGGCAGGGCTGAATCTGGCCATGGAGCTGGAGGAGTCGGGCTTTTTGGAGGAGAATCATGTGCGTCTCATTGGAACCACAGCCCTGACAATCAAGAAGGCGGAGGACCGGGAGCTGTTTAAGGAGACTATGGAGAAGATCGGTGAACCGGTGGCTCCTTCGGATATTGTAGAGGATGTGGAATCAGGGCTTGGGATTGCCGGTGAGATCGGTTATCCGGTGGTACTGCGTCCGGCTTATACTCTGGGCGGAAGCGGTGGTGGAATTGCCGCAAATCCGGAACAATGCCGGGAGATTCTGGAAAATGGTCTGCGCTTATCCCGGGTGGGGCAGGTGCTGGTGGAGCGGTGTATTGCCGGGTGGAAAGAGATTGAATATGAGGTCATGCGGGATGGAGCAGGGAATGTGATTACGGTCTGCAACATGGAAAACATTGACCCGGTGGGAGTTCACACAGGAGACAGCATTGTGGTGGCCCCCTCCCAGACCCTGGGGGATAAGGAGTATCAGATGCTGCGGACCTCCGCCTTAAATATTATCACAGAGCTGGGGATCACCGGGGGCTGCAATGTGCAATATGCTTTAAATCCGGAAAGCTTTGAATACTGTGTCATTGAGGTGAATCCCCGGGTCAGTCGTTCCTCGGCTCTGGCCTCTAAGGCCACTGGCTATCCGATTGCCAAGGTGGCTGCCAAGATTGCCCTGGGCTACACCTTAGAAGAGATAAAAAATGCAGTGACGAAAAAGACCTGTGCCTGTTTCGAGCCTATGCTGGACTACTGTGTGGTGAAAATGCCCCGTTTGCCCTTTGACAAATTTATAAGTGCCAAGAGAACACTGGGAACCCAGATGAAGGCCACCGGGGAGGTTATGAGCATCTGCACCAATTTCGAGGGAGCCCTGATGAAGGCCATCCGGTCTTTGGAGCAGCATGTGGACAGTTTAAGCTCTTATGATTTCAGTGGTTTTGATGAGGACAGGCTGAAAAAGCAACTGGAAAAGGTGGATGACAGGAGAATCTGGGTGATTGCCGAGGCCTTGCGCCGGGGGATGCCCTATGACAGGATTCATGAGATTACCCGGATTGATCCCTGGTTTATTGACAAGCTGGCAGTGCTGGTGGGGATGGAGAAGGCTCTGATTGCCGGTCCTTTGACAGAGGAGCTTTTGCGGGAGGCAAAGCGTCTGGAATTTCCAGATACGGTGATTGCCCGACTGTCAGGAGCAGACGTGGCACAGATAAAGGCCATGAGGTATCAGGCAGGAATCCGGGCCGCTTACAAGATGGTGGACACTTGTGCGGCGGAATTTGCGGCTGAGACCCCCTACTATTACTCCTGTTTTGACGGGAGCAGTGAGGTTGAGGGAAGTTTTGAAGCGGGTAAAAAGAAGGTACTGGTGCTGGGTTCCGGGCCGATTCGGATCGGGCAGGGAATCGAATTTGATTTTTGTTCCGTTCACAGCACCTGGGCTTTTGCGAAAGAAGGCTATGAGACGATTATCATCAATAACAACCCGGAGACGGTCAGCACAGATTTTGACATTGCAGATAAATTATATTTTGAACCTCTGACTCCTGAAGATGTGGAATCGGTTGTGGATGTGGAAAAGCCGGATGGGGCGGTGGTTCAGTTCGGCGGACAGACAGCCATCAAACTGACCGAGGCTCTGATGAAGATGGGAGTGCCGGTTTTGGGTACTGCTCCGGAGGATGTGGATGCGGCGGAGGACCGGGAATTGTTTGACCAGATTTTGGAACAGTGTCAGATTCCCCGCCCGGCAGGCCACACGGTCTTTTCTGCTGGGGAGGCAAAGAAAGCGGCTAACAAGCTGGGCTATCCGGTGCTGGTGCGCCCTTCCTATGTGTTGGGTGGCCAGGGTATGCAGATTTGTATCAATGACCATGATATAGATGAATTTATTGGTATCATCAATCAGATTGCCCAGGATCATCCCATTCTGGTGGACAAGTACATCGTGGGCAAGGAGATTGAGGTGGATGCGGTCTGTGACGGACAGGATATTCTCATCCCGGGTATTATGGAGCATATTGAGCGGACGGGAATCCATTCGGGGGACAGTATTTCCGTATATCCGGCGCCAAGTATCACCCCTGTCATAGAGGCAAAGCTGGTGGATTATACAAAAAAACTGGCCAGGGCTCTCCATGTAAAGGGGATGATCAATATCCAGTTTATTGTGGCTGGAGATGAGGTATACATTATCGAGGTAAATCCCCGTTCTTCCCGGACTGTGCCCTATATCAGCAAGGTAACAGGGATCCCTATTATACCTCTGGCCACTCAGGTGATCTGTGGCCACAGCTTGAGGGAGCTGGGCTATACACCAGGACTTCAGAAAAAGTCCGAGTATATTGCCATCAAAATGCCGGTATTTTCCTTTGAGAAGATCCGGGGGGCGGATATCAGCTTAGGGCCGGAGATGAAATCAACCGGAGAATGTCTGGGCATTGCAAAAACTTTTAATGAAGCTCTGTATAAGGCTTTTGAAGGGGCAGGGGTGAAACTCCCCAGACATAAAAACATGATCATTTCGGTGCGGAAGTCTGAACATGAGGCGGTGGTGGAGATTGCCCGCAGGTTTAAGAATGTGGGATACCGGATTTTTGCCACAAGAGGGACAGCCAGGGTATTGAATGACCACGGAGTGCCTGCATTTGCGGTGCGGAAATTGGAGCAGGAATCTCCCAATATTTTGGATCTGATTCTGGGCCATGAGATCGATCTGGTGATTGATATTCCCCAGCAGGGGGCGGAGCGAAGCCATGACGGGTTTGTGATCCGCAGAAACGCCATTGAGACCGGGGTTCATGTTTTGACCAGTCTGGATACGGCAAAAGCCCTGGCTACCAGTTTGGAGAACCGGGCAAGGAAACGGACTCTGGTGGATGTTGCGCTGCTGTCGTGAGAGGATGATATAGACAGGAAAGGAGCTTTTATATGTTAAAGGTAACGTCTCTATATAAATCATATAAAAATCACAAGGTACTCAAAGATGTTTCCTTTACAGCCGGACCAGGGGAATGTGTGGGAATCGTGGGAAGCAATGGATGTGGGAAAACCACACTTTTATCGATTCTGGCGGGAGCTGCCCGGGCGGATAAGGGAAGTATTTTGTTTCATGGCAGGGAGGCAGTGGGACATCCGGGGGTGTTTGCTGAGGAGGCTGCCTATGTGCCCCAGGAGAATCCGCTGATGGAGGAGCTGACGGTGAAGGATAATCTGTCTTTATGGTACCGGGGCAGCAGAAAGCGGATGGAGGAGGACTTAGAATCAGGGGCAGCGGCCATGCTGGGGATCGGGGATATGCTGAAAAAGCCTGTATCCACCTTGTCTGGCGGCATGAAAAAACGGCTCAGCATTGCCTGTGCCTTGTCTAATCACGCTTCGGTGCTGATCCTGGATGAACCGGGGGCGGCCCTGGATCTGGAATGTAAGGCGGATATCCGCCGCTATCTGGAGGAATACAAAAAACAGGGAGGAACGATTCTTCTCACTTCCCATGAGCTTTTGGAGCTTTCCCTGTGTACGGTGATGTATGTGCTGAAAAGCGGGAGTCTTTTGCAGGCAAAGACAGGACTTGGCGAAAAGGAGCTGATTGAATTGTTTACCTGAAAAAGATTGTGCATACAAAACAGATGTGTTAGAATAATAAACGGTTGTTTCTTTGCTACCGGGTAATGAAACCAGGCGCCAGACTTTCCATCGGCAGGTCTTAGTAGATGGAAGGCTCTGGCGCTTTTTGTCAGTTAGAATATTTTGAAACGGAGGAAGGGGTATGAGAGAACAATCTTGTCTGGGGGAATTTATCAGATATATATCTTTGAGTGTTATGGGGATGGTAGGGCTTTCCTGCTACATATTGGCAGACACCTTTTTTATTGCAAGAGGACTAGGAACCAATGGCCTGGCAGCCCTGAACCTGGCGATTCCCATATACAGCTTTGTCCATGGGAGTGGACTGATGGTGGGAATGGGCTGCGCCACCCGGTATGCGGTTTTCAAAGGACAGAGGGCACAGAAGGCTTCGGACCAGGTGTTTACAGGAGGCGTGTGGGTGGCAGTTGTCCTGGCTCTTTTCTTTGTTCTGTGCGGAATATTTTTTTCCGGGGAGCTGACCCGGATGGTAGGGGCACAGGGAGAGGTGGAAATTATGACCAGAACATATCTGCGAGTTATACTTTTGTTTGCGCCTTCATTTATAATGAATGATCTGATGATTTCCTTTGTGAGAAATGACGGAAATCCCCGTCTTTCCATGTTTGCCATGCTTGGGGGCAGTCTGTCTAATATTGTTCTTGACTATATTTTTATCTTTCCCATGGGCATGGGGATTTTGGGAGCGGTGTTGGCTACAGGAGGGGCTCCGGTGATCAGTATGGCTATCTTGTCCAGGCATTTTCTCAGAAATAAAAATGGATTTCATTTCCTCAGGGAAAGTCCTGACTGGAGAATCCTGGCCGGCAATATTTCCCTGGGGGTTCCTTCATTGATTACAGAGCTGTCAGCCGGGCTGGTGATTCTCATATTTAACGGGATTATCCTTAATCTTGCCGGCAATACCGGGGTGGCGGCTTACGGGGTTATTGCCAATATTTCGCTTGTGGTGATTGCTGTTTACACGGGTATCTCTCAAGGGGTGCAGCCTCTTGTCAGCCGGGCCTATGGAGGTGGGGACAAAGACAGCACAAAGCGGCTTTTCAGGTATGCAATTGTGACGGTTTTGTTTTTGTCGGTGGCAATCTATGGAATTATGTTTTGGGAAGCGGATCCAATTACCCGGATCTTTAACCATGAGAGGGACCGGAAGCTACAGGAAATTGCTGTGGAAGGGATCCGGGTGTATTTTACAGCGATTCCTTTTGCCGGGTTTAATATTGTACTTTCCCAATTTTTTACAGCCACGGAGAAAGCAGTGCCGGCCCAGCTGATTTCTGTGATTCGGGGCTTTGTCCTGATTATTCCGGCGGCTTTTATGTTGTCCTTTGCGGCGGGGATGAAAGGGGTGTGGCTGGCGTTTCCGGTGACAGAGCTTATGGTGTGTATACTTGGTATGGGGCTTTACAGAGCAGTGGCTGTGAGGAGTAATAAGTTCCGGAATATCTGAACGGATATTGTGAGGAAAAAACACAAAAAAGGGATTTCAAGAAAAAGATAGAAAAAGTATAAGGAATGTAGTATAATAATTTTTATGCTTTAATATGTATAAAAAGCTGACAGCAGAAGATTCTCTGTATTATGGAATAGGATAACAGAGCTTTCAGGAAGCAGAGGGAGGAAAATCGATGAAATGCGGGTATTGTGGACAGGAGATGCAGGATACAGATTCTGCCTGTCCGTTTTGTGGAACGCCAGCAGGGGCCTTGTCACCAGTGGAGAGACGAGGGGAGGAGACCGGAGATGACAAGGAGAACGAGAATGCCGGGAGTTTAGGGGAAGAGAAGGATTCTTTTGAGAAGGCGCCTGCTTTATCAGAGCCAGAGCTATCAGCCGGGCAGGCTGCTTTACAGTCACCAAAGAAAAAATCCGGAGGAAAGATTGCGGCAATCGCCGTGGCAGCGGCTGCAGTGGCTGGAATCGGAATATTCGGAGCCACGAGGCTTGTGGAGAAGGATCCGAAGGAAGTGGTTATCACCGCTTTTGAGAATATTTATACGGAGGATCAGGTAAAGCCCATGGAGGAGCTGTTTGGTCTTGCCCAGTTTCAGGAGTATTCTTCCGGAGGCAATCAGCAGGTGGAGATGGAGATTGTTCTGGAGGACTGTTCCGAGGAAGAGGCTAAAATGCTGGCTGGCGGAGGAATCCGAACCGAGTTCAAATGCGATTGGGAGAAAGCAGTGGGCTCCTTTAATATGGGCGTGCTGTTTAACAACATGGATCTGGTAAACATGGATTTTTACTATGGAGATGAGACTCTGATGGCTGCGATTCCGGAGCTGAGCAGTAAGGTATTTACTGTGGATTTAAGTGACGGACTGGCAGAGCGCCTGAAAAATTCGGAGATTTTAGGTCCTACTCTTCAGTATTCAGATGTGGATATCGAAGGGCTGGAGGATTTTTACCACGAATATTCAGACTGGATCAAGAAGCAGGTGGAAAGTGGCACAGCCTCGGATCCCTATGGCATTCAGGATGCGTGGAAACGCTTTAAGGAGGGCAGCCAGGCCCAGGAGAACTTTAAGGCGGCCCTGACTGTGGAAAAGGCAGGGAAGGGAACCTTCCAGATAGATGGTAAGGAGGTACACTGCAAGGGATATCAGGTTTATGTCAGCAAGGATTCCATGATTCAGTTTCTTCGGACCTCCTCGGATTTCTTTTTACAGGATGAGGCGCTCAAGGAGAAATTCCTGGAGAATCTGAAAATGAGTATCCGGATGGTGGAGCTGACGGGCGGGGATTCCATGACAGCTTTTGGCGGTATGACCCCAGAGGAATTGGTGGAGAGCAATTATGAGGATCTGAAGGAGTCTGTGGATGATATGATTGATCAGCTGGATCAGGCACTGAGCGATGTGGAGATGCTGGTTCATGTGGACAAGAAGGGCCGTCTGGCTTCTGTGGAAGGGACTACAGTGATTACCAATGAGGGCCAAGAGGCCCAGGATATCCGGTTTGATTTGAAGCTGCAGGGGGGAAGCTATCTGACACAGAATGCTCTGGCGTCTCTTGATATTACCAAGGACGGAAAAACCATGACAGTGAATATGACAAAGCAGGGAACCTATGATGGCACGAAGCTTACCGGCGATCTGGCCTTTGACATCCATGAGGAAGGAGAGATGGATGGCCATCTCTTCATGGGAGGCACATACAATAATGACGGCGGGGATTTTACGCTTCAGCTTGAGCTGGGGGATGATGGGGGAAAGATGATGGGTCTGTCCACCACCGGAGTGGTCAGTGAGCTGGAAAAAGGCACTGTCATCCATATGGATTTTGATGAGATCCGTTTTGAGATGCCGGGAGTGTCGCTGTTGGAGACGGATGGTGAGGAATTTTATATAACCCTTGGCGGTCAATATGATATCCGGCCTTTAGTAGGCGAGGTGACAGAACCAGAGGGTGAAAAGCTGGATGTACTTGCAGCCACGGAGGCAGACTGGCAGAATGTAATGATGGAGGCATATATGGGGATCATGGATATTGCCAGCCAGGTAAGCTCTGTGATGGAGTGATTTGTGGGAGCAAACCAGTTATAACAAAGGAATAGAAATCGGGGAACAAGATATGTGGATGTGTCTGGTTTTTTTGAAGCTGGAACTGAAAAGAGCATACAAAAAGTTTCCACAGATGTTTGCGGGGGCAATCGCACTGCTGTTTCTGGCGGGGGCGATTGCCCTTCTGGCTGGACGGGCCCTGTATGGGGATGTGGCAGCAGGCCGGATCGCTGTGGGAGTGATACTGCCAGAGGATGCGCTGGCAAAGCAAATGGTTTCCATGATCCGTTCGCTGGACAGTGTGAAAAGTATGTGTGATTTTCAGTATGTTAAGCAGGAGGAAGCTGTTAAAAAGCTGCAAGAAGGGACGCTGAGTGCGGTCATGGACATGCCGGAGGGGCTGATTCAGGGAATCATGGATGGAAGCAACCCATCGGTCCGGATTCTGCTTCCGGGGAATGCATGGCTGGAAAGCAGGATATTCCAGGAGCTGACAGAGGCGGGGGCAAAGATTCTGGGAGCTTCCCAGGCAGGAATTTATGCGGGGAATGAGCTGTATCTGGCCTCCGGCCAGGCAGAGAGGATTCCCCTTATGGAGAAGGAGCTGAACCAGATCTTTTTGTCCTACAGTCTGCCGAGAGAGGATTATTTCCGCCATCAGCGGGTCAGCGCCACAGGGGATGTGGAGATCCCGGTATTTTATGGAATCAGTGTCTATGTTCTGTTTTTGATGCTGATGGCCATCCCGGTTTCCGGTTATCTCCTTCCTTATCGGCACGGAATGAGACAAAAGCTGACTTTGGCTGGCGCCAATGCGCCTATCCGTGTTCTGGGACGGATTTTAGGATTGGGAAGTCTTTTTTTCACCATGTCCCTTCTTATGGGGCTGTTGGGAAAAGGCTTAGCAGAGCTGGCCGGTTCTGCAAAGAATGGGTCCGGAGGGATAATGGGGCTTGTCAAGGATTTGGGAGTGGAGGAGATTTTCGGAAACAGCTTTGCAGGGGGGAAAGGAGCAGCAGTTCTGCCATGGGCGGGTGTCTGTTTGCTGCTGCTTTTGGTCTGTCTGACAGCGGCGGCGTTTGTGGTTTTTCTCTACCAGGCTGCAGGATCGCTTCTGGGGGGAATTATGCTGTTGTTTCTGGCTGTGACAGCTCAGCATTTTTTGGCAGGGGGGTTTTTGCCGGAGGTATTTTTGCCGGAAGCTCTCAGAAAGATGGTTCCAGTGATGCCATCGGCAGTTCTCATGGGAGGGGTACAGATGGCAGTGACCAAAGTGTGGAGCAAAAATGCGGCAGCCAGGTTGTTTTTTCTTTTTCTGGCAGGATTTCTTTTATCTGTGTTTCTGGAAAGCCGGGAGAGTAAGAAAGGGTAAATTCATTTGGCAGAATCAGATAGAGGAAGAAAAGGAGGCTTGAGGATATTGTATGAGAAGAGTGTGGATGTGGTTTTATTTGTCCTGTAAAAGATATATGCATAGGGGATCCTTTCTGATTGTTTTGCTGCTTTTTCCTCTGGGAACCTTTTTTGTTCGAAGCTTGGGAAAGGAGGAGCCTATGGAGCTTCGGATTGCCATATGTGCGGAAAAGGAGGACGAGAAGATCTTATCATCAGAGGAGGGAAAGCCCTTAGAGCAGCAGGTGGTGGCTTCTCTGACTGGTGAAAGAGAATTTGACGGCTTGTTTCGTTTTTATGTCTGTGAGGACGAGCAGCAGGTGAAGGATGAGGTGGCTTCCCGGAGGGCAGAATGTGGGTATGTGATTGGAGCCGGACTGCATAAGCGGCTGGATGAGAGAGACTTTAAGAGAAGTATACGGGTATATTCTGCTCCTTCCACGGTTGCGGCCCGTCTGTCCACAGAGCCGGTGTTTGCCGCGATGATTGAACTCTATGACCGGGAGCTGTTTTTGCAGTATGCACAGAAGGAACAGCAGGAACCGGAGGCTGTGAGGAAACTGGCGGGAGAACTGTATGATAAGTGGAAGGAGAACGGCAGCACCTTTCATTTTGAGTATGAGGTCACAGGGTCAGAGCTGGAAGCTGTAAAGGATACAGGGAAGGCATCTGTATTTCCGGTCAGAGGGATTGTGGCTGTTTATGTGTTTGTGGTTGGTCTGTACAGCACGGCACTTAGCCTTGGTGATGAGAAAAAGGGGCTGTTTCTGGCCGTTCCCTTTGGAAGCCGGCTGTGGTGTCAGCTGGCGGCTCTGGCATCCCCGGTCTGTCTGGCGGCGGTATCCGGGTTTGCGGCCCTTTGGGTGGGGAAATGCCTGGACCGGGTGGGATACGAGCTGGCGGTGCTTTCGGGATATGTGCTGGCAGTGCTTTTGTTTTCTTTCCTGTTTCGTCTGGTTTGCCGCCGGGAAGCGTTGGTGTGCTGTCTGATCCCGTTCTTTTTGGTGGGAAGTCTGATTTTCTGTCCGATATTTCTGGATATAGGAAAATATGTGCCGGAATTTGAGATTTTTGGACGATTTTTTTTGCCAGACTATTATATGGGGATGTTCCGGTGAGGAGCATCCCCCTTATAATATTTTAACATGTCATAACTTGTATTTCTGATAGGATAGAGTTATAATGTACACGACTTTGAGGTGACAAAACAGTTGTAATTTAAAGGAAAAAGGGGAGAGTCGGATGTTTTTTCTGATGTTTTTGGTGTGGTTGATTTTAAATGGCAGGGCAACAGCAGAAATCTGTTTTTTTGGTGTGGGAATTTCTGCTGCACTTGTTTTTTTTATGTGTCGTTTTATGGACTACAGCCTGAAAAAGGAGCTTTTGCTTTTTCGCCTGACTCCCTTTTTGCTCGGTTATTTCTGGGTGCTGATCAAAGAGATTGTCAAAGCCAATGTGTGTGTCATAAAACTCATTCTTTCTCCGGAGCTGCAGCCGGAGCCGGCATTGGTATATTTTGATACAAGGTTAAAAAGTGGGGTTGCAAAGATGATGCTTGCCAACTCCATCACCCTGACTCCCGGCACGATTACAGTGTCTGTGGAGAAGGAACGATTCTGTGTTCATTGTCTGGACAGGGAGTTGGCGGAAGGGATGGAGGATTCGGTATTTGTAAAGCTTTTGGAGAGAATGGAGGCGATGAGGGCAGAATGGAAGCTATAGGAGAGATGTACAATGGTCTGATGCTGACGGCGATGATTGTGCTGGCTATGTTGATTATTGTCAGTATGATTCGCTCTGTGCGTGGGCCGGGAATCGGGGACCGGATCATTGCAGTGAATATGATCGGGACAATGATTATTATGATTGTGGCTGTTTTGTCTGTTTATTTGGATGAAAATTATCTGGTGGATGTGTGCTTGATCTATGCCATGATCAGCTTTTTGGGAGTGGTGGTTCTTTGCAAAGTCTACACAGGTGTTTATCTCCAGGGTAAGCATATGAAGGCGGATCTGGATGCAGTTGAGGATAATTTAAAGCATCAGGGGGAGGAGAGATGATGTTTGCATGGATACGGTTTGGGACGGCAGGGGTTTTTCTTGTGCTCGGGCTGTTTTTTGAGACTTTGGCTGTGTTTGGGGTAAACCGGTTTCGGCGAACCTTAAACCGGATGCACGGGGCGGCTATCGGGGATACGCTGGGGATTTTGTTTGTGATTCTGGGGCTGATTGTCATGCGGGGATTTTCTATGGATTCTCTCAAGCTTTTTTTAGTGGTGGCATTTTTCTGGATCGCATCCCCTGTATCAGGTCACATGATCAGCCGGTTAGAGGCCATGACTGATAAGAATATGGGAGAGCTGACGGTTATCCATAAAGAGGCAGGCTTTCAGGGGCAGGAGGGGGAGACAAAATGAGAGCGTTTGAGGTGATACTTCTGTTTTGCCTTGTGGCTTGTGCTGTAGCGGTGGGGTTTATGAAGGATCTTTTAACTTCTATTGTGATTTTTATGTCCTACAGCCTGATTATGTGCGTGATTTGGGTGCTGCTGCAGTCTCCGGATCTTGCCATCACAGAGGCAGCAGTGGGGGCCGGGGTGACTTCTATTCTGTTTTTTGTGACCTTAAAGAAGATTCGGGCAATCCGGAAGGAGGACCGCCATGAGCAGACGAAGGGATGATTATGAACAGAGCTGGTGGAAAGGATTCAAAGAATGGGTGGACGGAGCGGTTGATCCTCTGGCATCGGGGATCGAGATACAGATCCCAGAGAAGGAGCAAAGGGATAAAGAGATGGTGCATCCAGGCGATTTTGGGCAGACACAGCAGTCTCTCTATGACGGCAGGGGTCTTTGGTATTTCCGCCGGTTTTACCAGGTGATGTCGGTGTTTCTGTGTCTGAGCATTATTTTTGTTCTTCTCTGGACCGTGTCCTATCTTCCGGCCTTTGGCAATGCGGGAAATCCGGACAATAATGAGGTTTCGGCCCGCTATATTGAGCAGGGGCTCAAAGAGACCGGCGCAGTGAATATTGTGACAGGCATGATTTTGGATTACCGGGCTTTTGACACCTTCGGAGAGTCCTGTGTTTTGTTTATTGCTTCTTGCTGTGTGCTGGTGCTCTTAAGGATTGACGCAGAAGATAAGGATGCGATGGCAAAGGGCAAATCGAAAAAGCGGATGGCAGAGGCCAATGACCGGATATTTGAGCCGAAAAATGATATTATTCTCCAAAAATGTGCCTGTGTTCTGGTGCCTCTTATTCTGGTTTTTGGGATTTATATTGTATTAAACGGCCATCTGTCCCCGGGGGGAGGATTCTCTGGCGGTGCAGTATTAGGCTCCGGGCTGATTCTCTATCTGAACGCTTTTGGCTTTAAGAAAACGGAGCGTTTCTTTACGGAGAAGGTTTACCGGAGAGTGACCTTAAGCGCCCTTACCTTTTACTGTCTGGCAAAAAGCTATTCTTTTTTTACCGGGGCCAATCACTTGGAAAGCGGGATTCCCTTAGGAACACCGGGGGCAATTTTAAGCAGCGGCTTGATTCTTCCCTTAAATATCTGTGTGGGCATGGTGGTGGCATGTACTATGTATGCCTTTTATACCCTGTTTCGGAAAGGAGGAATGTAGTGTGGGAGCTCCTTTGTTTGTAAATATGGAGGAGACGGTGTCTGTGATTCTTTTCGGGGTGGGTTTTACCATGTTGATGCTTCACCGGAATCTGATTAAAAAGATTATGGGAATGAATATCATGGATACAGCAGTTTACCTGTTTTTGGCGGTAAAGGGATATATAAGCGGCCGCATGGTTCCTATTGTGACAGATGGAATCCAGGACGTGTCAGCCTACATTAACCCGGTGCCCAGCGGGCTGGTGCTGACCGGAATCGTGGTGTCGGTGAGTACCACTGCTTTGATGCTGGCTCTGACCATCCGTTTATATGAGCGGTATGGATCCCTGGATCTGGATGAGATTCTGATGCGTGCTGCAAAGGAGGAGAGGATATGAGCCTTGTGCAGAATTTCCCGTTTTTCTCCATTATTATTGCCATGTTTTCCGGGATTCTCTCTTCTGTGCTGGATGGAAAAAAGGCCAGGAATTTAAGTGTAGCTGCTATTTTACTGACCACTGTCATGTCGGTATTTGTGCTGGGATTCTGTCTGGATACTGGTCAAAGCTATACGTATATGATGGGACATTTCCCGGCGCCCTGGGGGAATGAGATCCGGGCCGGAGTGCTGGAAGGGCTGACGGCTGTGCTGTTTGGTCTGGTGATGTTTTTTTCTGTGACAGGGGGAATGAGCCACACATCGGTAGATGTGGAGGAGAGCAAGCAGAATCTTTTTTATATTATGATTGATCTGATGTTAAGCTCTCTTTTGGCGCTTATTTACACCAATGATTTATTTACGGCCTATGTGTTTGTGGAGATCAATACTATTGCCGGGTGCGGGCTGATTATGATCCGGCAGGTGGGGCGCAGTCTTTCTTCTGCCATTCGCTATATGATCATGAGCCAGTTGGGATCCGGGCTTTTTTTAATCGGCTTAAGTCTTTTGTATGATGTGACTGGGCATCTTCTCATGAGTCCGGCCGGGGAGGCTGTAAAAGCCATAGAAGCGGCCGGAAGCTATGAGGTACCTATGCTGGTGATCATGGCAGTGATCAGTGTGGGCCTAGCCATCAAAAGCGGTCTGTATCCCTTCCACTACTGGATTCCGGATACCTATGGCTATGCAACTCCCGCTGCCAGTGCGATTCTGTCAGGACTGGTGTCGAAAGGGTATATTTTTCTGCTGATCAAGATTTTTTACCGGGTTTTAGGACGGGAGAATGTGATTGCCAGTCAGATGGTTAATGTGCTGTTTGTTTTTGGCCTGGCGGGAATGATGATGGGCTCGTTTCATGCCATATTGGAAAAGGATACAAGGCGGATGATTGCTTATTCATCCGTAGCTCAGATCGGGTATATCTATATGGGAATCGGGCTGGGAACGCAGGCCGGCATGGTGGCAGCCGTGTTTCATATGTTTACCCACTCTGCCACCAAGGCATTGCTGTTTATCAGTGCAGTGGGGCTTTATGAGGTTTCAGGGAATAAAAAGGATTACAAAAGCCTGCGGGGAGCCGGGTATCGGAATCCTCTGGCAGGAATCGGCTTTGCAGTGGGCTCTCTTTCTATGGTGGGATTTCCTATGTTGGCTGGTTTTATCTCCAAGCTTTTATTTGCCACTTCAGCTCTGCAAAGCCCGCACAAAATGCTGCCTACCGTGATCGCTCTGGCAATCAGTACTATCTTAAATGCAGTGTATTTTCTGCGGCTGATGATCACGCTGTACAGTATACCAGAGAGCAAGGAAGAGCAGGTCGATGTGGACAGAGCATCAGAGAGGCCAGCGAAAAGTTCCAGAAAACTTGAGCTGGCAGTGGTCAGCTTTATTTTGCTGAATCTTGTGCTGGGGCTTTATTCCCAGCCGATAGTGGCTGCCATTGGCAGCGGTCTTATGATGTTTGATTAAGAGGGGCAAAGGAGAAATGAGATGATATATGGAATAGAGGAGCAAGTGGTCCTTCTTCTTCCGGTGCTGGTGCCAATGGCAGGCGGGCTTGTGGTTTTGATGACAAGAAAGCTGGATCACGACCGGAGGTGGCTGCTGTCTGTGGTGTTAGGAATCCTTTTGGCGGAGGCTTTTTTGGTGGCTTGGGCGTTGGCAGCAGGAGGAAAGCTGGTGCTGTGGAATATTACAAAAAGCATTACCCTTACTCTGTCCGTGGATTTGGTCAGCTGTCTGTTTGCCGCCCTGACCACCGGAGTCTGGCTGTTAGTTGGAATCTACTCGGTGGCTTATATGGCTCATGAACATGAGGAAAGGCGGTTTTTTGGTTTTTATTTGATTGTACTGGGAGTGCTGATCGGTCTTGATTTTTCGGGAAATTTGATTACCATGTATGTATTTTTTGAGCTGATGACCCTTACTTCCCTTCCACTGGTGCTTCATGAAGGTACAAAAGAAGCGGTGATGGCAGGCCTTAAGTATCTGTTTTACTCTGTTGCAGGGGCGTTTTTGGCTTTGTTTGGGATCTTTGTGCTGATTCAGATCTGCGGGAATCAGGATTTTACGCCGGGAGGGGTGATCGCTAAGATGGGAGATGGCACTATGGAGTGCATATTGAGAAGCTCTTTGAGTGAGAGACCTGTCAGGGAGGGACTTTTTCTTGCGGCCATGTTTTGTATTCTGGTGGGCTTTGGAGCAAAGGCCGGTATGTTTCCTCTTCACGGGTGGCTTCCCACCGCGCATCCGGTGGCTCCGGCTCCGGCCAGCGCCCTTCTTTCTGGTGTCATTACCAAATCCGGAGTGCTTGCGATTCTGCGGGTGATCTTTTTTGTTGCGGGACCAGAGACGATTCAGGGAACCTGGGTGCAGAACGTGTGGATTTTTCTGACTCTTTTGACGGTGTTTATGGGATCCATGTTGGCATACAAGGAGCCGGTGCTTAAAAAGCGTCTGGCATATTCCACGGTCAGTCAGGTTTCCTATGTGCTTTTTGGTCTGAGTGTGCTGCAGCCTCAGGCATTTGCGGGAGCTTTATCTCATGTGGTGTTTCATTCCTTGATCAAAAATACTCTGTTTCTCTGTGCTGGTGCGATTATCGTGATTACGGGCAGTACAAAGGTGAGGGAGATGAGAGCGTTAGGAAGTGCTATGCCGATTCTTCTTGGTTGTTATACGGTGGTGTCTTTGGCTCTTGTAGGGATTCCCCCGGCCAGCGGCTTTGTCAGCAAATGGTATCTGGCCACAGGTGCTCTGGCTTCGGAAACCGGGATATGGACATGGCTGGGGCCGGTGGTGCTGTTAGTAAGTGCTCTTTTGACTGCCGGGTATCTTTTGCCTCTGACCATTCAGGGATTTTTCCCGGGAAGGGACCTAAAAAGGGAGGAGGAAAGGGATAAAAACCTGGGGATCTGGAAGGAAAGCCAGACAGAGCCCGGCTGCTGGATGTTGGTGCCCATAGGGATTTTGACAGCCGGGGCACTGCTTTTTGGCTGTTTTCCTGGTGGCCTTCTGGATCTGATTGAGCGGATTGGCGCGGGAGTGTTCTGACGGAGGGGAGATTATGAGTGGATTGTTTCTGGCACTGCCAGTGCTTTTGCCTCTCTTTGGGGGAGGGGCGATTCTCGCTTTGCACCTGTGGTCAGAGGACAAGGGAGATGACCGGTTCATGGAGCTGCTGGTGGAGGGGTTGGTCCTTGCCAACAGTCTGGTGATCCTCTGGCTTTTGAAAAACCGGATGGGGGCAAATCTTGTTTTGTTCCGCCTGTTCGGAAATCTGACTGTCCGGTTTAAGCTGGACTCTATGGGAGGTGTGTTTGCCGGTCTGATTGCCTTTCTCTGGCCTCTTGCCACCCTGTATTCCTTTGAATATATGAGACATGAGGGGCGCAAAAGAATCTTTTTTGCTTATTATGTGATGACCTACGGGGTGACAGCCGGGATCGCTTTTTCCGGAAATCTGGTGACGATGTATCTGTGTTATGAGATGTTGACCCTTGTCACTTTCCCACTGGTTTTGTTTCCCATGACAAGGGAGGCCAAAAGCGCCAGCCACCACTATCTTTATTACTCAATCGGCGGGGCGGCGTTTGCCTTTATTGGCCTGGTGTTTGTGCTCAGCTTTTCCGCCACCGGCAACACAGAGTTTGTGCCGGGCGGTGTTTTGGATCTCCAGACGGCAGCAGGACGGAAAAATCTGCTTTTGCTGGTGTATGTACTAGCATTTTTCGGATTTGGTGTCAAGGCGGCTTTATTTCCCCTTCATGTGTGGCTTCCCCGGGCCACGGTGGCTCCCACGCCGGTCACAGCCTTGCTGCATGCAGTGGCAGTGGTAAAGTCAGGGGCATTTGCCATTCTTCGATTCACCTATTTCAGTTACGGCGCAGGGTTTTTGAAGGGAAGCTGGGCTCAGTGGGTGGTGATAGTTGCCTCTATCGTGACCATTGTCTACGGGTCCACCATGGCTGTACGGGAGATCCACTGGAAACGGCGGCTGGCCTATTCGACCATCAGCAATCTGTCCTATATTCTTTTTGGTGCAGCATTGATGAGTCCTCTGGGACTCGCGGCTGCCCTAAGCCACCTGGTCATTCATGCATTTATGAAAATCTGTTCCTTTTTTTGCGCTGGTGCTGTCATGCATCAGACCGGGAAAACCCAGGTTTATGAGCTGAATGGGTTGGGCAAAAGAATGCCAGTTACCTTCGGCTGCCTGACTGTGGCCAGTCTGTCTCTGATGGGGATTCCTCTGTTTGGCGGGTTTATCAGCAAGTGGAATCTGGCGCAGGCAGCGTTTGACTGCGGCAATCAATATCAGTCAGGGGTGGGAAGCTGGCTGCCCCTTGCCGGGGTTGCTGTGATCCTCTATTCGGCTCTGATGACGGGGATCTACATGTTAAGTGTGCTGGTGCGGGCGTATTTTCCGGTTGCAGACTGCCAGGAGAGAGGGCGGCAAAAGGATGATGTCCTCTGTCTGGAAGAGGGACGGGCAGAGGCTTGTGATCCTGGCTGGATGATGTTCGTTCCTCTTGTGATTTTTGGGGGAATGATACTTCTTTTAGGGCTGCATCCAGGCTGGCTTATGGATTTGCTTACAAGGATTGGAGGTGAGGCAGGATGTGGCCTGTGGCAAAGCTGATGATACCAGGGATTTGCGGGCCGGGGATGGTTTTTCAGATCGATGGTTTTCGCCTGATATACTTGGGAATCGGGGTGCTTATGTGGTTTGTCAGCGGCGTATTCTCCCTGGAATATATGGCACATTATGAGAAAAAAAGCCGCTACTATCTATTTCTTTTTGCAACCTTCTTTGCTACCATGGGGGTGTTTTTGTCAGCAGATTTCTACACTACCTTTATCTTTTTTGAGATCATGTCCTTTACTTCCTATGTGTGGGTAGCCTTTGACGAAAAAGAGGAGAGCCTGCGGGCGGCAAAGACCTATCTTGCGGTGGCAGTGATCGGCGGCATGGTAATGCTGATGGGCTTGTTCCTTCTGTATGATCTGACAAAAACTCTGCGATTTGATGAACTGGGGGAGGCAGCCTCCCATGCCTTATCTACTTCTCCCGGGCGGTTATATGCAGCCTCCGGACTTTTGCTGTTTGGCTTCGGCGCTAAGGCCGGATGCTTTCCTCTCCATATCTGGCTGCCCAAAGCGCACCCAGTGGCGCCGGCGCCGGCCAGCGCCCTGCTGTCCGGGATTCTGACCAAAACTGGTGTGTTCGGAATCATCGTTATCTCCTGCCAGATGCTTGCCGGGGATCGGACATGGGGAATGCTGATTGTCTGTCTGGGGCTTGTGACCATGTTTTTGGGCGCTTTGCTTGCCTTGTTTTCTGTCAATTTAAAAAGGACTCTGGCCTGTTCTTCTGTATCTCAGATCGGTTTTATCCTGACGGGAATTGGAATGGGAGACCTTTTGCAGGCGGCGGGAGAGAGCGGCAGTCTGGCAGTTCGGGGGGCGTTTCTCCATATGGTGAACCATTCTCTGTTTAAGCTGGTACTGTTCCTCTGCGCGGCGGCAGTGTTTATGAATCTGCATCAGCTGGACTTAAATGATATCCGGGGCTTTGGCAGGAAAAAGCCTTTGCTCATGTTCTGCTTTTTGATGGGAGCTCTGGGAATTGGCGGCGTACCTTTCTGGAACGGATATGTGAGTAAAACCCTTCTTCATGAAAGCATTGTGGAGTATCGATTTTGTGGAGCGGCCTCTGTATGCCCTGCCCTCTGGCAAGGGGCAGAGTGGATATTTCTTGTGAGCGGTGGAATGACAGTTGCTTATATGCTCAAGTTGTTTGTGGCCTTGTTTGTGGACCGCCATCCCTCTCGTCAGGAAGAATTTGATGCCTTATCTCTTTCCTATATGCGCCCGGCCGGCAAATGGGTTCTTGCGGGAACAGCAGTGCTTTTGCCTTTTCTTGGAATGACCAGCCACCTTTCCATGGATAAGCTGGCAGACTTGGGCCAGGAGTTTTTTGGACAGACAGGCCATGCGCATCCAATTTTTTACTTCTCACTGGAGAATCTGAAGGGGGGACTGATCTCCATCGGAATCGGGATGCTTTTATATACTTTCGTGATCCGCAGATGGATGATGGGGGAGAAGGAAAATGAGAATAAGGAGAAGGGAGGCAAAATCACCCATGGAATGTGCTATCTGGACCGGTGGCCCTCCTGGCTGGATCTGGAAGAGCTTTTCTACCGTCCGGTTCTTCAGGTGGTTTTGCCTGGTATAGGAGGCTGGGTGTGCGGTTTTTTAGACCGGTATGTGATAACTGCACCAATGGCTGTATTTTTAGCCGTATCTGCGGTGGCTTGCCGTGCCATGGATCAGATGGCTGACAGTGTAATCCGTATGGCCAGAAAGACCACACACAGCCAGATTCCCCCGGCTTTTTCTTTGAGCATGACAGGAGACGGGGAAGCTCTTGGCAGCAGGACAGCTTGTGGTGTGGAGAGGAGATGGGGAAGTCCAGGGATTTTTGCCAGGAAAAGGAGAGAGAGGACCAGAGCGGCCCTCATCAGGATAAAAGAACGGATTCAGCGCAACGGAAGGCTGGTGGAGGAGAGTTTTTCTTTTGGCCTGATGCTGTTTGCCATCGGGCTTTGCCTGACTCTGGGGTATCTTCTTTTGGTTTTTATTCGTCAGTGAAAGAATTTGTCATCCCTTTTTTCTTGACGGAGACTTTTGCAGGCTCTATAATGAAAAGGATTTTAAAGAAAGTATGTAGAAAGAAGAGGAGATATGAAAAAGAGGGAGATGTACAGAGCAGGAAAAATTATGATGGTTTTGCTGACAGCGGGCGCCCTGACTTTTACGGCTTATGGTGAAGAAAATACATTTGTTCAGGGAACCACGGTAAATGGGTTGGGAGTCAGCGGAATGACGGTGGAGGAGGCAGGAGCTCATATACAGAATTTTTATTCCAGTGAATACCAGCTGACAATCCGGGAGAGAAACGGGGTAACAGAGACGATTCAGGGAAAGGATATCGGATTCTCTGTTGGGATTCCAGATGGGGCTCTCAGCGAGATTCTTCAGAAGGAGAATGCTGCGGGAAGAATATTTGGCCCGGATGCAGGCAACAGTTACCGGATTACGCTGCAGAATACATACAGTCCGGATGCATTGGAGGCACAGATAAACCGTCTTCGCTGCATCAGCGGAAGCAACATCACTCCCACCACGGATGCCCATGTAAGTGCGTACCAGGAAGGAAAACCCTTTACCATTATCCCGGAGGTCCAGGGGAATAATGTTTATCCAAACCAGGTGGCTCAGGTAATACAGGAGGCAGTGGCCACAGGGGCAACTGAGGTGGATCTGGAGGAAAAGGGCTGCTACTATCCAGTACAAGTGACAGCGGACAATGAACAGCTAAAAAATCTTTGTGATACGATGAATCAGTGCAGGGAGATGGAGATTACTTATACGTTTGGGGAAGAAACAGAGGTTCTTAATGCAGCGGTGATCTGTTCCTGGCTGACCGGTGTCATTGATGGAGAGATCCAGGTAGATACAGCGCAGGCAGCTGCCTACATAGCAGTGCTGGCGGACAAGCATGACACAGCCGGAAGAGAGCGGGCCTTTCATACGGCAGATGGCAGAGACATTATGATCAACGGGGCATACGGCTGGAGGATTGATCAGGCAGCAGAGACAGCGGCTCTGATTTCCATGATCCGCACAGGACAGTCTCAGTCCAGGGAACCCCAGTACGCTCAGGGAGCTGCTTTGCGGGGAGCTGGGGAGTGGGGGCAGACTTATGTGGAGATCGATTTAACGAATCAGCATGTCTATATGGTGAAGGACGGGACCGTTGTGTGGGATGCACCCTGTGTCACAGGAAATGAGGCAAGGGGCCATCACACGCCTGCCGGAATTTTCACCCTGACTTACAAGCAGAGAGACCGGGTATTGCGTGGAGCCAAACGGGCGGACGGGAGCTATGAGTATGAATCTCCAGTGTCCTACTGGATGCCCTTTAACGGCGGTATTGGGCTTCATGATGCCAACTGGCGGGGAAGTTTTGGGGGGACCATCTATAAGACGAACGGAAGCCATGGATGTGTGAACCTCCCTCCGAATAAGACAAAGGCTTTGTATGATCTGGTGTATCAGGGAATTCCGGTGATTTGTTATCACTGAGGACGGTTACAAAGGAACATCCAAAATGTGCCTGTATAGTTTCCTTAAGCTTAGGCGGGCTCATCAAAGAGAATGGAGGATATCATGAAGCTAGTGACCTATCAGGTTGGACAAAAAACAGGCGTGGGGGTGATCAGTGCAGACGGAGAATGGGTGTTTCCCATCCGTTCCATTGGACCAGAGTACCGGACTATGCTGGAAGCAGTAAAGCAGATGAGCGAGTCGGAGAAGCAGCTTTTGGAATATGCTTCCAGGCAGGAGCCTTATTCTTATAAGGGGGCGGCCCGGCTAAAGGAGGTTCGTCTTTTGGCGCCGATTCCTGTGCCGGAACAAGATATTATCTGTCTGGGCATCAATTATATGGATCATGCAGAGGAGTCGGCCCGCTTCAGAAAGCGGGAGTTTGACGGGAAGCGTCCCCATGCGGTATATTTTTCCAAGCGAGTCAATGAGGCTACGGCGGACCGGGAGGGGATTCCTGCCCACGTTAAGCTGGTGGACAGCTTAGACTATGAGGCAGAGCTTGCCTTCATTCTGGGAAGAGATGCAAAAAATGTGGCGCCAGAACGTGTGAGAGATTACATATTTGGCTATACTATTCTCAATGATGTCAGCGCCCGGAATGTTCAGAACCGGCATAATCAGTGGTATTTTGGGAAAAGCCTGGATGGTTTTGCTCCCATGGGTCCCTGTGTGCTCACGGCCGATTCCGTGGAATATCCACCCTGCCTTTCTATCCGCTCCTATGTAAACGGTGAGTTGCGCCAAAACAGCAATACCAGCAAACTGATTTTTGCCATTGACCATATTGTCAGTGAGCTGTCCCATGGGATGATGTTAAAAGCAGGGACGATTATTTCTACCGGGACACCATCTGGTGTGGGAATGGGCTTTGACCCGCCGAGATTTTTAAAGGTGGGAGATGAGGTGGTATGTGAGGTGGAAGAGATCGGACGGATCACTAATGTGGTGGAGTCATAAATAAGGACTGTATTAAATATAAAAGGAGGAAGCAATCATCTCTGATCGCTTCCTCCTTATTATCTATTAACCAAAATATCTCTTCAGCAGCCCCTCAAATGCCTTGCCGTGTCTGGCCTCGTCACGAGCCATCTCATGGACGGTGTCATGGATCGCATCCAGGTTGGCAGCTTTTGCTCTCTTTGCCAGATCAAACTTACCGGCGGTAGCACCGTTCTCAGCCTCTACCCGCAGCTCTAAGTTCTTTTTGGTGCTGTCGGTAACAACTTCGCCCAGCAGCTCTGCAAACTTGGCAGCATGCTCAGCCTCTTCGTAAGCAGCTTTCTCCCAGTACAGGCCGATCTCCGGATAACCTTCTCTGTGAGCAACTCTTGCCATAGCCAGATACATGCCAACCTCGGTACACTCACCGTTAAAGTTGGCTCTTAAGTCAGCCATAATATCTTCGCTTACACCCTGAGCAACACCTACTACATGCTCAGCAGCCCAGGATCTCTCACCACCCTGCTCTACAAACTTGGAAGCAGGAGCTTTACACTGGGGGCAGGACTCCGGAGCAGAGGGACCCTCATGAACGTAACCACATACAGAACAAACCCATTTTTTCATTGAACACAATCTCCTTTTCTTTTATTAAAATTATTTGTTTTAAATTCATCCGGTAATCCATGCTGTTTAAAAACAGTAATGATTACTGATATTAATTTAGCATATCCATCGATAAATGTCAATCAGTTTTTGAGAAAATTTTTGCAGTTTCCATTATCTCCCGTAACAGTTCAAATTCCACATCGGATCAATATTCGATGCTTTGTGTCTGATGCAGACGAGCATGAAGACACCTCATCTGAACAACTGCTGTTTTTTGTACAGGCGGCGCAGGAACCATAAAAATATATGGTATGGCCATCTACGGTTCCGCCCAGTGCAGTTTCGGCCTGACGCTGTAAATCTTCTAAGGGCATCAGAGGAAGATCGATTACGGCGCCGCAATGTCTGCATATAAAATGATAGTGAGGGGTGGTGTTCCAGTCGAAGTGATCCTTTCCATCTCCACATGCCAGTTTCTGAATTTCCCCCATGTCAGACAACAGATTCAGATTTCTGTAAACTGTGCCCAAGCTGATATTGGGGAAAGCCTCCCGAAGTTCTGTGTAAATAATATCCGCAGTGGGATGGTCTGTACGTCCGGCAAGGCAGGCCTTGATGGATTCCCTTTGCCGGCTATATTTTAAAATCTTCATAACCAATTCCCTTTCTGTGTATAGATAAATAATAATAATCATTATTATTTTACTGAAAAAAAGAACGAATGTCAAGATTTATGGAAAGGAAAAATTCACATGGCCCAATATTCGGTTGTCAGAGAACTTCCTTTGCAATCCGTATAAACTCTCGGGCGGCCTGAGACATATAATGTCCTTTGTGAAAGCCGATTCCCAGCGTTCCATGGGCTCTTGGATAGTCCAGGGAATAAAAATTCATGGGGGTGTTCTGATTGATTTTATCCTTAAAATCTCTATGGCTGGAAATAAACATTTTCGGATAAAAGGTGATCCCCATCCCCCGAATGGCCAGGGCAAGAACCGTTTCTATATTTTCTGTCTCCAAAACGATGCGGGGAGTGATCTGGGCGTCCTCGAACATTTCATCTGCCAGAGTCCGCACCCGGTTGCCTTCATTGATTAAAAGGAACGGGCAACGGCTTAAAAGAGCCAGGTCTGTGTGCTCGTTCAGCCGGGCCTTGATTTCCTCTAAATGTCCGGGGAAGGATCGTTCCAGCACGGCATCTGAGACGGCAAGAAGAATCTCCTCCTCACAGATGGGCACGGTTCCCACATTTTCTACCTTAAAGGGGAGCATGCCAATGATCAGATCCACATCCCCGTGGAGCAGGCCATTGTCTAACATGGTAGAATTGCCCTCCATAAGGCTCAGATCAATGTTGGGAAATTGTTCCCGGTAAGAGGGAAGAATCTCAGGAAGTATCACCCGTCCCCGGGTGTGGGAAAGGCCAATAGTCAGCCTCCCAACAGAAAAGTCCTTGATGTCAGCCAGCTCCCGATAAGTCTCGTCCTTCAGGGCCAGAATTTGACGGGCCCGTTTTTTTAGTGCCTGTCCTGCGTAGGTTAAGGTCAAAGGGCTGGTCCGGTTAAACAAAATCACCCCAAACTCCTTTTCCATGTTGGAAATGTGGTTGCTTAAGGATTGCTGGGAGATAAAAAGCTGTTTGGCTGCCTTGGTAAAATTAAGCTCCTCTGCTGCCACCAGAAAATATTCCAGATTGAGAAAGTTAATCATTGTCAGAGCCTCCCGGGGACAAAAGCTTTGCAAGGGCAGGAATAAAGGCAGCCACTTTTTCTATGGAATCATTGACAACCAGCTCTGAGGGAAATTCCATTTCCTCCAACAGGCTGTGGGCACGGGAATGATTTCCCACATCCACCTCACAGTGGGCATCACTGTCTAAAATCACCGGCACCTGATACTGCTTGCAGTATTCCAGTATGGAAATCCCGTTGGTTCGTGAATCCTTCCGGTTGCAGGCAGGGTGAAGAGAGCTGTTGTTGATCTCCAAAAGCACATGATGTTCCTTTGCAGCACAGACCAAAGTCTCATAGTCTACAGGAAAACGCCCGTCATCCGGATGTCCGATGATCTGGACAATAGGATTTTTCATGGCACCCAAGTAGGCGGAGGTGTTCTGGGAGATGGTGCCACAGGTATAGCAAGGCTCATGGATGCTGGCAATGCCCAGATCCAGTCCTTTCTGATAGCGGGGCTCCAAATCCAGTCCCCCTTCATAATCCACAATGTTCAGCTCGCAGCCCATCAGGATACGGACACCGTAAAGCTCTCTGGGAATTACTTTAAAATTAAGAAAATAAAAGGGATGGCATGCACCGGGAATCCGGGGGGCGTGGTCTGTGACGCCTAACAGCTGCAATCCCTTTTGGGAGGCAGCATGGGCCATCTCGTAAAGTGTGTTGTAGGCATGCCCGCTGGCAATGGTGTGGGTATGCAGATCCAAGATATCATTCATGATAATTGTCTCTTATACTCCTTTAAATATAGAAATGTAATAAAACCGTAACGAGTATAGCATATTTTTCATCAGAAAACTATAGAAAAATACGTGAAAATGTGGTAAAGTCTTTCGTAGCAGCCGGAGCGGTAGTCCGGTAATGAGACACAAGTGAAGGAGTGTTAGACAATGAACGAAGAAGTAATGAACACAGAGGTAAACACTGCAGAGGCAAATGCCCCTGAGGCAGTCCAGGAGACAAAGGCAGAGCCGGTGGAGTCCATGGCAGATCTGACCAATGAGCTGGAGGCTTCCTACAAGGAATTTGACCAGCGCCACAATGATTATCAGGAGCAGGAAGGACCGGATGCCCAGAAGTGGGCGGATCTTCTGGAGAAGATGCAGGATAAGACCGTTATCAAGGTAAAGATCAAAGAGGCGGTTAAGGCAGGTGTAGTGGCATATATTGATGATATCCAGGGATTTATTCCGGCATCCCACATTTCCACTAAATATGTGGAAAAGCTGGAGGACTGGGTTGGCAAATACCTGGAGGTGGTGCCGATTACCGTAGAACCGGAGCGCAAGAAGCTGGTATTATCGGGCCGTGTGGTGATGAAGGAGAGAGAGGCCGCCGAGAAAGCAGCCAAGATGGCAGCTGTAAAGGTGGGCGCTGTGCTGGAGGGTACCGTGGACTCTATCAAGGATTACGGTGCATTTGTGGATCTGGAGGCTGGGGTTACAGGGCTTTTGCATGTGTCCCAGATCAGCACTCAGCGGATTAAGCATCCAGGTGTTGTGCTTAAGGAAGGTCAGAAGGTGACGGTAAAGGTGATTGGCACAGGCGATGGCCGTATTAGTCTGAGCATGAAGGCATTGGAACAGGCAGAAGAGACCCCCAAGGAAGAGGTATTCAACTACAAGGAGTCCGGAGCCGCCACCACAGGACTTGCCTCCTTGTTAAAGGACATTAAGCTTTAAGAATGGAAGAAAAGATGGAGCCTCTTAAAGCGTCTGCAAAGTACAGCCAGATTGACCAGTGGAAATCCATCATGTTTCTGTATGATTCTGCCCTGAAGGAGATCAACACCAAGATCGAGATTCTGAACAGCGAGTTTGTCCATATCTATGGGCATACTCCCATTGAGCACATCAAGTCCCGCTTAAAAACACCAGACAGTATTGTCAGAAAATTAAAGCGGGACGGATATGATGTTACCATTCAGAATATGGTGGAGAAGCTCAATGACATTGCAGGGATTCGGATCATATGTTCTTATACCCAGGACATCTATCAGATTGCGGATATGATTGCCAGGCAGAACGATGTGACGATTCTTCATGTCAAGGATTATATCAAAAATCCCAAGCCCAATGGCTACAAAAGCTATCATATGGTAGTGACGATACCCATATATTTAAGCCAGGGGCCGGCAGAGACCAAGGTGGAGATTCAGATCCGAACGGTGGCAATGGATTTTTGGGCCAGTCTGGAACACAAGATCTATTATAAGTTTGAGGGAAAGGCTCCGGCTAATCTTCAGGCGGAGTTGAAAGCGTGTGCTGCTGTGGTGGATATGCTGGATGATAAAATGTTCTCGCTGAATCAGATGATCCTGTCACTGGGAGAGGAGCAGAAAGAGTGAAAATACGATGAGGGCATTGACAAAAGAAACATGGCAAATGATTCGGCAGAATCTGGGAAATGTTCTTTTGTTTGAGTTTCTGTACCGGGGAATTGTGTTTCCTGTATACCTGCGGCTGGCAAGCCGGGTCCTGCGATGGACACTTGGGATGGCCGGATACAGCTATCTGACAGCATCCAACTTAAAAGATTTCCTGGGAAGGCCGTGGACCATAGGGGCAGTTATAGGGGCAGGCCTTGCCGGGCTTCTTTTGATGCTTTTGGAGGCGGCCGCATTGATTACCGCATTTCAGGGGTCGGCCTGTCAACAGAAGCTGACCCCTTTCCATATTTTCTGGGGAGGACTGGGAAAGACAGCGGAGGAGATTGTTCGGGGAAACTGGAGGCTTGTGGCCTATTTATTTCCACACTATCTTTTGGTACATCTTTTGCTGATTGTCCGCTGTCTTTCACATATCCGGCCTGCGAATTTTGTAATTCAGGAAATGATGAATACGTCCTGGCTGCCCCTGCTGACTGCCTTGTTTCTTGCAGCCTGTACATGGATCTCTCTTTTTACAGTTTTTGTAGGCTTCGGGTGTATGGCAGAGAAGGAATCTTTTTCTGTTGCCATGAAAAACAACAAAAGGCTTTTGAAGGGAAGACACGGGAAGGTGGCTTTTCTTCTGGTGGTCTGTAATTTGGCTGTTGCCGCTGCGGTTGTGGCGGTATATCTTTTCTCTGTATTTGCGGCCGCAGTTTTTGTAGTACTTTTTGCGGAGCGGAATCTGTCCATGGCAGTGCTTTTGTCTGTGGCAGAGAAGATGGAAGGGATTCTTTTGTTTGCGGGGGGAAGCCTTTTGGTGGTGGCGGATTTTGCGGCGCTGGCCTGTGTGTACTACGGTCATGGACGCCGGAAATATTGCTGGGGAAAGCGGGAAGTTATCTATCCACCCAAGGGATCTGCTGCTCATATCAGGACTTTGGGAATTGGTCTGGTTCTTTTGATGGCAGGACTTTTTTATATTCTGGATATGGTTCACCATGGATTTATTTTATCAGACGGGCTGCTTGATGAGATACAGATCACAGCACACAGGGGAAGCTCAAAATCAGCGCCGGAGAATACCATGGCTTCTGTACAGGCGGCTGTGGAGGAGCTGGCGGACTGCGTAGAGCTGGATGTGCAGCTGACCATGGATAACGTGATTGTGCTGGCACATGACACCACATTAAAGCGGGTAGCCGGGGTGAATCGGGCTATATCTTCTTACACCTGGGAGGAGCTTAGTGAGCTGGAGGTGGGAAGCTGGTTTTCACCGGAGTTTGCCGGGGAGCGGATCCCAAAGCTTGAGGATGTGCTGGACTTGTGCAGGGGAAGGATGAGCCTGAACATTGAGATCAAAAATCTGGGAATGGACAGTCCGCTGCCAGAGATGGTGATTGAACTGATTAAAGAGCAGGGCATGGAGGAACAGTGTGTGGTGACTTCCACCAGCCTGGGATATTTAGAGAGGGTCAAGCAGCTGGCGCCAGAGATTCGCACCGGGTATATTCTGTCAGCGGCTTACGGAGATTTCTATTTCAGTGACAAGGTGGATTTTATCAGCATACGGGCAAGCTTTGTAAACAGCCGTGTGGTGGAGCAGGCTCACGAGCGGGGGATGGGAGTACATGTATGGACCGTTAATGGTAAAAGCGAGATGGAGCGTCTGAGACTATTGGGGGTGGATGGACTGATCACAGATTATCCGGTGCTGGCCAGAGAGATTATCTACCGGGAGGAGGCCACAGAGACCCTTTTAGAGTATCTGCGGATGGTGTTTCGGTGAGAGGAGAATATAGTTTATGAAGGTGGTACTGCAGCGGGTTAGCAGGGCATGTGTAAAAGTGGAAGAAAAGACAGTGGGGGAGATCGGAAGAGGATTTCTGGTGCTTTTGGGGGTGTCCGGGGAGGACACAGAGGCAGCGGCAGATAAGATGGCAGACAAGATCTGCAAGCTTCGGATTTTTGAGGACAAGGATGGAAAGACAAATCTTTCTCTGGCGGATGTAGACGGAGAACTTTTAGTAGTCAGTCAGTTTACTTTGTATGCAGATTGCCATAAGGGGAACCGGCCAAGTTTTGTGAAGGCAGGACCGCCAAATAAGGCAAACCAATTGTATGAGTATTTTACGGAAAGGTGCCGCAGGTATGTCAAGAGGGTGGAATGTGGAAGATTTGGGGCAAATATGAAGGTGGAGCTATTAAATGACGGGCCGTTTACCTTGATTTTGGAGGGGGATGAGAACGGAGTTGGGAGGTAGTATGACTGGGGAGTGCATTAAGAACTGAAGGAGGAGAGAAACCATGGCAGAAGAAAAAGAAAAATCAGAAGGAATGCTTTTGGAGGAGCAGTTGGGATTTAATTTTCCTCATATCGGAAAAAAGGCGCCAGAGCAGGTGGAGGCGGCCGCTGCTTTCTGTGAAGGTTATAAGGTGTTTTTAAACGGAGGAAAGACAGAACGGGAATGCGTGAATTTGGCAGTGGAGATGCTTGAGAAGGCCGGATATCGTCCCTTGGATTTGTCTCTTCATTATGAGCCGGGAGATAAGGTGTACCTGGTAAATCGGGGAAAGTCCATTTTGGCTACCACATTTGGACAGAAGCCTCTTGATCAGGGGGTCAGGATCAATGGTGCTCATATTGATTCTCCCCGTCTGGATTTAAAGCCCTGCCCAATGTATGAAAAAAGTGAGATTGCCTATTTTAAAACCCACTATTACGGTGGGATCCGCAAATATCAATGGGGAACCGTGCCCCTTGCTATTCACGGAGTAGTGGTTAAAAAGAACGGAGAAACCGTGAATATATGTGTTGGTGAAGATCCACAGGACCCGGTGTTCTGCGTTACGGATCTGCTTCCCCACCTGGCGGCAAAGCAGAATGAGAGAAAGCTAGGAGAGGGGCTTAAGGGGGAGGAGTTAAATATTGTCATCGGCTCCCTTCCTTTTGCGGACGAGACGGTAAAGGAGCCTGTGAAGCTTTTGGCATTAAAACTTCTCCACGACAGGTATGGAATCAGGGAGGAGGACTTTTTCAGAGCTGAGATCGAGATGGTTCCGTCTCAGAAGGCAGTGGATGTGGGACTGGACCGAAGCCTTATTGGGGCATATGGACAGGATGACCGGGTGTGTGCCTACACGGCATTGATGGCGGAGATCGAGACGAAAGCTCCTTTGTATACCACAATTACGGTTCTGACAGACAAGGAGGAAATCGGATCTGAGGGAAATACGGGGATGAATTCTGCTTATCTCAGACATTACATAGAAGATCTGGCAGAACTTGCAGAAGTTAAGCCCAGACAGGTGCTGCGCAATGCTCTGTGTCTTTCATCAGATGTAAATGCCGCCTACGATCCCACTTTTTCTGATGTATTTGAGGCCAACAATGCCAGCTATATTAACAAGGGCTGTGTACTGACCAAGTACACAGGGGCCCGGGGCAAATCCGGTGCCAACGATGCCAGCGCAGAGATCATGGCAAAGGTGATCCATGCCATGGAAACGTTCGGAGTTTACTGGCAGGCAGGAGAGTTGGGAGCCGTGGATCAGGGCGGTGGCGGAACCATTGCCAAGTATGTGGCCCAGCTGGATGTGGATGTGGTGGATCTGGGAGTTCCGGTTCTTTCTATGCATGCCCCCTTTGAGCTAGTGTCCAAGCTGGACGTGTACAACACCTATAAAGCTTTTAAAGCGTTTCTGAATTTTTTGTGAATTTATTATGAAAAGGGTTTTTTTCAGAGTACAGGTGTGGTATAAGAGTAGTGCTGCATAAAAAGGAGTGCCAGGGAGACTCAAGTCGTAGGAGTAAGGACAAGAGAGACTCCGGAAGTACTTAAAAAGTGAAAGAGGGAAAGGGAAAAGAATGAGAAAATTGATAAAACCGTTGCTGTGCGGCATGATGGTCACGGCTCTTTTGTCTGGCTGTTCAGGGAAGGATCAGCAGGAGACCACCCCGTCTGAGACGACTTCTGCCGGGGCTGCAGCGGAGGCGTCCACAGAGGCAGAGAGCCAGGAAAATATAGAACCGGGAGAGATCACTTCCCTGGGGGAGTATAAGGGACTGGAGATAACCCGCATGTCTGCAGAGGTGACAGAGGAGGAGCTGGAAGCCCGGATTCAGAGCATTCTCGATGCCAATCCGGAATATGTGGCTGTGACAGACAGAGCGGCCCAAAACGGGGATATTGTGGATATCGACTATGTGGGATTGAAGGACGGCGTTGCCTTTGACGGCGGCACGGCCCAGGGCTATAAGCTGGAGCTGGGATCACACAGCTTTATCGATGGCTTTGAAGAGGGCCTTGTAGGTGCAAAGACCGGAGAGGAGAGAAGCTTGAATCTGACATTTCCAGAACAATATCACTCAGCAGACTTAGCCGGACAGGCAGTGGTGTTTGAGGTGACAGTCAATGGGATCGAGGAGAAGCGGGACGCAGTGCTTGACGACAATTTTGTCCAGCGGATGTCGGACTTTAACACGGTGGATGAGTTTAAGGCAGACACCATGGAGGACATTGAGGCTGAGAAGAAGCAGCAGGCTGATCAGCAGCTGGAAAATGATATTATTCTTGCAGCGGTGGAGAATTCTCAGTTTAACTTAAACGAGGCGGCGGTTGAGCAGCAGTATGAGAATCAGATGAGTTATCTGACCAGTATGATTCAGATGTACGGAGGAAATATGAAGGACTATGCGGAGGCCTCCGGCATGACGGAAGAAGAATTTCAAAAGGAGATTCGCTCCAATGTGGAGACTGGTCTTAAGGTTCAGATTATGATGGAAGCTATTGCCGAAAAGGAAGGGATTCAGGTGGAGGATTCGGACCGGGAGGAGTTAGCAAAGATGTATTCCATGACGGTTAAGGATCTGCAGGAAATGTACGGGGAGGATGCCGTGGATGAGGTTGCCTTGAACAACAAGGTAAGGACTTTCCTAAAGGACAATGCAATCGTAAAGTAGGGCAGTCATTTTGCTGATTGGAGCAATTGGATAAGGGTTCCCGTCAGGGAATTGTCAGGTTTCTGTAAAAACAGGAAGGTTTTGGCAATTTTCTGGCGGGACTGTTTGTATGGGGAAAGAAAAATGGCAATCCTCAACAAAAATCGTCAAAAAAAACCTGTATTTTTAATTTTTGTTAATGAAAATATTTATTATTTATGGTACAATGAAAAGCGCGATAAAACTTTATCAGGTCTCCAGGTTCGGGGATGCCGGCAGGGCCTGCAAAAAATGAAGGAGGATAAGAAAGTATGGGATACAAAGTCAGCTTCCAAGAAGTGAATAAGATCTTCGACCAGCTTCAGGGCGAGTACGAGATCTGGGCTCCCAAGAGATTTGTTGGAAAAGGACGTTATTCCGACACAGACATTATTAAGTATGATAAGGTGTCCAAGGTGGAGGAGATTGAGTTTGCGGAGAAGTCCGATTATCCGGCCAAGGAGGTTTTAAGCCCGGTTACCCAGTCCCTATTCTACTTTACAGAGGATGAATACCGTGAGAGCAAGGCGACCAGCAAGAAACTGCTGATTTTCATGCGTCCGTGTGATATCAATGCGCAGCATCATCAGGAGAAGATCTATCTGGAGAACGGCGGCTTTGCCGATATGTACTATCAGAGAATGAATGAGAAGGTTAAGATCGTTATGATCGAATGTACTGAGGGCTGGGATACCTGCTTCTGTGTGAGTATGGGTTCCAACAAGGCTGAGGATTACGCTCTTGCTGTCCGTGTTGGCGATGGCGAGCTGACCGTGGATGTGAAGGATGAGACTTTTGCTTCCTTGTTTGCTGAGGCTGCAAGTACTGATTTCAAACCGGAATTTATCGAGAAGAACGAGATCGAGCTTACGATTCCGGAGATTCCCAATAAGGAGGTTCTGACCAAGCTAAAGAGCCATCCTATGTGGAATGAATACAACAAGCGCTGCATTTCCTGCGGTTCCTGTACTGTGGCCTGCAGCACCTGTACCTGCTTTAACACCACAGATGTGATTTACAATGAGAACACCAATGTAGGTGAGAGAAAGAGAACCACCGCTTCCTGCCAGATCGAGGGCTTTACCGACATGGCCGGCGGACATGTGTTCCGCAAGACGGCTGGTGAGAGAATGCGCTACAAAGTGCTTCATAAGTTCCACGACTACAAGGCACGTTTCAAAGATTTCCATATGTGTGTGGGCTGCGGCC
>JAAWEL010000044.1 GCA_022794255.1 Lachnospiraceae bacterium
GCTTAGGCAGAGGGAGTTCTCCATTAGCTGCCCCATGCCGGCGCACAGCATAGAATCATTCATGTATCCTGGCATGAGATGGGATTGGTCATTGATTTTGTATAGGCTGCTGAAATGGATGAATACCGGCTTTCCAAACTCTGCGGCTTTTTTCCAGAAGGGCAGGAACCGGGTATCATCCAGGAATGTCAAATGATGCTCCACATCATAGGCAGCCAGCACAGAATAGCCCAGGGTCCAGTCTGAGGTGCGTTCCATCTCAGCCAGAGCGTCATTTCCCAGCCTTAAGTCAATCAGGGACGTGGCTCCGATTTGCCTGGGATGCTTTTTTACTGTTTCCCGGGCTTTATCGTTTAAAGTGGCCATGACTGCCTGGCGGGATATGTCCTGGCCGGCAGCGCTGTCAATGATCTGCACCACATTGGAGCTGTAGGTGATGACAGAATAGTCGATGTGATGGCTTTCCATGATCTCAATTCGTTTGGAAATGTCCTCAAAGACGGGATTGTTCCACAGATAGGGCGGGCCGTAATCCCGGCGGTTGGTTTTCTCTGTCCATGCCAGGTAATTGGTGTTGTAGGGCGGGCTGATGTGGTGGGAATGACAGTCAATAATCATGGGTTGCTCTCCTTTTTCTTTTTTACTCTTTCTCTTTTTTCCAGTTGACCAGCAGTTTTATTAAAATATGTTCTAACTGCTCTTGCTCTTTCTTGCTTAAGCAGGAAAAAAGCTCGTCAGAGAGTCGCAGATTTTCCTGGTGGATGCGGGCGGCCTCTGTCTGGCCCTTGGGGGTCAGGCGGATGTGGAGGTTGCGGGCATTTCCATGGTTGTGTTCCCGTGAAATATTTCCATTGGCCTCTATTTTGGCTAAAAGCTCACTGAGAGAAGCAGAGCGGATGTCTGTGTGATCTAAAAGCTCCCGCTGGGTCATGTCTCCATGGTGGCGGAGAATGGCCAGAATCCGGTTTTTCCCCTGGTTTTGACCGTTTCGGTGGACGAAAAGATGGCTCAGTTTGTAAAATAAGGCGAATAATTTATTCTCCTGGGTTTCGTGGCGTGAGCTGCTGAAAACGGCATAGTTTTTGCCGGATTGGCATTGGGGGCTTTTTAAAGGACAGTTTTTTTCGCATAAGGGACAGGTTTGATCCATGGTTTTTCTCCTTTATAAGGTACCTTGTAATTTTATCTTAACATAGACAAGGGACAATGTCAAGGTACCTAGCATTAACAATTTTTTCGATGAATTTTTGTGTTTTGCAGATTGTTTATTATAGCAAATATAAACGACAGAAAGGAAATGAGAAGTAGATTAAAAAACACTTTGATTATGGAAGAACATAGACAATTAAAAATTATTTCTGCCATAATAGGGGAAGGAAGAGAAGATGTAGCCTGCATGAAAATACAGGCGGAAGCCGGGAAAGACTTAAGAGAATCTGGAGATATCCAGGGAGAAATGGCTAGTCAGGAGCTTTCTGCTCCCCCGAACAGTATGTAAAACGGAGTCTACGATAAGTCAGGGGGAACAGCGGCGCCGGTACAGGATCCAGGAAACAATCTGGATGTGAGCATATAAAGGAGAAGTCAATGCTGCTTTGCCCTTTTTTTCATAAACAATCTGCTCTCTGACAGGAAAAGCCCGGCCAGAGTGAGAACTGTTCCCGCAGCTGCCAGGGAGGTGATTCTCTCTTTGAGGATTGCCACAGAAGTGATCACCGTAATCACGGGAACCATGTAGATGTAAATGCTGGTCTTGACTGCACCCAGTAGCTTTACTGCAAAATTCCAGGTGACAAAGCAAAGAGCTGACGCCCCCAGCCCAAGAAAGAGAATATTAAGCAGATAGATGAGATTTTTAAACCTCGCCAGATCCAGTTTAAAATCAAACAGGAACAGGGTGGGGAGCATAAACAGGATGCCATAGCAGAATATCCGCCGGGTGGTAAGCAGGGTGCTGTAACCATAGCCGCTGATTTTTTTTGTGAGAATCGAATAGCAGGCCCAGATGAGGGCAGCCAGCAAAGCCAGCAAGTCTCCCATGGGGTTTAACTCCAGCTGGGAGCCATTGAAGCTGATGAGGGCAATCCCAGCCATGGCAACTCCAAAGCCAAGGAAAAAACTGGCCTTTGGCTTTTCCTCTTTGAGAAACAGGTGGGACAGGATTGCCGTAAAAAAGGGGGCTACGGAGATAATGACCCCTACGTTTGATGCCATAGTGCAGGTGAGGGCAATATTTTCCAGCAGGTAGTACAGGCATATCCCGCAAAGGCCTGCTGCGGCAAAGGTCAGTTCCTGTGACCTGTTTGTCCCTTTCAGGCGGTGTGGATAAACAGCCAGCAGAGACAAAAAGCCCATGACAAACCGGAAAAAAAGTATCTCCACCGGCTGAAAATCTGTCAGCAAAATTTTAGTGGAGATAAAGGTGGTTCCCCAAATTATGACGGTGAGCAGGGCAGAGATATGCCCTGTGATGGGATTATTTTTCATAGTATATTTCCTTCCTGGCCTGAAAGATTTCCCGGTAGGCACCGGGTGTCAGGCCAATAAAGCGATTGAAGTAATTGGTAAAATGACTCTGGTCAGAAAAGCTGGTTTGCAGCGCAGCCAGGGCAGGGGGGAACCCCTTGTTCCAAAAGATTTTTGGTCTCTCCACAAACTCCCTTCAAAACGGTAAGCCTCTATATACATTCTGTCATCGTAGACCATTGTTCGCGTTCTCTTTTTCATGAGGTCTCCCTTCCTGCCGCCCCCTATTATATCAGACGGGATTCTGGTTGTCTTGTAAAATATCTTCATTTTTACCAAGTTATTTTACTTTCAGTGAACAAGGCAATTGTTAAGTCAGTTATTTCTCCTCTTGACATTTACAGTCCCCTCTGATATACTTAGTTTACTAAGGAATTGGAGGGATATATGGACACCAGCAAGCATGCGGCGCGTTATATTAATAATCTGTCAAATAAGCTGCGCAGAAGGATTGATGCTTTCGCCAGCAGAGCCATATTCAGCGGCTCTCAGGGGAGGGTGCTGCATTTTGTACTGGCTCAGAGCCATGATGTTTTCCAGAAAGATATTGAGGAGGAGTTCGGCCTGCGCCCTCCCACAGCCACCCAAATTCTCAAAAAGATGGAGCAGAGCGGGCTTATACGCCGGGAGGTTACGGCAGAGGACGGGCGGATGAAACGGATCCTTGTCAGTGAGAAAGCCCGACAGTATCAGGATATTGTGATTGCGGATATTACCGGTCTGGAGAAGGAGCTGACCAGGGACATTCCCCAGGAGGAGATGGCTGTTTTTTTTAAGGTTATTGGGAAAATGATGGAAAATGTTTCCTGAATAAGATGTTCTCAGGCAGCTGTATTTTCAGGCCAATACTTAGTAAACTAATTTTTGGAGAAATGATCATGAACACAAAGAAGATTGACTATTTAAATGGAAAACTGTTTCCCATGATTCTTAAGTTTTCTGTTCCGGCGGCGATTTCCCTTTTGATCATTGCAATTTACAACATTGTAGACAGGATGTTTGTGGGGAATTTCAACGGTACATCTGCTTTAGCTGGACTGTCGGTTTGTTTTCCTCTGTCTTTTATGATGATGGCATTTGCCTTGACCTGCAGTGCAGGAGGTTCCACCTTTTTCAGCCTGTTCTCCGGCCAGAATGAGCCGGAGAAGGGGAATCGGTCTTTTGGGAATGCTCTGGTGATGGTCTGCGGGTTTGAGATTGCCTTAAGTGTTTTGCTGCTTATTTTTCCGGATTTCTTTCTTCGGATTTTCGGGGTTACCCAGACTGCCTATCCCTATGCTATTGCCTATTACCGGATTGTGGCTCTTGGGTGTTTGTTTCAAGGCTTATCTCAGCTGTTTTGCGATTTTGTCCGAGTCTCTGGCAAGCCAGTACTGGGAATGTGCGTGACAGGGCTGGGGGCTGTGACTAATATTGGGTTGGATGCCTTATTTATCATTGTGTTTGACTGGGGTGTTGTGGGGGCTGGGGCGGCCACTGTGGCGGGTCAGGTGGCTTCTGCCCTCTTTGGGGCTTATTTGGTATTTGGGAACCGGACACAGGTGCGTATCTCTAAGGGAATATTCCGACTGGAAAGAGGCTTTTGTATTCCAATCATTTCCTGTGGCTTTGCCTTTTGGGTAGCGCAGATGGCCATGGGATTTATCAGCCTGGTGTATAACAGTCAGCTGGGGAAGTATGGAGGAGATATTGCCATCAGTGTCTATGCAGTGGTGTCCAGCATTATGACTTTTGTGATTATGCCTGCCAGTGGTATCAGTCAGGGGATTCAGCCGATTTTGGGAAATAATTATGGCTCAGGTAATTATAAAAGAGTGATGTCCACCATGTTTCAGGCCACGGCTTTTTCTGTTGGCATTACCTGCTTGATCTGGCTGGCTGTTCTGGTATTTCCCAGACAGATTCTGGCAGCCTTTGGTGGTACAGAGGAAATGTTCCAGATCGGAATCCCCGGCCTGCGGATCAATTTTTGCATTACCCCGGCTTTGGGGTTAGTAATGCTGGCAACTACTTTTTTTCAGTCCATTAATCGTCCGGGGCCTTCCATTGTGATTACGCTGCTCAGGCAGGTGGTTTTTCTGGTGCCTTTTATTTATCTTCTGCCGTTTTTTTGGCAGATCAACGGGATTTTCTTTGCTCAGCCCATCAGTGATTTTTTGGCAACCGGGCTCTCTCTGTGGCTTGTGGTGCGGGAGGGGAGAAGGATGCTGGCATCATAAAGTGCAATTTTAGGGGCTTAAAAGTCAGCTGTTTGTGAAAAGCTGGTAGGAGTTGTGAGAGAAAAATACATGAGAAAAAAGAAACCAGTGGTACATCCAGGCTGCATCTGGACTGAACCACTGGTTTTCCTGTGTCTTGTGATTTCTATTTCTCTGGACAATGAATCAGGTGCTATGCTTGCACAAGCATTTGTCTCTCAGGCAATAGCTATCTGCGGAGCCGGAACATCTGAACCGACTCTTTTAATTCTGCTGCCTGAAGGCGAAGCTCCTGGGCAGAGTCAGCAGATTTTTCCGCAGTGGAAGCATTGGTCTGAACCACCTCAGAGATCTGCTCCATGCCCTGGGTCAGCTGAGCCAGGGATTCAGCCTGTTCCTTGGCAGACTGGGCGATACGCTCCACTAACTCTGTGGACTTTTTGGCTTTGGCAACCCCGGCATCCAGGGTCCTGGTGCTGTCTGCGGAAAGTGCCGTCCCCCTCTCCACCAGGCTTAGGGAATTCTGAATCAGATTGGTGATATCCTGAGCCGCCTCAGAGCTTTTGTTGGCCAGGCTCTGCACCTCATCCGCCACCACGGCAAACCCCTTTCCTGCGCTTCCAGCCCGGGCCGCCTCCACAGCGGCATTGAGAGCCAGGATGTTGGTCTGAAAGGAGATATCCTCACTCGTTTTGATATTTCCGCTGATCTGCTGGGAGGACTTGGAAATATCGCCCATGGCAGTGGTCAGGTCTGCCATCTTCTGGTTGCAGGCCTCCAGCTGAGCAGCAGTATCAATGGATAATTTGCGGGCATTGTCAGCATCTTCAGAGGTGCTGTTGACCTGGCCGGAAAGATCCTGGATACTGGCAGACAACTCCTCCACGGCAGATGCCTGGGCAACTGCGCCATTGGAGAGAGTCTGGGAGTCCGAAGCCATTTTTTCTGATTCTGTGGAAACCTGCTCTGCGGTCTGGTTGATCTGAGATAAAGCCCGGTTGAGGGAGTCTAGTATCTGGCTCATGGCCAGCTGAATCGGCTGGAACTCACCCCGGTAATCATTGCCAATGGCCAAATCCATCTGCCCATGGGCCATCTGGGTCAGCTTGGAATTGATATCTGAGATATATTTTTTCAGTTCTGTTTTTGTCTCGTGGATGGAGGCCACCAGCATCCCGATCTCTGAAGTGTCCGACTCCAAGGCAAAGGAGGCAGAAAGGTTGCCTCTGGAGATCTCGCCCATTTGGTCGCGAACTGTGATCACGGGAGTAAGAATCCGTTTTTTGGTAATCACCATCACAAAAATCTGCATAATTCCAACCAGAACCATGCAAAGGAAAATAATGCCCATAATAATATCCGATTCCAGGGTCAGCTTATCTACCTGTGCCTTGGAGCGGGTCTCTAAAACATTTAAAAACTGTTCTTTTAAGGCATTGATATTGGCAGTGACAGAACTGTAGTCAGAGCCATACACATAGGCCAGGGCTTCTGCCATTTCTCCGGCCTGTACCTGCTCCATGGCTCCTTCCTCCAAGGGAACCAGATTATTGGAAAGGGATGCCATCTGGTCGATCATGGACTGTTCGCTGGCAGTGATGCCGATCTCCTGCATGGCTGCCACACCCAGATCCCGGTTCTTTAAGTTGTTGATCTCGTTCCAATAGTTATTATAATGTACCTGATCTCCGGTGGAGGCATAGGCCCGCACCTCATTGGTAAGGTAGGCAGATCCATTCATAAAGCGGTTGGCATTATAGGTTAGGTTGAATCTGTCCTCATTGGCATTATTTAATTTCCCCTTGATATTGCCATAGGCAAACAGAAGGAGAATCATTACAAAGAGAGATGTCAAAGAAATACCATTTAAAATCATATTCAGTTTTGATTGATCCATTGCTTTTTTCATTTTATTTGATTGTCCTTTCCCATTTACATTCCGCAGCTGGTTTTCACACTCTGCAACTACTTTCAGTTTACACAAAATGACAGAGAAATTCAACCAATTTTTAGATTTTGAAGTAAATTAAATGGGGGATTGCGGAAGGACCAGACTTTTCTACTCCTTCTCTGCTTTTTGGATTCCCTATATTGACGCCCTCTCCCTAAATTTGATACAATAAAGACTTGATATTGGATGGTCTGAAATGTCTATAAGAGGGAGGAGGGGGATGAACCTATGTTTTATGCGCCCTGTCCCAGTCCGGCCAAACAAGAAGGTCTGATTTTGATGAGGAATATCCGGTCTTGGGGGAGCAGGAGAAGGAAACGCAATGGAACCTGCAAAAAAGAGGTAATGTGTGTGAAAACCTTCTATATGATATTGGTTGTGGTTTTGTTCTTAAGTCTGACGGCTTGTGGAAAAAAGGAGGATTCTTTAGTCAGTGCGGCGGATTTTGGGACAAGCCAGATGCATACGGCTGTGGAGATACGCAGGGAGGAACGGGAGAGGCTTCAAAAACTGCGGGAGGAGTCCTCGGTAATAAGTGCCACAATCGTGACTGGTTATGATGCGGTTGGCAATGGTCGTGATTATGAGTGTACATTGGATCTGAAGGGAGGTACTGCCACAATTCGGATTTGGGGCAAGGAAGAAGAAACCTATCTTCTGGATTCCGGACAGATTAATGGTTTGAGCCGTCTGCTTTCTGGCTATGCCCTTACGGTTTATGATGGAAGCCCCTATTGGCCCAGAGGGGATTATTGTACGATGATTGAGTGCTTTGATTTTTCCATTTGGTATGATGGGGGATATTACGAGGAGAATGGCGCGCTCGGTTGGCCGAAGGGGTGGGACGAATTTATAGAGGTTTTGAATGAACGAATTATTGCCGGAGAGCGATTAGAGGAAAATGAATGAAGCCGGTGCATTTTTTTAAAGAAGGGGAGAAAGAAATGGACTACAAATTTTATGGCTGGAACCATGGGGATGTTCCGGCGATCAACAGGGAATATGGGGAGAACTGGACTCCCTGCAAACTATATGATGTACTTTCCGGCATCTGGTGCCAATACACCTGTGCCCCCCGGCTGCGGGACAAATGGAGTGAAGAGAACAAGACGGCAGGCCAGTGTTCAATCACAGCCTTTCTGGCTCAGGATATATTTGGTGGAAAGGTATACGGAATCCCTCTTCCCGGTGGGAATACCCATTGCTATAATGTGGTAAATGGCTGTGTGTTTGATCTTACCAGCGAGCAATTCGGAGAGGAGAAGTTAAATTATGAAAACAATCCGGAGCAGCTTCGGGAGGTGCATTTTGCAAAGGAGGAGAAGCGGCTGCGGTATGAGTTTCTCAAAAATGAGCTTAAGAAACACCTGGCAGGAAGTAAAGGAAAAAATATAAAAATGACAGATAAAACACCGGAAAAAACATTAGTCAGTAGAGGGCTTACTGCTCTTGTGGGAGAGCCTTTGTATGAGATATGGGGAAATCTATGTGCCTTGATTGAGGATAAATATGATATGGAGCGCATTTGGGGAAAGGGCGGTAAGGCATGGACCTATGAGTATAAATACCGAAGGGGCGGAAAAACCCTGTGCGCTCTGTATGCCAGGGAGAATGCCATTGGCTTTATGATTATTTTTGGAAAGCATGAGAGGGAAAAATTTGAACAGATGCGGGGAGATTTTTCTGAAAAGGTTCAAAACATATATGATGAGGCAAAGACTTACCATGACGGGAAATGGGTGATGTTTGAGCCGGTGGAGCCAGAGTTGTTTGAGGATTTTATGAAGCTTCTGGCAATCAAGAGAAGGGGGAACAGGAAGGGCTTGAGGGGAAGGGAATCGGATATTGCTGAGCGAGGAGACTCTGTATGATGGAAAAAAGGCTGAAAAAGCAACTGGACTTTGCCTTGGAGATTGACAAAGAAAAAAACATTTTTCGCCAGACCCATTTATCCGGCCACGGGAGAAGGGAAAATGACGCGGAACATGCCTGGCATATGGCGGTGATGGCTTACCTTTTAAAGGAATATTCCAATGAAGAAATCGATATTGCCAGGGTGATGGTCATGTGTCTGATTCATGATATTGTGGAAATCGAGTCCGGTGATACCTATGCCTATGATGAGGAGAATTTAAAGACCCAGAAGCAGCGGGAGGAGATGGCAAAGGAAAAAATATATTCCCTTTTGCCGGAGGATCAGAAGCAAGAACTCATTTCCCTGTTTGACGAGTTTGAGGAAAACCAGACAGCAGAGGCTAAGTTTGCTCATGCGATGGATAATCTTCAGCCCCTGATTTTGAATAACAGCAACAATGGAGGAGACTGGAAGGAGCATGGAGTTTGCGCAAAACAGGTCTATGGAAGACATGAAAAGACAAAAGCAGGCTCCAAGAGACTGTATCAGGCAGCAGATGAGATCATTCAGGAGAACATAAAAAAAGGGAACCTGAGAGAGTAAGGAAGGGATTGGCCGAAGATGAAACTGGCTGAATGGCTTAAAAGGAAAAATTTGCGATTGTTTCGGGCAGGAGGAGAGAATGGCGATCGATTTACAAGATAAAGAATACTGTCCCGCCTTAGAAGAAATGGGAGAATATATCAGAAATGATGTGTTCGGAAAATTCTGTTGTGCCGTAAAGGATACGTATAAGGCAAAAGAAACTATAGAATTTAGCTCCTGCAGTTGGGAAAGGGGCTGGAACATAAAGTTTAAAAAGTCCGGGAAAACCTTATGTACCATTTATCCTAAGGAAGCCTGTTTCACTGTGCTGGTTGTGGTGGGGAAAGGGGAGAAAGAGCTGGTGGAAGCAGAGCTTTCCCATTTCAGCCAGACGGTACAGGAGCTTTACCGCCAGACAAAAGAAGGCAATGGACAAAAATGGCTGATGATACCAGTGGAGGATGTGGACTCAGTCTATGAGGATGTGCTCCGCCTGATCGAGATCAGGCGGGGGATATATCACCCATTCCCATCATGATTTTTTAATATCCGCCACAAAGTGCTCCGGCTGATCCCTAAGCGTTTGGCTGTCTGGCTGTGGTTGTCATTTTCCTCCCGCAGAACCTGGCGGATAATGTCATAATTGATGTCAGAAAGGGGCTGCTCAAGTTTAAACTGGAGGCCGCACAAAGTCGCAATGTTTCCCAACAGCTGCTTCAACGCATGCCTGAAAATCCAC
>JAAWEL010000078.1 GCA_022794255.1 Lachnospiraceae bacterium
ACTGCAACTACTTTTGTCTGCTTTCTCATAATGAATGCACTCTCCTTTTCCTTTTTGAAATTCCTGAAATTGCTCTTTTGCATTTCGATGGTATTATACTTCCTATAATGGCAATTATCAATAGTTTTTTACACTTTTTCATAATTTTTGAAAATATGTATAACTCTGAATACCACTGTGGAAATACCATCTCTCCATCACATTGACAGTATAATACACTTTTTTGATAAATGCTATAACAAAACCCTAAGCGTTTTCTTACGAAAATATTACAACAAACGAAGTATTTACGAAAATTGTATTAATATTAATACAATGTCCCCTTAAGCTATGATTACTGGAAAGATTATGCTATAATGTTCATAAAAACAGAAAATGCAAATATTTTTGAACACATTTTGCTTTTTAAAGAAATATAAAGTAGCAGGAGGCGTTAGATATGAACCGAATTGGTTTGGTTTGCCGATACATCAAAGAGCATCCCTATTGCACTCAGAGGGAGCTGGCGCAACAGTTAGAGCTTTCTCTGGGTACTGTTAACACCTTATTAAAGGAATGTTACAAAAGAAAATTTCTTGCTCAGGAAAAAAGCACTGCTGGCACTTATGAATTAACTGGAGCAGGAGAACACTTTTTGGAACAGTTTCGTGTAGACGGAGCGTTGTTGATAGCGGCTGGCTTTGGTTCACGCTTTGTCCCATTAACTTTCGAGACGCCCAAAGGCCTTTTAGAGGTATTTGGAGAGCGAATGATCGAAAGACAGATCCTTCAGCTCCATCAAGTAGGAATAACAAACATTACAATCGTAGTAGGGTATTTGAAGGAAAAATTTGAGTACCTTATTGATAAATATGGAGTAACTCTTCTTTATAATCCAGAGTATTCCTGCAAAAATACACTTGCTACAATCTATCGGGCACGGGAAATTTTGCGGGGGCGTAATATGTATGTATTATCTTCCGACAACTGGATGAGAGAAAATATGTTTCATTCCTGGGAATGTGATGCCTGGTATGCGGCCGTATATATGGAAGGAAATACTTCAGAGTGGTCATTAAAATATAATAGGAAGAAATGCATCACAGAAATCACAATCGGCGGAAACAATTGCTGGGTTATGTATGGACCTGTATATTTTTCTAGGAATTTTTCAGAACAGTTCCTTCCGCTATTAGAGGCTGCTTATAAGACTCCAGGAACAGAACAAATGTATTGGGAGCACGTGTTGAAGGATTCTATAGGAAATGTGGAGATTTATATTAATAAACAGCCGGATTCCCAGATTTATGAATTTGAAAATTTAGAGGAGCTGCGCCGATTTGACCCAAAATATCAAAATCAGTCAGACAATAAAGCAATGGAATTAATTGCAGATGTTTTCCACATACAGGAATCGGAAGTCCATAATATTCAGTGCCTGAAATCAGGCATGACTAATAAATCTTTTTACTTTCAGCTAAATGGACAGCCCTATATTTGCCGGATTCCTGGTTCGGGGACAGAATTTTTGATCAGCAGACCGCAGGAAACTGCTGTCTATAAAGCGATTAAACCGTTAAATATTTCAGAAGAAGTTATTTATATGGATGAACATACAGGATATAAAATAGCAAAATATTATGAAGGGGCGAGAAATGCTTCTTCCAGTAATATAGAAGATATGAATTCTTGTATGAAGGTTTTACACCGTTTACATACATCCGGAATAGTTGTAGATCATGACTTTGATATATGGGAGCGGATTTGCTTTTATGAAAAGCTCTGTATGAGTCATGGGGGAACTCTTTTTGAAGATTATGAAATAGTCCATAACAAAATGGCAGAATTAACAGACTATCTGAAAAGGCTTGGGCGATTAAAAACTTTGGCGCATATTGATAGCAATGTAGATAATTTCTTGATTTTGTCAGATGGCTCGATAAAATTGATCGATTGGGAGTATGCTGGTATGTGCGATCCTTTGATTGACTTGGGGATGTGTGCAATTTATTCTTATTATAATGATGATCAAGTAGAGCAATTGATGATGTTATATTTAGGGCGGTCCCCTGAAAAAGAAGAACGATCTGCAGTCTATTGCTATATGGCATTAGGAGGATTTTTATGGGCGCTTTGGGCGGTTTATAAAAAGGCATTAGGAGAAGAATTTGGGGACTATACATTAATCATGTACCGATACGCTAAGAGGTATTATGAAAAGATTAAAAAAATGTAATAAAAATGTTATCACTTCCCCTATTCCTTATGCTATAATAACTTTTAATGAAATTCGAATTTTTTCGGACAATTGTCCGGTATATAAGAGGAGGTATAATAATGAAGCTTAAAGGATGTCTGGCCGCCATAGCATTTGCTGGTGTATTAGGGACAGCAGGTCTTAATTTTGAAATGACCGCAATGGCAGCTTCGGGTTGGGTGCAGAATGGCAGTAATTATGTTTTTTATGATTCAGATGGATCTCTGCATAAAGGATGGATCAATACATCGGACGGATATTATTATATGGATTTGTCTTCCGGCATCATGAGTGTGGGATGGAAAAAGATTAATGATAAGTGGTATTACTTTAAAAGTGATGGACTGATGGCAACTGGTTGGGTTAATGATAATGGAAAATACTATTATACGCTAAGCGATGGTACTATGGTTGTGAGTCAATGGCTGAACATTGGCAGTGATTATTATTATATGCGTAGTGATGGTTCTATGCTGTTGGGATGGCGTAATATGGACAATGCCTGGTATTATTTTGATCCATCCAGCGGAAAGTGTGTACTGAATACGGCTACTGAGATTGGTGGACATTATTATCTGTTCGGTTCTGACGGGAAGATGCTGACAGGTTGGCAGCAATACAATGGGAATTACTATTATTTTAATATGAATGCCAATGCGGCAGGAATGCCTCTTGGAATGATGCTGACGGGTTGGCTCAGTGACGGCACTAATAAATATTACATGGATCCTTCCAGTGGTATTATGTCTACAGCATGGAAACAGGTGGATGGATATTACCATTATTTTAATAATTCCGGGCACATGCAGACAGGCTGGATTCTGGTAGATGGAACGCATTATTATTTGGACCCGGCAGATGGACGAATGGTGGCAGGCACTTCACGAATGATTGACGGTGTGACATACCAATTTGCTGCAAATGGAGCTTGCAATACCAATGTGAATACCAATAATGTATATAATGGTTCTTCTAATGGCAATGGGAATACTTCTTCCACTCCTGTGGTAGGAGGTGGGAACTACTCTAGTGGCGGTCCTGGCGCTTCTTCTGGAGGTTCAGGTTCTAATCCTGCTCCTGGCGGCGGCACAACACCAGGGACATCCTCCTCTAATCGGACATCCGGGGATACACTTCAAGCTGGATTAACCGGTGGGCCCAAACCGTGATATATATCGCCTTAATATAGATTTATTAAATGATTCAAGGCATCAGAAAGGCTTTAGCTTTTTGGCAAAGAGGCTAAGGCCTTTTCTTTATTTCAATTAAAATGATGTTGGGGTCAAAAGGTATTTTGACTTTTTAGGCCTGGTATCATTAAAATTATGTATATAACATTATTTACTATAACTTGAGAAAGGACTGAAATATTTTGAAATACTTTTACAAAAAAGCGTATTCTGAAAAAATGGCATCTAAAAAAATGGTTCTTTTAGGTTTGACAATGTCTTTGTCTGTAAATATGCCATGGAGTCTATCCTCTTATGCAGCATCTACGCATAATAAGATAGGAGACAGTACTTATCAGTTAAGAGATGGCACGGCAATTTCAGGAGTTTATGCACGAGGTATTGATGTTTCTCATTGGCAAGGAACCATTGACTGGAATCTGGTGGCGCAAAATGATGTTTCCTTTGTTATGCTGGGAACCCGCTATAATGGTCAGGTGGATCCTCGCTTTCACACGAATGCTTTGGAGGCATCAAACGCTGGAATCCAACTGGGGATTTATATATATTCTTATGCAACCAATACGGCAATGGCTGAGGCAGAAGCTGATTTTGTGCTAGATCTGATTAAAGATTATCCAATTTCTTATCCCGTTGCATTTGATGTGGAAGCATCCGTGCAGAGTACTCTGTCTCCAGGAGAGCTGGCGAATATCATTAATGCCTTCTGCCGGAAAATTGAAGATGCAGGCTATCATGCTATTTTATACGCCAATGACTATTGGTTAGCCAACAAAATAGACATGTCTCAGGTACATTATGATGTATGGGTGGCGCGATATGAGACCAGACATGTGTTTGAAAACCCTGTTATGTGGCAGTCTACCAATACTGGTGCTATTGACGGAATCAATGGAAATGTAGATATTGATTTTCAGTTCCGTGACTTTTCTGATGTAATCATTCCTAATTTATGGCGAACAATTGGAGGAAATACTTACTATTTTCAGAATCATCGAATGCAAAAGGACTCCTGGATCCACGATGGTACCGGATGGTTCTTTATGGATGAAAACGGGTTGGCAAGCAGTGGGTGGATGACACAAAATGGCAGTACATATTATTTAGATCCAGACTCTCGCCGGATGACAGAAGGCTGGCGATTGTTTTCAGAAGGCTGGCGTTATTTTAATGAAAATGGAGTTATGCAATACGGCTGGGTTTTAGATAAAGGGACCTGGTACTATCTCAATACAGATGCCTTAATGCAGACCGGATGGCTTCAGGATGAGAACAGCTGGTATTATTTGAAAGAGTCAGGGGCTATGACTCAGGGCTGGTGCCAGATTAATGGGGGTTGGTACTATTTTAATAATAGTGGGGCCATGCTGACAGGCCAGCAGCAGATTGGCGATAGCTGGTACTATTTTGATGGAAATGGGGCCATGCTGACTGGTCCTTGCCAGATTGGTGAAAATTGGTATTATTTTGAAGAAAATGGGGCCATGGGAACAGGGCTGAAGCAGATTAACAATGCATGGTACTATTTTAATGATAGTGATGGAATTATGATAACTGGGTGGCAGCAGATCAATGGAGCATGGTACTACTTTGGAAATGATGGGATAATGCAGACTGGATGGGTAAACGATCCACATGGCCAATACTATTTGAATCCTGAGAATGGGGCGATGTTCTCCAATACACAAATCGTGGTAGATGGTATTACTTATGAAGTAGATGCCAGCGGTATTTGCCGTGAAGTCATATCTGCGGAAAATGGAAATTCAGAAGGTTTGAATATAAATGAATAATAGTTTTGCTCCTTAGTCCTTTAATTTGAATCCAACTCTTCTTTACCCATAATTGCCATTATAAGAACTATAATACCATCGAAATGCAAAAGAGAGCAATTTCAGGAATTTCAAAAAAGGAAAAGGAGAGTGCATTCATTATGAGAAAGCAGACAAAAGTAGTTGCAGTTGCATC
>JAAWEL010000045.1 GCA_022794255.1 Lachnospiraceae bacterium
ATCTGCAATACTTTTTGGTTTCCATGCGGTCCGGATGGGTTTTCTTATCCTTCGTCATGTTGTAATTCCGCTGCTTGCATTCTGTGCATGCCAGTGTGATTCTCGTGCGCACAACTTCCACCTCCACTCAGATTTTGTTTGTCACGGTCTCTTTTTGAGCATAAAAAAAAGACCTAAGCTCTTCCATTCGCCACTTTACTATATCACACCAAAGAAAGAGCGTCAATCTTTTTCTTTTATTTCTTCATGATTTTATTGCTCATCTGGTCACGATCTGTCAAACCACCAGCCTTGTTCGGCTATTTCTGTGCTTTTGTCAATGCCCGGGCATTTTTCTCCACTGCCCGCCGTTCCATCATCACTTGACGGCCGCAGTCCACACACTTTAGCCGGAAATCTGCGCCTACCCGCAGAATCTCCCACTCATGGCTTCCACATGGATGAGGCTTTTTCAGTTTAACCACATCTCCCACTTCGTAAGTCCATCTTGTATCCATACCTGCTCCTCCCCAAATCTCTGATTCTTCCGGTCTTTATGGCGCTGCTGTTCTACACATCCATTAGCTGTGAAAACACTTCTCCGATCTTTCCTGTAATCACTAAATCTGCCTGGCTATCCATGGGAGTCACGGATTTGTTGATCACCACCAGCTTGTTCCCCTGATAATAATTCACCAGCCCTGCGGCCGGGTACACAACCAGGGAGGTTCCGCCAATCATCAGTATATCTGCTTGGCGGATAGAAGATATGGCTTTTTGCAGGATCCCCTGATCCAGTCCCTCCTCGTAGAGAACCACATCCGGCTTGATTATCCCATCACACTCGCACCGAGGCACTCCGTCCATAGCCAGAATATCACTGAGCCCGTAAAACTTCCCGCATCGGGTGCAATAATTCCTATGCACGGAACCATGAAGTTCCATTACCTTTTTACTTCCTGCCGCCTGGTGCAGCCCGTCAATATTCTAAGTGATCACTGCTTTCAGCTTCCCCTGCTCTTCAAGCCTTGCCAAAACCTGATGGGCTTTGTTTGGCTTTGCATCTGCAAAAATCATCCGATCCTTATAGAACCGGTAAAATTCTTCTGGATTTCTTTTATAAAAACTATGGCTGATTATAGTCTCCGGCGGATAATCATACTGCTGATTATAAAGTCCGTCTACACTTCTGAAATCCGGAATGCCGCTTTCAGTGGACACTCCCGCTCCGCCAAAAAAAACAATATTGTCACTCTCCTGTACCCACTGCCTAAGTTTTTCCAGATCTCCCATTTCAGCTCCTCCTTTTTCTCTGTTTGTTGCTTCTCATCCTGGCCTATACCACCTCATCTAAAAATACACTCTGCAAGGTCTCTACCATTTTCTCATAAGGTCTGGCCTCCTCAGGAACCTGATAGCCAAACAGCCATTCCGTCAGCTGCTCCATCTTCAAAGTAAGCAAAGGCAAAATCCGGCCGCTTCCCATCTTCGCCTGTCCTGGTAATTTTCCTTCCGGCTGCTTTTGAAGCCAAGATGTTTCCCGGTTAAGATGCCACAGCCACAAGCCATCATTTTCCTCAATCAACGGATCCTGAATATAAAGGGGAATCATACAGCCATCTTCCCATTCTGCATTGTCCCTTAAATGAATCACTGGCATAAAAGCCTCTGGTGAGATAATCCGTGCCATGATTGCCGGTTTTTCCGCCCCGTCAATTCGCTTCACATAAGGCTCTTCTCCATAAATCAGCCGCTGCTCTCTTTCTCCCCGCCCCCACCAGCTTTCCATTGCCACAATTTCATCTTTGCAGAAGAGAAGATCCAAAACACCCTCCTCACTGGCCAATTCATTCACCAGCCTTCTGACATAAGCTTCATCCCTTCTGGCATAGACCTGATAATGCCTTTCTAACCACCGGTTCATCCAGCTGGCTGTGATTTCCAGCCTCTCTTGATATGTCCCAGAATCCTTCTCCAAATCTGTCAGCACCTGATGGGACAATTTTCCCTCTGCCCCATCACGCTCCCCCCCTGGCGCTGTCTTTGCCTCCTTGCCTCCCACTTCTGCTGCCCTCACCAGCACTTCTGCTTCCGCGCTGACGGCCCGCTCCCATCCCGTTCCCTTTACAAACTTTTCCTGTCTGTAAATATAGGTAAAACCAAAAGGCTTATAGATCGCCTCATCTGCCGGCATCAAAAAACAAAATGGCATCTGCTCCTGTCTCAAATCCTTCATTATCTGCAACAACAGACTTCGCATGTATCCCCGATGGCGTTTCTCCCGGCAGGTAGCTACCCCGACCAAATAATCCACCTTCCAGCAAAATCCTCTCACCATGAGAGAATAAGGATTCAGATGGATCATGGCAGCCACATGTTTCCTCGGATCTTCTTCCTGTACTTCCCCTTCCTCAAACAGAGCTAAAATCCTGTTGTCTCTCACCTTCTCCTCAAAATAATATGCAACAAATTCCCTGGAATCTTCCGGAAATGCCTCCTCCCACAGCTCTTTGCATACCTGCTTTTCTTCATTTTTCAAATATCGAATCATGCACCATCCCCCTTTATCCAAGGCGTACTCTCCGGCAAACACTAACATCTCTCGCAAATCGCAGCTATTATCCCTTAAAGTTCTTCTGCAATACCAAATATTTCCTTGCAAACCCACAGGGATTGTACGACATTTTCGCCTTCCTCAATCCTTCCTGCCCCAAATCATCCTCCCGGTTGATAAGCACTGCCTCCGGAAATTCATGAATCAAAAACTGCTGATTGATAAACTGATAAAGTCCCCGAATCTCTGCATTCGCCTTCTCAATATGGATCACTGCCATCTTTTCAAAAGGATTATAGCTTCCAATAGTAAATGCCTGCAGTTTCCCATCAATATACACTCCAGACATCCGCACCTGAAGCTGGCAGCAATGGTTAAGAATCGCATGGATCCCTTCCACCTCATAGTCCAGATGGCTCTCCACCACCTCACCCTTCTCCTCCCGCCAGCTGTCTAAGAAATTCCACACTTCCCCCCGGTCTGCGCAGGTCAGCCGCCGGTACTCATATCTTCCCTCATACTCCTTCAAAAAACCATTTAAATGATTTTTCTTCTTATGAAGCTTTCTTCCAGACAGCGCCCGCATAGCATCTCCATCATACAGATAATCCTTTAAATCCTCCTGCTCAATCACCTCAAATTCATCTGACTCCCGAAGCTTTAGATACTCCACAGCCGCCTCGTCTGCCAGGTATATTTTAAAAGGTCTGTGAAGCACCTGATTAAAATAATCTACCATTTCATAAAAATAATGGGGAAGATCCGGTTCCTCACACATGGGCATGGCACTGTGCTTCACCCCGTCCTCCTCCATCAGCCACTGTACCGCCTTCCCGTCACTGACTGCAAACTGAACATTGTAATAATCTCTCCACAAAAAGCTGTCCAATGCCACACTGTCACAGGTCTTGTTTGGCCTTTGGCAAAAAAAGGGAGTCAGTTTCTCAATATCGTCAGCCTGTATCGGTTTAAAATTCAAGTTCATTCTAATTTCCTCTTTCCATGTTTTCATTCACTTTTGCAATTACTTTTGCAATTATGACAAGTATACCATACTTTTCAAAAATTTATCTTCCTAAATTACACAAATTTCATTTTTCCTGCAAAATGTACAGTCCAAAAAGCACATCAGCCTTTCTGCTGGCCAATGTGCTCCCTGATTGTCCAATCTCCTAAAAAGAGATGCTTAACTGTTATCATATAATTTTTGCTCATTCATCCGCCTGAGCACATGCTGATAAGAATCCATGGTATGGGTATGTATCAGCTCCACCACAAGCTGCTCATCCCTCTTGCGGAATGCCTCCAGAATCTCTTTATGCTCCCTGACTGAATTTTCCAGCTCCTCCTGCTTCGTATACCAGGAAGGATATCTGCGGGAGAAATCATACAAATCATTCAGCATATGAAGCAGGCGTCCATTTTCCCCCAGCTCATATATTTTCAAATGAAACTTCCGGTTTTCCTTCCAATATGCATCCAGATTCCCCGTCTCCACATAAGGCCTCGCCTGGTCAATCATCTCCTCTAGCATGTCAATCTGTTTATTAGAAATATTTTGTACTGCAAGCCGGGCTGCCAGGCACTCTAAGGATATGCGGATCTGCCATATCTCCCTGATATCCTGTTTGGATAGGGGGGTAATCTCAAAGCCTGATCCGGTTGAGCTGACCAATCCCTCCTGTACCAGAGCCTGCAAAGCCTCCCTTACCGGTATTTCACTTACCTGATGCCGAACCGCAACCTCCGAGATCAGCAGTCTTGTTCTTGGCTTTAACTCCCCTGATAAAATACCTGTTTTCAATGAGTCGAATATCATATCCCTTTTTGTTCTGTACTTTTTCTGTATCATATATTCACCATCTTGTCGCTTTAATAGAATCTGGCCATCTTTTTAAATCATTTCCACAATTTATTAGCCACTATCAGTAAAGTATAAGCCACCCTCGCGCAAAAGTCCAGTTTTAAAGGAAAATTCGTTATTGTCAGGATCGTTTCTCCCCCATGATCAATATAACAATCAGATCTTGAATACTGATATTTTGCGTTGCCCAGATACCGCTGTCCATCCTCCACAGAGGTCCTGAAGTATCATGGCTTGCAAGTGCTTTTTTAAGGCAAATCCCCTGTGCCTTAGCTTCCCCGGCTGTATACCCGTCAATGATTCCCCCTGCAAGATTTCTGCATCCCAGTTCCCACGCCTCTTTATCAAAGCAGCCTCCAGGACCATCCGTTCCATCCGTATCTGCCGCTGCAATCACAATGCGGGAGGTTCCCGCAATAATCTCTGCCCCGCTCAGGGCAAACTCCTGGTTTCTTCCTCCAATCCCATTCTCTCCGTTTACCGCCACAGTCAGCTCTCCGGTCATAAAAAGAGCACAGGGAGAGGCAAAGGGCTGTCCCTCCCGTTCTGCATTCACTGCAATCCTGGCTGCCAGCTGACCGGCTGCTTTTGCCTCCACAAAGGTTCTTTTTGTAAGAAGATAGGGATGATATCCCAGTTCTTCTGCCTTCTCCATAGCCTTTGGCAAAAAACTGGATCCAGCGGGCATGATTCCGAAAATCCGGCATTTATATTCTGCAAATTCTTTTTCGGTCAAAACATAATTTTTTCCCTGCATTTTCTGAAGAAAATCCATCACCGCCCTGGGAAGCCTCTCCCCGACCTGATATCGTTCTATAATTTCCAAGGCCTTTTCGGGAGAGCTGCAGTCCGGCAGTGTATGTAACCAGAAGTTACACTTCATCAGTCCTTCGTATCCCATTCCCCCCAGCGCATTTGGCTCATTCAGATCAATAGGAATCAGATGAATCAGATTGGCAGGCTGAAGAATCCGGGTAATTCTCCCACCTTTAAGCTGATCTAACTGATTGCGCACCATATTAAGCTCCGGTGTTGCTAAGCCCTTTTCGATCTGAAGGATCCGAGTAACCTCCTTTACCTCCTCCACGGACAGCCCTTCCCAGGGAAGGGTCATGAGAGAAGAGCTTCCGTTTCCCATAATGGTAAAGACCAGATCCCGTCCTGTCAGTCTGCTGGACCGTATCATCTCTGTCAGTTGTCTGCTGGAATCCACGCAGCTTTGATCCGGAACAGGATGACTGCCAAATACCACCCTTATCCGCCTCAGACGATGCTCATCCCCATGCTTGAGAATCACTATTCCTCCTGTCAGATACTTCCCCAGACAGTCTTCAATGGCCTCTGCAATCCGGTGAATCCCCTTTCCAACCCCAAAGACAAAGATTCGGTCTATGTCCTTTCCCAACTCATAGCAGTCTTCTTCTTTCTTTGGTGAACCATCAGGCACAAAATTCTTTTTCCCCACATGAAGAAAACGGTTTTTTTCCAATCTTAGCATAGCGCAGGTATTGTAGTAAGGGTCTGCTGCCTCCATACCAGCCTCTAAAATTTCCAGAACCTGGGCCCGTCCTTTTCGATTTCCATGAGATACTAGACGTGCTTTGTTTTTTATTCTCATAGCGCCTCCCTGATGGTACCAGAAAAACCAGCCCCCTTTATTCCTTCTCTTCCATAAAATCTCACCCGGGGTCCTATTTCTTTCTCTATTTCAGACAACCGGTTTCCTGAATAGCACATGCCATACTCCCTGGCCGCGCCTGCATTCAGCCCCACAGCATAGTCGCAGGCATTAACCCCTTCTCCCCGCTCTCCACAAACACTGATTCCTACATTATTTTCCCCGGCAAACAGAGCAAGATGAATCACCTGGGAAAAGGTCCCGATTTGTCCGGCAGCCAGCCGGATACAGTTGCAGGCATTTCTGTCTGCTGCCCTTTTCAGTCTGTCCATTCTGCCTGCCACCAGATCATCTCCTATGATCTGAATCCCTGATTTTTTCGTGATCTCGGCAAACCCATCAAAGTCATCCTCCATCAGTGGATCCTCTATTGAGACGAAAGGATACTCCCTTGCCATTTTCAGAACAATCTCAATCAATTCCTCCCGGGTTTTCTCTTCCCGGGAGAATAAGCCCTCATACCGCTCTGTCCTCCTGTTATAAAAGCAGTTGGCTGCCATATCTACCTGAAGGCCAATTCGCCCTTGATACCCCGACCTGTCGATTACCTCAGCCATCATCTCCCATAGCTGAAAATCATCCCTCACCTTCCCCGGGGGAATTGCCATCCCTGCAATCGGCTGCATTTTTATGGAAAGTTTTTCCTTCATAAAATCATACCAGTTCATGTAGGTATTCCACAAAGCCTCCGCTGCCTCCCCATAGGTATCAAATCCGTAAGCCAGCATGGAATAGGTGGGTTTATAGCCGATTCCCTTTTTAAACCCGTATCGGTTGCTGCCTGTAGCAAGGAGAGCCGCCGGCACTGGCATGGTAAATGTCCGCTCCCCTCCCACATACCGGTACAGAGAAATTCCCACCTCCCTGGCTGCTGCATTTAAAACTGCTGTTGACAATGAGGTGAGTCCGGCCACCCCCAGCTCCACTCCGTGCTTCTCTGTTAAAACCCCGTCAATTCTCGACTGCTGCCGGATGTCCCACCCAATCATTCCAGGCCCCACCCGCTTATTTATATTATCCGCTACAAGCCTCACTCCAAATCCATCAAATCGCGAAGCTCCATCATATAATGCAAAAGGCTCATGAGAGCCTGGAGAAAGTCCCGGTGACCAGACAGCCTTTCCCACCGCTCCTCCTTCCGTAACCACAGTCACCATAACCCCTGGTTTCATGCGGTCCCAATATACCTCTCTGGCCTGAACTGTCTTAATCTGCATCCTTCTCATCTTGTTCCTCCTGCTGCCTAAACCGGCTGCCTTTCAGCCCTTTTTTCCCTGCATACCGGGCCATCGACCCCAGCTCCTCCTCAATTTCCAGAAATCTTGTTCCAGGGCTTCCCAGACAAGATTCCCGTATGGTCCCTGCATTTAATCCCACACTGTAATCGCAGATATCCAGTCCCTCCCCTCTGCTAGAGCAAGGCATCACCCCATATCCGTGTTCATAAGCAATTTGAATCATCTCCAGAGACTCTGATATGGAACCGATCTGGTTCACTTTAAGGAGCACCGTATTACAGGCCCCCTTATTTATCCCCTCCTTTACCCGCAAAGGATTGGTGGCAAACAAATCATCTCCCACGATCTGAATCCCAGACAGCTCTGTGACAATGGCATGACCTTCATAGTCATTTTCATTCAAAGGGTCCTCAATAATGACAAAAGGATAGTCTCTTGCCATTTTGAGTATCAAATCAATCTGCTGATCCCGGCTTCTCTTCTCCCTGTTAAACAAGCCCTGATAGGTCTGGGTATCCTCTCTGTAGTAGCAATCTGCCGCACAGTCCACCTGAAGCCCTATCCTTCCCTCATAGCCGCGCTTTCCGATGATCTCTGTAAGGGAATCCCAGAGGATGAAGTCATTTTCCACCAGACCGCAGGGAATGCTGAAAAAGCCACAGCATGTATAATAGGGAGAAGGTTCCTGGGAACGAAGCCCCCATTTTTGATTTATATAAGCTTCCCATTCTGCAAAAATCTCCCACAACGCATAGGATGCTTCAGAAAAACTGTCAAACCCATATCCCACAAAAGAGTAGGTTGGCTTACTGCCCGACTTCTCACTGTTTCCATATCGAATCCCCCCGCTGATACAGCCATAAGAGGCATTGGGAAGGGTAACTGCTTTGGCTCCGCCAATATGCCGGTACAGCGGAATCTCCAGTGCCTCGGCTCCCGCTTTCAGTACAGCCGCTGACACAGCAGCCACAGCGTTTCCTCCTATCTGTGCCTTTGTATTGTCTCCAAACAAGCTAAGGATTCTGTGATCCACCTCCGTCTGTCTGGATGCATCCATCCCCACAATGGCAGGGCCAATGATTTCTTCAATATTCTGAACCACCTTACTAAGCCCCATTCCCCGCCATTTGGTATCTCCGTCATAGGCAAAAGCCACTTCATGAGTTCCCACAGAAAGTCCTGACACACACTGTACGGTTCCTTTTTTTCCACTAAGAGTCATCACGGTTGCCTCTATGGCCGGATATCCTCTTCCGGAAAATACCTGACGCGCTTTCACCTCTTTTATAATCGTCTCATTCATCATTCTTTTTATCCCCATTTCGCCCTATGTTCCTGTTCTATCATTCCTTTTTGTGTCTCAGGCATATTGGAACTAAAATCACTGTTGCCATAAGAATGCCTGCAGCATCCGTCAGGGTTCCTGTATTTACCATCAGAACGGCAGCTGCCACAAGGACTCCTCGTTGCCATATTTGCAGCTCTTTCACCATATACCCTTCCGCTGCTGCTGCCAGACAGAAAATACCGATAAAGCCTGTAACTACTGCCTGCACAATCACCGTTGCCCCCAGAGACAGATCCAAAAGCAAGGCAGAATTCATGGCAAACATAAAAGGCACAATATACGCTGCAATCCCCAGTTTAAATGCCCTGTAACCGGTTTTCATGGGACTGGCTCCTGATAGTCCTGCCGCTGTATATGCGGCCAGGGCCACTGGCGGGGTAATATTTGCTACATTGGCAAAATAAAAGGCAAACAGGTGGGCTCCTAAGGTGGTAATCCCCATTTTGATTAAGGTAGGCACTAAAAGGGTTGCCACCACAATGTAGGATGGGGTAGTGGGAAGCCCCATTCCCAGAACCAGGCAGGAAAGAGCTGTAAATATCAGTCCCAAAATCAGCATATTTCCCGAAACCTGAACCAGAGCAGAACTCAAACGGGTACCGATCCCTGTGTAATTTACGATCCCTACCACAATCCCCGAGCAGGCACAAGCCATAGCCACTCCGGTACACCCCTTTGCCCCCTTTACCAAACAGAGGATAAAGGCTTTTGGACCAATGCGGGTTTCCCTTTTCACCATAGAAACTGCCACAATTGCAATCAGGGAATAGATACAGGCATAAGTGGCACTATAGCCTTTAATCAGCAAAAACACCAGCACAACCAGGGGCAGAAACAGATATGCAGACCGAATCAGCCTATCCAATTTCAACTCCTTATTAGTCTCTGCCGCCGGGCGAAGCCCCAGCTTTTTTGCCTCTAAATGTACCATAATAAACACTGCCGTATAATAGAACAGTGCTGGCACCAGAGCTGCAACCAAAATCTTTCCATAAGGAATCCCTGTATATTCTGCCATGATAAAAGCCACTGCGCCCATAACCGGGGGCATAATCTGGCCCCCGGTGGAGGCTACTGCCTCAACTGCTCCGGAAAACACATCTCCATAGCCGTTTCGCTTCATCATAGGAATGGTAATCTGTCCTGTTGTGGCCACATTGGCAATGGCGCTTCCCGATATGCTGCCAAAAAGACAGCTGGAGATCACGGCTGCCTTCGCCGATCCTCCACAGGACCTTTGGGTAAGAGCCATAGCCACCTTTATAAAATAATCTCCCACTCCTGACGCCTCCAAAAAAGAGCCAAAAATCACAAAAAGTACCACAAAAGTTGCAGATGCCCCCAGGGCTGTACCAAATATTCCCTCTGTAGTCGTATAGAGGGTATCCACAAATGCAATGGTGGAAAATCCCCCATTGCCAAACATTCCCGGAAGATAACGTCCCAACAGCATATATCCCATAGCCGCGCAGGCGATTATGGGAAGAGCCCTTCCCAACTTTCTCCTGGTCCCCTCCAGCACAGCAAGAATCAGCATGATACAGAGAAGATACTGGTACCACGTCAGCTTCTCAATATAAAAAAATCTTGAGATTAGCCACTTTTCATTAAAATACAGGTATCCCACCGGAAGCACCCCGCAAGCAATCAAAAACAGATCGAACATTGTGTTCAGTATTTCTCCTCTTCCCTTCCCCCATTTAGTGGGATAAAGCAAAAACACCAGAACTGCCGCAAACATAAAGTGGATTCCTCTCTGATAGATTGCAATCAGAGATCCGGTAACTGCCGTATACAGATGAAAACATGCATAGGCAAGTGCAATTACAAATACTGCCTTTTCCCGCAGGGCCAAAGTTTGTTCATTCTGATTCATGGAAGACTCTTCCCCCCCCCTTTATTTCATTGCTCCAATTTCCTTATAGTATTTTTCCGCCCCCGGATGCATGGGGATTCCCAGATCCTGTGCCATCATCTCCGGAGTGAGCTGGGCGTACACTGCATGGGTATCCCCAATATCATCCAGATGTTCTACAATCGCCTTGGTTATTTCATAGACAAATCCCTCATCCAGGTCAGAGGATACGATCAGATGCTGCATGGTTCCCAGACACTGCACCTCCTCCTCCACCCCGTTGTAGGTTCCTGCTGGTATCACGTTTTCAATATAAGCCGGAGAAATCTCCTTAAGAGCCTTAAAATCCTCAGCCGTCAATGAGAGCAGCCGTATATCTCTGGCTGTCACAATATCTAAAACGGTAGAAACCGGTGTGGCAGATGCAAACATAAGGCAATCCGTCAGGCCATCCTTAAACTGCTCCCCCATATCGCTTAAACTGGAAAAATTAATCGCCCCCAGATCCTCATAGGTAAGGCCATACACCGAGAGAATATCCGAACAAATCAGCTCCGCCGTGTTTCCCTTTGCAAAGGTTGTCACATTCTTCCCTTTTAAATCTGCCACGGAGTAAATGTCTGAGTCCTTATTTACCAGAATATGATAATGCTCCGTGTACAGATATCCTGTGTTGACCACCTTATTTAACGGCTCTGCAAAAGGCGGGACCGCGTTATATCCATCCACAGTGGTAGGCAGCTTTGAAATCGCAAGAGTAATCGTCCCATCCTGAACTCCCTGAAGATTACTAAGAGCTGCTCCCGGTGAAACCGTTGTGCGGATCCCCGGGATCTCTTCTGGAAGAAAATTTCCTGCCACAGTTGTAAACAGATTCCAGGAACCTCCGGTGGTACCTCCGTAAATAACCACATCCTTGGGAACAATTCCCTGTGAAGCGTTTGTGCTTGTATTATTTGCCTGCTCCTCATTCTCCTTATCCCCTGTTTTTTGCGCCCCGCCATCTTTCTTTGTCTCCTGCGCTGCTTCTGCTTTTGTTTCCTTGCTGGTTTCCGTCCCACTCTGTCCTCCGCATGCTGTCAGAGCCAATACCATCATGCATACAACTGCCAATCTTTTTTTCATCTTTTCTACCCGTTCCTTTCGCTTCATTCAAGTTTCACCTGTAATCCGTTTTTCCGTCTTTAAATGATCTGTGTCTCAAGCTTTCCAATGGCTTCGATCTCCACAACTACTCTCTGCCCTGTTTTCAGAAAACGAGGTGGATCATGCTGAAGAGCTGTCCCTGCCGGCGTACCTGTGGCAATCACGTCTCCCGGCTTTAATGTCATAAATTCAGAAAAATACTCGATCTGCTGGTATATATCAAAAATCATCTGATCTGTGGAAGAATCCTGAACCTTCACTCCATCCACCCAGGTGGCAACAGAAAGCTTCATAGGCTCCTTAATCTCGTCTTTACTCACAAGAACCGGTCCCATAGGAAGGGCCCCATCCATATTTTTTCCCCGGAAAAGCTGTACATCTTCTTTTATCCGATCATTTGCAGAAATATCATTTACCACTGTATAGCCGGCAATATATTCTTCTGCCTCCCTGGCCTTTATATTCCTGCAGGTTTTCCCTATAACAACCCCCAGCTCCCCTTCGTATGTAGTTCTTCGCCCACAAGGGCAAAAGCTTCCTCCCGTAGAATTTACCGCTGTCGGATATTTCCCAAATACCTTTAAAGTCTTTGGCAATTCCAAACCGCCTCTCGCGCAAAAATCTTTATAGTTTAATGCAACCCCCAATATCTTCTCCGGATTCATCACTGGCGCAAAAAGCTGACACTCCTCCTTTTTTTCCGTGACCCAAAGCTCATCTTTTGTGAGAAGGTGCCTCAGCCATTCCAAATCATCCTCCAATTCCAGGAGCTCTCTGACTGAGGTGATCCCTGTGTATACCCCGCATTTTTTTCCTGTTTTCACAATATTTAAGATCTTATTTTGCGGAAGCAAAACTCCTGGCAATTGCTCTTTATCTCTGCCTTTGTAAGTCACCAGCCACATTTTTCGCCTCCTTTTCTTTTAACATACTTTCTAATCCTTTATAAAATATTTTAAAATTTGTTTTTCCAACGGGGATGATTATATACGGCAGGGTTACACACATTAGGCCATCTTTCTTGCCGTATCACAGCCATCATACCATCCACAGCCAGCTTTGCCGCCCGAAAAGAACATTCTCTGGAAAGAGCCGCCATATGAGGAGTGGCAACAAAGTTTGGAAGCTTCATCAGAGGACTTTCTGTATCAAAAGGCTCTTCTGCCATCATATCTGCCGCCGCCCCTGCCAGCTTTCCATCTAAAAGGGCATCATACAAGGCCTCCTCGTCCACCAAATCTCCTCTTGCACAATTGATCAGATAAGCGCCTTTTTTTAAAAGCTTTAGTTTTTCTCTGTCTATCAAATTTTTGTTCTCTGGCACAGAGGGCATATGGAGCGTAACAAAATCACTTTCTGAAAGAAACTCCTCCCAGGATCCACTTGACACACAGCCATTTTCCAGAACAATGTTGTGCTTCACAAATGGGTCAAACACACAGACTTTCATCCCAATCCCGCGGGCCAGCCTGGCCATCTCTCTGCCAATATTTCCAAAACCGGCAACTCCCAATACCTTTCCGGTAATATCTACAGATTTTCCCCTGTTCCTTATACCGAAATTTCCCTTCCGTGTCTCTATGCTACTCTCCACCAGATTCTTGGCCAATGCCAGCAGCAGAGCCATGGTATGTTCTGCCACGGTAACGGCATTTACACCAGGGGCAATAACCACCGGAATCCCATATTCTGTTGCAGCTTCAATGTCAATGGTATCATATCCCACTCCGGGCCTGGCGATAACCTTCAGATTGGCCGCCTGTTCAATCATCGTTCTGTCAAGCTTTCCAATCCGCAGTAAATACCCATCCGCTCTTACAAAGTCATCCATCACCAATCTAATATTTTTCTGATTGTGGCATATGATCTGAATCTGACTCTGTTGCCCAAGGTAATCCATTCCTGACGGACTGAGCTCATGAGAAAGCATTATAATGCTCATCTGTTTTTCTCCTTTTCCTGTCACATCACCCGGTATTTATCCACAATATCCTGATTGATCTCAAATCCAAGTCCTGGCTTCTTTGGGATCTCAACTTTTCCACTCCTCTGTATAACCGGCTCTGTCACCAGCAGATCGCGAAAAGGATTTTCCGTCTGTTCATATTCCATCCACATAGGTGCCTGTTTCCAGCTATGGGGAGCTGGGGGCAAAGCTGCCATCACCTGCAAAGCCCCATAGGTTCCCACTGCTGATCCCCACACATGAGTAATAAAGCTCACTCCCGCCGCCTCTGCCAGGTCCGAAATCCGCATTGCCTCTGTGATCCCTCCACAGCAGCATACATCCGGCTGAATAATGTCCATGGCCCGGCTGTCAATAATGTCCTTAAATGCATATCTGGTAAATGCATTTTCTCCACCAGCCAGGGGTATGGAAGTCTTACTTCTAAGCTCTGCATAACCTTTCAGGTCATGAGGGGAAATAGGCTCCTCAAACCAACTGATCTCCAATTCCTCAAAAGCTCTGGCAAGCCATTGGGCATCGTACAAACTATATCCATGATTTGCATCAACCATAATCTCAACCCCATGTCCCACCGCCTCTCGGACTGCCTGCACACGCTTCAGCTCTGCTGCCCTTGGAAGGGCAATCTTCATCTTAATCCCCTTAAATCCCTGCTCTTTGTAGGCAATCGCTTCCTCCACTGCCGGCCCTGTAAAATCATCATAATGATCGCTATCCTTTTTAAAATAGAGGCCTGTTGCATAGGGCATGACCCACTTCCGATGAGCACCTCCCAACAGCTTGTACACAGGAAGTCTGCTCCATTTCCCTTTAATATCCCAAAGCGCCATATCCACAGCACTGATTGCCGCCACCCCGAAGCCCTGGGGATCATAATCCTCCACTCTCTGATACATCTTCTCCCAAAGAACATTTGTTTCAAAAGGATCCGCCCCTATGATCTGAGAGGCAAGCAAGCTGTCTACCACTGCTTTTGTCACCTCTGCCGGACCATAAGCCTCCCCCCATCCGGTTATTCCTTCATCTGTCTCCACTTTCACCAGCATGGCGTTTTTCGTCTTGTACCACCATCCTCGGGCGGATGTAAAAGGCGTTTTCATTGGTGTCCGAAGAATCATAGCTGTCACTGAAGAAATTTTCATCATATCCTCCTTCTCCTAAGTGCCTCCCCAATATACTTTTCAACACGATAAATCTAATATATCGCATCTAAAAATATATAGGAGTTTGAATTGTCCGAAAATATATTTTATTTATTAAAAATATATTTTATGACTATAAAGTATCATATCTGATAATTTTTTTCAAGCAATTTTTTACTATTCTTATATTTTCCACATATGTTCCATATTTCTCCTTTAATTATTGTTTATAATGTATATCACAAGAAAAGAATCCTCTTCTTGCATATAGTGATCTTTTTTTCCACAAAAAAAGGACGCTGCATTTTCATTACAAAACGAGCGTCCTCACATAAACATTTCTTTACCAAAATTACTTTCCACTGGGAATAAACCGTGCAATCCGTCCCGCAAACTCTGCAATATTCTGAGTCTGCAGCACCACCCGGCCCGGTCCTACCAGTCTGGTCAGGAAAAGTCCCTCACCTCCAAAAACAATATTTCCAAGACCCTTTACCGTCTCCACTTCATAGCCTACCGTTCGGTCAAATGCCACCACATTTCCTGTATCAACCTTTAAAACTTCCCCAGGCTGCAATGTTTTCTCCACCAGATCCCCATCTACCTCTAAAAATGCCATTCCCTGTCCGCTTAAATCCTGCAGGATAAATCCCTCACCTCCAAACAATCCAGCAGATATTTTCTTGCTGAAAGTGATATTCAAGTTGACACCCTCCTGGGCACACAAAAAGGCCCCTTTCTGGCAGATCATCCCTCCTGTGGCCGTCACATCCACCGGTAGAATCCGTCCTGCCACCGTAGAAGCAAAAGCAATCATAGAACCTGCCTGTTGAGCCCGATAGGTAGCCATAAAAAGAGATTCCCCTGCAAACATCCTTCCAATGCCTTTCATCAAGCCTCCTTTTGTGTTGGTGGACATTTCTATCCCTTCCGTCATCCAGGCCATACCACCTGATTGGGTATACATCCCCTCCCCAGGTGCATCAAACATCACCTCTACTGCAGGCATTGTATCTCCGATTACACGATATTTCATCTTCTGTTCTCCTCCTTTCGATATATTCATTTTACCACATTATAATTATTTGAAAAGGCTAATATTTTCTGCCAGCTCTTCAAATTCCACTTTAGCCTTTTAATTTCAATAGAGATATACTTTATCCGTTCTTTTTTCCGCCACTTTTCCCTCAATCGCTTTTGAAAAATATAGCGTATTTTAGATGGATTAAAAATCAGTGTTTCCATTAAAAAGATTAGAACCCTTGAAAATCAAGGATTCTAATCTTTTAAAATAAGAGGCGACAACCAGATTTGAACTGGTGATCAGGGTGTTGCAGACCCATGCCTTACCGCTTGGCTATGTCGCCATATTTACTTTACAGTGACCCCAACGAGATTCGAACTCGTGTTACCGCCGTGAAAGGGCGATGTCTTAACCGCTTGACCATGGGGCCGGGGCGCACAATATATTATATGCGAAAAACTCCCCGAGTAGGACTTGAACCTACGACAGCGCGGTTAACAGCCGCGTGCTCTACCGACTGAGCTATCGAGGAATAGTAACATAAAGGAGTAAATAATGCATATACCCTGAAAACCACATATTGAAAACATCCGAATCTCAACAGCTATTCTAGCTGCTCCCTCCGACC
>JAAWEL010000008.1 GCA_022794255.1 Lachnospiraceae bacterium
AGTTGATAGGAAACTCCTTCTCATAGGCCAGTCCCTATTTAAACATCTGAACAAAGAACCACTGAATCCATTTATAAAAAACCGGATCCGTGGAATTGTCCTCCATATCCCAGTCATAGATGGAAGCGATCTGATTGATCTGTCTCTTAATGTTCTTTACATTCTCCGCCGTTGAGATAGCCGGATGGATCCCCATCTTGATGGCATAGTTCTCTGCCGGCAGGCCAAAAGCATCCCATCCCATCGGATGGATCACATAATGCCCCTTTAAAATCTGATAGCGGCTCCACACATCCGAGATCACATAGCCTCTCCAGTGTCCCACATGAAGCCCGCTGCCAGACGGATAGGGGAACATATCCAGACAGTAGTACTTGGACTTTTTGCCGTCATCCACATTGATGGGATTTTTCTCCCAGTTCTCACGCCACTTTTTTTCAATGGCGCTGAAATTATAGCTTGCCATGATTTTTCTTCCTCCTGTTGAGTTGTAAAAACTCTCATTATGATACATATAGCCCTTCAGCCGGCGCAGAGACAAACACTGCATTGCTGCAAAAAAAACCTGCGCCTCCGAAATCTCAGAGACGCAGGAAATTCCTGCGCGGTACCACTCTGCTTCATGCTCATGCATGCCCTCAGCCGGCCTCTTCGCTGGTTTCCTAAAAACCAGGTACTATAAGCCGTCTCCCCTGTAACGGTGGGAATCCGTCCCCGCTTACCCAGATATTTTCTGCACAATGTATCTGGCCCCTCTGCCCTTGCAGAATCCTCCTTCAGCTGGCTGCTCCAGGATCAGTTCCGTATTTCTTGCCCATCTGCCTTGCACCGCCCGGCAGCTCTCTGCATGGTTCCTGAAAACGTACTCCTTCCCTTCCCTGCATTTATGCTGGTTCTAAATTTAGCATAATTGGATAGGTGTGTCAAGACTTTCCGTAACTTTACTGGCTCAGCGCAAATAAAAGCACACACACTGCCAAAAATCCGATCACCCCTGGCGCTGTGAGAATCTCACGGCAAAGCCCCTTTTCGGGAACAGGCGCCCATCCCTGAAACCATGTCAGCTTCCGGACATAAATACAGGCAAGAACAATCGCACCGATGGTGCTTCCCAGCATCAAAAGCCCCAAAAGGAATATTCCTACCACAGAAAAGACTGTCTCCGCAGAAAATCCATCCATCCCCTGCATAAGCACTACCGGAATAACACCTCCCATCAGATTAATCATCATGTGAAGCATGATTCCATACCGCACCCGTCCTGTGCTGCTGTAAATATAGGCAAAGATCATCCCCAGACAAAAGGCATAGAAAAACTGGTAAAAATTGCCATGGAACAAACCAAATGCCAGGCCGGACACCACCACAGCAGTCCGCTGCCCAAAGGGCACGATCCGGTCGATAAGAAATTTCCGAAACATCAGTTCCTCCATCACCGGAGCAATAATTACCGTGGTCAAAAATACCATCCATGGATTCATATCATCGAGTACATCAAAAACCGGATTTTCCTGAGGATTGCCTGTAAAAGTTTCCACTCCGCTCATCAAAAGCTGTCCGACAACATTCCCAATATAGGTAAATCCAAAGCATACCACCACCCATAAAAGAAGCTGTCCTGTGGTCATCTTCTCCTCATTCTGCTTTCTCCAGGAAGGAATTCGCTTCATCATCAGCCAGAACACAGGAAAGGCAAATACATACATGGACATCTGCCCCAACAGCATCAGATCCATCTCAGGCATCTTGCTACTCCCCTGTCTGACCCAAATGCTGATTACCACCCCCATGACTATCTGAACTAACACATCCACCAGGCAAAACACCACAAAAGCCCACCCGATTCTGGAAAATTGTTTTCTTGCTTCCATTGCGTCCTCCGGTAATAAAAACACTTTATACAAACAGGGGAAAGTAGGCCTCTCACCTGCTTTCCCCTTAAACTCTCAGAAAATGGTCATACACAACCATTCTACAATCAGGCCTTACAGGATGGAAGCCATCAGGCATCCATCTTGTCAACCTTTGCTGCCCGGGCCTCCACTTCCTTCTTCTGGATATCACCCGGCGCCTGCTCATAGCGGGCAAACTCATACTCGTAAAGTCCGATTCCACCGGTCATGGAGCGAAGATCGGTATTGTAGCCAAACATCTCCGACATGGGCACATCCGCCTCAATGATCTGTTTGCCGTGGTGATCGGAATTCATTCCCAGCACACGGCCTCTTCTCCGATTTAAGTCTCCCATAACATCACCGGTAAATTTGTCCGGAACCGTCACCTTCACAGAGGCAATCGGCTCAAGAAGAACCGGGCCTGCATCCATAAAGCCCTTCTTAAAGGCCATGGAAGCAGCCGTCTTAAAGGCCATCTCAGAAGAATCCACCGGGTGATAGGAACCATCAATCAAGGTAGCCTTCACACCCACTACCGGATAGGCAGCCAACGGTCCCTTGACGCAGCTTTCCTGCACACCCTTTTCCACTGCCGGGAAGTAGTTTCTGGGTACGGCGCCGCCGAATACGTTCTCCTCGAACACGTATGGGGTCTCCAAATCGCCGGACGGCTCAAAGGTCATCTTTACATCACCGTACTGGCCATGTCCGCCGGTCTGCTTCTTGTACTTGCCCTGAACCTCCACTTTTTTGCGGATGGTCTCGCGGAATGCGAATTTAGGCTTACTCAGCTCAACCTCAACCTTATAACGGTTCAAAAGCTTGCTGACTACTACCTCCAGCTGCTGATCGCCGATTCCATAGAGAAGAAGCTGGCGGTTCTCCTTGTCATTGACTGCCTTCAGGGTCAGATCCTCCTCCGTCAGCTTAGCCAGGGCACTGCTCACCTTATCCTCATCTCCCTTGGTCACTGTCTTATAGCGCATATAAGTATAGGGAGTGGAAATCTCCGGCTTATGGTAAACAATAGGTGCGGTGCGCACGGCTATGGTATCTCCGGTCTGCGTCACGTTCAGCTTCGCCACAGCGCCGATATCCCCTGCTTTCAGCTCCGGAACCTCGATGGACTCCTTGCCTCGCAGCAGATAGAGCTTTCCTACCTTCTCCTCAGCATCCTTGTTCACATTGTAGATAGTGGAATCCGGCTTTAAGGTTCCGGTACAGATCTTCATCAGAGAATATTTCCCGATAAAGGGATCCACAATGGTCTTAAACACGCGGGCAGACAAAGATACCTGGTCATTGTATCGGGCCGTAAAGCGCTCGCCGGTGGACACATCTACACCGATACACTCAAACTTATCCGGGGTTGGGAAATACCGGTCAATGGCCTGCAAAAGTGTCTTAAATCCCTGACAGTTGATACCGGAGCCCATTAAGATCGGCACAATGCTTCCATCAATCACATGAGCCCGCAGAGCGGTGGAGATCTCCTCCTGGGTAAACTCCTCCCCGGAAAAATACCGCTCCATATACTCCTCGCTGGTCTCAGCCACCGCCTCCATCAGCGCCTCTCTGGCAATCCCTAAGTTCTTCTGGGAATACTCAGGAATCGGACACTCCTCGTAATCACTCATGGTAGTAAAACGGCGGCCTGCCATCTTCACCACATTTACATAGCCCACAAACTTCTCATTCTCACGGATAGGTAACTGGAAGGGGGCAATCTTTCTTCCAAAGCGCTTCTCTAGCTTTAACACCAGCTCCCTGTAGCTGGCATGGTCATCATCCATATTGGTGACGAAAATGATCCGGGGAAGATTGAGCTTCTCACACAGCTCCCAGGCTTTCTCCGTTCCAACCTCAATGCCTGCCTTGCAGTTGACCACAATGATAGCAGCATCTGCCACGCTGACCGCTTCCTCCACCTCACCCACGAAATCAAAATATCCGGGGGTATCAAGAAGATTGATCTTGATAAGGCCATCCTCCCCTTTGTATTCCAGCGGAATCAAGGATGTGGAAATTGAGAACTGACGCTTGATCTCTTCTTTATCATAATCGCTGATCGTATTCCCATCGGTCACCTTTCCCATGCGCTTGGTAACTCCGGTAAGCAGCGCCAATGCCTCTGCCACCGTTGTCTTCCCTGCTCCTCCATGGCCGAGCAGCACGACATTACGGATTTGCTGTGTTCCATAAGCGTTCATAAAATTCCCTCCTGTACTTCTGATTTTGTCCATGAGGATATTTTACTAAAAAAGTTTGAAAATTACAAGACAAAGTGGGGATTTGCACAAATTTATTTTCTATGAGAACCACAAATCCCAGTGGAAAGGATAAGAGAGGGCCTCCGTTCCCTTTCTCGCGGGGAATCATCAACTTTAAAGCGTCAAAGTTTAAAGCAACAAAGCGTTGACAATTAAAGGGGAGTGGGTTAGAATATGAAAGATATGTGGGAAATCACTTTTTAGCGAGGAAAAAATTATGATTATTATCATGAAGCCAAATGCTTCTAAAGATTCGATTCAAAAAATCACCGGCCAGATCGAAAAGAAAGGGCTGCAAGTCCATCTTTCTGAGGGGCATGAAGTCACGATTGTGGGCGTGGTGGGCGATAAAACAAAGCTTAATGGAATCAATTTTGAGATTGCAGACGGAGTGGATAAAGTGGTGGCTGTCACTGAGTCCTATAAACTGGCCAACCGCAAATTTCATCCCCAGGCCTCTGTGGTTCCAGTAGGGAACACTTTTATCGGACCTGGAACTCTCACGATCATGGCAGGTCCCTGTGCGGTGGAGAGCCGGGAGCAGCTTTTGGAAACTGCCTTTGCGGTGAAAAAAGCGGGAGCCAATTTTCTGAGAGGCGGAGCCTACAAGCCTCGGACCTCCCCCTACTCCTTCCAGGGCTTAGAGGAGGAAGGGCTTAAATATATGAGGGAAGCAAAAGATGCCACCGGGCTTGCGGTTATCTGCGAGGTCACAAGCCATCATGCCATTGAGACAGCTGTCAAATATGTGGATATGCTTCAGATTGGCGCCAGGAATATGCAGAACTTTGAACTGCTTAAGGAGGCCGGAAAGGCCAATATCCCCGTGCTTTTAAAGCGCGGGCTTTCTGCTACCATTGACGAGTGGCTCAATGCGGCAGAATATATTATGTCTGAGGGAAATGAACGGGTGGTTCTCTGTGAGAGAGGGATACGGACTTACGAGACCTCCACCAGAAACACTTTGGATATCAGTGCGGTTCCTGTGCTGCGAGGCAAATCTCATCTTCCTGTTATTGTGGATCCCAGCCATGCAACCGGAGTGCGGGCCTATGTGCCACCGCTGGCCAAATGTGCCATTGCCGCCGGGGCAGACGGGCTGATGATCGAAGTTCATCCGGATCCGTCCCGTGCTTTGTCCGATGGTCCACAGTCTTTGACCTTTGAGCAGTTTGAAGAACTGACTGAAGGGCTGCGGCCCTACGCCCGGCTGGAGGGGAGGAATTTTTGATGAAAAATCATGTTATCGGCTTTATCGGTCTTGGACTGATCGGCGGCTCCATAGCCAGAGGCATCAAACGGGCCCGTCCCGATGTAAAGATTCTGGCCTATATGCGGACCCATTCTAAGCTGGAACAGGCCAAAAGGGACGGCATTGTGGATGGGATCCTGGATGGTGTTGGAGAAGCCCTTCGTGAATGTGACATTATTTTCCTCTGTACACCGGTGGAATACAATGCCCGTTACCTTAAGGATCTGAAACCTTATTTAAAAGACGGAGCGATTGTAACCGATGTTGGCAGCACCAAGACCAATATTCACCAGGCTGTAAAAGAACTGGGAATGGAGGACTGCTTTATAGGCGGACATCCCATGGCTGGCTCGGAAAAAACAGGCTATGAAAATTCCACAGATCATTTGTTGGAAAATGCCTATTACATCATTACCCCCACCCCCCTCTCCCGTCAGGAATACGTGGATGAAATGGTATCTATCGCAAATCTGATTGGCTCTATTCCCATTGTGCTGGATCCGTCCTGCCACGACCGGATTGTTGCTGCCATCAGCCATTTACCCCATATTATCGCTTCCAGCCTTGTCAATCTGGTTCAAAACTCTGATGATTCCCAGGAGCGGATGAAACGGCTGGCCGCCGGCGGCTTTAAGGATATTACCCGAATCGCCTCTTCCTCCCCTAAGATGTGGGAACAGATTTGTATGACTAACACACAGCCCATCTGTGATATGCTGCAGGCTTACATTGACTCCCTGCAGAAAATTCTTGACGGGCTGTACCGAAAGGACAGTCAGGCTGTCTACGACCTGTTTGACCGTTCCCGCAGCTACCGCAACTCCATTCCTGATTCTCAGAAGGGTTCTGTGCCGCCGGATTATTCCTTCACAGTGGATATTGTGGACGAGCCTGGTTCAATCTCCACCCTGTCAGTGATCTTAAGCGCCCGGGGCATCAATATTAAAAACATTGGTATCAATCACAACCGGGAGCATGGAGAAGGAGCACTGCGGATCACTTTCTATGAAGAGGCGGCCATGAACGAAGCCTGGATACAGCTGAAAAAATATAATTATGAGCTGGCAGGAAGATAATCTTTTCAATCTATTGCAAACTAAACATTTAAGGCCGCAGCATATCCTGTCTGCGGCATGGGAAAGGAACCAATCAAAAATGAAATTCTACAAGTGCGGCAGCCTTAAGGGTGAAATCACCATCCCCGGTGACAAATCCATCTCTCACCGAAGTGTCATGTTCGGTTCCCTGGCCAAGGGCACCACAGAAATCCATAATTTTCTTCAGGGAGCGGACTGTCTCTCCACCATCTCCTGCTTCCGCAGCATGGGAGTAGATATTGAAAATCGTGGAGACAAGGTGCTAGTCCACGGCCAGGGAATCCGGGGCCTAAAAAAGCCGGCGTGTATTCTGGACTGCGGCAACAGCGGCACCACCACACGGCTGATCTCCGGTATCCTGACGGCCCAGGATTTTACCACTACCCTGACCGGGGATGCCTCCATCCAGAAACGGCCCATGAAACGGATAACCGATCCCCTTTCCCAGATGGGAGCAAAAATCCGCTGCCTCAATGACAATGGCTGTGTCCCCATGGAGATCACCGGATCACCTCTATATGGCATCCACTATTCATCCCCCGTGGCATCTGCTCAGGTTAAGTCTGCCATCCTTTTGGCCGGCCTTTATGCAGATGGCGAAACCTCTGTAACGGAACCTTATGTATCCCGGGATCATACAGAGCGTATGCTTTCCCAGTTTGGAGCAGATATCCGCACAGAGGGTACCACCGCCCATATCTGCCCTGCCCGGGAGCTTTACGGACAGAAAATTCTTGTGCCAGGAGATATCTCCTCTGCGGCCTTTTTTATTGCAGCCGGTCTGATAATCCCCGGCTCAGAGCTTTTGATTCACAATGTAGGCATCAATCCTACCCGAAGCGGTATTCTAAAGGTATGTCAGGCCATGGGAGGAAATCTTACATTCCTAAATGAAAGCTATGATAAAGGAGAGCCTACTGCCGATATTCTGGTGAAAAGCAGCAGCCTTTCCGGAACTACCATCAAAGGCGCCATCATACCCACTCTGATTGATGAGCTGCCCATCATTGCTGCCATGGCCTGCTTTGCTGACGGCGAGACGGTTATCAGGGATGCTGCCGAACTGAAGGTAAAGGAATCCAACCGGATCGATGTGATGGTGCGCGGTCTTACTACCATGGGAGCCAATGTACAAGAGACAAATGACGGTATGATCATCCAGGGCGGCAAAACACTTCGCGGCGCTGTCATTGACAGCAAGCTCGACCATCGTATTGCCATGACCTTTGCCATTGCCGCCTGCATGGCAGAAGGAGAAACCGAGATCCTAGGGGCAGAGTGTGTCAATATCTCCTATCCGGAATTTTATAAAGATCTGGAAAGATTGCAGTGACCTTTTTCATTCATCCTGAACCTTTAGAAAGGAAATATCCTATACTTTGTTCGGATCTCTTCAAAATTAAAAATACAAAATGGCCAAAGGACTTCCATGAAAAAATCCCTTGGCCATTGTTTCTGTCTCTGTTTTAAGTTGTTCCATATATCTTGCATTTCTTACATTTTTTTTAATCAGGTTCCCAATCTATCTAAAATCCGGTATAATGTTCACGATACAGCAAGGATTGTCCGTCCGGGCATCCTCTTCTTTATTCCATGTAAAATTAAAATTTAAGATACAGGAGCGTAAACATCATGAAAATAATTCTCAAATCAATCAAGCTTCTCTCCCTTGTCTCACTGTGTGCTGCTTCCCTCACGCTTTTTTCCCTTCCTGCCTGTGCCTCATCAGACAGCGCAGGTACAGACGAAACTGCTGCCGCTGCTGCCCAGGACGATTCTTCTGCTTCCTCCCAAAACATCTCCTCCCCTTCCTCAGAAACCAGACTTCCCACCCTCTGGGTCATTGGCGATTCCACAGCTGCCGAGTTTAATGACACCACCTACTACTATCCCCGCTATGGCTGGGGCACCCAGCTCTATCGGTATTTTCCGGAACTTTCCATACAAAACCTGGCTGTGTCCGGCACCAGCACCCAAAGCTTTTTGCAGACGGACAATTATCAGCGCCTGCTTGAGAACATGCAGGCAGGAGATTATGTGCTGATCGGCTTCGGACACAATGACGAAAAGCCGGAATCTCTCCGCTATTCCAACCCGAACGCCTCTATTTCCACAGCCGGATCCATTCAGAACTATCTCTTTGAGTACTATATCCGCCCCATGCAGGAAGCGGAGGTAAATCCGATTTTATGTACTCCCATTGTCCGCCGGGATCCGGGCAACAACTATACTGGTGCCAGTGGCCACATCACCAGCCCACAGACTACCATCGAAGGGACTTTTGAGGGAGGCGATTATGCCAAGGCTATCAACCGGGCCGGTGTTGCCAAAAGCGTGCCGGTGTTGGATCTGACCAAAAGGACCCGGGAAATCTACTCCCGTCTGGGAGCTCAGGGCGTCAAGGACCGCCATGCCCGAAGCTCATTTAGGGATGCCAGCATAGATAACACGCACACCAGTCTTTACGGTGCTGCCTGCAATGCATGGCTGATCGCAGATGAGCTGTCAAAAACAACCAGTCCGCTTAAAAATCATCTTGCAGAGGACTTAACACCTCCCGATCCATCCATCCTGACTGTGAATCCACTTTATACAGAGCACCCCTTTAACCGGCCAGATGGAGAAAGCATTCAGTGGGCTTCTATCGGAGAGTGGAAAGGCACCATATTCGGAGATATTGATGGATACGAATACCTGAACAATGTTTATTTTAATCTCTCTCCCTATGAGGACGGAATCTGGATGAAAGCCGGCCGCTTTGAAGGAAACGACAGCTCTATTGTAGGAGCAAGGGTTGGAAAAATTGCCACCACTACCGATGGCATTGCCATGTATTATCAGGCCGTCCCTGCTGACCGGAATTTCACGCTCTCTGCCGATGTAACCATCCACCATTTTGACCCTAATAACCAGGCATCCTTTGGACTGATGGTGCGTGACGACATCTATCTGGACACAGTTACCAGCGACACATTAGGGGACTATGTGGCTGCCGGGCCCCTGATGTCCGGCTCTGATGAGCCCTGGAACTGCTTTGCCCGCAAAAGTGGTGTGTTGACCCAGGGCCAAACTGCCACAAAGCTTTATGCCCCGGGCGACACGCTTCACTTAGAAATACGCAAAACTTCTGATGGCTATGCCTGCACCTTCGGAGACAATGTCCCTGTATCTGCTGGTTTTGATTTTCCTTTGACTGCCATAGATTCTGAATATGTCTATGCCGGGATGTTTGTGGCCAGAAGTGCTGATGTGACTTTTTATAATGTGAATCTGGAACTGGAATGACGGGAAAAATCAATGATTCAGTTCCCACAATCTTGTTAAAACAGAGTGCCGGATTTGTACATTGTTTCGCAAATAGCTACCTATTTGTCGAACAATGTACAAATCCGGCACTCTGTGTAAAACGAGCTCGTCAAATCATTCACTCAATAATTTGTAAAAGTATCAGTAATGCTGCAAATTTCGTCTGGTCTGAATCAACTCTCTGATCTTCAAATCACTCTCATCCAGGCATAGCGCCTGGAGCTTCCACTCTGGCCATTGTGCAATCACATCCAAAAGCTTGGATGCATGGATTGTCTCTTCTGGCTTCTGTCCTATTTCCTGTAACGTACTCATTTTGTTTGTCCCCTTCCCTCCAGGTTATTCTCCCATTTTAATGCTTCCATTGCCTCTTTGTCAATATAAGATGTGGAAATCATCTGACAACGAACTCTGGCATTTTCCTCACTCCATTTGACACAATATCCATTCTCTCCCTTCCGCCGAATCCGGGCACCAGTACTGAGACGCAGAGAAAAAAGATCATAAAAACGCCGTGGGCCAATGCCGACAAACTCGCTGAATGATACCTTATCAGCTTCTCCATTTATTGTAATGGAGTCATTATACAAATCCAGCGTCCTGCTCTTGGGATAGGGCTCAATATATACAACCTTCTTTATTCCCGAAGAAATAATGTGCTTTGCACAATTATGGCATGGAAAGGTACTACAGTATAAGGTAGCATCCTGTGTGGAAATACTGTTTCTAGAACAGGACATAATGGCAGCCATCTCCGCATGAACCGGCCGGCCATATTCTGTCAGCTCTTTTAGGGAAGAGCTCAATACTGCTTTCCTGGATTTGATTTTAAAGTCCTCCTCTTCCTGAGGCGTTTCCCCATATGTATAGATGTCAATAATTTCATCCACAATCTTCTTAAGTTCTATCTTATTAGAATCAAAACCTCGGGTGTAATCCCTCCCCTGAGGAAAATCCTTATACTCCTCATCCGGCCAGTATTGGCCGCCGCCAAAGCAAGGGACATCATTGGCTCCAGTAGCTATAATATCATTGTTTTTTGCAATGACAGCCCCCACCTGTCGGGACAGATCAGCAGATCTCAGCCCGGAAGAGTAAGCCATAAACATAGCATATTCATCAAAAGTCGGCGTAATAAAAGGATGTCCAAAAATCAGATTTAATATTCTGTCAATCTGAGGCTTCAAGGCAGACTCCCTCTGATTTGACTTGTTTCCATCACTGCTATGCACATTGGCCGAAAGATGAAAATCTGCAAGCTCAAATACAGCCCGTGTATGCTGGCCATAGGGAGTACTCTCTTCCATATCCCGATGAATCAGCTCTGTCGCATCTGCTTTTCCCATATTTTTGACATCCATAAGATGACGGGCTCTGCCTTCTTCAGACTCATTGACCACAAACATGTAAAAACCAGAAGGATAGATTTCCCTCAGCTTCTCTACCTCATCCGGATGCTTGAGGGAATCAATAATAAAAGCCGTTTTAGAAATCTGAATCTGTGTCTCATCCTCCTGGTTGTTCTCTTTTGAGTATTTCTGGCGAATTTGATTGATGCAGTGAGCCACACCAGAAGCAAGAATACTATAGGGTCCTGGTTCAAATCGCTTTCTCAGCTCATTTCCCTGATCCATCAGCTTATTCACACGGGCATAGGATGACAGCTCCTTCGATATCCCGCCAGGAATTGTAGGTTCAATCAAAAGCTTTGAAATCTTGATAAGCTCCGTCTCGTATCCCAGCTCCTTAAGCCGGTTTGAAAGCAGCTCAATCACAAGTGCGATGTCCGTTCCCACCGCACAGGCCAGTCCGATAATCAATTCACTGTTAGCTAACTGATTGTTGTCCGCCCCGGCCCTCCCATTACGATTGTCCATACTCTCTTTCCTCCCTGTCTAAATTATAAAACATATGGCAAAATTTGTAAATTCCTTTATGGCAAAATTTGACAAGATATGGTAATATCCTTTATAATAAAAATAAATTCTACAAAACTCTCGGACAGGGAAAGGAGCCTATCATGTCATCCCAGGACAATCCAATCACTGACTTCACTATTTTTCAGAAAGAAGGCTTAGAAAATGTACATCAGGCTGTTTTTGCTAAAAAGAATCTGATTATCGGCAAGAACGGCTCTGGAAAAACTCGTTTTTTAAAAGCTCTGGAGCAGGACAAAAAACAGGGAAAAAACCAAGACCAAATTGTCATTACCTTGTACTTTCCTGAAATCCAGGCCTTCTACAGCTCCATATCGCAGAGCAAGCAGGAGGAGGAAAAAGAATCATTCCAGGAAATATACCCCTACGATTTATTATTTGACAGTGAAAGCTATTCCTTCTATGATTTTTTGAAAATCATGGAAAACGATAAAGGCGATTTTCTTGAAAATATTCTGTCTGTTTTGTCCATGAAGAGAACCAAAAAAAGTACGGATGCTAAAAAAGCCCTTGATGAGCTCAATGAACTGTTAGCGGAATTTCTTAATAAAACAATATCCATATCCCCTGAAGATAGTCGGATCGATCTATCGACATTAAAAGATAATACGATCCGAACGCTTCCATTGAAAAAGGCTCTGTCAGAATTTTCTCCGGGAGAATTGATGCTCTTTTATCTGTGTGTTTTTTTAATGATCATACAAAAAAAGCATACTCATGGGGCTGTTCTTATTATTGATGAGCCGGAATTGCACCTGCATCCACGGGCTCTTGTAAAAATGATGCAGATATTGAAGGCTTCCGAAAACATTTCTGAGCTGTGGATTGCCTCTCATTCTCTATTTTTAGTTCCACTATTTGAATTTGAAGAAATTGTTTTTATCGAGCACAACACCATCTTCTGCCGAAACAGCCATATGTACAAAAATCTGTATGACTCTTTAGTCGGCCTGGAAAATATTGATATTTTTGAATTTTTGAAATCCTTAGACAGCTGGCAGTATTATCAGTTTATTGCCGAATGTTTCTGCCTGCCGGAATCCGTGAATAAGGCTGATGTTAAAGACGAGCAGTTCTGCAAACTTTTATCCTCTGTCAGGGACAACTTACCAGACAATGAACCGCTTCGCATGCTGGACTATGGCGCCGGGAAATTTCGGATCTGGGAATGTATGCAGCTGCTTCCCGATTCCGATCCAGGCAAATCACAGGTAATATACACAGCATATGAACCATACCCTAAATCAGATGAGAAACCGCCCTTTCCACTGTACTTGAATTTTTCCGATATTCTTAAAAAGGAAAAGAACTTCCATGTAGTTGTTCTCATGAATGTTCTTCATGAAATAGAGGGAGGAAAATGGCATCAGACCTTTAGAGAAATATTTGAAGTGCTGGATGACCATGGTGTACTGATATTTTTGGAAGTACTTTCCCTGACAAAGGGAGAACAGCCTTATGGCAATAATGGTTATCTGGTTCTCCAGGATGAGCAGGTAAAAATATTATTTGATGACCCTCAGATTCCCAATATGCGGATCCATCCTAAGGAAAAGTCGAACTGCTGGATCATAACCAAGAAACAAGTGGGAAATGTCTCAATGAAAACCATAAAAGAGAGTATTTCCTCCTTAAGCACATACTGTCAGAAGGAATTAGAAAAAGCATTTAAGGATCGGATCAATTATGCTCATGGCTCTGCGGACAGGCAAGCAAAACAGATCGCTGCCAGAAGGTATGCCTTTTTGTCTCAGCAATATATCAATGCCATGTTTACCAAACATTTATTTGAAAAAGAAGAAGTTCATGCCCTTGCCATAAAATATAATGATTCAAACAATGTAAAGACCAAGCTCAGACCTGGAGAACCATTACGGATAAGGGTCACTGGTGTCAAAAAAAAGGAGGAATAAAAAGACCTGAAAAATACACTTTGGTACAAAAATCCCTGCAGTTTATCCAACAGTATCTGAAGGAATAAGCTGCAGGGGATACTTTTTAGTGTAGGCCACTTTTTCTTTCTCCCAAGGGGAAATGGCAGAACACCTGCCGCTCTCCCACGGTCTGACCTGCCGGCTCCTCTTTGCGGCATATGTCCTTTGCATAAGGGCACCGGGTGTGGAACCGGCAGCCAAAAGGAGGATTGACCGGGGAGGGGATCTCACCGGAAAGCAGCTCCTTTTCCTGGCTTCGCAGCCGGGGATCTGCCTTGGGAATCGCATTCATCAAAAAACGGGTGTAGGGATGGAGCGGTTTTTCATACAGACTGTCTGTATCTCCGATCTCACAGATTTTCCCCAAAAACATCACACACACCCGATCCGCAATAAACTTCACCACACTTAAATCATGAGAGATGAAAAGATAGGTAAGGCCATATTTTTCCTGCAGATCCTTTAAAAGATTTAACACCTGGGACTGAATTGACACATCCAGCGCTGACACTGGCTCATCACAGATAATCAGCTTCGGGTTTAAGGCAATGGCCCGGGCAATGCCGATTCTCTGCCGCTGACCTCCGGAAAACTGATGGGGGTAGCGGTTGTAAAATTCCTGGGCAATTCCCACCTCCTTCATCAGCTCTCTCACCCGTACCTCCCGTTCCCTTTTATCCCTCATGCCATAGGTAAGAAGCGGTTCCCCGATAATCTCCTTCACACTCATCCGTGGATTTAAGGAAGCATAGGGATCCTGGAAAATGATCTGCATCTGCCGTCTGAGCCTGGCAAACGCAGCCTCCCTCATGCCGACAATGCTCTGTCCCTCATACAAAATATCTCCCCCTGTAGGCTCTATTAGCCGGATCAGCACCCGCCCTAAGGTACTTTTTCCACAGCCGGACTCTCCTACTAGTGCCAATGTCTCTCCCTCATAGATGGTCAGGTTCACATCTGTCACAGCATGGACTACCTGAGGATTTTTCCTTGTTCCCCCTGCCGGAAATTCCTTTACCAAATGCTTTGCCTCCAAAAGCACCTTCTGCCCTTCTCTGCTATTCATCCAACTGCCCTCCCCTTTCATACCGGAAACACCGAGCTCCGTGATCCTCTGTCACTTTGTACAGACCCGGTCTCTCTGTGAAGCACCGTTTCTCAGCCTGACTGCACCGGGTGCAAAAGCTGCACCCTTTTGGAAGATGAAGGAGATTGGGTACCACCCCATCAATGGTATACAACCGATCTGTTTTCTCATCCAACTTGGGTATGGATTTTAGCAGCCCCTGGGTATAGGGATGGCTGGTTCTCTCAAACAGTTCAAAAGTCTCTGCCTGCTCCATCACCTTTCCAGCGTACATCACATATACATAATCACAGACCTCTGCCACCACTCCCATATTGTGTGTAATCAGAATAATCGAGGTTCCCTGCTCGCTGCAAAGCTGTTTCATCAGCCTTAAAATCTGAGCCTCTATGGTTACATCCAAAGCTGTAGTAGGCTCATCGGCAATCATCACCTTGGGGCGGCACACCATGGCCATACCAATCATAACTCTCTGACGCAGTCCGCCGGACAGCTGATGGGGATAATTATAATACCGCTTCTCCGGCTCCGGGATTCCCACTGCCCGGAATATATCTAACACCTGCTTTTTCGCCTCTGTCTTTGCCACCTTCTGATGAAGCAAAATCGCTTCCAGCACCTGCTTTCCCACCGGATACACCGGGTTTAAAGAAGTCATAGGCTCCTGGAAAATCATGGAAATCTCATTTCCCCGCACACATGACAGCTCTCTGGGAGATAAATGCGTAATATCCCTTCCATCTAAGGCAATGGTTCCTCCCACCACCTTTCCGGGATAACGGAGAAGTCCCATGACCGACATGGCTGTCATACTTTTTCCACATCCCGATTCTCCCACTATACCGATAATCTTCCCCGCCGGAACCTGGATACTGACTCCGTCCACCGCCGGAACCTCCCCCTTTGCTGTAAAGAAGTGGGATTTCAGATTCCTTATATCCAGCACGATTGATTCACTCATCCCTTCACCTCCTCTACTGCTCCTTCAGATATGGATCCAACACATCCCGCAGACCATCTCCCAGGAAATTAAAGGCCAGCACCACAATCATAATGGCCACACTGGGAGCAATGGACAGCCAGGGCTCGGAAAACAAATATTTTTTGCCCCGTACCACCATCAGGCCCCAGCTGGCTGAGGGCGGCTGCGCCCCGATTCCCAAAAAGCTTAAGGAAGCCTCCGACAAAATCGCGGAAGGGATATTCAGGGTAAAAAGTACAATCAGAGAGGGCAGGCAGTTGGGCAGAATATGGCGAAACATAATCGTCCACTTCTTCACTCCAATGGACCGGGCCGCCTCCACAAACTCTTTCTCCTTAAGAGACAAGGTCTGAGAGCGGACAATCCGGGCTGTCCCGGCCCAGTTTACCAAACTCAGGGCAATAAATATATTGATCAGACCGCCACCCATGGTATACATCACCACCATAGCCAGCAAAAGAGAGGGGAATGCCAGCATCACATCTGCCAGACGCATAATGATAAAATCTGTTTTCCCGCCATAAAATCCTGCGCAAAGCCCCAGCACCGTACCGATAGCCATGGAAATCAAGGTGGGAACCAAACCAATCGTCAAAGATATCCTGGCTCCATAGATAATCCGGCTCAGCACATCCCGTCCCAGCTCGTCCGTTCCCAGCCAGTGAGCAGCGCCAGGATCCTGAAGCCGGTCTGTCAGGCTCTGGGCCAGATAGTCATAGGGCGCCACCACTGGCGCAAAAATAGCAGCCAATATAATCAGACCGATAACCACCGCCGAAAAAGCTGCCAGCTTATTCTGACGAATCAGGGTCATCAGCTGATCTTTCCAGGTATCTGCTTCCCCCAGCTGGCCAGATATGTCCTCTTTTGTGCTTATATTTTCCTCATGCTCCCGAAAAGCCATTCCATCCGGTTTCTTGAAAGTCTCCGGATTCTGCTCTGTCAGGTTTTGTCTTTCCTTTCCATCTGCCATCTCACGCGCCCTCCCGGATTCTGGGATCCATCACATTGTAAAGCAAATCTGCAACCAGATTTCCCAAAATTACCAATATGGTAGTAAAAATCACTGTGCCCTGCAAAAGGGGCATGTCCCGTGTCTCAATCGCATTCACTGCCAGGCGCCCGATCCCCGGCACACCAAAGACGCTCTCTGTCAGCACAGCACCGGAAAGCATGCTGGAAAGCTGCAGCGCCATCATGGTAATGACTGGCAACATGGCATTTTTCAGAGCATGTCCGATAATCACTCCATGTTCCCGCAAACCCTTGGCCCGGGCAGTACGAATAAAATCATTCTGCATAATTTCCACCAGATTGGACCGGGTCATGCGGGCAATGCTTCCTGCCGAATTCCATCCCAGAACAATAGCCGGCAGTACCATCGCCTGCATGGAATCAAATCCGGATACAGGAAACCACTTCAGCTTAAATGCAAATAAATACTGGAGAACAAGCGCTGTCATAAATACCGGCATGGACACCCCGATCAGAGCGCCTCCCATAAAGAGACGGTCCAAAATCCGGTTCTGCCGAATGGCAGCCACTATCCCCGCCACTATCCCAATCAACCATGCAACCACTGCTGCCAGCAAAGACAGCTTTACCGTGTTGGGAAATGATTCCATAATAATTCCGGTCACATTGCGGTTCAGCCGATAGGAGGTACCAAAATCGCCCCGAAGAACGTTTGCCACATATTTGAAAAACTGTATATACAACGGTTGATCCAACCCCATCTCCCGGCTGATCTTCTCAATCACTGCAGGATTCACATGCTCCCCCAGCATGGTAGTCACCGGGTTTCCCGGTACAAGGCGCAGCATAATAAATATAGCAAGCATCACGCCAAACAATACCGGAATCGATATGACAATCCGTTTTAAGACTTTGTTTAACACGAAAAAGCTCCTCCTTTCAGACGGAAAATACCTCTAAACAGGTCAAAGCACACTGGTACAGCACCACACAAACAAAAGCTTCTGCGGCGCTGTACCAGATTTCACTTAATCCTACTCAGTTAAAGACACTCCATAATAATTCCGGTCGCTGACTCCGCTCCACACCGGCTTAAAATCCTGTATTCTCTTGCTCACAGCCCACAGATGCATCCGGGAATACATAGGAACCCAGGCCGCATCTTCGTGGATCAGCTTCTCCTCCAAAGCCTGGTACTCAGCCAGCCTCTCGTCCTCATTGACAATCCCTCTGGCTCCGCTGACCCGTGCCATAACCGCTGTATCCGGATAGTTAATAGAACGGATTCTGGTTTTTTCTTCATTTCCGAAGAAAGTATAGATAAAATTCTCCGGATCATTGAAATCTGCTGTCCATGTGGACATAAAGGAACCAAGCTCTCCTGCCTTCCGGGTCTCCAACCAGGTAGATTCATCATAATTCTTGATCTCTGCATGAATCCCCACAGCAGCCAGCTGCTCCTTGATGATCTCCAAAGCCATGGTCACAGTGTCAGATGCTGAGGCGTCCGCCGCCAGCTCCATGGTAAATCCATCTCCATAACCAGCCTCTGCAAGCAGAGCCTTTGCCCCCTCCGGATCATAGCTGATCTTAGTCTGAGCATCATTAAAGCCGATCAGTCCATAGGGGTAGATTCCGTGCTCTACCTGTCCACGGCCGCCGTACAGGGCATCCAATATCGCCTGACGGTCAATAGCCATCTGCACTGCCTTACGCACCTTTACATCCTGGAAGGGCTCAATATTAAAATTCATGGTAAAGTAGGTGATTCCCACCCGGGGACCTGAAACAATCTGATCCGGATAAGTAGCCAGGAAACGATCTGCTGCATCTGTCACAAAATCCAGGTCAATCACATCCAGCTCCCCACTCTCAAACATCATAGTCTGAGTCTCTGTGTCCGGAATGATCTTGATCACCACTCCCGGCAATCCTGCAGCCCCGTTCCAGTAATCCTCATTTCTCACCAATGTCAGGTGATCATTGAAGGTCCATTCTGCAAACTTAAAGGGGCCGGTTCCCACTGTGACAGCCGGATCCATGCCAAACTGATCCCCGGCGGCCTCTGTAGCCTCACTGTCATAAATGGAAAGCCCCGGCGCTGTCAGACAGGACAAGAATGCTGCAAAGGGTTCCTTTAAGGTAACTTTAACGGTATAGTCATCCACAACTTCCACACCCTCAAGCGTATCCGCGCTGCCATCAATCATTGCTGCAGCTCCCTTAACCTGGTCCAAAAGCTCCGTGTTGACACCGCCTTCCACAGTCAGCAATCGCTCAAACGTATAAGACACATCCTCTGCGGTAAAATCATTTCCATTCTGGAACTTCACTCCCTGCCGCAGATGGAACGTATATTCCAGCCCATCCCCGGAAATCTCCCAGCTCTCTGCCAGACTCGGCACAATCTTAGAGGCCCCTGCTTCATCCACCTGGATCTCCACCAGCCGGTCATAAATATTGGTGGGAACCGTATAGTCCTTACTGGTCTTATGTACATCTGCCGTCTGAATATCTGCGTTCAACACATCAATCATAAATCCTGCTGTGTCCACACCCAAAGCTTCTCCTCCACCGCTTGCAGCGGCCTCTGTACTTCCTCCTGCCGCTGGTGTGGATTCCCCCTGGGCGGCACTTCCAACGTTCTCACTACTGCTACCTCCGCAGCCGGTCAGCGCCAGTCCAAACACCATGGAGGCGGCAAGAATCAGGCTTACTTTTTTCTTCATAATTTTTCCTCCTCTTTCACTCCGCCATACTCACATTCTCCTACCTGTCTTATGACAAAAAATGGTGCAAATCCACTCCGGGTTGCACCTTCAAGCTTACGCATGTATGTCGGAAATTTGCCTTAATGTTCAAATAATACCATAAGGGCACTTAATTTTCAACTATTTTTTAGCTGGAAGCTTTTTCGGATTGTGCCAATATTTACATACCCCACACATCCCACCATTCCATACATGCTTCATGCCACTGCTTCCATGCCTCCTCTACCCTGACCTTCATCTCCTCATATTCTTCCCCCAATCCGTCTCTTCTCTGATATTCCCCTGCTTCTGCCCCCTGGTCTCCATTCCCGCATTCTCCTGCTTCCATCCATCTCTCAAACAGACTTTCCCTCTGCCGCAGCAGCTCCTCAAGTCTCTCCCCTGCCTTCTCCATTTTCTCTCTCACAAGACGAAGCCTCCAGTCCTCATAGGCCTCCTCCGTGGAAATCTCCCGGAAGCGATGCTGTTTGACCTTTGGTACAGCCCGAAAGGAATCCACCAATGCCTGATCCTCCGCCTGGATCCGTGCTGTCAGTCCCTGGCTGCCGCTTTCCCTGGTCATCCTTTCCAGATAATGTGCATACCCAAAAGGATAATAAAATGCCTGGCCATCCTCAAAAATCAGCACAGCTTCCGCCACCTGGCGAATAAAATACCGGTCATGAGATACAAACAATATGGTTCCCGTATAGGTGCGAAAGGCTGACTCCAAAGTCTCCTTGGCAGGGATATCCATGTGGTTGGTCGGTTCGTCCAAAACGAGAAAATTCGGTCTGCTCTCCAACAATTCCGCTAACACAAGCCGGGCCTTCTCACCTCCGGACAAATCACTGACTCGCCGTTCTGCCTCCCGTCCCCGAAACAGATAAGCCCCCAAAACTGATCGGACTTCCTTATCCGTCCATCCTGGAAAATGCTCCAAAAAATGCTCCCGCACACTTTTTTCAGACTGAATCCTGGCCGAATGTTGATCAAAATATCCAATGGTAATCTGATTTCCCAGTTTTCCCTTTCCTGAAAGTGCTGGTATCAGCCCCACAACGGTCTTTAAAAAAGTACTCTTTCCTCCTCCATTAGGCCCCAAAAGCCCGATTTTCTGACCCCGGCGGATTCGCAGGGACAGCTCCAATAAGGTTTTATCATACCCAAGCTTTAAATGTTCTGCCTCATACACCAGCTTGCTTCCCAGAATCAAGGGAGTCAGCTCTCCTGTAAATAAGTGTGCCTCATCTCTCGTTGCAGGCTCCACCTTCTCCATCCGCTCCAGCTGCTTTTTCTTTGCCCGGGCAAAGGAAGCTTTGGTGGGCTTGTGCTTGAATCGCTCGATCACCTGCTCCAAACGGTGAATCTCCTGCTGCTGCCGCTCCCAGGCCTTTTTTCTTAATTCCATTCTTTTTCTCTTTTCCTGCCGGTAGCAGGTGTAATTTCCCGGGTAGCAAACAGCCTTTCCCCCTTCCAGCTCCCAGACCACTTCTGCCACCTGATCCAGGAAAAACCGGTCATGAGATACCACGACCACTGCCCCGTCATACTGGCACAGATATCCCTCCAGCCACTGGGATGCTTCCATGTCCAGATGGTTTGTAGGCTCATCAAGAAGAAGAATATCCGGCCTCTCAAGGAGAAGGCAGAGGAGTGCGATCCTTGTCTGCTGGCCTCCGGAAAACTCTCCCAGGCATCTTTTTTTATCATCTTTAGCAAAACCCAGGCCTGTGAAAAGCCGGTCATATTCCTTTTCATAATCGAAGCGTTCCCGGTCATAGAGATCTGCTGTGGGAATCCTTTTTAAGATCTCCTCCTCCACCGTTCTTTCCATATGATCAAAAGCCTGTTGGCGCAGCATCCCTATCGTCAGCTTCCTGGACATGCGGATCCCCGGCCCATTTCTGCGATCATCCCTGTCCAGAGACAATTCTCCTGCAAGGAGTCGCAGAAGCGTGGTCTTTCCCGCACCGTTGCGCCCCACCAGGGACACCTTTTCCTTCCCCTTCAGTTCAAAATTCAGATGGGAGAAGATCGGATTTTCCCCAAAGGACAAAGTACCATCTATAATCTGATACAGCATAAAAACCTCCCGAAAAACTCAAAGCGCCGCCTTCCGGCAGCGCTTACAATCCTTACTTTTATATTCCTGGCTCTTATGCCACTTTGCTCTTTGCCAGCTCAGCCAGCTTTGCAAAGCCCTCTGCATCATTGATCGCCATGTCAGACAGAACCTTCCGGTTCATCTCCACACCGGCTAACTTCAGTCCATACATGAACTTACTGTAGGACAGGCCATTGATTCTTGCAGCTGCATTGATACGGGCAATCCACAGCTGACGGAACTGTCTCTTTCACTGCTTCCGTCCTGCATAAGAGCTGGTCAAAGCTCTCATCACAGACTGCTTTGCGATTCTATACTGTTTGGAACGGGCGCCTC
>JAAWEL010000046.1 GCA_022794255.1 Lachnospiraceae bacterium
GTGAACACTCTATGATCGGTAAGTTTATTGACACCATCACTCCGGAGGAGCAGCTTCCCAAGACCATGACCAGCTATTCGCCTTGTTTCCGGAAAGAGAAGGGCGCTCATGGAATCGAGGAGCGGGGAGTCTACCGGATCCATCAGTTTGAGAAGCAGGAGATGATTGTGGTGTGTAAGCCAATGGAGTCTCCTATGTGGTATGATAGACTGTGGAAGAACACGGTGGATCTGTTCCGCTCTCTGGATATTCCGGTCAGGACCTTGGAGTGTTGTTCCGGGGACTTGGCAGATCTGAAAGTGAAATCCTGTGATGTGGAGGCATGGTCTCCCAGGCAAAAGAAGTATTTTGAGGTGGGTTCCTGCTCCAATCTAGGCGATGCCCAGGCCCGCCGTTTAAAGATCCGGGTGGATGGAGAGAAGGGGAAGTATTTTGCCCATACGCTCAACAACACAGTGGTGGCTCCGCCCCGTATGCTGATTGCTTTTCTGGAGAATAATCTGCAGGCAGACGGGACGGTGAAGATTCCCAAAGCCCTTCAGATGTATATGGGCGGCAGGGAAGTGATGATACCAAAGAAAGATAAGTAACATAAAATTTAAGAAAAATGTAAAAAGAGCTAAAAAGTAATAGACAAAAGAGAAGGGATAAGGTAAAATCATAGATGGTCAGGCAGGATTGGGAGGATCTTGTATTGACCATATTAAGGAAAGTGGAAGAAGGGAGAACCCGATATGAAACCATGGAATGTGGTTGTGGACGGAAAGAAGTATGAGATCAAGGCAAAGGGTGGTAAGCTGGTTGTCAATGGCGAGAAGAATAAACTGAAAAACCTTATGTCCAAAAAGGATGGTATGTGGAAAATTTATGAGCTTCCCTTAGGGCCGAAGAAGGCAGAGTATTATGTGAATACATGGGTCGGAGGAGCTAAGCTTATCATGGATGGAGTGGATTGTGCCACAGGAAAGCCTTATACACCTGCGCGTCTGCCAAAATGGGCATATGTATTTTTGGTAATTCATCTGGCATACATTTTATTCCTGTTAGGAGGGGCTTTAGGCGTATTGATGGCATTCCTGGGAATGATGGCAACCATCTCCGTTTCCTGCAATAACAATTTTTCGCTTCCGGTAAAGGTTTTGCTGAATATTGGGATTGCAGTAGGGTTCGCGGTGGTTGATCTGGGGATTGTATTTATGGTAGGCAGCCTGGTGAGTGCGCTTTAGTCATCCGGATGTTTGTTTTCAAAATGTACATACGTATTTTTTATAACCGGCGCTTCGGCGCCGGATTTTCTAAATATGCCTGATTGAAAGATTAAAAATGATGTTTTCTTACAGGGAAAGGAAGCGATTAATATGAATGTATTTAGTGAGCTGATTCATTCTGTCTATGATCTGAAAAGCTATAGTCTTTTTTTGAAGGATAAGAAGAGAAAGACTTTTCTCTTCGGCTTTCTTTTGGTGCTGATCTATTATCTTATAACCATTATTTTGCCGCTTGTCCGGTTTCAGGTATCCACTGGTGGAGTTATGCATATGATAGAGGAGGTGGTTCCGGACTTTTCGATTGCAGACGGGCGTCTGGATATGAAGGAGCAGTTTGAATTTGCAGACGGGGACACGTACTTTTTTGTAGATACAAAAAACGAGGACATGGCTCAGGAGAAACTTTTAGAGAATCTGCGCAGCTATAGTGTGGTACTGATTGTGGATTCTCAGAATGTGGTGGTCAAGAGCAACGGGCAGGTGCAGATGCTGGATATTTCTGATTATGATCTTGATATTACCAAATCGGAGCTGATTGAGATGCTTGCTCCTTTTGTGACCATTGTTATTGGGGTGGTATTGATTCTTGTATTTCTTTTTATGGAAGTGACATTTTTCTTTGGCGTCTTGTTTGTCGGGTTGTTTGGGATGATCGTAGCGTCCTGCGTGCAGGCCAAGTTGACTTTTGGAGAATTGTATAAACTGGGAATCTACACCCGGACCACATCTCTGCTTCTCAAGGCAGTGTTTTCCTTCCTCCCTGTGGGAATACCCTTTTATCCGATTGTGAGTCTGGGAATATCCCTGGCCTATCTGGCAGGAGCTTTACGGAAAATGAACACAGAGGATCTGGGCGGCAGACCAGTGGTATTCTATTCCGAAGGGATGGAAAAGGACCGGTGGAGCCGGCCCCAGGAGAATCCTGACTCCTGGAACCATTTGCAGGCAGATGAGGACAGATGGAACCGCCCTGAAGATTATAAATAAAGCAGAAGGCTGGCGCATCAGTGCGCTACGGCGAAATCCACCGTGATTTGTGCCTGAATCTTCAGTTGTCCGGGCATAACGGCCATATCTTCTTCCTTGGCAGTTGCCATATCCCTGGCAGCACTGTAGTTGGTGTAGGACTGCATAGCTCTGGCGGAGGTGTCTGGCATAGATTCATTTATGTGTATAACTGGTCCTAAGTTACAGCCGCCGGCTTCAGCCAGAACCTGGGCTTTCTCTCTGGCAGAATCCACAGCCCTTTTCAAGGCTTCCTGGTAGCTTTGTTCATACTGACTGGAAAGGTAAGAGACGGATTCTACCCGGTTTGCGCCCTGCTTTACCGTGCTGGTAATCAGTTCGCCCACCTGATCAATGGGAATCTGAGATACAGTCACCCGGGCAGACATCTCATAGTCAATGATGGTTCTGCCATTGTTCCAGTCGTAGTTGGGTTCTAAATTGTAGTCGGAGGTTTGGATGGATTCCTCAGATATCCCCTGGGATTTCAAATATTCCAGAACCTGATCCAGGGATTTGGAGTTGAGCTGCTGACATTCCTGGGCAGTAGCGGCTTTTGTGCTGACGCAAAATACCAGCTGGGCAATATCCGGTACCACATAGACCTCCTGGGAGCTGGATACGGTGATCACCTGGCTGGATGTATCCTCAATCTTGATGGAGGTAGGCATGGAAGCGCCAAGAGAAGCACCCAGGTCATGGGCTGCCTGAGGAGAGGTACATGCCGTGAGAGCGGCGGATGTTATCAGGGTAAGAATGGGAATAACTACTTGTTTTTTCATAATGTTTCCTCCATTTAGCACTTTGTAGAGCTTAAGTCTGATTTTTTGGTATATAAATCAGTATAGAGGAAAAATTATTTTGATATATTTCTTTTTCATTACAGATCTGAGGAGAAAACCTTAATATTCGTAACGATTCATACAAATCTGGCCGCCAGGCTTTTTTATACCTGGCTGGCCAGATTTGTATTTTAACGATTATCGGACTTCCTCCAGCTGAAGCTTTGGAATTGCCATCAGAGAGTAATTGGTGTGATAGATGACAAAGCCAGGGGCTCCGCCAGCCGCCTTTTTAACATGCTTGCGCTGGATATAATCGATCTCCACTTTTTCATTGCCCCGCCCCTTAGAGTACCAGGCTGCCAGGGCTCCGGCCTCTTCAAATACCCGGTCCGGCAGTTTTTGGCCCTCTGTTTTGACGACCACATGGGAACCAGGAATCCCTTTGGCATGAAACCACCAATCACTACTACCAGCGATCTTAAAGGTGACTTCTTCATTTTGATAATTATTTTTTCCCACATACATATGAAAGCCATCAGAAGAGAGGTAGTGGAAAGGGCGGCTGGTGATCTTTGCCTTTTTTCCGCCAGGTCCTCTTTTCTTGATAAAACCAAATTCAGTCAGCTCCTCCTTGATGGGTACCAGATCTTCTTCCCGAGTGGCAATATCCAGGGCAGCGCTGATGGACTCCAAATGATCGATTTCCTGTCGGGTCTCTTTTACCATCTCAGTCATAGCCTGGTGGGTGCGTTTTAGCTTATTGTATCTGGCAAAGTATTTCTGAGAATTTTCCTGCGCTGTGAGTTGGGGATCTAAGGGGATGCGTACCTCCTTATTGGTATAATAGTTAAGACAACTTAACTCTTTCTCCCCTCCAGTGAGCTCATAGCCGTAGGAGGTCAAAAGCTCTCCCCAGATCTTGTAACGTTCCCGCTTTTCCGTGTCTTTGAGCTGCTTTAGCTGAAGATCATATTTTTTGTAGTTTCGCTCCAGGGCTGTCTGGACGATCCGGCGCAGATCAGAGGATTTCTGACGGATGCGGGTGAGTACGCTCTTCTCAGCATAGTAGGCGTTAAGAAGTGTACTTATGGAAGAAAATTTTTTGGACTCAAATCCATCTCCCTCAAAACAGGTCAGAGGAACAGAGGAGAATTCTGCCGGTTCTCCTTTTTGGTACAGAATGACAGGGGAAAAACAGCCGTTTTTTACATCCTCCATCATAAGAGAAAGCCTGCGATAGAGATGGCACAGCTCAGTTTGTGACAGTTCATTGGCCGAGTGATCTCCGTCAATGGAGGCCAAATGGCACAGCTCTGTACCGATTACAGGACTGATGCCAGTCAATTTCTGATACAGGGCCTTCTGGACAGGGGAGGGGGTGCTGTGAAAAAGATCAATGAATTCTTCCTCTGCGATGGTGAGAGGATTGGCTTTCTCCACAGTCTGAGGGATGAAATAGGTTCTCCCCGGCAGAACCTCCCGGACAGAGCTAACCTGAGAGGAAATGTGCTTGATACTATCTAAAATGGTTCCGTCCTCCCTGCAAAAGATAATGTTGCTGTGCTTGCCCATGAGCTCCACAATCAGACGCTTGCAGCTCAGATCCCCCATCTCGTCCAGATGTTCTATGGTAAATTCCAGGATTCTTTCCAGTCCTGGCTGACTTACCTTTATAATTTTTCCGGAACCAATGTGCTTGCGAAGAAGCATACAAAAGTTGGGGGCTGTGAGAGGCCCTGGCTTATTTGTGTCCGTAAAATAGGCCAAAGGAAGACTGGCGCTTGCAGAGAGAGACAAACGCAGGATTTCCCGGTTGTTTTTTATGGTAAGCAAAAGCTCATCCTTTTCCGGCTGGGCGATCTTGCTAATGCGTCCTCCCTCCAGCTTCTGCCGGATATCGTGGGCCAGGTTTGCAATTACAATTCCATCGAATGCCATGATGTTTTACTCCTTTATGCTTTCGCCAAAGCCACCAAAAGCCCTTTGGGCATGGCAAAACCCCGCCGCTGCCGGTGGGATATGGCTAAGTAGGATTGGTTAATAGGATTCTAAAGGGGATTATACAGGAATTTTGGGGGATTGACAAGGCTTTGGGATGAAACGACCCAGGAACACTGTTATGGAATGACTCCCAGCTGACGGAACATGGCAAACACATAGGGCGCACCAAAAACATTTAAGGATTTTGGGCCGGTAATGGTGTGCTCTGTATCCGCCTGAATCTTTAAAAATGCCTTTTCAAAGGTGGCTCTGGTGATGGATTTCTTTTTTCGGTCAGTGAAAAATTCACCGCCTTTGATGGTATAGGTAAAGGGAAGGCCTTTGGCTGTGTAAAAGGTTTCCCCCTGATGAGCGATGATGGTGTCCCATAAGTTTTCTGCTGTAATCATTGGTGGACTGCCTTTCGAGAATATAGGATGGTTATGGGTATGATTATAGCGAAGTTTTGAGAGATTTACAACATAAAGTTGTAAAAATACTCATTTAAAGAGTAAATATCATTTCTTCCAGTTTTCAAACCTGACTGTCCAAATGCTTATTTCCCAAGGAGGTGTATCCTTTCGGAAAATATTACAAAATTATTAAAGAGCATTGCTTTTTTGTTCTAAAAGTATTAATATAAAAGAAGTATAATGGTTTTTCATAATGCGTTCGGAAATTCCAAAGGAAGAAACGGGGAGGAAATATGTTCAATTCAAAGAAGAAAGCAGATACGGTCAGTACAGGAATGATTAACACAATTATCGGAAACAATTCTAAGATTGAGGGTGTTTTGGTGGCTTCGGACCCTACAAGGGTGGATGGGCTTTTGCAGGGGGAGATTTTGTCTAAAAGCTCGGTTATTGTAGGAGAGAGCGGAGTGGTAAAGGGAGATATCCGCGCAGTTGAAATTCTTGTAGCGGGAACGGTCTATGGGAATCTGAAAGCGGAGGAGCGAATTGAGCTGACAGAGACCGGACGGGTACTGGGTGATTTGATTACGAAGAGCCTGGTGATCGATGAGGGTGCATCCTTTAAGGGAAGTTGTACCATGGAAGTTTTGGAAGAAAAGAAAGGCCCGGAGGATATCCGAGGTGGATTTCCGCTAGAGGAGCCTGCGCTGAATAAGACGCAGGAGGATAAAAAGAAGGAGCCTGAGGGCAGGGAGAACGGGAGTAAAAAAGACAATGAAAAAGGAAATGAAAAGAAATAAGTGCCAATGAAATGGAAAAAGTTTAAGAAGGAACGGATTTCTCTGGATTACACAATCATGCTGGTGCCCCATTCTCAGAAAAAGCCGATCCATTTTAAGACTCCAGTGTGGACCTTTGGTGTTATTTTTCTTGGGCTGTTAGTGCTTACAGGGGCCTGTCTGTTTTTTGCCGGTTCCCGCCATCAGCTGATGCAGGTGCGCCGGGAAAAAGAGCAGCTGGAGCAGGAGTGGGAGCGGCTGGCGCAGCAGAAGCAATTGGCAGATCAGGAAAACGAGATTCTCCGGCAGGAGCAGGAGCTGCAAAAGCAGGAGCTTGAGGATTTGGAGGAGAGGACCAGGAATACCCTGAGAGATCTGGAGGAGCTGGTGGAACGGGAGGGGCAGATTCGTCAAGAGCTGGGGCTGGAAGAGATTTATACTAGTTCGGATGAGCCACAGGATGAGAGAGCTGGGGATGTGCCGGAAGAGACAGCTGAAGATGGAGCTGCAATTTCTGGTGGGGAAACCCAGGAGGGATCTGCAGAAATCAGCGGGACACTTCGGATTGCTTCCACAAATCTGCCTCTTATATTGGCGGAAAACACAGCGGATTTTCAGGCTATTCAGGCAGAGATGGGGATTTTGCAGACTTTGCTTGCAGAAAAGACAGGACAGTATGACGGATATCTGAGTACTATAGAGGAGCAGAAAGCAGCAGCTGCGGCAGAAAAGGCAAGAAAGGAGGCTCTGCGGGCTTCCATTGTCACCAGTGCGGCCAGCTATATTGGCAATTCTTATGTCTATGGAGGCAATGATCCCAACACAGGGGTGGATTGTTCTGGATTTACCAGATACATTCTGGGGCATACGGCAGGAGTTTATTTAAATCGGACTGCGGCAGAACAGTCAGGTCAGGGAAAAACTGTATCCATAGAAGAAGCCAGACCGGGAGATCTGGTCTTTTACAGCAACGGAAGCTCTATTAATCATGTGGCTATTTATGCAGGAGACGGGCAAGTGATTCATGCTTCCAATGAGCGGGTTGGAATTACCCGGTCTAATATTTATTACCGAACCCCGGTTAAGATCAAAAATGTTTTGGGGGATTAAGTGTTCTTTTTACATCCCGGGATTGCCAGTGAGGCAGTCCGGGATGTTTTTATGTGCTTTTATCCTTCTTTTTTGTGGGAAATGATTTACATTGGAATATAATTTTACTATAATGAAATGAATGGAAAGAAGATTGGTTGCGCAGGAGGGCATATATGGCAAAGGCACAGGTGAAAAGGGGAAGCGTTCAGGCAGATCAGACAGTGTTTGCCTTGGATATTGGGACCCGAAGCATCATTGGTATGGTAGGTGTTGTGGAAGAAGGAAAGGTAAAGATCCTGGCCATTGAGCGGGAGGAGCACGCAGAGCGGGCCATGATTGATGGGCAGATCGAGAATATAGAGAAGGTATCTGTTTTGGCAGACAAAGTGAAAAAACGGTTGGAGAGCCGTTTGGACATTCAGCTGAGCCGGGTCTGTGTGGCGGCAGCCGGACGGGCCTTAAGGACAAGAAGGGCTGAATTTGAACTGGAGCTTCCACGAACGCAGACGATTGATGAAGAGGTGATCAGCCGTCTGGAGGCAGGGGCCATCAGCCGGGCAGAAGAGGTCTTTAATGAGGAGAAGGAGGCCCAGGGAGATTCCCGCCGTTTTTATCTGGCCGGGTATACGGTGTGTCAGTATTATCTGGATCAGTATGGTATGATGAGCCTTAAGGATCACCGGGGACGGAAGGTAAAGGTGGATCTGATTGCTACCTTTCTTCCCAGTGAGGTGGTGGAAAGCCTTTATACTACAATGAATAAGATCGGGCTGGAGGTTGCCAGTATTACCTTGGAGCCTATTGCTGCGATCAATGCGGCGATTCCGGAAAATTTGCGGCTTTTGAATCTGGTTATGGTGGATATTGGCGCCGGCACTTCGGATATTGCCGCTTGTACCGGGGGGAGTGTGGCCGGTTATACTATGGCAACTGTGGCCGGAGATGAGATCACGGAAGCTGTCATGAAGGAATATCTGGTTGATTTTGGAACAGCCGAGAGGATCAAGGCACAGATCAATGAAGGGAAGGAAATCACTTTTTCTGACATACTTGGCATTGAGCACAAGGTGACAAGGGAAGAGGTTTTCCAGTGTATTGAGAGCGTGTCGGGGATTTTGTGCAGGGAGATATCAGAAAAGATTGTGGAGGTAAATGGCGGTGCACCATCTGCTCTGTTTCTGGCAGGAGGCGGAAGCAAGTTAGCAGGATTGCGGGACGGGCTTGCGGCGGCCCTTAAAATGGATGTGAACCGGGTGGCCATTGCAGGAAATTATTTTCAGGCCAGTGCATTTTCTGATGAATATGATTTAAATAATCCAGAATATGCAACTCCTTTGGGGATTGCAGTTTCAGCAGGGCTGAATATGATCAATGACAGCTTTCGGGTGATTTTAAATGGGAAACCTGCTAAGTTGTTCAGAAGCGGAAGTTTTACTGCCCTTAACCTTTTGATGATGAATGGCTATGGATTCCGCGATATTATGGGAAGGCCGGGAGGAAATATTGCTGTGACTGTCAATGGACAGCGTAAGGTATTTTATGGTACAGCATCTGAGCCGGCTTCCCTTTCTATCAATGGGAAGGAGGGAAAGCTTTCACAGATTATCCAGGCTGGGGACAGTATTGACTTTGTGCCGGCAAAAGCCGGAGTACCGGCAAAGGCATATTTGGGGGATATTGAGGGAGCAGCTACCTGTCGGGAGATCACCTTAAATGGAGAATATGCGTTTTTGGAAACCCCTTTAAAGAACGGGGATGTGATTGTGATAAAGCTGGCGAATGAGGAGAACGAGGAGGAAGAAGAAAAAAAGGAGGATAAAATCCAGAGAAAAGAGAAAAATGGGCCAGAGGAAAAGGCTGCTATAAAAGTGGCAGAGGAAGAGCAAAAGACAGATGGCAGGAGAGTGTCTGTACCTGTGGAGCGGGAGACTGCGGAGGCTCTGGGACGGGAAACGGTGCAAAAGCAGCAGGAGAGAAGCATCCAATGGCAGGAGACGGAACCGGCAGAGAAGAAAGAGATGGAATCTTATCAGCAGGAAAAGGTGCCAGCAAAGCAGGAGGAGACGGAGCTGGGGCATCAAAAAGCAAAACTCAGAAAGCTTCTTTTTTACCTGAATGATTCTCTTATTACCCTTCCCCAAAAGGAGGATGGCAGCCCTTACTATCTCATGGATATGATCGAATATTCCGGGATTGATTTAAAAAATCCTCAGGGAAATATCCGGCTGACGGTAAACAAAAGCCAAGCCATGTTTCAGCAGGCTTTGTCTGAGGGGGACCGAATTGAGATAATGGTTGAAAAACGGACAAGCTGAAAACCGTTGACTTGTTTTTCCAGATGAATTATAATGAGGCATGTGGTTATTTATTTAAATAAAAGGAGTACTCGGATGATAAAGAGCATGACCGGCTTTGGTAGATTTGAGGCTGTGACACCAGAACATAAGATTTCGGTGGAGATCAAAGCGGTTAATCACAGATATCTGGATTTGAACATTAAGATGCCAAAAAAGTTCAGTTACTTTGAGACAGGGATCCGCAGCCTTCTGAAGAATGATATTCAGAGAGGAAAGGTTGATATTTTTATCAGCCATGAGGACTATACAGAGGAGCGTCTCAGCTTAAAATACAACAATACCCTGGCATCTGAGTATATGGACTATTTTGTAAAGATGCAGCGGCAGTTTGGCATTGAAAATGACATAAAAGTGTCAACCCTGGCTCAGATGCCAGAGGTTCTATCCATGGAGCATGCACCGGAGAATGAGGAGCAGATATGGAAGCTTTTGTCTGAGGCAGTTGATGAGGCGTTAAAAAGATTTGTGGAATCCAGAGGTCAGGAAGGAGAACGGCTGAAGGCGGATATGCTGGGGAAGTTAGACTATATGGAGGAATTGGTGGATTTCATTGAGGAACGCTCCCCTCAGGTCATTTGGGAGTACAGGACAAAACTTGAGGATAAGGTGAAAGAGCTTTTGGAGAACAGTACCATTGATGAGAGCAGGATTCTGACAGAGGTGACTATCTATGCAGATAAGATCTGTGTGGATGAGGAGATGGTGCGCCTGCGTGCTCACATTGATGCCACCCGCAAAGAGCTGAAGGCTGGTGGAAGCGTGGGGAGAAAGCTGGATTTTATCGCGCAGGAGATGAATCGGGAGGCCAACACGATTTTAAGTAAGTCCGGCGATTTGGAAATTGCGGACCGGGCCATTCTTTTAAAGACCGAGATTGAGAAGGTGCGGGAACAGATTCAGAATATTGAGTAATGAAACAGGAATTAGATCGGGAGTGATAACATGAAAAGAAAAGGAATCCTGGTTGTGGTATCCGGTTTTTCCGGAGCAGGCAAAGGAACACTGCTGAGAGGACTTTTAGAGGCTCACAGAGAGCAGTACAGGCTTTCTATTTCCGCCACCACCCGGGCGCCAAGGACCGGAGAGGAGTATGGCAGAGAGTATTTCTTTGTCTCAAAAGAGGAATTTGGGCAGATGATTGAACAGGATGCCCTGATTGAGTATGCCTGCTATGTGGGGAACTATTACGGTACGCCAAAGGATTACGTAGTGGAACAGATGGAGGCAGGAAAAGATGTGATCTTAGAGATTGAGATCCAGGGAGCCCTTAAAGTGAAGGAGCGATTTCCCGATACGCTGCTTTTGTTTGTGACGCCTCCGACCGCGGCAAAGCTGGAGAACCGCCTTCGGGGAAGAGGGACGGAGACGGATGAGGTGATCAGAGACCGTCTAAGGCGGGCTGTGGAGGAAGCTAAATATATGGATCAGTATGACTATATTCTGGTAAATGACGATCTGGATGTCTGTGTGAAGGAGATGCATGAGCTGATACAGGCTCAGCATCTGCGAACCAGCAAAAACAGAGCATTGATTGCAGAGATCCGTGAAGAACTTTGCTGTCTGTAGGATTACAGGGATTACCGTCAGAAGAGATATCAAATATAGAACAGCTAATTGGGAAAGGAGCTTTTATGTTACATCCATCTTATGCAGATTTGATTAATGTGGTAAACAGTGAGGTTGAGCCGGGAGAGCAGCCAGTGGTTCAGAGCCGCTATTCTATTGTTCTGGCATCGGCCAAACGGGCCCGCCAGCTGATTGAGGATACAGATTCCATGACAGGGGAGGCAGGGAAGAAGCCTTTGTCCGAAGCAATCCAGGAGATCTATGACGGCAGAGTCAAGATTATTGGAGATGATTCAGAGGAGAAAGTGGAAGAAATATACAACGAGGAAGAGTAACAGGGAGGAGGCCATCTCAGAGACAGGATTGGAGATGGCTTTTGCTTTAGGAGGAAATGAACCAGGAGAATGTATGAAAATATTGATGATATCTTTAGGGTGTGACAAGAATCTGGTGGACACCGAGAACATGTTGGGGCTTTTGAGCAGAGATGGTCACACCTTTACGGATGATGAAGAGGAGGCAGAGGCGATTATTGTCAATACCTGCTGCTTTATCGGAGATGCCAAGGAAGAGAGTATTCAGACGATTCTTGAGATGGCAGAGCTTAAAGAAAGGGGGAAGTGCCGTTCCTTGATTGTCACCGGCTGCTTAGCCCAGCGCTACCGTCAGGAGATTTTGGAGGAGATTCCGGAGGTGGATGGGCTCTTAGGGACCGCTTCCTGGGATGGGATCAGCCAGGTACTTAAGGAGACAGGGGAAGAAAGGCATTCCTGTTTTGCTTCTATTGACCGTATTCCGGAAACAGAGGGCGAGCGGATTCTTACAACCGGCGGTCACTATGCTTTCCTCAAGATTGCAGAGGGCTGTGACAAATTCTGTACCTATTGCATTATCCCCAGTCTGCGGGGCCATTACCGAAGTATTCCTATGGAAAGGCTTTTAAAGGAGGCAGAGTCCCTGGCCGGGAAGGGGGTACGGGAGCTGATTTTGGTGGCTCAGGAAACCACGCTCTACGGGGTGGATTTGTATGGCAAAAAGATGCTTCCGGAGCTTTTGCACCGTTTGGCAGAGATTTCCGGCATTTATTGGATCCGGATTCAATACTGTTACCCGGAGGAGATCACAGATGAGCTGATAGAGGCCATCCGGACAGAGGAGAAGGTGTGCCATTACCTGGACATTCCAATCCAGCATGCCAGCGACCGGGTTTTGAAGCGGATGGGGAGAAAGACCAACCAGGCTTCTATCCGGGAGATGGTGGAGAAGCTTCGGAGAGAGATACCAGACATAGTTTTGCGGACGACTCTTATTACCGGATTCCCGGGAGAAGAGGAGGCGGACCATCAGGAGCTGATAGAATTTGTGGATGAAATGGAATTTGAACGGTTGGGAGTTTTTGCCTACTCGGCGGAGGAAGATACGCCGGCAGCAGATTTTCCTGACCAGGTTCCGGAAGAGTTAAAGGAAATGCGGCGGAATGAGGTGATGGAGCTTCAGCAGGAGATCGCCTTTGAAAAGTCCCAGTCCATGGTGGGACGGGTGCTGGATGTGATGATTGAGGGAAAAGTGGCAGATGAGCCGGCTTATGTGGCCAGAACCTACATGGACGCGCCGGGGGTGGATGGTTATCTTTTCGTTAATAGCGGAGAACTTTTTATGTCCGGGGATTTTGTGCGGGTGAAGGTAACGGGCGCTTGTGAGTATGATCTGATTGGAGAAGTTTTTGAGGAGAGGGACGAAAAGGATCCCGGTTTGGAGGTGTGTGATGAATTTGCCCAATAAACTTACGGTATTGCGGGTGGTGCTGATTCCGTTTTTCGTGGTGTTTTTGCTGGCTTTTGGAGGAAGTGTCTGGATATTTAGGTATGTGGCAGCGGCTATCTTTATTGTAGCCAGCCTGACCGATCTGCTGGATGGAAAAATTGCCAGGAAATACAATCTGGTGACAAATTTCGGGAAATTTATGGATCCTCTGGCTGATAAACTTCTGGTTTGCGCAGCCCTGATCTGCCTGGTGGAGCTTCGCCAGATTCCTTCCTGGATGGTGATTGTTATCGTGAGTCGGGAATTTATTATCAGCGGTTTCCGTCTGGTGGCGGCAGAGCAGGGGCTCGTGATTGCGGCAAGCTACTGGGGCAAGTTTAAGACCACCTTTCAGATGATTGCCGTGGTTTTGATGATTGTGAATCTGCCGGTTCTGCACCTGATTACTACTGCCTGCACTTGGGTGGCTTTGATTTTGACGGTGGTTTCCCTGGTGGATTATGTTATGAAAAATCATAAGGTACTTACGGAAGGAAGGATGTAGAGATGGTGGTAGAGCTGGTTTCTGTGGGAACAGAGCTGCTTTTAGGCAATATTGTTAATACGAATACACAGTTTCTGGCAGAGCAGTGTGCTCTTTTGGGACTGTCCATGTATCATCAGTCTGTGGTGGGGGACAATGAGGAGCGACTGGCAGAGGTGATTCGGACGGCTCTGGGGCGTTCGGATGTGGTGATCCTCACGGGAGGTCTTGGCCCTACGGAGGATGATCTGACCAAGGAGGTCTGTGCTCAGGTTATGGGATTTGATTTAAAGGAGGATGCCCATACGAAAAAAAGGCTGGAAGAATATTTTAAAAACAGCATTTACAAAAACATTACAGATAACAATTGGAAGCAGGTCATGGTTCCTGAGGGGGCTATTGTACTGGACAATGACAATGGTACAGCGCCGGGACTGATTCTCGAAAAGGAAGGCAAGGCAGCGGTTCTTCTTCCAGGACCGCCAGGCGAGCTGATTCCTCTTTTTAAAAATCAGGTATTTCCCTATCTGAAAAAGCTTCAGCCGGAGGTGATCCGTTCTCAGATGGTCAAAATCTGCGGTGTGGGGGAGAGCCAGGTGGAGGATAGGCTGTTAGATCTGATCGATCAGCAGACCAATCCTACCATTGCCACCTATGCAAAGACCGGGGAGGTTCATCTGCGGGTGACTGCCCATGCAAAAAGCGAGGAGGAGGCCAAGAGACTGGTAAAACCGGTGGTGAAGGAGATCAAGAGCCGTTTCGGAGATTATGTATACTCTACAAAGGAGGAGGAGAGCCTGGAGATGGCGGTGGTAAGACTTTTGCAAAAACATGAGCTGACAGTCACCACGGCTGAATCCTGTACCGGAGGACTTTTGGCAGGCAGAATCGTAAATGTGCCCGGGGCATCGGATGTATTTCGGGAGGGGTTTATCACCTATTCCAACAAGGCAAAGAGAAAATACTTAGATGTGAGTAAGAGCACTCTGAAAAAATATGGGGCGGTCAGTGAACAGACAGCCAGAGAGATGGCGGTGGGTGGTGTGTTTGCGGCGGACTGTGATGTCTGCGTGGCAGTGACCGGCATTGCAGGACCAGAAGGAGGGACGGAGGACAAGCCAGTGGGGCTGGTCTATATCGCCACCTGTATGAAGGAAAAAGTTACAGTGAAAAAGTATCAGTTTAAGGGGAATCGGGAAAAGGTGCGGGAAATGGCAGTGGTGCGGGCCCTGGATCTGCTGCGCCGGTCGATTCTGGGAAATTATTGATAACAGGAGGAATACAGTTATGGCCCATAACTGGAAAAGGCAGGCGTCTGTGGCATATGGATGTGCCCTGACCCGCCTGGCGCTGAATCTGTATTTGTATTTTGAGGAGCTTCCCCCGTCTGGAAAAAGAGGAGGGGAAGAAAAGCTTTGCAAAAGATTTATGGAGCTTCTGGGACTTTATTTGGAAGGAAAGCAGACAGAGATCTTGGAATCAGTGGGATGCCTTCGGGATCAGATAAAAGAACAGATGCAAAAGGTTGTGGCTTATTCGGATGCCTTTCAGATCTATGAATATGCCTTAAACCGGGTGGAGAGAAGATTTGTAAAGGGTCGGGCCATAGAGGTGGATGAGGAGGCATTTGTGGGGAATCTGATGCGCTACATTGCCGCTTTTGGGGATGCTGCTATTCAAAATCAGAGGATTCAGCAGATTGTGGGACAGCTTCCTGTCCGTTTTACCAGACAGAAATATTTTGGCATGGTTCATGATGCCCTCACTTCTTATATTGGCGGAGACCAGGCGGCCTTAGACGATGTTATGTATCTTTTGAGAAGCGGAAGCATGACCGGAGTTTTTGCAAAAGACCAGGAGGCATTTGGAGAATTGAATGAGCTTTTGGCAAAGGTGGAAAAGCTGTCCTTTAAGGAAATGGATGCTGTAGAGTATGAGAATGCCAGGACCAGGATTTTCATGGCCAGTGAGCTTCTTGAGGATATGTCTCATCACTGTGTATGCTTGCAGGAAATGGCTAATGATTTGTATATTTTGTGCCTGACAGGAGAGGATGGGATCAGCACGCTCGGAGAGCAGGAGAATGCCTGGAAGATTCTAGATGGCCTGCGATGCCAGTATGAACAGGAAATCTGGGAGATCCCTTCAGAACTTTTTGAAATGCTGCCCTTATTGGAGGGGGTTCAGGAAGAGTATTATGAGAAATATCAACGTCTGGATATCAGCCCGGAGCTGATAGAAAAAGACGGCATTTTGACATCCTTTGGCATAGTAGACAGACTGATGTCTAGCAGTACCTTTGCTTCTCTGGAAGGGAGTGGGAGAAAGGGAAGTGTAAGCCTTTCAGATGTGGAATCAGCAGCAGATAAATTTTTTGCAGAATTAGGGCCAGTATTTTCCTCCTGTCAAAAACCGGTGATGCGTGCGATTATGGCAATGACGCTTTCCTATCTGCCAGTGTTTTTTAACTCACCAGATGAGATCCGCAATTATATCAGGAACTGCTTAGGCGGATGCAGTGACCAGGCGGAGAAGGAGGCCTGTATGGATCTTTTGCTTCAATTGATGGAGAGCGATGGTTATGATCTGGTATGATCACCTGTATTTGGGAGAAAAGGCAAAGAAAAACCGATACCGAATCCTTCAGGGGCTGCGGAAAGGGAATCTGCAGCCGGAGGTCTATGTGATTGTGCCGCCACAGAATGGAAATAATGTTCTTGAGATTCTTCCTTCCTTTATGCTTTGGGCGCCGGCTTATCAGGAGATGGAGATTTTTGTCATCGGAGTCGCAGTTACATACTGGGAGGGACTGGAGGTGGCAAGGCAGATCGTGGATGAACTGTATCAGAAAACAGGAGGATTTTGCCTGGAGGAGTTGATTGGGGGCCGGGAAGCAGATGATAGTCAGTAATAAGGGGGCTTTTGGGAGCAAAGCTTTCGGAAGTGCTTACAAAGCAACAAGGAGTGAACTATGCAGACTGCCTTATGGGTTGGGTTGGGAACACTGAAAATTTTGGGGCTTATTCTTCTGGGAATATTGGCGTTTTTTCTGGTACTGCTTGTTTTGATATTGGTGGTTCCTCTGCGATATCGGATTCAGGGAAGCTATGACGGAAAGCTTATGGGGCAGATGGGGGTAAGCTGGCTGTGCCATCTTTTGTGGGTAAAAGCGGTGTATAAAGAAAAGCTTACTGTGGCAGTGCGTATTTTGGGAATCCGGGTGTTTCGGATGGAAAAGACCTTTGGAAAAGAAACAGAGGAATCGCTTGAAGAGGATTTAAAAGCAGCAGGTTCTGCAGACGGATATTCGGATAATCAGACAGCAGGTGGCCTTAAAGAGAGCAGGACATGGGAAGAGGAGGAAAGCTGTCCTCAGAAGCCCTCGGAGACAAGAAAGACACCAGAAGAGAATTTCAGGGAGGAGATAAGTCAAAGGCCTGAGCCAGATTCTGGGGAATCCGTGAAACACAGTCATAAAAAGAGTCGCCGCCACGCAGGAATGGGGCAAAGGCAGAAAGAAAAATCAAAAGAAAAACAGGGATTCTCATTTAGCCGGGTTTATGATAAACTAAAGAAAAAGCTTTTGGAGAGCTTTAAAAAGATCCGGATCTTTCTGAAAAGATTCCATGGAATGATTGCGGAACTTTTAATGAAAAAAGAAATGCTGGCAGAGAAAAAGGAAAAATTATGTATGTTCATGAAGGATGAGAAAAACCGCCGTACCTGGAAGCTGCTTAAGCGACAGGTGGGGGCTATCTGCCGGCATATTCTTCCCACCAAAATAACCGGCCAGGTGAAATTTGGTTTTGATGATCCTTATACTACCGGTCAGGTTCTCACATATCTCAGCATGATTTATAGTCTGTATGCCAAGAGTTTTAAGGTAATTCCCGTATTTGAGGAATCGGTAATAGAAGGACAGGGAAAGATAAAGGGAAGGATTCGCATAGGCACCCTGATTGTGCTGGTTGTCCGGATGCTGTTTGATAAGAATTTCAGGAGCTGGATTAGAAAGCTTCGTAAATCATAAGGAGGAGTTGTTGTTATGGCAGAGAATCATTTCAGTTCGACAGTAGAGGCCCTGTTTCGGGGAATGGACCAGTTTGTGACCACAAAGACTGTGGTGGGAGAGGCAGTGAAGATTGATGACGCCATTATCCTGCCTCTGGTAGATGTGACCTGCGGCATGGCAGCAGGATCTTTTGCAGACAACGCAAAGCACAATGGAGGAGGCGGTTTGAGCGCCAAGATGAGTCCCAGTGCAGTTTTGGTAATCCAAAATGGAGTGACCCGTCTGGTCAATGTAAAGCAGCAGGACGCAGTGACTAAGGTGTTAGATATGGTTCCGGATATTGTCAGCAAGTTTACAGACGGGAAAAAGAAAATCTCACCGGAGGCCATGAAGGCAGCCGAGGAGATGGCTGCGGAGGATACGGAGGGCAGAGAATAAGAAAAACAGCAGGCAGAATGGCTGAAAAGGCATGGATTGGGAACAGGCTGCATATACTGGTAGCAGAAGAATTTTACCGGAGGTTCTCATGAAGCGGGTCTTTGGATTGATGCTTTTTTGTTTCGGGATTGGAATGACGCTTCTTCTGTTTATTCCGGAAACACTGTCTACTTTGATCTTTATTATTGGCTGTCTGACTTTGGGATATTATTTGTTTTGCTGTTAATAGAATGAAAGTGACAGATTGAAAATGAACAAATCCGGCAGGGGTATAAGTCAATACCCATTCTGCCGGATTTTTTGAAGAACCGGTGATTCATCACAAAAATTTTCATGTAAAAACAGGAGTGAGACGGCAACCATGTTTTCTCAAAATAAAAAAGAACCGTCCCCTTAGGGGACAGTTCCCATCTACCTTGATTACGCTCTCTCTACTAAGCCGGAACGCAGGCAGGAAGTACATACGTACATCTTCTTAGCACCGCCGTTGACTTTCACTTTGACAGATTTAACATTCGCTTTCCAGATCGCATTGGATCTTCTATGGGAATGGCTCACGTTGTTGCCGAAGTGAGCAGCTTTCTGACAGATTGCACATTTAGCCATGATCGCACCTCCTTAACCATACGGATTATTTCCGAAACGGAAACCACAACATAAGTATCATAACAAATAATCAGTGATTTGGCAAGCGAAATTTTCTTTTTTTGTCTTTTTTCGTGCTTGATTGACGGGGAATCGGTTTTATGGTAAGATACAAATGAAGCAGAAAGGATTTTTGTTGATATAAATAATAAAGCATAACCGTTCCTTTAGCACTTGCAAAGAAAGCAAGTGCTATTATAATGAATATTTTCTAAGAAGATTTTCCCTGGAAAACAGAGTGGGAGATAAAAGAAGAATGATTGAAAGAAAAGGAGGAACATCCATGAAGGATTATGGTAAATATGCAAAGCCCTACCTCAGCGCATTTATTATCGGTCCATGTCTGATGATCATGGAGGTAGTCGGGGAGATTATGTTGCCAAAAATGATGTCTCTGATTGTCAACAATGGGGTGGCAAGTCACAATCAGAGTTACATTCTTCAGATGGGTTTTTGGATGGTGTGTGTGGCATGTTTTATGGCGGTTAGCGGGATTGGGGGTGCTTATTTTTCTGCCAAGGCATCCATCTGCTTTACCAGTGATCTGAGAAAGGATTTGTTTGCCCGTGTGCAACAGTTTTCTTTTCAGAATATCGATGATTTCAGCACAGGTTCTCTGGTGACGCGCCTGACCAATGATATCCAGCAGGTGCAGATGGTGATGATGATGATTCTGCGGCTGGCTTTGCGGGCGCCAGGAATGTTGGTGGGAGCCCTGATAATGGCTTTTATTATGAATGATCGCCTGGCTATGATTATTCTGGTGGTAATCCCGGTGCTGGGAGGATTGATTGGAGCGATTCTGTTTACCGCCTATCCCCGGTTTGGGATTATGCAGACAAAGTTAGACAAGATGAATTCAGGGATTCAGGAAGCTTTGATTAATGTGAGAGTAATCAAATCCTTTGTTCGGGAGGACTTTGAGAAGGAAAGGTTCCGCCTTGCCAATGAGGATCTGCAAAAGAACAGCCTGCGGGCCATGAGGATCGTTATACTCACCATGCCGGTGATGATGACAGCAATGAATGTAACCACACTGGCTGTGGTGTGGTATGGAGGGAATCTGATTATTGGCGGGCATATGCAGGTGGGAGATTTGACTGCCTTTACCACCTATATTGTACAGATTTTAATGTCTCTGATGATGCTCTCTATGGTGTTTCTTCAAAGTGCCCGTGCCATGGCTTCTGTGAAACGTATCAATGAAGTCATGGGAACGAAGATTGATCTGACTGATGAGAACGCAGGGCAGAAGGAGAGAAGAGTGACAGAGGGGAGTGTGGAGTTTCGGGATGTGTCCTTTCGTTATGGAAAAAGGGGAGGCGATGCGGTGTTAGAGCATATCAGCTTTACTGCCGAGCCAGGACAGATGATCGGGATTATCGGAGCCACAGGCAGTGGAAAGACCTCTCTGGTGCAGTTGATTCCCCGGCTTTATGATGTGACATCCGGACAGGTTTTGGTGGATGGAGTGGATGTGCGGGAGTATTCCCTGAAGAATCTGCGGGACGGTGTGGGTATGGTGCTGCAGAAAAATGTCTTGTTCTCCGGAACGATTCAGGAAAACCTTGAGTGGGGAAAGGAGGAAGCCACTATAGAAGAGATTCGTGCCTTTGCTGATGCGGCTCAGGCAGACGGATTTGTGACTTCCTTTGCAAAGGGATATGACACAGATATGGGGCAGGGAGGCGTCAATGTGTCCGGTGGACAGAAACAAAGGCTGTGTATTGCCCGGGCTCTGTTAAAGCAGCCGAAGATCCTGATACTGGACGATTCCACCAGTGCGGTGGACACTGCCACAGAGGCAAAGATCCGGGCGTGTTTTAAGACAACTTTAGAGAATACCACCAAGATCATTATTGCCCAGCGGATTGGCTCTGTGGAGGAGGCGGACAAGATTCTTGTCTTGGATGAAGGAAGGATCATTGGAATCGGTGATCACAGGGAGCTTCTTGCATCCTGTGAGGCATACCAGGAGATCTATTACTCTCAGAGAGAACAAGAGAGGGAGGTGAGCATATGAGTCAGAAGGAAAAACTGGACAGCCTGAAATACCGATATGGAAGAAAACGGGCCAATAAGACAGGCTCTGCTTCGGCCAGCCCGGCAGGCCATGGACCGGGAGGTCCGGGAAGGGGAGGGCTGTCTGGCAGAGGCCGGCCAAAGAACAGCAGAGAGACGATCCGCCGTCTTTTGCAGTATCTGAAGGGAGACAGCCTCAAGCTTATTGCCGCGTTTGTGTGTATCCTTGTAAATACTCTGGGGATGCTAGTGGGCTCATATATGCTGCGCCCGATTATCAATACCTATATTGTGCCTGTAGATGGAAGCCGCGGTGATCCGGCCGGGCTTTTTAGGGCCCTAACAGTGATGGCTTTAGTGTATGTGGCAGGGGTGGGAGCCAACTATCTGCAGGCCAGAATCATGCTGAATGTGGCACAGACGGCTCTCAGAAAAATCCGCAATGATTTGTTTGGCAGAATGCAGAATTTCCCGGTACGATTTTATGATACTAACAGCAACGGGGATCTGATGAGCCGGTTTACCAATGACGTGGATACCATTGGGATGATGCTGAGCAATACACTGATACAGCTTTTTGCAGGGATCTTAAGCATTGTCGGCACCCTGTTTCTAATGATTTATACAAATATCTGGCTGACATTGGTGACTCTGGCTATGATTCCGGTGATGATGAAGGCAGGGGGGATCGTGGCAAAGCAGAGCCACCGCCATTTTTCCGCCCAACAGGCATCCTTAGGGGCAGTCAATGGATATATTGAGGAGATGATCACCGGTCAGAAGGTGATAAAGGTGTTTTGCCATGAAGAGGCAGCGCAGGAGGAGTTTGATTTGCTAAATGAGGATTTGCGAAAGAATCAAATCAGGGCTCAGTTTTTCGGGGGCATTATGGGACCGGTTATGGGTAACTTAAGTCAAATAAACTACTCTCTGACTGCGTGTATCGGTGGTCTTTTATGTATATTTCGGAATTTTGATGTGGGAGGGCTGACGGTGTTTCTGAATTTTTCCAGACAGTTTTCCCGTCCGATCAATGAGATTTCCATGCAGATCAGCAATGTGTTTTCTGCACTGGCCGGTGCAGAGCGGGTGTTTGCAGTGATGGATGAGGAGCCGGAGCCACAAGATGATCTGGACGCAGCGGTGCTTGCACCAATGAAGGGACATGTGGTACTGGATCATGTGACTTTTGGATATGAGCCGGATAAGGTCATCTTAAAGGATGTAAGTTTGTATGCCAAACCTGGGCAGAAGATTGCCTTTGTGGGATCTACCGGTGCGGGAAAAACCACGATCACCAACCTGATTAACCGGTTTTACGATATTCAGGGAGGATCAATCACGGTGGACGGTGTGGATATCCGCCGAATCCGGCGGGATAATCTGCGGCAGAATATTGCTATGGTGTTGCAGGACACCCACCTGTTTACCGGGACTGTGATGGAAAATATCCGTTATGGCAGACTGGATGCCACAGATGAGGAGGTTATTCAGGCAGCAAAGACAGCGTCAGCGCATTCTTTTATCAACCGGCTGCCCCAGGGATATGAAACGATGCTGGAAGGAGACGGAGCCAATTTAAGCCAGGGACAGCGCCAGCTTTTAAATATTGCCAGAGCAGCCGTATCCAAGGCTCCGATACTCATTCTGGATGAGGCTACCAGCTCTGTGGATACAAGAACGGAAAAGCATATTGAGCATGGTATGGACCGACTTATGGCAGACAGGACCACCTTTGTCATAGCCCACCGTTTGTCTACCGTGCGCAATGCCAATGCGATTATGGTGCTGGAGCAGGGGGAGATTATCGAGAGAGGGGGCCATGAGGAACTGATTGCTCAAAAAGGGCGGTATTATGAGCTCTATACAGGCCTTTCTGAGCTGGAATGAATTAAGGAATGGATACCCTCAGTGGACAAGGGGATCGAATAGAGATTAAAAATTATCCGCCCGGTACATGGAAAATGTGCCGGGCGGATTTGTGCTATGGGACGTTATAGGACCTAAAAGGTTATTGGCTGCAGTGAAATTTGAATTTAATAATCTTCTGATTCCCATAATGGGGTATTCGGAGTTTTTGCTGGAGAGGATATCGAAGGACAGCGGGTACTATGAGGAGATAGAGGAGATTCACAAGGCGGGCATCCGGGCTAAGGAGATTGTGAAGCAGATTCTGATCTTCAGCCGGAAAGAAAGGAAGTTTTATTAAACATTTATTTAAACACTATTCAATCCATGGAGGCTGGCGGTGGAGTGTTGACAGCGAAAACACGCCAGATTGGCAGGAAACAGCTGCCGGAAACTTATCGCTTTTAGTGGATGACGAGGAGTCAGTGGTTCGTTGCCTGTTCAAACAGTTAAGGAGGAAAGGATATTGTGTGGACGAATATTCGGATGTAAAGGCAGCCCTGTAGACATTGGAAGAGAACCTGGAGCAATGGATCGTAGCGATTGTGGATATATGATGCCTTTGTATAAAGGGGCCATTCTTGCCCGTTGTATGCGGGTGATGCAGACAGATATAGGAATTAACCATATCAGTGACCAGGTTGATGGTAGACCATATAATTGATTAATTAATACATAGAATATTTTATTAAAGCAATGAACATCTGGAAGGGCAAAGGAAGAATTTATGTCACTCTGTAGTGTCCCGGCGGATAAGAACCGGTGCTATTATCCGGTGAACCGGGCTGGGAAGAGGAACTGGTTTTCTCTTTTTCTGTTCGTTCATCTGCATAACAAGAAGATCCATGGCTTCCCGAGCGATCTGTCCGATCTGCTGCCCCACAGTGCTTGTGGGGATGATGGCTTCCCTGGATATAGGCGAATCATCAAAGCCGATAATCCGGTAAGACTCCGGTAAGACTCCGTATTTTCGTATAACCTGATTCAGAAAAATATTGGCATGCGTGTCATTGGACATAAAGATCCCCTTCTTTTTATCAGGATATTTCTCCTCAATCCTTTCAAAGATCCCCTGTATGGAGGCAGCTGTTTCGGCATAGGTATTTCCCAGATGGGTAAGGATGAGCTCATTTGGGAGCTTATGCTCCTGGCAAATATCCTGAAAGCCCTGAATCCGTCCATAAGCAGGGACAAGGGGAGAGACATCTCCATTGATATGAATGAAAATGTCACAGTTATTTTTATATAACAGGCTGGTTGCCTGGACGCCGCCCATATAGTTGTCACAGTTGACGCTGCAGGTGTATGCATCCTCCCTCTCAATTGTCACCACTGGAAGATTGTAGGAGGACAGTTCCTTTGAGGGGATGGTGTGGCTTAGGATGATCATTCCCTCAATTTTGTAGGCCAGAAGCTCCTGAATATAACGGCGTTCTGCCTCCTCATTGTCATTTCCTGCAAAGACCAGAAATTTGTAGCCGTAGGTTTCATAGGTGGTAAGGAGCTCATTGAGCATCTGGGAATAGTAATGGAGATATAGGTTGGGGATGATGATCCCAACAAATTCTGTTTTGCCGTTGGCTAAGATGCGGGCCACTTTGTTTTCCTTGTAATTTAGCGCCACCAAAGCATCTGCGATCTTCTGCTGGTTTTCCAGAGTCAGGGAGTCTGGGTTGTTAAAGTAGCGGGAGATCGTGGTTTTGGAGAAGTTGGTGTATTGGGCTATGTCATGGAAGGTTATATTTTTTTTGGCCATAGGATAGCGCTCCTTACTTATGGGTATAGCTTAAATGAAGCATCATGGATTGACAGAGATATTATATCAGAATTTAAAATAGGATACAAGGAAAAGATAATCGGTTACGTGACCGGTTTTTTTATTGTTCCGCTGCAATGGCATGATAAGCTATCATTAAAAGGTATGCTTTGAAAAAAGGAGAGGTAAATCATGCACAAATATATCAGGTAAAAATTGTGACATTCACCAAAACATAAAACGCCTATTGACAGGATTCATAGGGAGTGATAAGATAACACCATAAAGTAACCGGTTACTTTACCGGTTACTTTCATAAGGGAAATCGGGAACGGAGCGTATTTCCTAAATTAAAGACAGGTATCTACCTGGTCAGGAGGGTATCATGAAAAAGGGATTTGCAATAGTCGCATCGGTTCTGCTGGCAACCACCTGCCTTACGGGCTGTCACAAAAAGCAGGTACAGCCTGGAGACATAGAGGGTTTTGACCCAGGCGAGCAGTATCTTTCTCTGTGGGTACATTCCATTGAGGACACAGAGGAAGGCCAGGCCTACCGGCAGTCGGTAGATCGTTTCAATGAGGTGTACAATGGAATCTATTTCGCGGACATTGAGTTTGTTCCCCGAAATGACAGCGGCGGGGGATACTCAGATAAGGTTAATGCCTCTGTCATGGCAGGTGGTCTGCCGGATGTTCTGACTGTGGACGGTCCCAATGTAGCGGCCTATGCGGCAAATGGAATCATTCAGCCGTTGAAAGATTTGACGAAAGAGGAGAGAGGCGTATATCTGGACTCTATTTTAGAGCAGGGTACATATCAGGATCAGCTGTATGCATTGGGAGTTATGGAATCCAGCGTAGGGATGTACTACAATAAAGAGATTCTGGAAGAAGCAGGGATCACGGTGCCGGAAGCAGGCCATCCCTGGACCTGGACAGAATTTCTGGAGATTCTGGAAAAGCTGAAGCCTTTTATGGATGAAAAGGGAGGCTATCCTCTGGACATGACATTTCCTGTGGGAGAGGCCAGCATCTATTACTATGCGCCCTTTGTCTGGTCCGGAGGAGGTGACTTAGTCAGTGAAGACGGTTTGACGGTAGATGGATTCTTTAACTCGGAAAGCATGGCAAAGACCATGGGATTATTCCGGACCGTGGTGGAAAAGGGGTATATGGCAGAGGCTCCCATTGACCATCTTTTTGAGAGCGGACGGGCGGCATTTAAGTTTGACGGAGCGTGGGAGGTCAATACGGTTTATCAGAATTACCCGGATATCCGCCTGGGAGTAGCTCCCTATGTGGTGGAAGATGGATGGAAGGGGGAGCGCTACACACCTACAGGTTCCTGGGCCTATGCCGCTTCCTCTGACACAGAGAATCTGGAGGGAGCCACAGAGCTGGTCAAGTGGATGAGTGGGGTGGAGAGCGGTATACGGATCTGGGAGCTGTCTAGGACCTTTCCCTCCACCTATGAGGCATTTGAACAGATCGACATATTCCAGACAGATGAGAATTATCACATGCTTTATGAGCAGCTAAAGGAATATGGCCATCCAAGACCCAAGACTCCGGTATATCCCCAGGTAAGCACTTCATTTCAACAGGCACTGGAAAGCATCGCCTTAGGAGGGCAGCCGCCGCAGCCAGTGCTGAATAAATCTGTAGAAAGGATTAACGCGAAGCTAGAGCGTTACACGAGAAAATGAATAAACGATCAAGTTCCTTGCTGGGAATGGCATTTTTCGGACCAGCGCTGGTTCTCTTAACTATTTTTCTGTTTGTACCTATGGTACTGACCCTGGCATTCAGTTTTACCGATTATTTTGCACTGAATCCGGATCTGACCCATTTCACAGGTCTGGAAAACTATATCAAGATTTTTAAGGATGATTTGTTTGTCCAGTCTTTTGTCAATACAGTTTGCTTTGTGCTGATTATTCTTCCTTGTCAGGGGATTGGTGCCCTTTGTCTGGCCCTTTTGATTAACAAGGTGACTCATTGTAAAAAGTATTTTAAAGTGGCGTTTTTTATCCCGGTGGTCATGTCCCTGGCTGTGGTCTCTACCTTATGGATGCAGATTTATAGTCCGGAAGGAATCTTAAATACCCTTCTGGGAAATCTTGGCATACCGGCGCAACCTTTTATCCACAGTGCCAGGCAGGCACTTCCCTCCATCGCGGTTATGAGTGTGTGGCAGGGAGTGGGATACCAGATGATCATTTTCTTAGGCGGGCTGCAGGCCATCAATCCGGGACTTTACGAGGCGGCGGAGATGGATCATGCAAGCGAGTGGCAGAAGTTTAAAGATATTACCCTGCCGGAATTAAAGCCACTATGTGTGTTTGTGTTTATTACTGTGACCATTGGTGCTTTCCGCATGATCGTGCAGCCTATGGTAATGACCGGCGGTGGTCCCTCCCATTCGACCTACACCATGGTTTACAATATTTACGAGACGGGTACGGTAAACTGGGAGATCGGGCTTGCCTCAACCATGGCGATTGTGTTTGCTATATTTGTAATGGTCCTGACTGTGATCCAGTCAATTCTGACCAGGGATAAGGAGGAGAAGGATGTTAACAAAAAAACAAAGGGGAATTAACTGGGTTTTGACCATTATACTTTTGGTTCTGTCGCTGTTTTTCCTGTTTCCCGTAGTCTGGATGATTGCCAATTCTTTTAAGGCAGATGCAGCCATCACAGCGGATATGAACGGACTTGCAGCTTTTATTCCTCCTGTGCCGGGGAAGGGATTTTTTGATAACTATATATCGATTCTGACCAACACCAATTTTTTGCGGTACATGATCAACACCTTGTTTTATGCGGCTATTCTGATCGTATGCGGGGTGGTGGTCAACGGACTGGCCGGTTATGCTCTGGCAAAGATCAAATTTCCATTCCGGGAACGGTGGGTGCTTCTGATTTTGCTTTTGCAGATCGTACCAATGGAGACGATTCTGACGATCCACTTTCTGATGATTGCCAAGGTGGGGCTTCTCAACACAGTGGTGGGCTATATCCTTCCCATGATTGTGAACCCCTTTAACATCTTTTTGTTCCGTCAGGTGTTTTTAAATCTGCCGGACGATGTGTATGAGGCGGCTCAGCTGGATTTTTGCAGCCCCTTAAAATATTTTTTCACCATGGTGCTTCCTATGTCCAAGACCGTGGTGGCGACAGTCAGTGTGTTTACCTTTTTGAATGTATGGAATGATTATCTGTGGCCTTCCCTGGTGTTTACCTCCAGCAATCTTTTGACAGCCCAGATAGGACTGAACTCCATTACAAGCAATGATAACACCACCATGGGTCAGACACTTGCAGTGATTACCATGGTAACGATTCCGGTGATTATTATTTATTCGTTGTTCTCGAAACAGATTGTAGAGGGTGTGACTTCAACAGGATCCAAGGAGGGTTAAGAGATGAGCTTTATGGAATTTAAAAATATTTGTAAAAAGTATGAGAATGCGGAGAGAAACTCTGTCATGGATTTTAATCTGACTATTGAGGAAAAGGAATTTATTGCCTTTGTAGGACCCTCCGGCTGCGGTAAGTCCACCACTCTCAGAATGGTGGCCGGATTCGAGGAGATTACCAGCGGAGATCTCTATATTGACGGGAAGCGGGTCAATGATGTGGCTCCTAAGGACAGGGGGATTGCCATGGTATTCCAGAACTATGCTTTATATCCGCATATGACCGTTGAGAAGAATATCGGGTATGGCCTGCGCAATAGGAAGGTGCCGGAGGAAGAGGTGCAGAAAAAGGTGGACTGGGCTATCCGGATTTTAGGTCTGGAAGAGTTCCGCACCCGAAAGCCCAAGAACTTATCCGGCGGTCAGAGGCAGAGGGTGGCTTTAGGCCGCGCCATTGTAAAAAATCAGAAGCTGTTTCTCATGGATGAGCCTTTATCTAACTTGGATGCCAAGTTACGAGTGAGTATGAGAAATGAGATCAGCAAGCTGCATCGGGAACTGGGGACTACCACGATCTATGTAACCCACGATCAGGTAGAGGCTATGACCATGGCTGACCGGATTGTGATCATGAAGGACGGGGTGATTCAGCAGGCCGGCGCTCCCATGGAGCTGTACGACCATCCGGTAAATAAGTTTGTGGCCGGATTTATCGGTTCGCCTCAGATGAATTTTTATCCCGTGTGCATAAAGGATAAGGAAATGAGATTTCGTGACGGAAGCAGGATGAAGCTGCCGGAAAAGGTGCTTTTAAGGCTTGAGGGAAGATCCGGGGAGATGATTATGGGAATCCGGGGAGAAGACATTAAGCTGGACGGGGAGAACCTTAAGAAGTATAATGATGACAGGCAGAGAGCTGTGGTGGAGAACGCGGAGATTATGGGAAATGAGAATAATCTGTATTTTACTTTCGGCGGAAGCCTGACTGTGGCCCGGGTATCTAAGTATGAGGTGCGGATGCTGGGGGATGATTTGGAGTTTGTGTTTTTACCAGAGAAGATGCACTTCTTTGATAAGGATACAGAGAAGGCGATCTGATACGGAAAGTATATGGGGCATCCGTCCCGGAAAGGAATCAGGAAAATGGAACAGCATATAAAGCAGTACGGACATTTGAAGGCGCCGGGAAACTGGATCAATGATCCCAATGGATTTATCTATTATCAGGGGAGATATCACTTGTTTTATCAATATTTTCCCTATGCTCCCATTTGGGGGACTATGCATTGGGGCCATGCAGTGAGCGAGGACTTGGTGACTTGGGAGCATGTGGGGATCGCTCTTTTCCCCACAAAGGAAGGGGACAGAAACGGATGTTTTTCCGGAAGCGGGGTGGAGCATGACGGGAAGCTGAACCTTTTCTACACCGGGGTTCATTACCATTTGGCAGATCCGGAAAATATCCATCTCTGCCTCAATAACCGGTTTGATTCCTGTCAGATGATGATTTCCTCTGAGGACGGTATGCATTTTGACAATTTTGGCGGGAAAAAGGTGGTGATTCCTCCTATTGAGAATATCCGGCAGGGAGACAAAACCGATACCCGAGATCCGAAGGTCTGGAAGGGGAGCAATGGCTGGTACATGGTTTTAGGAAGCCGCAGCCAGGAGGGAAGAGGAAAGCTTCTTTTTTATCGCAGTGAGGATCTGGAAAGTTGGTCCTATGTCAACCAGGTGTCTAAGGGGGACGGATGGGGGTGGATGTGGGAGTGCCCGGATTATTTTGAGACAGAGGGAGGGCAGGTTCTTGTATTTTCTCCCATGGGGTTTTTAAAGGATGGGAAAAGGGAGGAAAATCAGAGTATCTGTATGGCTGTGGACTTTAAGGAAGATGGCTGTGAGATGAAGATGCCGGACAAATATCAGTATATTGATTATGGCCTGGATCTGTATGCACCTCAAAGCACGGTGGATGAGGCGGGGCGGCGGGTGATGGTGGCCTGGCTTCGGATGCCGGAGGCTGTGAAGGAGGAAGGAACGCCATGGAGCGGTATGTTTTGCCTGCCCCGGGTGGTAGAGGTGAAGGATGGTCATATATATTTTCGGGTCCACCCCAATGTAAAAAAACGATATGGAAGACCGATTGACAATGTGGCAGATGGGGGAAGGAATGGATATCGGATCAGCCTGTGCTTAGAGGAGAACGGGTGTCTCAATGTGGGAGGATATCAGATCTTTCGCAGGGGAGATCGGATCTGTGTGGATCGGACAAAAGTGTACCGTAAGGGGGAAAATGATCGGATGGTCTTTGAGACACCACCAGTGAGAGAGGGAAACCAGCTGGATGTGTATGTGGAGGATCATATGATTGAGCTTTATGTCAATGACGGGGAGTATGTGATCAGCAATGGAGTGTATGGAATAAAGAGAGAGCTTTATGTAAGCGGCGGATGTGGGGTGGAGCTGTTTGGGATGGAGTGGTGAGAGATAAAGCATCAGGAAGAAGGACCATAGCCAGAAATAAGAGTTTGGCTATAGTCCTTTTTTAGGGAAAGCTACAGATTCTTTTGGCGTATAATAACTGCCGCCATGGTTTCTAACAACCGGCCAATATCCAGAGGCTTGCAAAGATGGGCATCCATACCACATTCCAGAGATTTCTTCTGGTTGCTCTCAAAAGCATCGGCAGACAGTGCAATGATCGGAATCTGGGCCAGCTTTGGATTGTCTAAAAGGCGGATGGCTCTGGTTGCCTCCCATCCGTCCATTACCGGCATTTGGATATCCATGAGAACCAGGGCATATTCATCGGCAGAAGCGCTGCTGAGCTTCTCCACTGCAATTTTTCCGTTGGCAGCAACCTCGGTGAGAAAGCCCAAGTCATTTAAAATCTCTGATTCCATCTCCTGATTGATCTCATTGTCCTCCACCAAAAGAATCTTCTGGTTTTGAAAGAAAGCGATCACATCCGTCTCTCCTTCCACGGCAGAGACGAAAGGCTGCTGCCGGATAGGAAAACGGAGTGTTACGGTAAAGACACTGCCTTTTCCTTCCTGGCTATGTACATCAATGGTTCCGCCTAGCTTTTCCACGATATTTTTGGCAATGGTAAGACCAAGGCCAGTGCCATGGATCCCGCTGAGCGTGGTGTTTTTTTCCCGCTCAAAGGGCTCAAAGATATGTTCTAGAAAATCATTGGCAATGCCGATTCCCGTATCCTTTACCAGAAACTGACAGACAAGGCAGCTGTCTGATGAATCCGGAAGCTCCTTGGCAAGGATCTCTACTTTTCCGTCAGCTTCTGTGTAGGCTACGGCATTGCTTACCAGATTGAAAAAAAGTTGCTTAAGCTTGTCAGGGTCACTGCAGACATCACCGCGGGGCAGACCAGAGGTATCAAGAGAAAGGGAAATGCTTTTTTCCTGTGCCTGAGGAAGCAATAGCTGATACACCTGGTGCAGTATCTCCTGCAGATTGCATTCGGATTCTTCCACATCAATATCATTGGACTCAGCCCATGAGATTTCCAGCACCTTTTCGATCAGTTCAAGAAGATGTCTGCTGGCAGTTTCAATCTTGTCCAGATAGGTGTCCACAGCCATGGAATTATCAAGATGGGCCCGCGCCAGAGAAGCAAAGCCAAATATGGCATTTAACGGAGTACGCATATCGTGGGACATATTGGAAAGAAAGGTGTTCTTGGCAATGATGGCTAAGTTGGCATTGTGAAGGGCATCCTCCAATATCTGCTTTTGTTCCATTTCCTGCTGGATTTCCTGGTCAACACGGCGGGAGCCTATGATGATTCGGGAAACAGGGGACCGGTCATCCGTGTTGACAATACGGAGTTGGAAATAGTGACATTCTCCCTGATCATTGATCCGGTAATTGATATAGTAGGTTTTTTGCTCTGAAAGCTTCTGGCGGATATATTCCGGGCTGAGAGCTCTTGCCACATTTTCCTGGTCTAAGGGATGAACCCAGGTATCAATATAATTTAAGACGCACCAGGAAAAGCCGGAAGCTTGTGATTTGGTTTTAAATAGAGGTTCAATCCTGGGATTTAACCGGTAGGGGAGGAGTTGGTCCGTGTCAAGGTCTGCATAGAGGATGGACTCATAATTTATGCTGAGCCCTTCAATGACGCGGAGACGCTGTATCTGGAGCTGGTTGATCTGATTTCGTTTATCTGTTGCATCACCGATAAATACATAGAAAATATCACCGATGGATTCATTGTGGACAAAATGGCCATAATCCTCAATCCAGCGAACTTCCCCATCCTTTCGGATAATCCGGTATTCTACATAGTCAAGGTCATACTGACTGTGGGAAATCTGTTCCTGAATGCTTTTTTCCACAGTTTCCAAATCATCCGGGTGGACGAATCCTTTAAAAGAGCTTCCGGTCAGCTCATGAAATTCTTCTCTGGTAGCACATCCGAAAATTCGCAGCACTGCCTGATTGGCATAAAGGATCTGCTCTTTAACGTCCGAGCGGTAGATAAAAAATCCCCCTGGCATTTCATCTATAAATTTGATCACATTCTGTGCCATCTGGATGCTCTGAGAATCTGGGGAAAAAGAGGAGCCAGACCCAGAAGCGCTGCATGTAGGGATATCTAAAAGTGACAGGATGTGGTTGATTATAGTCAGATCGGCTTTCTGTTTATTCATAATAATATTCCCCTCTCAGAAATATTCTGAGAAAATATTAACATAAAAACAGAAATATGTCATTATTTTTTTGTGGGAATTTTGACAGTAAAAGGGGATGAAGCATAGGAATGGATTGGCTTATGTGGTTGCCGTGTTGAGCCGTCTGGTGAGACAGATAATGACAGCATTTTGCCTGGGACGTGCAGACAGATGGATCATATGAGTCTCATTATAGTAGCCAATCAATTCCTCAGCAATTCGTATATCTCCGGTTTCCTTTTGCACCAGAGTTTTATCTTCCGTGATCACAAGCGTGAGAATCGGATTTGACAGATCCAGTTTTTCTTTGATCAGACGGAGACGGTTTTCAATCAGGCTTAAACGGGTGAGCTGACTTACGCTGGGAGTTTTGCGGGCCTCGCTGTCAGCAAAAAGGCTTGCGGTTACATCTTTCATGTCTTGTGCTCCTTTTTGGATGAAATGGGATATTATGATAATAGTGTTTTCTTTTGGAGGGAAATCTATGCCTGAGATATACTGGAAAGCCTTGGATTTTGGGGAGAAAAATGTTTGACATTTCCTGTAAAAGATTTTACAATGAAGCAGAAAACCATAACTTCATAGAGGATCAAGTGCCGGCTTTACGGAGTCGGGTAAAAGAGAACCGGGTGCGAGTCCCGGGCGATCCGGTCACTGTGAGCGGGGAGCGATTTTGCAAAATACCATTGTGCAGGAGCATGAGAAGGTGCAAAAGAGCTGTGATCCGTAAGCCAGGAAACCTGCTTGATCTGGTATGTTGGCGCTTCCTGTGAAAGTCTGTTCAACAAAAGGTATGTGTGGAAGGCAGATACTGTGCAAGGTGGGAAGGCTCATGTGGGCCTTCTTTTTGTACATATTTGGGTTTTATCTGATTTTGCCTGGATTGTGGCTGCTTTTTTGCGGATGAGATTTTTGGGGAAACGTATGGCCGAAGCCGATGACTTCGGAAAACCATCAAATCGTAAGGAGGAAGCAACATGAAGAAACAAGGAAGTTTATTGTTGGCCATAGCTTTGGCGGCAGGAGTGTGCCTGTCCGGATGTAAAGGCAGTCAGGAGGCAGAAGCCAGGACCGCGATAACGGAAGCTGCAAAAACGGAAGTTGTGATGTCTGAAACGGACAGGGAGAGCCAGACAGAGGAAGAAACATCTGCGGAAAAGATGAATCCATCTTCAGATACAGTACTCCTGGCTGTAAGCTTTGGCACCAGCTACAATGACAGCCGGGATATTACCATTGGGGCGGTAGAGAAAGCGATTGCAGATGCTTTTCCTCAGTATGAGATAAGGAGGGTATTTACAGCACAGATTATTATTGATAAATTAAAGGAACGAGATGGATTAGAAATCGATAATATGACTCAGGCGCTGGAACGGGCGCTGGCAGATGGGATAAAAAATCTGATCGTACAGCCTACACATCTGATGGATGGTTATGAGTATAATGATGTGCTTAAGGAACTGGAGGAGTACAGAGAATCCTTTGATCAGGTTGTGGTGGGAAAGCCTCTTCTGGATTCGGACGAGGACTTTGAGACTGTGGCTCAGGCGCTGGTGGAGACGATAAAGGACAGGGATGACGGGGAGACAGCCATCGTATTTATGGGGCATGGAACAGAGGCTGAATCAAATCAGGTTTATGAAAGGCTTCAGAGGACGCTGACAGAGAGTGGGTTTGAGAATTATTACATTGGAACTGTGGAGGCAAAGCCGGATCTTTTAGAAATATTGGCAGCGCTTAAAGAGGCTGGAAGTTACAAAAAGGTGATTTTGCGGCCTCTGATGCTGGTAGCGGGAGACCATGCCAATAATGATATGGCAGGGGAAGAGGAGGACTCCTGGAAAAGCGTTCTGGAATCCGAAGGTTATCAGGTGGAGTGCCAGATCCACGGACTGGGAGAGCTAGAAGCAATTCGAGAGCTTTATGTGGATCATGCAAAGGCAGCGGCAGAGCTTTTGAAATAAGGCGAGAAGGAATGAAAAGGAATTATTTTTTTATGTATTCTTATGAGTGGAAAAGGCTTATGTGCGGCTTCGGGGGAGAAAGAGATCAGTGAGATGAGAAAGAGAAAAATATTTACTTTGTATTGTGTCATTCTTGTCATGGCGGTAAGCCTGGGGCTTGGCGCCTGTAAAAAGAGCCAGGAGGACTTTCCAGAGAATGAGATCAGTGAATCGTTAGTTTATTCTCATAGCATGGATTTAAAATATGCCAGACAGTTTTCGGTGGATTATTATGAGGGCGGGTATGCACTGGTCCGGATTAGCAGGGAGAAATCCGATCAGTCAGACGTTTTGGGCGATTTGGAGGCAGTGGATTATTTTTTGGTGATACCTGAGGGATACCAGGTTCCGGTGGATCTGCCATCATATATAATTCCTTTGCAGCAGCCGGTTGAAAATATATACCTGGCAGCATCAGCAGCTATGGATATGTTTGTGGCGGCGGATGCTTTGGATAAGATACGTTTCAGCGGATTAAAGACAGAAGGATGGTATATTAAGGAAGCAAGGGAGGCAATGGAGCAGGGAAAGATTCGCTATGCAGGCCGGTACGGGGCTCCGGATTATGAAAGAATTGTGTCAGAGGGGTGCGGGCTTGCTATTGAAAACACCATGATTTATCACACGCCTCAGGTGAAGGAGCAGCTGGAGCGGTTTGGTATTCCGGTGATGGTGGATTATTCCAGCTATGAGACAGAACCTTTGGGGAGGATGGAATGGGTGCGGCTCTACGGGCTTCTCACAGGGAAAGAGGAATCAGCGAAAAAGGCCTTTGAATCAGAGGCAGCTGTCTTTGAGGCAGTGTCTGGCCGGGAAAACACTGGAAAAACGGTGGCATTTTTTTATATTACGGACAACGGCGAGGTCAATGTGCGTAAATCCTCCGACTATTTACCCAGGATGATTGAACAGGCAGGGGGAAAATATGTTTTTCAGAATCTGGAGGACAGGGAAGGGGATTCTTCCTCCCTGATACTTCAGATGGAGGAATTTTATGCGGCAGCGAAGGAGGCAGATTATCTGATCTACAACAGTGCGGTAGACGGGGAGCTGACCACAGTCAAAGAGCTGACGGAAAAAAACAGCCTGTTGAAAGAGTTTAGGGCAGTTCGGGATGGAAATGTTTTTTGTACCTCCCCAAATCTGTACCAGTCATCGATGGCTCTGGGAAGATTCCTCTCTGACATTCATGAAATGCTGGACGGAAGAGATGAAAAATTGAATTATCTGCACAGGCTTAAGTGAGGAATATTCCAGCATCCGGAGGCAGACTTATACAAAAGGGAGAGATCAATGAAAAGAAAAAATTGCACGACTGCTTTCCTGGCGCTGGCTCTTTTGGCGGCTGTGTTTCTGGCAGCAAATCTGTGTGTGGGAAGTGTCAATATCCCTCTGCCGCAGGTGCTTTCTTTTTTGGGAGGGGGAGAAGAACCGTCTGTGTCTCGCGATATTGTGATGAAGATCCGGTTTCCCAGGGCTCTGGGGGCTGCAATTTTAGGCGGTGGTCTTGCTTTGTCTGGCTATCTTTTGCAAACGTTTTTTCACAATCCGGTTGCAGGTCCCTTTATTCTGGGCATCTCCTCCGGGGCAAAGATGATGGTGGCTCTTTTTATGGTGCTCTCCCTGAAAATGACGTTCCAGCCAGGCTTTGGGATAATGATATTGGCAGCTTTTGTCGGGGCCATGATCTCTATGGGTTTTGTCATTCTTATGTCTTATGTGGTAGAGAGAATGTCCATGCTGATTGTGTGCGGGGTAATGATCGGCTACATCTGTTCGGCCATCACAGACTTTGTGGTGGCGTTTGCAGAGGATTCGGACATTGTAAATCTTCACAATTGGTCAAAGGGAAGCTTTTCAGGAATCGGATGGGAGCATGTAAAGGTAATGGCAGCAGTGATGTTTATAACTTTTCTGTGGGTGCTTTTTTTGTCCAAACAGATTAGTGCTTACCAGCTGGGGGAGGATTATGCAAAAAGTCTGGGGTTGAATGTGGGAATGTTTCGTGTGACATTGGTGATTGTTTCCAGTATCTTGTCAGCCAGTGTTACAGCCTTTGCAGGTCCTGTGTCTTTTGTAGGAATTGCAGTTCCTCATCTGATAAAGCATTTTTTGGGCACGGCTATGCCTGTTCTCATGATTCCAGCCTGCTTTCTGGGTGGGGCGGTTTTTTGCCTGCTCTGTGATCTTTTGGCCAGGATTTTGCTGGCGCCCACGGAGCTGGGAGTCAGCACGGTGACGGCAATCTTTGGAGCGCCGGTGGTACTCGCGATTATGATACATGGCCGGAAACACACTTCTTAGAGGAGGTGCGAAGGAGCAAACGGATAATGACAAAGAGCCGGCAGCCAGAAGGAGAATACATGGCAGAGAAAAAATATTTTTACACAAAGGAGCTGTCGGTGGGATATGGGGGAGTTCCTCTTATAAAAGAGGTTCGGCTTTGTCTTGAAAAGGGGGAGATTCTCACATTGATCGGGCCGAACGGGGCAGGGAAAACCACAATTTTAAAAACAATCATCCAACAGCTTCAGCCTTTGACGGGAGTAGCATATCTGGACGGAAAGGATTTGTCAGGAATGAGCGGGAGGGAACTTGCAAGGAAGATGTCCGTGGTTCTGACTGGCCGTGTTTACCCGGAAATGATGACCTGCAGGGAGGTGGTGGAGACCGGACGGTATCCCTATACCGGGAGATTTGGCCGATTATCCCAGGCAGACCGGAAAGTGGTGCAAAAGTCCATGGAGCTGGTCCGTGTAAAAGAGCTTTCGGAGGTGGACTTTGGAAGGATCAGTGACGGACAGAGGCAGCGAGTTATGCTGGCTCGGGCACTCAGCCAGGAGCCGGAGCTGATCGTGCTGGATGAGCCTACTTCTTTTCTCGATATCCGGCACAAGCTGGAATTTTTGTCTGTGCTTCAAAGCTTATCTAAAGAGGAGGGCCTTTCCGTGATTCTATCCCTTCATGAGCTGGAGCTGGCAGAACGGATTTCTGACAAGATTGCCTGTGTCCGGGGAGATAAGATCGACCGGTTTGGGCCTCCAGAGGAGATTTTTACCCCTGGATATATCAGCCGGCTTTACGGCATTACGACAGGAAGCTACGAGGAAAGGACAGGGACGCCGGAGCTGCCGGCAGCTTTTGGCATTCCTGAGATATTTGTTTTAGCAGGAAAAGGAACGGGTATTGAAATATACCGGTCTTTACAGCGCAAAAAGATCCCTTTTGCCACAGGAATCTTGTGGACAAATGATCTGGATTATCCGGTGGCAAAAAGGCTGGCGGCAGAGGTGGTGGAGGAGCAGGCTTTTTGCCGGGTCCGGACAGAGAAGGTGGAAAAGGCTAAGGAACTGATGGATGGATGTAGGAAGGTGATCTGTACTCTTAAGACAGAAGAGGGAGGAGATTTTTACCCAGAATTAAAGGAACTTGTGGAATATGGAAAAAACAGGAAGGATTTTATAGTGTATATTGACGGAAAAATATTGTAATAATGCACAAAAAATAGTTTGAAATTTTGTGAGATTTGTGAACACTTTTTGAGACTTCTATGGTATTATAATATGCGTACCCCCAATACATTATATAGTTTTTGCTACATCCCATAAAACGAAATACCTTCTCCTTAAAATGGCCGGTTCCCCAACCGGCCATTTTTTTCTATGCAAAAAAGCTGTATTATTTTTTCAATATTTCCTTGTCTGCTTCGATCACCTCTGCTTTGGGAATATCTATTTCCTGACTGTCACAATCAAAAACTTTATGTTCGGTTGAGCATCTGCAGCAATACTCCTACTTTTCCATTCTGGATATGTTCCCGAATGGCTTTTTCAGTACACTCGGTGTTGTGAGATTTGAGACAATCATAAATATTTCGATGTTCCTTGTTAAACAGAGGAATACTTCGCTCATAATCCTCGCCTTTCAGGAGAATACTGGCTCCTAGCAGACTCATCTGGGTACACAAACGGCTAAGCAGCTCTACGCCGCAGATATTGACAATACTGCGGTGAAATTCCAAATCAAGCCGGGGATAGTCTGTATAATTGCCAGCTTTTGGAATCTCCTCCATTTTACTTAAAATATTGGAGAGAAGAAACAGGTCATCCTCCCGCACAAGCTGTGCAGCTAAGTTGCCGGCAGTGGATTCAAGGATTTCCCGGACAAAATAGATGTCCTTAACCGATTGTATTGACATGGTTTTTACGAATACACCTTTTCTTCCGATTGTTTCTATAAAGCCATCCTTTTCCAAAAGCAGGACTGCTTCTCTGACAGGAGTTCTGGAAACACCGTATTTTTGGGCAATGTCTGCATCACAGAGGCGGTCCCCGCCTTTTAAGGTTCCTTCGATAATCTCTTCAATCAATCCATTGTAAACTTTTGATGTATAATTTCCGCTTATTTTGTCCATTGTGTTCACCACACTATCAAATATTTTTGCATTTCCACTTATTTATTGTAACACATGTCACCAATTTTCGCCAGAAAATTGATGATATTAATCCATATCCAGGAAAAATTTTCCATCAGATCATATGGTGGACTTCATCCATATATTTTAATCCCTGATCCCCAAAAAGGAAATCCATCCACACATAGTGTATCGTTTGCCCTTCCTCAGAAACAATTCCGTGATCGGATCCTAGAGGAATGTGGAGAAGGGTATTTCCCGGGTAGGGATATTGCTCATCATCAATCAGAATAAAGCAATCATTTTCCCGGAAGGAGAAAAAGTACTGTTCCAGCATAGGATGGCTGTGTTTTGCCACAGTGTCTCTGCCGTAGGTCTCCACACTTCCCATGGCAAACCGGGGGATCATCCTTTGGGGAACCAGCATACGATTGATGGTTTTTTCGCTTTTCCCTTCTTCCCGATAACGAGGAGCTTTCTCATAGTTCTGGAAAAAAGGCAGCCGGCCGCTGGATTTTAAAAAATCCCATTCTTCCTCTGTCACAGAGCGCTGCAATTCCAGTATTTGTGCATCCTCCTGACAGAGAATATCAACTCTGGTTCCGGGACTGCCGATGAATACGCCCTTTTCCCGGACCTCAAAACAGGAGGAGCTGTTTTCAAAAATGACAGTCCCGTCAAGCAGCAGAAAGATAGGGATACTGCCAGGAAGAGGATCAAAAAACATGCTGCAGCTTTTTTTCAGCCAATGGCAATAGACACTGCTTCCTTCAATCTCCTGATTTGACAGGCATATATTTTGCTCAGAACGGCTTTCATCAGGGACTGCTGGTTTCATCATCACATTATTCATATCACGCCTTCTTTCCTAGTAAAATGTCTGCTGCAGAATCTGCATCCAGGTAGATCTCGGAATGGGGGGTGACTGTCAGGATGGTGGCAGGAGAGATGTTGCTGACCTCTCCGGTCATCAGCCGTTTTACGGCTCTGGCCTTTGTGGCACCAGGGACAGAGCAGTACAAATACTTTGCATCTGTGAGCCCGGGAATGGTGACAGTCAGTGCTCTTAACGGAACCTGATCCATGGATGGAAAACACCCGTCATGTACCTGCTGGTTTCTGCAGCACTCATCAAGGGTAACAATTTTGACTGTCTCCGGGTCTTGAAAGTCAGCTGCACCTGGATCATTAAAGGCCAGATGGCCGTTTTCCCCAATACCAAGAACACAGATATGAAGTGGGTGGGTCTTTAGGACATGGGTATATCTTTTGGCCTCAGCAGCAGGATCCGGGGCCATGCCGTCCATATAATAGACAGACCGGAAGGGAACCTGGTTAAACAATACCCGGTTCAGATAATTGACAAAACTGGCTGGATGGGCAGAGTCCATGCCGATGTACTCGTCCATGTGAAAGCCATTTACCCGGTTCCAGCAGATCCCTTCTTCAGAAATCAGCTGTGCCAGGGTTTCATTCTGGGAGGGGGCAGCGGCAAACATGATATTGATTTCATCTTGCTGCTGCTGGAGCGCCCGGATTTTGCTGGCAATGGCTTTTCCGGCTGCGATACCCATTTGCTTCCGGTTCTCAAAAACAGTGATATGGGCCGTTCCTTTGCGAAATTCTTGTATGATCATGATATCCTCCATAGTTTTGTAAAGCAGGTTAAAGCAGCTTCAAAAAAGAGTTTGATGCTAACATATTTAGAATTGTTTGTTTAAAGATGAGCATGCCAGCATAAGATTCAGCCAACAAGGGAGGGAAGCCATAAGGAAATCTGCGGAAAGGCGATCAGGATAATTAAAAGGATCACCATAGATGCATAAAAGGGCAAAAATCCTTTGACGGATTTTTCAATGGGAATCCCTGCGATGGCGCAGCCTAAAAACAGGGAATTTCCCACCGGAGGTGTGCAAAGCCCGATTCCAAGATTCAGAATCATGATGATTCCAAAATGGATGGGATCATACCCGGCATTCACTACAATCGGCAGCAGGATCGGTGTCAGCATAAAGATCAGAACAGCCATATCCATAAACATTCCGCATACCAGTAAAAACAGATTAACCAGCAGCATAATAATGACCGGGTTGGTGGTGATGCCGGCGATTCCGTTAGCTAAAGCTGTGGGGATCCGCAGGTAGGATAGAAGATAGCCAAACATGGAGGACATGGCAATGACCGCCATGATGGAAGCCAGGGATGAGAGGGAGGACAGACATACCTGGATCAGCTTTTTAAAATCCATTGTGCGGTAAAGAAACACTGTGACCAGCAATCCATAAGCGCTGGCAATGGCGGCGGATTCCGTAGGTGATGCAATGCCGGTGCATACACTGACAATGATGATCACTATAGCCATGAGTCCCACAACGGAATCCAGACAGATGTGAAGTCCCTCCTTGAAGGTGTAGGTATAGCCGCAGGGATAATTCCGCTTTTTAGCCAGAACATAAGCTGGAATCATCAGTGAGATGCCCAGCAGAATGCCGGGAATATATCCGGCAAGAAAAAGGGTACTGATGGACAGGCCGCCGCCGGCAATACAATAATAGATCATGTTCTGACTTGGGGGAATGATGATTCCCTGCACAGAGGAGGTGACGGTGACGGCTACACTGTAATCTTGATCGTAGCCTTCCTTGACCATGGCCGGGATCAGCATGGAGCCGATGGAAGAGACATCTGCCACAGAAGAGCCGGAAATCCCTCCAAAGAGCATACTGACCACAATGTTGACCATGGCAGTTCCGCCTGCGATCTTTCCCACAATGACCCGGGAAAGCTGCATCAGCTTGTCGCTGATACCCCCATAGGTCATGATGGACGCAGATAAGATAAAAAATGGTATGGCGAGAAAGGTAAAATTATACAGTGAAACGGTAAGGGACTGAAAAACAGCGAACAAATTCACTCCCAGATACAGAGCAGTAATCATGCTGGAGATTCCCAGGGAAAAAGCAATGGGAACCCGGATCGCCATGAGAAAGAAAAGAATCCCAAAAAGCATAATCAGTGCAAGAAGCTGTTCACTCATGAGACTTCCTCCTTCCTCTTATAGCCAATCATCTGCTGGACTGTGAGCAAAGCGCCATATACGGTCATCAAGACAGCACAGGCCACCACCGGAATGTAGATCAGAAGCTTCGGAAGCCGAGAGATGGGCAGCAGCTTTTTGCCCACCACCAGGCTCACTTTGATCGTGTAGATCGTCATCACGGCTGAAAAAAACGTAATAATAATATTTCTTAAAATATCGCAAAGATATTTTATCTTGTCAGGAAATTTGTGGTAAATCACATCAATACTCATATGGCCGCCTAAGTAAACCTCTGTGGAGATACAGAAAAAACCAAACCAAATCAGAGTGACCATGCAAAATTCTTCGCTCCACAGAATCGGATTGTTGAATACATACCGGGCAATCACCTGGGCAACTGTGACAACTGTCACAAGAAGCATGAGGAAAGAGGCAGCCAGACGGATCCACCGGATTACGGCAAGGATCAGATCATCAGCTTTTTTCATGGAAGTCTCCTTATTATTTACTTTCGCGAATTGCGGCAATCATGTCGCTGTATTGGGGATACATGTCATAGATCGGAAGGACGGCCTGCTGGAATTCATTTTTGTCTGCTTTAATAAAGGTGACACCCGATTCCTCCGCCTTTGTCTGCGCGTCTTTTTGCAGCTCTTTGGCAAATCCCTTTTCCCACGAAACAGCCTCCTTGGCACTGTCTAAAATGATCTGCTGTTCCTCAGATGATAAACGGTCAAAAATATTTTTGCTCATGACAAAAAGGGAGATGTCAGCTGAGTGCTCGTCCATGAGATAATATTTGGCCACTTCATAATGCCCGGAGGTCAAAAAGCTTACAGGATCATTTTCCGCAGCATCCACCACACCGGTCTGAAGAGAAGTAAAGACCTCGGAGAAGGACATGGGCGTGGCCTTGGCACCAAACAGATCCATCATCTTTATATATACCTGGGAATCTTGGACCCGGATCTTCATTCCTTTTAAGTCAGGAATCCCTTTGATCTCCTTTTTAGCATAAAAGCTTCTCCATCCGGATTCCAGAAAGCCCAGATTGATAAAGCCCTGTTCTGCCAGCTTATCATCTAATTGCTGTCCTACTTCTCCCTCAAATACGGACCATTTGTGGTCATCATTGTCAAAGATATAGGGGAGAGTCAGAACCTCCAGTTCTGGAACATAGGGAGTCAGATTCACGGCATCCACCCGGGCGATATCGATGACTCCGGCGTCCACCTGTTCAATTGCCTCTTCCTCCTGGCCCAGCTCTGCATTCAGATATACTTCAACCTTCATTGCGCCTCCAGACTTTTCTTCCACAAGTTCTCCGAACTTGATCATGGCTTTTGCCAGATGACTGTCAGCTGCCTGATTCTCAGCAATGCGGAGCACCAGGCTTTCCTCTGTACGGTTTGCCTCGTCCAAGGTCTCCTGGGAGTCGGCCGTGTCACCGGCGGCAGCAGACTTCTGCACTTGTGATTCCCCTGAAGCGGGTGCTGTGTTGGTATTCGATTTGCTACCTCCACACGCAGAAAGACCAAAAATCATTCCCCCACATAAAAACAGTGCTGTTGCTTTTCTCATTGATACGTCCTCCTTCTTCCTTTTAAAATGCTTGCGGATTCCTTGTATGAAGGATCCGTCAGTTAAGTAATTTACATTTTTATCATATAATATATTATAGAATATGTCAATATATTATAATATATTAAATTGAAATTCAAGAACATAGCCAGATGAAAGACCAGTTTCAGAAAGAGTAGTCTGTTAGACCGGATTGGCTTTGGCAATTCATGGGCATATATCCATAGAAAAAAACATTAAGTTTATTGAAAGTTTGACGATATTATGATAAAGTATAGCTAATTTGCATCAAAAAATAATTCCCAATAAGTACATATTTTGAGAATTTTGGATTAAGGATGTGGTGGCTGGGATATCCTGAGGCTGGATAGAAAAGAGAAAGCAAGGAGACAGAAAGGCTATGAGAAAGACACAGAAAAACCAGGCAGAAAATATTGTTGGACTGTTGAGTCATGTTCACAGCGGAATAAAAAGAGCGATTGAGCAGGGGCAATACGAGGATGCTATGGAGCTTTTGTCTCAGTGCCAGGAAAGCGCCATCGATCTGGGGGAAACTATTGAGGCGGTCGAGGGGGAAGGCTTTGTAACTGTGTCATTTCTGGAAAATTATTGTGAGGTGGTATACCAGTGTTATGCATTGGTCAATCAGATGCAAAGAATCAATGCCGGCAATGTATATAAAAAGCTGAAAAAGGCTCTGGTTATGGTAGAAAACAGTGTGAAAAATGATATAAATGTCCGCACGGAAGTTGTGTTTCTTCCATATAAAGCCTCCATGTGGGATTCTTTGGAGAGCGTCTGGAAAGCCGCCAACGAGGATCCGGACTGTGATGCCTATGTAATTCCCATCCCTTATTTTGACAAGAACCCGGACGGAAGTTTTCGGGAGATGCATTATGAGGGGAATCAGTATCCAAACTATGTGCCAGTGACAAATTACGAAGAATATAACTTTGAAGAGCGCCATCCGGATATGATTTATATCCATAATCCCTATGACGAGTGCAACTATGTTACCAGCGTACATCCTTTCTTTTACTCTAAGAATCTGAAAAAGTTTACAGATAAGTTAGTATATATACCTTATTTTATATTGGGAGAAGTTGATCCAGAAAATACGGAGGCCGTGAAAAGCATGGCCCATTTCTGCACGGTTCCGGGAGTAATCTATGCAGACCAAGTGATTGTCCAGTCAGAGAAAATGCGACAGGTTTATGTTGATGTGATGACGGAATTTACTGCCGGGAGAACGATCGGCAGTGGGGAAGCCTTAAGTGGAAAGGCAGGGACAGAGGGAAGAAGAAAGTACTGGGAGGAAAAGATCCGGGGTCTGGGATCGCCGAAGGTGGATAAGGTTCTGAATACGAAGAAAGAGGACTTGGAGATTCCGGGGGAATGGCTGCAGGTGATTGAAAAGCCAGACGGGAGCTGGAAGAAGGTTGTCTTTTATAACACCAGTGTGACATCCCTTTTGGAGCATGGGGAGAAGATGCTTATAAAGATGCGGGATGTGTTTCGGGTGTTTGCGGAAAACAAGGAGGAAGTGGCCTTGTTGTGGCGTCCCCATCCGTTGATTCGGGCTACGATTGAGAGTATGCGGCCGAAGCTGTGGGAGGAGTATCAGGAGATTGTAAGGGAGTA
>JAAWEL010000047.1 GCA_022794255.1 Lachnospiraceae bacterium
GATACTGCTCAGGGCGGATATGCTGGCCATATCGGTGAGGGCAAGCATACGGTTGAGGCTGGTGAAGATTCCATTACCGTAGATGGAAAGACTATCCGGATTTACGCAGAGAAGGACGCTGCAAATCTTCCATGGGGAGAGATCGGTGTTGACGTAGTTCTGGAGTGTACCGGATTCTACACCTCCAAAGCAAAATCTCAGGCTCATATCGATGCTGGCGCTAAGAAGGTTGTTATCTCCGCACCGGCTGGCAATGATCTGCCGACCATCGTATTCAGCGTAAATGAAGGCACCCTGACCAAGGATGACACCATTATTTCCGCCGCTTCCTGCACCACCAACTGCCTGGCTCCTATGGCAAAGGCTCTGAACGATTATGCACCGATTCAGTCCGGTATCATGAGCACCATTCATGCATATACCGGAGACCAGATGATTCTAGACGGCCCCCACAGAAAGGGCGATTTGAGAAGAGCAAGAGCTGGCGCTGCCAACATTGTTCCCAATTCCACTGGCGCTGCCAAGGCAATCGGCCTGGTTATTCCGGAATTGAACGGTAAGCTGATTGGTTCCGCCCAGCGTGTTCCGGTTCCCACCGGCTCCACCACGATTTTGACTGCAGTTGTTAAGGGCAGCGATGTAACCAAGGAAGGCATCAATGCTGCTATGAAGGCTGCTGCTTCCGCATCTTATGGTTACAATGAGGATCCGATTGTTTCTTCTGATGTTATCGGTATGAAGTATGGTTCTCTGTTTGATGCTACTCAGACCATGGTTTCCAAGATTGCAGATGACCTGTATGAGGTTCAGGTAGTTTCATGGTACGACAATGAGAATTCCTATACCAGCCAGATGGTAAGAACCATTAAGTACTTCGCTGAACTGTAATCAAAGATTGTTGTTTGCCGGCCTGCCGGTGACAACAGTATCAAAGGAGCAGGATAAGGCTCAAGCGGGTCCGGTCTTTAAAAGGACCGGGCCCTTTTTACATGGATTACGGGGTTTGTATAAATAATCAAGAAAGGGGTATTACAGATATGCTGAACAAGAAAACTGTAGATGATTTAAAGGACTTGAAAGGCAGAAAAGTTCTGGTCCGCTGCGACTTTAATGTACCGCTAAAGAATGGGGAGATTTCTGATGAGACTCGTATCGTGGCTGCGCTTCCTACCATCCAGAAATTGGTTGGCGAGGGGGCAAAGGTGATTCTTTGCTCTCATTTGGGCAAAGTGAAAAATGGTCCGAATGAGGGTGAGTCTCTGGCTCCTGTGGCAGTGCGTCTCACAGAGAAGCTGGGCAAGGATGTTGTGTTTGTGTCTGATTACAATGTGACTGGTGAGGCTGCCACCAAGGCAGTTGAGGCTATGAAGGACGGAGATGTGGTGCTCTTACAGAATACCCGTTTCCGCGGCAAGGAAGAGACTAAGAACGGCGAGGAGTTCAGCAAAGAGCTGGCAGAGCTGGCAGATGACTATGTATGTGATGCTTTCGGTTCCTCCCATCGGGCACATGCATCTGTGGAGGGCGTGACCAAATTCATCACAGCTAAGGGCGGAACCAATGCGGTTGGTTATCTGATGCAGAAGGAGATTGATTTCCTGGGCAATGCAGTGGAGAATCCGGTGAGACCTTTTGTGGCGATCCTAGGTGGTGCCAAGGTAGCAGACAAGCTGAACGTGATTTCCAATCTGCTTGAGAAGTGTGATACACTGATCATTGGCGGCGGCATGGCATTCACCTTCTTAAAGGCACAAGGAAAGGGTGTGGGCAACTCTCTGGTGGATGACAGCAAGATCGATTACTGCAAAGAAATGATGGAGAAGGCAAAGAAGCTGGGCAAGAATCTGCTTCTGCCGGTTGACACCACCATTGCTGCAGCATTCCCCAATCCGATTGACGGACCGGTTGAGGTTAAGGTGGTTTCTTCTGATGAGATCCCAGCGGATATGGAAGGCCTGGATATTGGACCGAAGACTGCTGAGCTCTATGCAGAGGCAGTAAAGAGTGCCAAGACTGTTGTGTGGAACGGACCTATGGGTGTGTTTGAGAATCCGACTCTGGCAGCAGGGACCATCGCAGTGGCAAAGGCTTTAGCAGAGACTGAAGCTACCACGATTATCGGCGGCGGTGATTCAGCAGCAGCCATGAACCAGCTTGGATTTGCAGACAAGGTGAGCCATATTTCCACCGGCGGCGGTGCTTCTCTGGAATTTTTGGAAGGCAAGGTACTTCCGGGTGTAGCAGCAGCTGACAATGCATAAGTGAGAATAAGCAGAGTAAAATCAGATAAGGGAGAATAGGATAATGTCCAGAAGGAAAATTGTTGCAGGTAACTGGAAGATGAACATGACCCCCACGGAGGCAGTTGCTCTGGTTAATGAGTTAAAGCCATTGGTAGGAAACGATGATGTGGATGTAGTATTCTGCGTTCCGGCGATTGATATCATTCCAGCCATGGAAGCAGCTAAGGGAACCAATATCCATATTGGTGCTGAGAATATGTACTATGAGGAGAAGGGTGCCTATACGGGCGAGATTTCTCCGGCTATGTTAAATGATGCAGGCGTAAAGTATGTGATTATCGGTCATTCCGAGAGAAGAGAATACTTTGCTGAGACAGATGAGACGGTCAACAAGAAGGTGCTGAAAGCATTTGAGCATGAGATTACTCCGATTATCTGCTGTGGAGAGACTCTGACTCAGCGGGAGCAGGGAATTACAATTGACTGGATTCGCCAGCAGATCAAGATTGCTTTCCTCAATGTGACAGCGGATCAGGCAAAGAAGGCAGTGATTGCCTATGAGCCTATCTGGGCTATTGGAACTGGTAAAGTGGCAACCACTGAGCAGGCCCAGGAGGTTTGTGCGGCAATTCGTGTCTGCATTGGCGAGTTGTATGACGCTGCTACGGCAGAGGCTATCCGTATCCAGTACGGCGGATCCGTATCTGGTGCTAGTGCTCCGGAACTGTTTGCTCAGCCCGATATTGATGGCGGTCTGGTAGGCGGCGCATCTCTCAAGCCAGATTTCGGAAAGATTGTCAACTACAATAAGTAAGTCTGATTGTAACAAATTGTTTTTGGGCAGGGGCATAATGCTTCCTGCCCTTTGCTTATGTTTGGTGTAAAATCATTGCAAAGGGAAAGGGAAATGAAAGACAAAGAGCAGATGGATCAGGGGGCACTTTTAAAAAATATCTGTACTACGATTGGGATTTTTGTTGCGGCGACTATTTTGGCAGTTACCTTTTTTCATTACAGCGCCAATTCTACCAGCGTTGCGATTATCTATGTTCTGGCTGTAATGTTGATTGCCAGGTATACGTCAGGATACGTACCAGGGATTGTGGCTTCCTTTATTGGGGTGATTTGTGTAAACTATGTATTTACCTATCCATTTATGCGGTTAAATTTCAGCATTGACGGGTATCCGGTGACCTTTGTCAGCATGGCGGTTATCTCAGGCCTTACCAGTGCCCTTACCACAAAGTTTAAAAAACAGAATCAAATTTTAAATGAACGGGAAAAGCTTCTCATGGAGGCGGAGAAAGAAACTATGCGTGCAAATCTTCTCCGGGCCGTGTCCCACGATTTGCGGACGCCCCTGACTAGTATTATCGGCATGGCGGATTCCTATCTGGCAGGGATTGACCGGTTGACAGAAAGTGAAAAATCGTATATGGTTAAGAGTATCAGCGAGGACGCCAACTGGCTTTTGAATATGGTGGAAAATCTGTTGTCTGTAACTCGGATTCGGGTGGGAGAGACCCGGGTCAATACCACCCCGGAACCTTTGGAGGAGGTGGTTTCAGAGGCTGTAATGCGCCTTAAAAAGCGGCTGCCTCAGGCCAACAAGATACAGGTTCAGGTACCGGAAAACTTTCTGATGGTTCCCATGGATGCAGTATTGATTGAGCAGGTGATCATCAATCTGCTTGAAAATGCGGTATATCACTCTGGAGCAGATGATATTGAATTGTACGTAATACAGCAGGAGGATAAGGTGGAGTTCCATATCCGGGATTATGGCAAGGGAATTGCACCAGAAAGGCTGACCGTTATCTTTGACGGGGCCGGCATGGAAAGCAATCAGAGCGGAGATTCTCACAGGGGGATGGGAATCGGGCTTACGATCTGCAAAACAATTATCAATGCCCATCAGGGAACGATCTATGGGAGAAACTGGGCGCAGGGAGCTGAATTTATTTTTACATTACCACTGGGAGAGGATAAAAGTAATGGCAAATAAACAGACGATATTAATCATAGAGGATGAGAAAAATATTGGGAATTATATTGAGACGATTCTGATCTCCAATGAGTATAAGGTGCTGCGTGCTATGAATGGCATAACGGGCCTGTCTCTCTATACCTCCCATCATCCAGATTTGGTTCTTTTGGATCTGGGCCTTCCGGATATTGACGGGATGGAGGTATTGCAGCGTATCCGGGGATTTTCCCATGTGCCAGTTATAGTGATTTCTGCCCGAACCCAGGAGCGGGAGAAGGTAGATGCCCTCGATGGGGGAGCTGACGACTATATCACAAAGCCTTTTGGAGCAGAGGAGCTGCTGGCCCGGATTCGGACAGCGCTGCGTCACTATCTTAATACTGGGCAGGGAAAGCCTCAGGAGCCTATCTATTCCCGGGATGAGCTGGTGATCGATTTTGACAAGCGTCTGGTAGTTCTTCGGGGAATAGGGGTTCACCTGACTCAGATTGAGTATAAACTGGTTTCTCTTTTGGCCAGGAATGCCGGAAAGGTTCTTACTTATGATTTTATTCTCAAAGATATCTGGGGACCTTATGCAGATACGGATAATCAGATTCTGCGGGTGAATATGGCAAATATACGCAGGAAGCTGGAGGTGAATCCGGCAGAGCCTCATTATATTTATACAGAGATCGGAGTAGGATACAGAATGTTAGAATCCGATGATGTGCGCCATTGATGAAAAGAAGAGCAGCGGCTTTAAAAGCCGCTGTTAATGATTTTCCAGTTATCGGATTTTGACCGGCGGGCAATGCTGATGGAGCGCATGGGATTGCCTGCCGCTTTATCTTTTCCGGTGAGAACCATGTAGATAATAATATTTCCCGGATCATATTCTGCCTCAATTCCGGTATTCTGATAGAGGGAGTAGCCATCGTCTGCCAGCTGAATCTCTTCCACGCCATCAAAGCCGGGGGAGCCTTCAGTGAAGTAGTAGCGGGCTAATTCTTCTGTCTCCATCAGTTCCTTCTCTGTCAGGGCATCTATGTAAGAGGGAGAGGCAGCTGTGCTGGTCTCTGCAGTATGGACGATCCCTGAGCCCACAAACTCATTGGGTATGAAGGAGAGCGCATTGCGCTCTTTCTCAGGAAGGGTTTGATACCATTCCAGCCATTGGAGCGTGTCATCAGATAGTTCCGTTTTTTGACGTGTAATTCCATTGAATGTGATCCAGGCATCTCCACGAACTGTATCAGGGCTTTCTTCTGGAACTTCTGCAGAGGCAAAGTTGCCTTCAGAGAGCTGGGGGGAACGATTGCTGCAGCCGGCAAGAAGGACAATGGCAACAGCAGTAAACAGTAAAGTTTTTGTCTGCATGGGAAAATTCCTCCTTGGGTGATATTATAGCAGTGATAGGGAAGAAATAAATTAATAAATTATTAAATTTTGGAGAAATCATTAAGAATATTAACAATTTGACTTTTGGCTTTTTATTCGTTATAGTGGAAACAATTGTTGGTGTACAGGAGGAATACGAAAATGCAGAAGGATCTTACAAAAGGAAGTGTATTCCGTATACTGGTTCGATTTTCATTGCCATATTTATTGTCCTGCTTTTTGCAAACTTTTTATGGTATGGCAGATTTGTTTGTAACCGGACAGTTTAACGGGGCGGATACGATATCAGCAGTGTCGATTGGCAGTCAGCTGATGCATATGCTGACGGTGATCATTGTAGGGCTGGCTATGGGATCAACGGTGGCTCTCAGTAAAGCTGTGGGAGGAAAGAAGGAAAGCTATGCAGCCCGGGTGGTGGGAAATACGGCATCTTTGTTTTTGGTGGCGTCCCTGCTTTTTACGGCCGCGTTGATGGCAGCAGTAAATGGAATTATTGCTTTGATTGCAACCCCTGGGGAGGCGGTGGAACAGACGAGGAACTATCTCCTTATCTGCTTTGCCGGGATTCCTTTTATCACAGCTTATAATATTATCAGCTGCGTGTTCCGGGGAATGGGGGATTCGAAAAGCCCTATGTATTTTGTGGCTGTGGCCGGAGTGCTGAATGTAGTGCTGGATTTTCTCTTTATCGGGCCAATGCACATGGGGGCAGCAGGGGCTGCAGCAGCAACGGTGATCTCTCAAACCATCAGCGTATTTACGGCATTTTATGTGTTGCAAAAAAAGGACTTCGGACTGATGATCAAAAAGGAGGATTTTTGCTTTCATAAGCCGGTGATGGAGGAGATTTTGAAAGTGGGACTTCCCATTGCCTGCCAAGATGGGCTGATTCAGGTTTCTTTTCTGGTGATCACTGCTATTGCAAACCAGAGAGGCGTAGTGGTGGCGGCTAGTGTGGGGATTGTGGAGAAGATCATCACCTTTTTGTTTCTGGTGCCCTCTGCTATGTTGTCCTCCATCTCAGCGATTGCTGCTCAGAATATCGGAGCCGGGAAATATGAGAGGGCAGATAAGACTCTGGGCTATGGAGTGGCTATAGGGATTTGTTTTGGGCTGGCGGTGGCATTTATCTGCCAGTTTTCTGCAGAGCCGATTTTGAGAATGTTTACAGACAGCCCGGATGTGGTGCGTATGGGAGGCCAGTATCTTCGTTCCTATGTGTTTGACTGCGGGCTGGCAGGGGTGCATTTTTGCTTCAGTGGATATTTCTGTGCTTACGGAAGGTCGGGAATCTCTTTTGTACATAATCTGACATCCATTTTGCTTATTCGGATTCCGGGAGCATATCTGGCATCCGTTTATTTTCCGCATACCCTGCTGCCTATGGGGATGGCGCCGCCTTTGGGATCAGCGCTGTCAGCAATCTTCTGCATTGTGGTGTTTTATTGGTACAGGAACGGTGGAAGGTGGTTTTTAGAAGAAAGAGGAGGTGGGGTATGAAGAAAATCGGGATTATTACTGACAGTCACAGCAGCATTACCCAGGATGAAGCAGAGAGACTGGGAATATGGGTGCTTCCCATGCCGTTTTATATCGGAGAGCAGTGCTGTTATGAGGGAATATCCCTGACAAGGCAGGAATTTTTTGAAAAACTGAATTTGGGGGTGGATATCACCACTTCTCAGCCTTCTCCTGCGGATGTAATGAGCCTGTGGGACCGGGCTTTGGAGGAATGGGAGAAAGTCCTGTATATTCCTATCAGCAGCGGCCTGAGCGGTTCCTATGCCACAGCACTTTCCATGGCTCAGGAGGAGCCTTATACAGGAAGGGTACTGGTAGTGGACAGCGGACGGGTGTCAACACTCCTTCACCGCATGGTATTGGATGCTTTGGAGTTGGTTAAGGAGGGATATTCTGCGGAGGAGATACGGGATATTTTGGAAAAATCCAGGGATAAGATGGTGATCTATATCGGGGTGCAGACTCTGGAGAATTTAAAACGGGGAGGGCGTATTACTCCGGCAGCAGCGGCTCTTGGAACGATACTGAATATCAAGCCAGTGCTTCAGTTTGATGTGGGAACTTTGGATGTATACAAAAAATGCCGGGGCTTTGCAAAGACGAAAAAAACTATGCTGGAGGCAATGGCCCATGACCTGGAAAACCGCTTTGGGCCCTGGCATGATAAGGGACAGGTGTATCTCTTGGCTGCTTCTAGCGCGCCCCAGGAGGACACAGAGCAGTGGATCCGGGAGATTCGGGAGATGTTTCCTCAGATGGAGGTGATGTGTGATGATCTTTCTCTGGGAGTTTCTTGCCATATCGGTTATGGAGGACTGGGGATCGGATGCTCCTGTCGGCCGAAGAGGCCGGGGGAAGGGTGCCGGTGAAGAAACCTAATAGTTAATTTGGACATATGGCCCATTGGCTTTTCCCTTTACGGTGGAAGGAAGAAATGTTATCATGTCTTGTATAGGGTAGCAGGCATGTTTTAATAAAAAGCCGGAGGGATAAAAGAGCAATGGAGAAAAAAGAACCGATCAAAAAGAACCAGGAAATCTCGGAAAAAAAGAAGAACAGAAAAATCACAGAGAGCGAAAAGACATTTGAGATCCGTCTGGCTCGTCACATGGATGAGCTTAAATGGCTGTATATGGAGCTATATGACAGCACAGATCATTTTGACAGCCTTTTAGAGAATTTAAAACAGTTTTATGATCAACGGAAGGCAAAGCTTAAGGCGCTGGATAAAAAGAGAGAAAAGGAGCCAGGCTGGTATCGAAGGAACGGAATGTTAGGCATGATGCTGTATGTGGATCAGTTTGCCGAAACCTTGAACGGAGTGAGAGAAAAGCTGGATTATATTAAGCGCTGCCACGTGAATTATGTACATTTGATGCCGCTTTTGGATACCGTTGAAGGGCGTTCAGATGGCGGGTATGCAGTGGCGGATTTTCGTAAAGTTCAGGAGAAGCTGGGGACTATGGAGGATCTGGAGAAGTTGGCCAGTGAGTGCCACCAGGAGGGGATCAGCCTATGCCTTGATTTTGTCATGAATCACACTTCGGAGGATCATGAGTGGGCGAAGCGGGCCCGGGCAGGGGAGAAGGAATACCAGGATCGGTACTTCTTCTTTGACAACTATTCCATGCCTGCCATGTATGAAAAGACCGTTCCCCAGGTATTCCCCACCACAGCTCCCGGGAACTTTACCTGGCTGCCAGAACGACAGGAATTTGTCATGACCACCTTTTACCCCTATCAGTGGGATTTGAACTATCGCAATCCGGTGGTGTTTAATGAGATGGTGTACAATTTCCTCTATCTGGCAAACCAGGGAATCGATGTATTGCGGATTGATGCAGTGCCCTATATCTGGAAGCAGATCGGTACCAACTGCCGTAACCTGCCTCAGGTTCATACCATTGTCCGCATGATGCGCATGATCGGCGAGATCGTCTGCCCGGGGATTGTGCTTTTAGGTGAGGTGGTGATGGAGCCGGACAAGGTGGCTCCCTACTTTGGTACAGTGGAGAAGCCGGAGTGCCATATGCTTTATAATGTGACGACTATGGCTACCACCTGGCACACAGTGGCCACCCGGGATGTGCGGCTGTTAAAGCGGCAGATGGAGATTATCAGCGGACTTCCATCGGATTATACTTTTTTAAATTATCTGCGGTGTCATGATGATATTGGCTGGGGACTGGATTATCCCCTGTTGGAGAACTGGGGCTCTTACCAGGTACCTCACAAGAAATATCTCAATGACTATTTTACCGGCAAATGGGAGGGGAGCGTCAGCCGGGGTGAGCTTTACAATGAGGACTTTGTAACCGGAGATGCCCGGTTCTGTGCCACCACTGCTTCCATGTGTGGTGTTGAGAAGGCAGGCTTTGAGCAAAATGAGGAGGCCATGGGGGCGGCGATCCAGACGGATGTGATGCTTCATGCTTATATGTTATTCTTGTCAGGGATTCCTATGCTCTACAGTGGGGATGAGATCGGCCAGGTCAATGACTATACCTACAAGGAGGATCCCAACAAGGCACCGGATTCCCGTTATATCCACCGAGGGAAATTTAACTGGGAGCTGGTGGAGAATATTGACAAGCCGGAAACCGTACAGGGAAAGCTGTTTGCCCGGTTGGGCCAGCTGGAGGAGATACGGGCAGAGGAAAAGGTATTTGATGCATCGGCTGGTTTCAGAATCTTAGAGACTTGGGATAACGGTATCTTAGGTCTTGTAAGGGAGAGCGGGGAAGGGAAGCTTCTTGGACTTTTCAACTTCAGCGATGAATTTAGGATTGCCTGGATCAATGAGGAGGATGGGATGTATCAGGATTTGGTAGGAGGCAATGTGTTTAAGGCATCTGCGGTGGGGGTTGACGGACATAGCTTTTACTGGCTGAAGCGCAAGGATGGGTGAAACACAAAGGGTCTTGGGCAGAGGCATGAATGAGGGAAAGGAACGGATGAGCAAAGCAGACACAATGTTAAATTTACAAATATAAAAAAACATAATTTGAAAAGGCAAAATTGCCCTGAATATTTCCTGGTCTGTTGGAGAGAATAATCGGTGTACAAAAGAAGTACAAAACAGAAATAGGTGAGTCCATGGGTAAGCCAGAGAAGAAACTGAAGAGAATTCTATTAATTATGGGGATCACAGGAGCAGTGTACGGGACGTTTCGTTATCTGCTGCCTCTTGTGGTTCCCTTTTTAGTGGCATGGGGATTGGCAGCTTTTTTGAGGCCAACAGCATTGTGGCTGTCGGCCCACTGCCGGGTGACTATCTATGCGAATGGGAAAGAAAGGATATGGGCGCTTCCGGTAGGAGTGGCAGGAATTGGAGAGCTTTTTGTTATCATGGGGGTTCTATTCTGGCTCTTATACTTTGGAAGCCGGGCTTTGTGCCTGGAGGCAGGGATGTTTCTGGATCAGATTCCGGTGTGGGTAGAGGAGCTGGATGCATGGCTCACGGGCATGTGCCATTGGGTGGAGGATTGCTTTTGTTTAACTCCCAACTGTCTGGTGCTATTGATGCGGGAAATGCTGCGGGGATTGATGGAAAGTCTGAAGCAGGGTGCTATGCCCTATTTGATGGTGAATTCTGTCACGGTTTTTCGATGGGGAATGGAATTTACGGTGGTGTCAGTGATTCTTTTGGTGGCGGTGGGGATGATCCTACAGGAGATGGAGGTTTGGAAGAGACGTTGCAAAGGCTCTCTTTTCTGTCAGGAATATGACCTTATGGGACGCAGGCTGACAAATGTGGCCAATGCCTATCTGAAAACCCAGGGGATCATCATGGTATTGACTACCTTAATCTGTACTGCAGGGTTTTGGATGCTGGGAAATCCCTATTATATTCTGGCTGGTCTGGGGATTGGCATTCTTGATGCATTTCCGATCCTTGGCACTGGTACAATTCTAGTTCCCTGGGCGATTTTCTGTTTTTTTGGAAAACGGTGGGGGAGAGGCTTGTTTTTGCTGGGATTGTATCTGGTCTGTTATTTTCTGCGGGAAATTTTGGAGGCAAAGCTTATGGGAAACCGGGTAGGGCTTTCTTCCCTGGAAACTCTGATTTCCATGTATGTGGGGCTGAAGCTTTTCGGTATACTGGGACTCATTTTGGGGCCAGTGGGGCTTTTGCTGGTGGAGGATCTGGTGGAGCATTATGATAATGTTTATTGAATTTTTTTGTGTTTTTGCAAGTATGGCCGATTGTTCAGCCATTTCCTTGTAAAAATTCTCGATCATATATTTGGCTGTGTATTTCTAAGATACTGAAAACGAGTCAGGACCAGTGGTTGGGGTAAAAGGTCAGGATGGGAAAATATGCCAGCAATAATATTGACACAAAGAAACTATGTGAATATAATTAAAATAAACGCTTTATTTGTAAGCTTGGTGAAGCATTGGGCGACAGGGGGGATAAAGGTTGTGGAAAAGGGCAGTGGAAAACTAGAAATCTGTATGTTAGGTGGATTTACCATCCATTATAACGGATACCCCATATCTTTCAGCAAGGGAAGCAAATTTAAGTCCATTCAGCTTTTGCAGATCCTTCTGATTCATAAAAAGACCGGGATTTCCAAGGAACAGCTCCTTTCGTATCTGTATGACTGGGAAGTGATCAATGACCGGAATAACAGTCTTAACAGCCTGATTTACCGTCTGAAAAAACAGCTGGTTGCCGCAGGCCTTCCAAAAGAAGAATATATTTCTCTGAAAAATGGCATCTGCTATTGGTCTGCGGGTACAGAGACCTGGGTGGATGCCATAGCCATGGAGGAGCTGATCGAGGAGGCTGGTGAGAAGGAGGGAAGGGAGCAGGAGGAGCTTCTTAAAAAGGCTTGTTTCCTTTACCAGGGGGAATTTTTGCCGGAGATGTACAGCGAGGTGTGGGCTGCTGTGGAAAACATACGGTTGAAGAATCTGTATGGAGATGCGGTTTACCAGTTGTGCGAGATCTGGAAGGAGCAGCAGGAGTATCAGCAGATGCTTGAGCTTTGCACCAAAGCAGCGGAATTTTACCCATACGAGGAGTGGCAGGCATATCAGATTGACTGTCTGATGGAGTTAGAGCAGTATGAGCAGGCGTATCAGATCTATCAGCAGACGGTAAAGCGATACTCGGACGAGATGGGGATTCCGCCTTCTCCCCGGTTGATGGAGCGTTTCCAGAAAATGAACGGAAGGCTGGTTAACCGGGAGAACAGCCTGATGAATGTGAAAAAACAGCTAAGCGAGGATAAGGAAAATCCGGGAGCCTACTATTGTCCCTATCCCAGTTTTATTGATACATACCGTCTTGTATGCCGTATATTGGAACGCAGCGATCAGTCTCTGTATTTGATGCTGTGCAGCCTCCAGTATATGGATGTCCCTATGGAAAAGGAGAAGGAGGCAATCGAGTGGCTTTCTCAGGCTATTGCGATCACCTTGAGGCGGGGAGATGTGTATACAAGGTATAGTGGCAGTCAGTGCCTGATCCTGCTGTCTGGAACCAGCAGTGATGACTGTGAGACGATCTTTCAGAGAATCCGCAGTAAATTTCAGGAGATGAACTCCAATCCCTTCTGCCAGATTGTGTATGAGATTGTGGAGATTATTGAGTTGGGGAAAGAGTGAGGGGAAAGAAATACGATTCCCATGGGAAGCTTGGCAAAATTGTTTCTGCCGCTGCAAGAGAGAATCCTTTTGCGGCGGTTTTTTTCATCTGTAACCGGTTTATGGGTTCCGTGCTGATTGTAATATTATCTGTTTTTCTTGTATTTCCCTGTTTTCTGTGTCTCATTAAACCGAATGATTGAAAATGTGATTTTTGAGTGTATCTGTATATCTTATCAATTCTTAACCGAAATGTTCCCTTGTCCGTGGAGGATAAATGGAGACAAAATTCCGCAGGTTTTAAAAAAATTAGAAAAAAGTGAAAAAAATGGCTTTGCGTGACAGTTGGCGTGCCAGCCGTTTTGCTATTTTATTGCTAGAGAGGAGGAGATAGAATGTGCTGAACAGAGAAGCAGTAAATATGGCGGCTCTAAACCTGGTAAATATCTGCATTGACAGAGATTATGAGGACGAGATGACAGGCAGGCTGTACAACCGGTACTCAAAACAAGCGATAAGTTTTGATGATGTAAATAGTCTGCTGATGCAGATGGAACAGCTTATGGACTGGATTGATTTTCCTAAGGCACATGCAAGTCTCCGCAGATTTGCAGCCTCTGAAAGAGGTGGCTGCAGAATCAAAGAACAGTCCTGGAGCATGTCAGGGAGCCAACGAGGGGCGAGATGGTATGGGAACGCCAACAGGAAGGACGGTATTGTGAAAGGCACAGACGAAATCCTCAATGAAACAGGAAAGAGAGCCACATTTTTGGTAAATGTCCAATACCGGCAGAATGCTACATGGCAAGGGCGGGTATTGTGGGCAGAGACCGGGAGAAGCTGTTATTTCAGAAGTGCGCTAGAGCTTTTGAAGTTGATGGACGGAGCACTAGATGAGCTGCCAGAGGAAGCCCAGGCACAGTAGTAAAAGGGTGGAGTACAAAGGATAAATGACATAAAAGAAGCAGTTTACGAAAGAAAAGATAGATAGAAGAAGCATGATACAAAAGAAAACGATATGTAAGAAGAAAAGTACGAAAGAAGAATAATACAAAAGAAAGTTACAGTTCTGGTATGTATCCAAGAAAGAGACAGCAGAGGGATACAGGGTATGCTGGTGAATCCATATCAAGAAAGGCTCATTGGATTTGCCAATGCAGGAAGATCTGGTGCTAACGCCGGATAAGATGTGCAGTTAGGTACTTAGACTGGAACGGGATTGGGGACCCTGTTTTCTGTCTCTTATAAGAGACAGAAAACAGGGGAAAGCCCTGCTATTTGAAACATCATGGAGTGTGACAAATATCTGAAAAAATACCGGACAAAGCCTGCCCTGGAGGTGTGTATAAATAGGTGTATGCAGGGTGTGCGGAGAAAGGTGACGGGAAACCGTTATATAGGCTTTCAGAGTGCATTGCAACTATTGGGGCGGTAAGTATGATGAAAGCAGAAGAGTGAGGATCCGAGGAGGGAGAGGAATGAAAAGAGGAAAGCGTTACCTGGCGGCCCTGATGATTGTGGCGATGGTATTTGCCAATGTGGGCCCCGGGGTATGGGCAGCTCTGAATGGACCGGAAAAGGATGTACTGTTTGAGATCGAGGCCTCTGACCTAATCGGGGAAATCGAGGAAGCGGCAGTGGGAAAGCTGGAGATGGGGGATGTGGAATACGAGACCATTGACGGGGAAGCCGGGATGTTCTGGAAAACCTTTGTGGAGGGAGGGGGTGTGTATGAGCTTACTCCCAGGATCCAAGGAGGGAGGGACGGGGTGGAGCTGCGTCTGTTTGTTCGATTGCCGGATCTGCCGGATGAGCTGGAGGAAGGCTATCGTGTGACCGGGGATGAGGAGCTCCTTCTATTATATACGAATGAGACGCCGGATACGGTCCGGTGCCGGCTGAAGATGAAGCGGACGGGAGAGGACGGAGAAGAATATATCCGGGTGACAGACAATGTGGTGCTTTCCGGATATGAGGCATTTCTGGATGGAGCAAAAGAGACGGAGGAGGATGGAAGTATCCAGGCATCCGGGTCAGATGCAGCGGAAGGGGAAGGGCCAGGTGTGGAGGAAGATGAAAATACCGGAACGGAGCAGGAATCAGAGGTTAGCAATGGTCCGGGGGAAGTCCAGGAAGAAAATGGGGCTTTTGAAAGTAAAGATGAATCAGAGGTAAATGGAGACTTGGAGAGTATCCAAGAGTCAGAAGAAAGCGACAGTTTAAGAAGTGGCCAGGAAACCAAGGAAAGTATAGAATGGGAAATTGCTCCAGAGACAGAAGATCACTGGGAGACAGAAAAAGATCCAGAATACGGAACGTTCAAAGAGATTCAGCCGGAAAGCTTTGACACTGAAGCATTGGAAAATAAACGGAAAGATCCGGTCAATCCGGAGGAGAGCGGGGAAAATACAGAGATTCTCCTGAAAGAGGATGGGGAAGAAGCTTCAGAAGATTTAAATGGGACGCAGACCGGGGAGGAGGAAGAGATACAGACCCTCCTGAAACAGGAAACCTCAGAGAAAGAGCCAGAGCAGATAGAAGAAAATCCGAAATATGAAGTGGAAAAGGAAGAAGTCAGCCAGATTCCCGCAACCAGGGTGCCGGAAGAGGAAGCTGGAGCTGTCCTTCTGGCTACAGAAAGCAATGCAGAAGAAAGTGACCTGGACGCAGAGGAGAAAAACAGCAGTGATATAGTGGAAGCCGGAAAGGCCACAGAAAGCAATGCAAGTCCGCCGGCCACGGAAAGCAATGCAGAAGAATACGGGGAGGTTTCAAACCAGGTAGGGGTGGATGGAAGTGCCACAGCACGCCTGTGCAGGATGTCTTTAAGGCAGCTGATCCCGTCTCTGGAAAAACAGTTCCAATATGAATATGAAGGGGAAGGAATCTATGTACTGGTGGAGCTTCCAAAGGATACATCAGTCCCGGCAGGAGCAAAGCTTTTTGTAAAACGGATAACAGAGGAAAATGATCCGGAGCGTTTAAGACAGAGAAAAAGCCAGTTTGCAGAGGCTTATGGCGGGGATGGAGAAGCCCTGGATCTTTATGATATCGGATTTTATGTGAAAGCGTCAGACGCAGAGGAAGTCCCTGGTGTGGGGGAAGAGGGGGATGAGGCGGAAGCAGAGCCAGAGTTGGAGCGCTTTTTTGTACCAGAGGAGGCAAAAATTTCCATCTGTTTTACCGATGGCCCGATGGATGTAGAGAATGCCGTATCGGTTGTCCGTTTTGGAGAGGAATCTTCCAGGCCAAGGATGCTTAATATTCTCAGAATTGATGAAGCTTATGTAAATGAAATTGAATCTTTGACCTTTTGTATGGAGGATCTTTCCGAATTTGGAATCTGGAGAAGAGGGGTTATCCGCCATACCGGAGGAAGAGGAACCGGATGCCAGAAAGCAATGGGAATGCTTCTGATGCTGGGAGCAGGATGTTTGCTGATGTGTCAGGAGCTGTGCGGAAAAATGGCGGGAAGAAAAGAGGATTGACTTTTGTGATGGTTTTGTTAAAAAGAGTCCCAAAAAGGTGTTTGCAAGGTGTTTTCCGGAAGAGGAATGAAGAAAATTCAGAGTACCGGGCAGGTAAGAAGATAGGTCCGGTGGAAAACACACCAGAAACGCGTTTTATAGGATAGAGATACCCATGAGTCCAATGATTTGTAAAATAGGTTCTTAGTTAAAAAAGGGCATCAGATCATTTAGAAAATAAGCGTGCTCATGGGTATAAGAGAAGCAGGAAAGGAGGCAGGGACGCCTGCAAAAAGACCCACACGAAAAGCCCGGGTGTGGGGGAGGCGGGAATGAGTGAAAAAGGGCCAAAATTATGTGGTGAAAGGAAAGGAGTTTAGGAAAATGAAAAAAATGGCAAGACGATGGCTCTCAATGCTGTTGGTGGTGTTGATGACAATCGGGATGGTTCCGATGCAGGCATTTGCATTAGAAGGTGAGCTTAACATTACAGTTCGATTATTTGATGAGAGTGCAAATCGAATATATGAAATAGGGAAAGATACGGTTAGCACAGGAAATAGTGAATTGATACAATCTGCCAATTATACAATTCCTGCAGTATCAAAATTCTTAAATAGTAATGATTCCGTTGGAAGAGTTACGAAGGTAACTGGTAGCTGGTATCCCAGCAGCGGGACATCAAAAAATGAGGGCTCAGTGGTAGAGTTTGCGACCAATAATCGGAATCAGTCAATCACTTATTATGTATCCTCTTATTACCCAAATGCTTCAGGAGGCGGTGGAGAGAGTTCAGAAGAGACGGTTAATGTTGGAAGCGGAAGTAAAACCATTCGTGCAACGTTAGTATATCATTCCAATTATCCGAATGGCAACGATATCACAAAGACTTATAACTATGTGGCAAAATCATATGTAGACATTTTTAATATATTTTCCTCAGATTTTAAGTCATTTGATGATTGTGGATTTACAGTTCCTGAGAGCTATGATTTAAAAAGGCCTTCCGTAACAACCGGAAAAAATTGGGCGAAAACAGCTAGCGGTGCAGATATCTGGGGGAATATCGGCCTTGAAAATGGAAAAACATATCATTTATATGCCCAGTATACTCCACAGGAAGGAAAACCAGCAACACCTGTGACCCTGACCTATATGGATGGAACACAAAAGCTGGGGGAACAGAGCTACTTTGTCAGAGATGAGGTAACGATAATTGGTTTAGAAGATAAAAGTGATACAGAATTTGTGGGATGGTCTGATAAGCCAGACCAAACGGAGGCTGACTGGAAAGCAGGAGACCGTTTTGCCATTCTGTCTGATCGCACACTCTATGCAGTGTGGAGAGAAAAGGGGACACAACCAACCGACCCGACAAACCCAACGGATCCGGCCACTGAATATACCATTACTTATAAAAACAACGGGGAAGTAATTGATGTAACTACCGTACCGGCAGGCGGAGACGCAGTTGTGAAAGATGCTATCACAGATGAGGAAAAGGAATTTTCCTATTGGCTGGGGGATGACGGGAATATTTACAGACCCGGGGATTCAATCACGAACATAGATAAGAATTACGTCCTAACTGCCGTATGGAAAGGTGAGGAGCCGAATCCGGATAATCCAAGAGACAAAGAAAACAAACCAGGTATAGATAAAAAGGTCGATAATGGTGACAGAACTCTTGTTAAACCAGGTGATACTGTAAACTTTACTTTGGAATCGAATGTGCCGGATAACCTTTCCGACTATATTGACTGGAGTGCAGATCCCTGGAATATTGTGAATCCTTCCACCGGACGGGAAGGCACTGTAAATCCGGAGAATCCGGTAACTCCTGATCATACAACTCCAGATAACCTAGCACCAGCAGACCTGGATACTGCTGTAAAGTCAGACGGGACTGCAGGCAGTGATACCAGAGCAGCTTCCGAGGATAGCAGTATTACAAAAGGCTATTATATACTGACCTTCCACGATGTTATGTCTGAAGGTCTGGATATGAATGATGATAGCCTTAAGGTTACAATCGGTGGCAAGGATCTGGCTGCCGGGGATTATACATTTACAACACAGAATGATGATCAGTGCAGTTTTGAGCTCTCCATGGATTTGGTTCAGCTTTTTAATGCGGGAAAATTTGAGCTTAACACAGATACAGATGTAAAAAGAATCCTGGTAACATATTCTGCTACTTATAATGGAACCGAGGGAAGCGAAGGGGATGGATTTAAATCCACCAACAAAGCATGGGTGGATTATACGGATAAGAATCCGGATGACCCGAATCCTCCGGATGAGGTTGAGGTGGTTACGGGAAGTATCAGTATCATAAAGATCGATCAGGATACCCGTGAGCCATTGGAAGGAGCAGAGTTTGAGCTGTATCAGGATAAAGAAGGAACGCAGCAGGTAGGAGACACTGTAACAACAGATCAGGACGGAAAGGCTTCCTTTGGCAGTTTGAAAGCCGGTACGTATTATCTGAAAGAGACAAAGGCTCCGGACGGATATGTGGGACAGGAAGGACTTCAGGAGGTAACCATCACAGAGAAGGATGGAGAGTATCTTGTGACCTATGAAGTTCCGAATAAATATGTTCCTCATACAGGTGGCGCCGGTACCCGGATGTTCACCATCCTTGGTCTGGCAATCATGGCAGGAGCGGGAGCCGCATTTGTGATCTCCAGAAGAAAAAGAGAAGATTAAAAATTTGAAGAAACAAGAAATAAATCCAACAGAGAATAACGGATAGAAGCTTATGAAAAGACGCAGATGGACAACGATTCTATTCGGCCTGGTATTTCTGGCAGGAGCCTGTATCCTGCTGTACCCAACCATGCTGAATCTGTACAATGTGTGGCAGAGCAAACAGGAGATCCGGAATTATACAGCGGAGGTAGTATCTGCCAAAGAAGATTACAGCAGGCAATGGAAGGTGGCAGAGAAGTATAACGAACGCCTGGCAGAAAAAGAAAATCAGATGATGATGACCCAAAGGGACCGGGAGGAGTATCGTTCAATCCTGGATATCCGGGGAACCGGAATGATGGGATATATAGAGATTCCCAAGATCGATGTTCATCTGCCCATCTACCATGGGACGGAGGAGACGGTTCTTCAGGTAGGGGCGGGACACTGGGAGGGGACTTCTCTCCCGGCTGGGGGAGTAAGCACCCATTGTGTGCTGACTGCCCATACCGGCCTGGTGAAGGCAAAAATGTTTACGGATGTGGATCAGCTGAAAGAAGGGGATGTATTCACTATTACGATCCTGGACCGTGTTCTGACGTATGAAGTGGATCAGACCATGGTGACTCAGCCGGAGGACCAGTCAGAGTTGTTTGTAAAAAAAGGAGAGGATCTGGTGACTCTGTATACGTGCTACCCGTATGGGGTCAACACACACCGTTTGCTGGTGAGGGGGCATCGGATCCCGACTCCCAAAAAGGAGACTCCGGCTGTGACTCTGCTGCAGCTGGCTACAGAGGAGTGGTATGGGAAGGGAATCCTGGCAGCAGCGGTATTGCTGCTTGTAATAATCCTTCTGACTTTCGGAAAGAAGAAAAAGAAGAAAGAGAAAGCAGAAGGAAAAAGGCAAGAAAAACCGGATGAGGCGACAGAGGTGGAACAACCCCAAAATGCCGACAGAAAACCGAAAGAACCGGAAGGATCCGACCGGAGGAACTCTGAAAAAAGGGAGGGAGATGGATGATGAAGATACGGATGAGAGCAGTATCATGGATTCTTGGCATAAGTCTTTTGTCTGCTCTGGCATTGCCGTTTTCGTCAGCAGCCTCGCTGAGGGAGGATGAGCCGCAGACCAGGGCAGAGCTGACATTAAAATACGAACATCCGGGAATGGAGTTCCAGCTCTACCGGGTGGCAGAGGAGGACGGCCGGCTGACAGAACACTTTAAAGCTGGGGATTTTCAAGAAAATGGCTATTTGACTGAACATGAAAATAACGGTGATATGCAGAAAATAACGATTGCCTTGTGTCAATATGTGGGTCAGAAAGGAACAAAACCAGATTATACCGGTCTAATGGAAGAGGATGAAGAGGAGATCACTTTATCTGGTCTAAAACCGGGATATTATCTGGTAATGGGTACTTCTCTGACCATAGGGGAAGTGGTTCACATGCCAAATCCTTTCCTGGTACAGCTAAGCAGGGGGGAAAAACTGCTTTGTGATATAAAGTCGGATCATTTTCCGGTAAACCCAACCGAACCGACCGATCCCACAGATCCGACAAAGCCCATGGTCCCCATTGGACCAGGAGGTTCTGACAGCTCGGGGGGAGGCTCTTTTGGGAGTTCATCTTCTGGCGGTGGCGGCGGTCCTGCCACCACCACCATTGGGGAGGAGGCAGCGCCTTTGGCCAGTTTTACAAATCCACCGGATGAATTAATGACCTTGGAGGATCCACAAATTCCTCTGGCAGCTTTGCCCATGATCCCGAAGCTGGGTGATCTGGGAGCCGCCGGATATCTTTATGGAATGTTTGTTTCCCTGCTGTTGTTTGCGCTGTCTCTGGTCTTTTATCAGGCAGTGAGCCGGGCTGAGGAGCGATGATGGGAAGAAAAGCTGTAGGATTTTTGCTGGTATTACTGGCTCTGATTTCTGCTATTGCTGCTGTGTGGTTCGGATGTTCTTATTACCGGACCATGGAGGAGTACAAAAGGGGAAATGAGGATTTGAATTCCCTTTATGAGAAGATGGGGGGAATCCCTGCTCCAATGGATTCGGATAAGACAGCAGGAGAGGGCGGGAAGGAGCAGGAAGCGGTTCGAAAGCAGGCAGAGCGCCTCCGACTTGCAGGCTATAGAAAGCTTGCAGAAGTGAATGAGGACGTGATTGGCTGGGTGAGAATCGAAGGAACTGTGGTGGATTATCCGGTAATGCATACGCCTGATCAGCCAGATTATTATCTAAAGAGGGGCTTTGACCGGGAGTATTCGGTGTATGGAATGGTGTACCTGGATGGAGGATGTTGGATCGGAGAGGGCTGCCCCAACTATCTTTTGTATGGACATCATATGAAAAATGGTTCCATGTTTGCTGCTTTGGAGGAATATGCAGACAAGGAGTATCAAAAAGCACATCCGATCATAGGGTTTGATACTTTGGATGAAGTATCCGATTACCAGGTGGCCGGAGTATTCAGGATACCTGCCAGTGAGATCAGCCAGGAGTTTGCAAAAATGTTAGCGGCCCGGACAGAGAAGGATTATAAACAGCTTGTTGCCTATATGAAAACGAACAGCTTTTACGAGACGGGTGTTGAGCCGGAGTGGCCTCAGCAGCTGATTACCCTGACCACTTGTGAGTACACAGAGGGGGACGGGAGGTTTTTGGTAGTGGCAAGGCGGGTGGAAGAGTAGCGTCCACCCGCTTTTGTTGTTTTTCGCAGCAGCTTATGGTAATTGGGCTGTTACGGTTTTTCAGGAATATTCTTTCATACTTCTTGACATTTTCAGAGAAACCATGGAAAATAAGAGTATAGAAAATGAACCGGAACTTAAAGAGACGAGGAAAGAGCATAATTGCAATAATAAAAAGCATGGTCATTTTATTCGGATCATGCTTTTTATTACCTAATATATTGGTTTGTATTTATATGAACTTATTTTGTTCCGAACTGAGCATCCAACTTCCGATAAAGTTCCTGAGCCTCTCGGGCACGTTTTAAAACAATGTCTGTCTCTGGGATCTCGATATCGTGAATCAGCATGTTTCGCAACTTTCTAAGAGAAATAATGGCTCCAATACAGTCTTGGCTTAACAGATTCATACGCTTTAAGGAATTGATGTGAAAAGCGCCCTTTTGTCTGGGGGAAGTGATCTGATTTAACAGATTTTCCAAGGGAACCCAGCTTTCTAAAAACTGATGGGTCGCCTGATGCCCTGCCTCATCAATGGTATGGTTGATGGAGCGGAGTTCCTGATAGGTCTGGTAATATTTAGCATTGCCAGTGATGATCTGGTCGATAATTTGTTGGGATATGTTCCTTTTATCCTTTTCAAATTTTACGGATTTCATGACTGGCTCAATGGCTTTGACACTGTTCATTTCCAGATGGCTGATAAGCCGGTATAAAAGTTCGATATCTCCCATGCGCAGCTCAACATCTTCCTTGCGGAAATTGATGCTTAAGTAGTTATACAGATAAGAGGCAAGATCATATTGGCTGTCAAAGGAGGATTTTTTGTTGAGAATCCTCTTGTCACCAGCGATCTGAAGCCGTTCTAAGGCAATCTCACCTGAGAGGACCAGACCATTCAGCTCGTCAATAATAGCAAGCTCTTCCTCTGAAAGGCCTCCCTGAAGCGGCTTATAGATCAGGTCGTGCTCTACCTCTGACCAGGCATGCATCAGCAGAGATGCCACCTGGATTTCCAGACGTGCGGAGGAATATCGTTTTTGGGCCTGCGTCAGGGTATCTTCCTTAAGTGTTGCCCGATAATGAGTGGCCCAGTAGCCGGAGAAGCGCCGGTTGTAAGTGGGAGGGCTGGATTGTTCAGGAAAATGGCGAATACTCTCAATTGCGAACTGGTCGGAAATCAGATCACCGGTTTTGTTGCGGTCACCGGGGAAATATAAGGATACCCGAATGCCGCACAGATCCGCAATATCATCATAGATCTCTTTCATATTTTTGTAGGGTGTCTGGCGCTTGGTATTCCGGCGGATTACCTTGGTTTTCAGCCGGTCAGGATTTTTGGCGCGGGAGGTGACCATGGCGCGGATACCAGCTGACTGCAACACCGCCTCCAACTGAGCGGCGGCCAGTCTGCCAGCCGCCTCATAAAAAGGCATTTTCTTTTTGTAATTTTCAATAAACTGGCTGACTAAATCCATATTGGCCTCCTTTTCCCAAATCATTGTCTTTAAGTATAACAAATCAAGCCAGGAAAACAAGGGGATTTATAAAGATTTCTGTGGATTTCTTCATTGAAATATATTATGATATGGCAGAATATGATGAGATATGGAAAGATCGGACGAAATACAGCGAATTATGTCAGAAAAAGCTGGCTGCTTCGCCTGTCTGAGCTTTTATGGAAAACAGAAAGAGAAAGGAAGTATCTATGAACCGGAATATATCCTATGAGCTGATTCGAAGCTCCCGGAAAACCATTGCAATTCAGATATCTGCTGATGGTTCTGTGACTGTGCGGGCACCGATGGGGTGCCGAAAGATAGATGTGGAGGCATTTGTGCAGGAGAAGAGAAACTGGATTGCAAAAAAGCAGGAGGAGCTGCGATTGAAAGCCAGGGAAAGAGAGAAGAAAAAAGCGCAGCTTCCAAAGTGGAGCCGGAAGGATTATGAACAATATAAAAAGCTGGCGGCTCAGGTATTGCAGCAGCGGACCGGATACTATGCACAGCGAATGGGGGTTGTGTATGGAAGAATTACCATACGGGATCAAAGAACCCGTTGGGGAAGCTGCAGTATTAAGGGTAATCTGAATTATAACTGGCGTCTGATTCTGGCACCTTATGAGGTGCTGGACTATGTAGTGGTTCATGAGCTGGCGCACTTAAAGGAAATGAACCACTCAGAGCGGTTTTGGAGAATTGTGGAGGAGGCTATGCCGGATTATCAGAGAAGGAGGAGCTGGCTAAAGATTAACGGAGAGCTGTTGATGGAGCAGTGAAAGATACTTTATGCTTTGGAATGATTTTAAAGAATCAGTCAACTGGGGAATAGAGAGCAGGGAAATGAATTATAATAAATAGGAGCAAGAAGAAAAACAAAAAATGAGGAAAAAAGGCATGAAAGAATCGGATATACGGAATATGAATTTCGGATGCAGCAGCTTTTCCTGGGATACGAAGGACGGAAAACATCTTCTGGGACGTACCTATGACCAGTTTGGGGATCTGTCCATGAATAAGATTGCTGTGATTCCCAGAGAATACAGGATGCGGCTGGAGATCAACCCTTCCAGCCAGTCCTGGACAGTGGTCCGATATGGGTTTGTGGGAATGGCGATTTTAGGACTGGACACACCGATCATGGTGGATGGGATCAACGAATGTGGTCTTATGGGAGCTCTTTTAAATCTGCCAGAATATGCAGATTACCCGCAGGTTCATGGAGAAAGCAGCCGGATACCGGTGAATCCCGGATTCTTTGTGAATTATCTTTTGGGAAGATGTGAGTCTGTGGAGGAGATCATGCGGCAGCTTCCGGGGCTGCAGCTGACAGATGAGCTGGTATTTGGTCATCGGATGTGTGTTCACTATATATTTTCTGATACTACCGGGGAGGCGATTGTGATTGAGTCAACTAAAAAAGGTCTGAGTGCTTACCGTCATGCTATTGGAGTTTTAACAAACAGTCCAGATTATCATTGGCATTTGACGAATCTGTGCAACTATACCGGAATCCGAAATGTTCCAATCCCGCCTCAGAAAATAAACGGTATAGAGATTTCCGTATTTGGGGAAATGCAGGGCGGGGGTGTGGGCCTTCCGGGTGGATATACATCGCCTTCCCGATTTGTGCGGCTGGCATTTATGAAAGCCTATGGGGTGAAGGGTGAGAATGAACTGGACGGGATTTCCAAGATGTTCCACAATTTTGCTGCAGTGGATATTCCAAAAGGCATTATTAAAGCGGGAGATGGAAGTGATAACTATGAGATGACGCTGTGTATCGCAGCTATGTGTGGGGAAAGCAAGACCTATTATTTCTCCACAGCGGAAAACCGGCGGATATCGGCGGTGCGTCTGGAAAGGGAGTTGTTAAACAGCCAGATAAAGTATTTTGACCTTCCCAGGCAGCAGGATGTGGCATATCTGAATTGAGCAGTTCCGGTTTGACAATCATTTTTCTGGAATTTATAATGGAATAGAAAATTAAGCGGTTCAGGCAGCATGGCAAAGGTGTCCGGACCGTTGAAGAAGAGATGGGAGATACAAAAATTATGACATTTACTTACCCGGCGGTATTTACGCCTCATAAGGAAGATGAAGGGTTTCATGTAGTGTTTCCGGATTTAGAGTGCTGTGAGGCGGATGGGCCAGATCTGGAGGATGCCCTGGACGAAGCCAGGGAGGCAGCTTACAACTGGCTCAGTGTAGAGCTAGAGGAGGGCGGGGAGTTTCCGGCTCAGACTCACAAAGAGGATATGGAGCTGCCAGAGGGAAGTTTTGTTCGTCAAATTATGGTGCGGATCAAGCTTTTGCCGGATAATGACTGAGAAGACAATGACAGACGAAAATTCAAAAAAGTCGGAAAATAGGGGAGGAGCCCTGGATGGTAAAGGAGAAAACTCAGATGACATACACACAGAAAACAATCTGTCCCTATGATTGTCCGGCTGCCTGTGGGCTGCTGGCGGAAACGGACGGAACAAGGCTTGTAACAGTACAGGGAGACAAGGATCACCCCATGACAAAGGGACTGATTTGCAGAAAGATGCAGAACTATGAAAAATCGGTTAATTCGGTCAACCGGATTCTGACCCCGTTAAAGCGAGTGGGGGAAAAGGGAGAAGGGAGATTTGTGCCTGTTACCTGGGAGGAGGCAGTGGAGGAGATTGCCGGCCGGTTTCAGGAGATCCTTAAGGAGGATGGGGGAAACGCTATTCTTCCTGTATATTTTTCCGGAGTTATGAGTGTGATTCAGAGACGATGCGGGGATGCCTTTTTTAACCGGTTGGGAGCCCGCCAGCTGGTAAAAAGCTTGTGTTCTTCCGCTAAAGGGGCTGGTTACAAATCGGTGATGGGAGATACGGGATGTTTGGATCCCAGAGAGCTAAAGGACAGTGATTTTATCCTGATCTGGGGAAGCAATGTGAAATCTACCCGAATCCATACTATGCCAGTTTTGGCCCAGGCCCGCAAGGAGGGAAAACGGGTGGTGTTGGTGGAGGCCTGTGCCCTGGATATGGCGGATACCTGCGATCAGGTGGTTCTTCTTAAGCCTGGAACAGATGGAGCTTTGGCACTGGCTATGATGCATGTCTTGGCAAAGGAGGGGATGACCGATGAGGAGTATCTGAAAAAGCATGCGAGGGGATATGAGCTATTTAAAAAGACTCTTGTTACATATACTCCCGAATGGGCCGGGGAGATTACTGGCGTTCCGGCAGAGACCATAAGAGAACTGGCCAGGGAATATGGAAAGGCCTCTGCCCCGGCCATTCTGATGGGAAGCGGTCCCTCCCGGCAGGGCAACGGGGGTATGAATGTGCGTCTGGTTGTTATATTATCAGCGATTACTGGTGCATGGGGGAAGCCTGGAGGGGGATTTTGCGGAAGCAATCCAGGGGCTGGTCCTTATGTGGCAGAAGAGCGGGTGACCCGGCCGGATTTCCGCAAAAAAGAGTGGGAGGATGAGGCAGGAGAGCCAGTGAATATCAACCAGCTGGGACAAGCTTTGTGCTGTGAGGAGAAGGGAAAACGGATTCGCGCCTTGTATGTGTATGGTTCCAATCCGGCTCTGACAGTCAGCGACCAGTCTGCTGTGCTTAAGGGGCTTGCCCGATCCGATCTTTTTACGGTGGTTCATGAGCGTTTTATCACAGATACGGCCAGATATGCAGACTTTGTTCTTCCAGCCACTTTTTCGGTGGAACAAACGGACTGTTATACAGCTTATGGCTACTGTACCTTTGGAACGGCCTATCAGGTGGTAAAGCCGGCAGGACAATGTAAAAGCAACTGGGATACTTTTCGCCTTTTGGCCAGAGCCATGGGTTATGAGGAGGAGTATTTTGACCGGACAGAGGAGGAGGTACTTTGGGATTTGCTTGAACATCCAGACAAAGGTCTTTTAAATATATCGGAGGAGGAGTGGCAGCTGCTGGAAAAGGGAGGGGTAATCACTACACCATTTGCAGACCATGGGAGATTTCTGACAGAGGACGGACGGATACAGATTGTCAATGAAAGCCTTGCAGACCCTCTGCCTTGCTACCGGGAAAACCATGGAGGCCAGGAACCTTTGTGTCTGGTGGCTGTGCCCAGCTTTTACACCTTGAATTCCACATTTCTGGACCGGGAGGATCTGACCGGAAGGCGGGGGGAGGCCCGGATTTTTCTTCATCCTGCCGATGGGGCTGCAAGAGGAATAAAGGAAGGGGATCTGGTGGAGGTATTCAATGATCTTGCACAAGTGTGCTTTCGGGCTGGGATATCGGACCGGGTGGCTAAGGGGGTGGCGGCTGTACCGGGAGTATTCCGGCAGGATGCAGACGGAAGAGCGTTGCATGTTAATGCGCTGCACCACGAACGGTTATCGGATATGGCAGATGCCACTACCTTAAATGACAATCGGGTAGAGATCCGGCTGGCTGCCAGGTATTGTGATTCCTTATAAAATATGATATACTCCGAGGGTAAAACAGAACATTGGTATGATAGAGAACATTGATAACCGGGAGGAAGGTGCCATGACCAGAAGAGAAATGCGGGAACATTGTTTTAAAATGCTGTTTGGGGTAGGATTCTATCCGGCAGAGGAGGCTGCGCAGCAGGCGGAACGATATTTTGAATCGCCAAATGAGGATGACACCGCAGACAACGGTAATGTGGAGATCATTCATCAGGTAGATATGAAAGAGGCGGATCGGCTCTTTCTCACAGACCGGGTGGAGAAAATGGCTGTTAGGATTCCGGAGCTGGATAAAAGGCTGAATGAGGTAGCGCAGGGATGGAAAACCCGGCGGATGGGAAAGGTGGAGCTGACGATTTTGCGGCAGGCTCTCTATGAGATGATATATGACAATCAAGTGCCGGAAAAAGTGGCTATCAATGAGGCAGTGGATCTGGCGAAGAAGTATGGCGGAAAGGACTCTCCGGCTTTTATCAATGGAATTTTGGCAAAGCTGGTGACAGCGGAATAAAATGGCAAGTATTTATTCGGTTTCTCAGGTAAATTCTTATATTAAAAATATGTTTGCCCAGGATTTTGCCCTCAGCCGGATCACGGTGCGGGGAGAGGTTTCCAACTGCAAATACCATACCTCCGGACATGTGTATTTTACATTGAAGGACAAGGGCGGGACCTTGGCTGCAGTGATGTTTTCCGGCCAGAGAAAAAGCGGTTTGAGATTTCAGATGCAGGAAGGGCAGCAAGTGGTGGTTACCGGCGCGGTGGATGTGTATGAGCGGGACGGGAAGTACCAGCTGTATGCAAAAAAGATTGAGCCGGATGGATTGGGAGGGTTGTTTGAAAGATTTTTGCGGCTGAGGAATGAGCTGGAGGAGATGGGGATGTTTGCCCCGGAGTATAAGCAGCCGATTCCCAAATACGCATCCCGGGTGGGGATTGTGACAGCGCCCACAGGGGCTGCTATCCGTGACATCATGAATATTTCAGCCCGGCGCAATCCCTATGTACAGCTGATTCTTTATCCGGCTCTGGTTCAGGGGGAGGCGGCTTCAGAGAGCATTGCTGCCGGAATCCGGACACTGGACGCCATGAACTTGGATGTGCTGATTGTGGGGAGAGGAGGCGGATCCATAGAGGATCTGTGGGCTTTCAATGAGGAGCTGGTGGCCCGGGCTATTTTTGAATGTAAAACACCGGTCATATCGGCTGTGGGCCATGAGACGGATGTGACCATTGCAGATTATGTGGCAGATCTGCGGGCGCCAACTCCCTCAGCGGCAGCTGAGCTGGCAGTTTTTGATTACCAAAGATTTGAGGAGCAGAGGCAGGTATATAAAAAGGCTGTTATGCGGGCTATGGAACGGAAAGTGGAGAAGAGGCGTTATCTGGTGCAGCAGTACCGGTTCCGGCTCAGGCTTAAGGATCCGGCAAGGAAGATCAATGAGAAAAGACAGCAGTTGGCGGATATGGAAGAAAGAATGCAGTTGATTGTAGAGAAGCGGCTGCAGTCTGCCCGGCACAGGCTGGCTTTGGACAGCGGGCGGCTCCACGGTCTGTCGCCGCTAGAAAAGATCAGCAATGGTTTTGGGTTTGTCACAGGGCCGGATGGAAAGCGTGTGGACCGTGTGGAGCGGGTAAAGGTGGGAGAATCCATTACCGTGCGGATATCAGATGGAAGACTGACTGCCCGGATTACAGAGAGGGAGAAAACAAAATACAAGTCAGAAGATCAACCATAAGGCAGTAAAGAGACAGAAAAAGCGGCAAAGCGAGGACAGGAGAAGGCAGAACGCTATGGATAAAACGATAGAACAGACATTTGAAGAGCTGGAAGAAATCATGGAGAAGTTAGAGGATCCGGATACCTCTTTAGAGGACTCTTTTGGATACTATGAGGCAGGGATGAAGCTGGTTAAGGCCTGCGGGGAAAAGATTGACAAGGTAGAAAAGCAAATGATTGTTTTGCAGGAAGGCGAAGGAGCAAATGGAGACGGTTAAGGGAGCAGATCAGACAGCAGGGTTTAAAGAAACTCTTGCTAAGAGAACCAAAGAGGTGGAAGCTGTGGTGGAACAGTATCTTCCAAAGGAGGAGGGACACCAAAAAACAATTTTTGAGGCCATGAACTACAGTGTGCGGGCAGGAGGAAAACGACTGCGCCCTATGCTGATGGAGGAGACATACCGGTTGTTTGGCGGAAGCGGACAAAAGATCGGGCCCTTTATGGCGGCGATTGAGATGATTCATACCTCTTCTCTGATTCATGATGATCTTCCCTGTATGGACAATGATGAACTGCGCCGGGGGGTGCCTACAGTCTGGGTGAAATTCGGTTATGACATGGCGGTGCTGGCCGGAGATGCGCTCCTGATCTATGCGGTGGAGACAGCTGCAAAGGCCTGCACGCTCACGGACAATGGAGGGGCAGTGGCCAGAGCGATTGGGATTCTGGCAGCCAAAACCGGTATATACGGCATGATTGGCGGCCAGGTGGTGGATGTGCAGCTGACCAATCAGCCAATCTCTAAGGAGAAGCTGGATTTCATCTATCGCCTGAAAACAGGGGCCCTTTTGGAGGCATCCATGATGATCGGTGCATTGCTGGGGGGAGCAGACGAGCAGCAGATAAAAAAGGTGGAGGAGATGGCTTCGCTGATAGGCCTGGCTTTTCAGATTCAGGATGATATTTTGGACGTGACAGCCACCACAGAGCAGCTGGGTAAACCAGTGTACAGTGACGAGAAGAATCAGAAAACCACTTATGTGACCCTTGAGGGACTTGAGAAGGCGAAGCTGGATGTGGCGGAGATCTCGGCCAGGGCCATCCAAATCCTTCAGGAGCTTCCTGGTGATAACCCGTTTTTGGAGGGACTTATTAATCGGCTGATTACAAGAGAAAAATAAAGGGGCGATGGACATGCTGCTGGAACAGATAGAAAAGCCGCAGGATATCAGAAATTTGAGTACAGAAGAATTAAAGGCGTTAGCAGAGGAGATCCGCCATTTCCTGATTGATAAGATCAGTGTGACCGGAGGCCATTTAGCTTCTAATCTGGGAGTGGTGGAGCTGACCATTGCACTGTATCTGGCTTTTGATTTGCCCCGGGATAAGGTGATCTGGGATGTAGGGCATCAATCTTATACCCACAAAATTTTAAGCGGACGGCGGGAGATGTTTGATGAGCTGCGTCAGTATGGCGGCATAAGTGGTTTCCCCAAAAGGAAAGAGAGCCCTTATGATGCTTTTGACACAGGACATAGTTCCACATCTGTTTCAGCCGGGTTGGGGATGGCCCAGGGACGGGATCTTTTAGGGGAGGATTATGCAGTGGTATCGGTGATCGGTGACGGGGCTTTGACCGGTGGAATGGCCTATGAGGCTCTGAACAATGCGGCACGGATGCGAAAGAATTTTATTATTATTTTAAATGACAACAATATGTCTATCTCAGAAAACGTGGGAGGCATGTCAAAATATCTTAATGGGATCCGTTCCGGGAAGGGATATAATCGTCTGAAGAAGGATGTTGAGGCGGCCCTCATGAAAATTCCGGTAATCGGTGACGGGCTGGTGGACAAGATCAGCCGGACGAAGAACAGCATCAAGCAGCTGGTAATCCCGGGAATGCTGTTTGAAAATATGGGAATCACTTACTTGGGACCTGTGGACGGGCATAATGTCTATGAGATGGTGAAGGTTTTAAAAAAGGCCCGGATGATGGATCATGCGGTACTGGTGCATGTAAACACGAAAAAGGGCAGGGGTTACAAACCTGCGGAAAAGAATCCGGCCCGCTTTCACGGGGTGGAGCCCTTTGATCCGGAGACGGGAAAAAGCCTTAAAAAGAAAATTTATCCCGGATATACAGATGTATTTTCCAGGGAGCTGTGCCGGCTGGCAGGAGAGGATTCCCGAATTGTGGCCATCACGGCGGCCATGCCAGATGGAACCGGACTGAAGGCATTTGCCAAACAATATCCGGAGCGGTTTTTCGATGTGGGGATTGCAGAGCAGCACGCGGTGACATCAGCTGCAGGCATGGCAGCGGCAGGATTGAAGCCGGTGGTGGCTGTGTATTCTTCTTTTTTACAGCGGGGTTTCGATCAGATTCTTCACGATGTGTGTATTCAGAATCTGCCGGTGGTGTTTGCATTAGACCGGGCGGGACTTGTAGGCAGTGACGGGGAGACCCACCAGGGAATATTTGATTTATCCTATTTGACTTCCATTCCCAATATGAGTGTGATGGCTCCGAAAAATCTGTGGGAGCTTCGCCGCCAGATGGAATTTGCTGTCAGCCAGTTTGATGGCCCGATTGCCATCCGCTATCCCCGGGGGCAGGCTTACCGGGGACTAAAGGAGTTTGATTCTCCTATCGAGTACGGAAAGGGAGAGATCCTTTACAGAGGGCGGGAAATTGCTCTTTTGGCAGTGGGCAGCATGGTCAGCACTGCTGAGCATGTGCGGGACAAGCTGCTGGAAGAAGGGGTGGACTGTACCTTGGCTAACGGCCGGTTTATTAAGCCGGTGGATAAAGCGCTGATAAGGGAGCTGGCCCGTACCCACAGACTGATTGTGACTCTGGAAGAAAATGTTTTGCAGGGGGGCTTTGGACTTCAGGTAACAGCTCTGGTCCATCAGTGGGATGCCCAGGTAAAGGTATTAAACATTGCCCTTCCGGACGCTTATGTGGAGCATGGAAATGTGTCCCTTCTGCGGGAAAGTCTGGGGATTGACAGTGATTCGGTCATCCAGACGATGAGAGATTTTTATCCGGAAAGACTTGCAGGGAGAAAATGATTATGAAAGAGTCAAAGGAACGTCTGGATATCCTTTTAGTGAGTCGGGGGCTTGCCCCTTCCAGGGAAAAGGCAAAGGCCTTCATCATGTCCGGTATTGTGTATGTGGACGGGCAGAAGGAAGATAAGCCCGGAACTTCTTTTCCTCTGTCGGCGGATATTGAGGTTCGGGGCGTGGCATTAAAATATGTGAGCCGGGGCGGCCTTAAGCTTGAGAAGGCCATGCGCTGCTTTGATGTGTCACTGGTAGGAAAGATTTGTATGGATGTGGGCTCCTCCACCGGAGGATTTACAGACTGTATGTTGCAGAACGGGGCAAGAAAGGTCTATGCGGTGGATGTGGGCCATGGGCAGCTGGACTGGAAGCTGCGCAATGACGAGCGGGTGGTCTGTATGGAGCGGACCAATATCCGGTATGTAACTCCAAACGAGATTCCGGAGAAAATTCAGTTTTCTTCCATTGATGTTTCCTTTATTTCATTGACGAAGGTGTTGGAGCCGGTGCAGAGGCTTCTGGCGGAGGATGGTCAGGTAGTGGCCCTCATTAAACCTCAGTTTGAGGCAGGCAGAGAGAAGGTAGGGAAAAAGGGAGTAGTCCGGGAGAAAAGTACCCATCTGGAAGTGATTGAAATGGTGCTCCGATATGCTGCGAAGCTGGGATTTGAGATTCGGGGATTGGAGTATTCTCCCATTAAGGGACCAGAGGGAAACATTGAGTATCTGGTACATTTGCAGAACCGGCCAGGAGAAGAAGGATCGGACAGGATCCTTTTTGCAGATCCGAAACAGGTTGTGGAAGCGGCTCACGGAAGTCTGTAACCAATTTCATACAAATTGACAGAGACAGGAGATTTTGGACATCTATGGAACATTTTTATCTGGTTGCAAACCCATCAAAAAAAGGTGCGGTTCAGGTAGGGAAGGAGATTAAGGAATATCTTTGTGCCCGGGGAGCCACCTGTGAGGGAAGTATACAGGAAAGGAGAAGGGAGGGAGCCGCCTATGGCTATACAGACAAAAGGCGGATTCCACCTAAGACGCAGTGTGTGATCACATTGGGCGGTGACGGAACTTTGATACAGGCGGCCAGAGATCTGGTGGATCTGCAGCTTCCTATGATTGGAATCAATATGGGCAATCTTGGCTATCTGACTCAGATCGCATATGGGGAGGCCCTGTCTCCTATGCTGGATGCATTATTGACCGATAATTTCCATCTGGAAAAGCGGATGATGTTAGAAGGCATGGTACGGGGGGAGAGGGGCATTGCATTAAATGATATTGTCCTGACCCGAAAGGATGTGATGCAAGTTCTCAAATTTCAAGTGTATGTCAATGGGGAGCTGCTCAGTGAATATACAGCGGATGGTATGATTGTGGCAACCCCTACCGGGTCTACAGCCTATAATCTGTCAGCCGGAGGGCCTATAGTGACACCAGGGGCGGAGATGATCGTACTGACGCCTATCTGTTCTCACTCCATCAGCTCCCGAAGTATTATTCTTTCTCATCATGACCAGGTTGGGATACGGGTGATGGAAAATGCAGGTCAGAGACAGATGGCGGTGTTTGACGGGGATCAGGTGATGGCTCTAGAGGCTGGTGAGCTTTTAACGGTTGGGGAATCCGGCAGCTATACCATGCTGATTCAGATGAAAAATGTTCCGTTTTTGGAAAATATCCGTAAAAAGCTGGCGCGGGTGTAGAGGAGACAGGCGGCAGGGAGGAATTAAGAGGAGACAGGGAAATGAAGCTGGAACGGCATAGTAAGATTGTGGAACTGATTGGAAAATATGAGATCGAGACGCAGGAAGAGCTGGCAGACCTTCTAAGAGGGGCTGGCTACCGTGTGACTCAGGCAACGGTCTCCCGGGATATTCGTGAGCTGAAACTGACAAAGGTTTCCGGGGAGAATGGCAAGCAGCGCTATGTGGTGATGCAGAATCAGGGCTCTTTCAGTGATAAATACATACGGATTTTAAGAGATGGCTATCTGTCCATGGATATGGCCCAGAATATTTTGGTGATCCGAACGGTCTCCGGTATGGCTATGGCTGTGGCAGCTGCTCTGGACGCGATTCATTTTTATGAAATTGTGGGATGCATTGCAGGAGATGATACGATCATGTGTGCGGTGAGAAGCGTGGATGATACAATTTTGGTTATGGATAAGATCCGCAAGCTGGTGTCCTGACTATCGGGTCAGAGGATTAGTGGCAAGGAGACAATATCTGTATGAATGTGAAAACATAAAAAGGAGGAAATATGCTGCTGGAATTACATGTGAGAAACCTGGCGCTGATTGAACGGGCAGATGTGGAATTTGGTGACGGGCTGAATATTCTGACCGGAGAGACCGGGGCAGGAAAATCCATCATTATCGGCTCGGTAAATCTGGCTCTTGGTCAGAAAGCGTCAAAGGATATTATCCGCAGCGGTGCTGACTATGCTTATGTGGAGCTGGTCTTTTTCGTAAAGGAGGAACAGAGAAATCAATTGGCAGAGTGGGAGATTTTTCCGGACGAGAACGGACTCTTGATTGTAGCCCGAAAGATCATGCCTGCCAGAAGCGTCAGCAAGATAAATGATGAGACCGTGACAGCGGCCAGGCTTCGGCAGGTGACGGGACTTCTCATGGACATTCATGGTCAGCACGAGCATCAGTCTCTGCTGCATGTGTCCAAACATCTGGAGATTCTTGATACCTTTGCAAAATCCCGTACCAGCTCAATAAAAGATCAGGTGGCGGATGTGTACCGGCAGTATAAAAAGCTGCAATCTGCCTTGGAGGAGACAGAGGGAGATCAGGAAAGCCGCAAACGGGAAGCAGATTTTCTTCGGTTTGAGATCGGGGAGATCGAGGAGGCAGAGCTAAAGGAGGGGGAGGAAGAAGAGCTGACAGATCAGTACAGAAGATACTCCAATGGAAGGAAGATTATGGAGAGGCTGTCAGCGGCTTATCAGGCAGTAGACACGGATGGAGTGGGACAGGCTCTTCACCAGATCAACGAGGTGGCATCTTACGATAAGCAGCTTAAGGAAATACAGGATCAGTTATACGATGTGGAATCAATCTTAAATGATATAAACCATGCAATGGGAGCTTATCTGGATGATATGACCTTTGATGAGGAAGAGATGAACCGGATAGAAAACCGGCTGGATCGGATCCATGGGCTCCAGTCTAAGTATGGCAGCACTGTGGAGTGTATTTACCAAGCTTTAGAGGACAAAAAGGTTCGTCTGGAAAAGCTGGAAAACTTCGATGAATATCGCAGGAAAACGGAGAGAGACTATAAAGAGGTGACAGAGAGACTGGAAAAGCTGTGTAAAGATCTTTCAAAAAAGCGAAAGGCATCTGCGAAAAATCTTACTGAGCAGATACGAAAGGGATTGGTGGAGCTGAATTTTCTTGATGTAGATTTTTCCATGGAGTTTCGGCGCCTGAAAAATTACACAGCTTTGGGATATGATGAGGCAGAATTTATGATTTCCACTAACCCGGGAGAGCCAAGACGGGCATTGGGGATGGTGGCTTCTGGCGGTGAACTGTCCCGGATTATGCTGGCAATCAAGACGGTGCTGGCAGACAGTGATGAGATTCCAACATTGATTTTTGATGAGATTGATACAGGGATCAGCGGCAGGACGGCTCAGAAGGTATCAGAACAGCTGGCAGTTATTTCCCAAAGCCATCAGGTGATCTGTATCACCCACCTGCCTCAGATTGCAGCTATGGCGGATTGTCATTATGAGATTGCCAAATCAGCGGAGAATGGAAAAACCACAACCAGAATTTACAGGCTGGAAGAGGAGGCAATCGTGGAGGAGTTAGCAAGACTTTTGGGAGGCGCTCAAATCACAGATGCAGTGAGACAAAATGCAAGGGAGATGAAGGCTCTGGCAGACAAAATTCGACAAAATCCAAGAAACGGATTGGCATAAAAACAAAAAAATGACAGTGTGAATTTTTGATTTTCTCACATACTAGAAGGGAGCTTAAAAAGCTCCTTTTATTGTTGCTGATAATTTATAAAATTGTTCCTAACAGCGGGTCAGATATTTTGTCATAATCCAGACAACAAATGGGAATACTCTGGAAAGTGCTTCTGGAAATATTTCTGAGAGATGACCCTGGAAAGAGGAGGTATGTGTGATGTCAGGAAAGAAACATAAGCAAAATCCCTTCCGAAGATGCCTGGTCTGGACTTTCTGGCTCAGTTTGTTCTCTGCCATAGGGTTTACCTGGTATTATGTGGAGCGGCGGGTTCCGGACCATCTCAATGTGGTGGTAAATGAGGAGGAGGAATTTAATTTTGCACTGCCCTTTGACGTGAGCCTGCTCAGCGACAGTGAGGAAGTGGTGCTGGGGAATCAGTCCAATATCCCGTCTGATGAGATCCGTCTTGGGGTAGATGAGTCTTTCTCTCTGTATGGAAAAAATCAGGGAAGCTATCGCCTTGGACTTAAATTGTTCGGACGTTTTCCTTTTAAGGAAATTCAGGTGGATGTGGTGGACACACACTATGCGGTTCCCTGTGGTGTGCCGGTGGGAATCTATCTTAAGTCAAAAGGGGTTCTGGTGATCGGAACGGGCCGGATTCGATGCCGGGATGGTGAAGAGGTAGAGCCGGCATATGGTGTGCTTCAGTCTGGTGATTATATCGAGGCGATCAATGGGGAGCCTTTGCGGGATAAAGAGGCTTTGATCAGCAATCTGAACCACAGCGGAGGCCAGGAGGCTGTTTTGCGGGTCCGCAGAGATGGGGAGGAGTTGGAGATCCATATGAATCCGGTTCAGGCAATGGATGGAAATTATAAGCTGGGAGCCTGGGTGCGGGATGATACCCAGGGAATCGGAACCCTGACCTATGTGGACACGAATGGAAACTTTGGCGCTTTGGGGCATGGGATTAGTGACAGTGATACAGGAGAGGTGGTGGAGATCCAAGAAGGGGCTTTGTATGAAACAGAGATTATGGGAATCGAGAAAGGGAGCGCAGGCAACCCAGGGGTAATGGCCGGAGTGATTTACTATGGTCCCGGATCCAGTTTGGGAACGATTGAAGCCAATACCAAGGTGGGAATTTTTGGAAAGGTCAATGAAAAGCTGCAGAAATCTTTGGGTGTGGAGCCAGTGGAGATCGGCTACCGACAGAATGTAAAGAAAGGCCAGGCCTGGATTCGCAGCAATGTATCCGGGGAGCTTCGGGATTATGAGATTGAGATTCAGCGGGTAGACTACAATCCTATCCAGGAGAATAAAAGCCTGGTTCTTAAGGTGGTGGATGAGGAGCTTTTGCGGCTTACAGGAGGAATCGTTCAAGGCATGAGTGGTAGCCCGATTATCCAGGACGGAAAGCTGGTTGGGGCTGTGACGCATGTATTTGTGCAGGATTCCACCAGAGGTTACGGGATATTTGTGGAAGATATGCTCCGGCATTGAGCCGGGCAGGTCACTTACAAAAAGAGGGAGAAGGGCTCTCCTTTTTCCAAAATGGAATAGTTCCTTGTCTAAAGGGACAGGCATTTGAAAAGGAGGGAGACTGAGGAGCTTCCCAAAGGGCGGTATATGGCCGGGGGTGTGATGGATTATGAGATGACCGGGTTTGACGGGGACAATTAAAAATACGGAAGGGTGTGAGAAGAAGGCGATGCAGAAGTTCTGGCAGAAGCCTTCTTTTTTAATTATAATTATTCATCTATACGGTAATTTATACAGGATTTTATATGGAAAAGGTGATGATTTAAATCTCATTTTGTGTTAAACTATTGGAATAGTTCAGACTGTCTGAAAAAAGAAATTGGATTTTGCAAGGAGAAGAGGGTTATGCAAAGGATACTGGTGGTGGATGACTCGGAATTGAACCGTGAGCTTCTGCAGGACATGCTTAAGGATGACTATGTGATTGAGATGGCGGAGGACGGAAAACAGGCGATCCACAAGCTTGAGGAGTACAGCCGTGAGACAGCAGCGCTTTTATTGGATCTGAATATGCCGGTGATGGATGGCTTTTCCGTGATTGCCGAGATGAGAAGGAACGGATGGATGAAAAAAATCCCTGTGCTGATCATAAGCAGTGAGTATGCGGCTGAGGTGGAGAGCACCTGCTTTGAGCTGGGAGTCTCCGATTTTATTCACCGGCCTTTTGAGGAAAAGATTGTCAGAAACCGGGTAAGGAATACGATAGAGCTGTTTGCCTGCAAGAACCAGCTGGAAGAAAAGGTGGAGGAACAGGAGGAACAGATTGAGGAGCAAAAGAATATTATCCGGCAGCAGGCGGAAAAATTGAGAGAGGAGAAATCTTTTAATAAGCTGATGCTGGAATACAGTGCCGCCATTATGGAGGTGGAGACAAGGCTTCGAGTGCTCAATAAGGAATTTTCCCAGGAATACAACCGGAATCCTTTTGAGTCAATTATGAGCCGTTTAAAGTCACCAGAAAGTATCTTTGAGAAACTGGAACGGAGAGGGTTCCCTGTATCAGTGGAAAGTATTCGGGAAAACCTTACCGATGTGGCGGGACTCCGTGTGATCTGCTCTTTTCCGGATGATATTTACCGTCTGGCAGAGCTTTTTACCAGACAGGACGACATTATTCTCATGGTGGAGAAGGACTATATAAAGAATCCCAAAACCAATGGCTACCGAAGCCTTCATCTTATTTTGAGTGTCCCGATCTTTTTATCCAATGAGAAGAAATATGTCAGTGTGGAGGTGCAGTTTCGGACGATTGCCATGGATTTCTGGGCCAGCTTAGAACACAAGCTGAAATACAAAAAGAATATAGGAAAGACAGATGATATTGAGGAGCAATTGAGAAATTGTGCAGACTCGATTGAGGAACTGGATTATCAGATGCAGGAAATTCGCAATAAGATTGACCGGTTTCGAGCATAGACTGTTAGCACTCACTAAAAATGAGTGCTAATTTTCTGTTGACATTTGTTCCTACTCGTATTAGAATATAAATCATAGATGCCGGTTTCATTCGGCAGGATATCCCCGGCAGGCAAAGGCAGGATGGATCCGTGGTCTGAGCAGGGATATACAAAAAGAGTAAAGAAGAGCTAACAAAGTAAGAGAATAAAAGAACAGGAGTGATACGCGATGGGCAGTAAATCAGGTAATTTATCGATTAACAGTGAGAACATATTTCCGATTATCAAGAAGTGGCTCTATTCGGACCATGACATTTTCTACCGGGAGCTGGTGTCCAATGGCTGTGATGCCATTACCAAGTTAAAGAAGTTAGAGCTGATGGGAGAGTACACCAAGCCAGAGGATTTGGAGTACAAGATTCAGATCACCGTAGATTCAGAAGAGAAGTCTATTCGGGTAAAGGACAACGGCCTGGGGATGACTGCGGAGGAGGTGGAGGAGTATATTAATCAGATTGCATTCTCCGGCGCGCAGGATTTCCTGGAAAGATATAAGGATAAGGCCAATGAGGATCAGATTATCGGTCATTTCGGACTGGGCTTTTATTCGGCCTTTATGGTAGCGGATAAGGTGACGATTGATTCCCTGTCTTACAAGGCAGGAAGCACCCCGGTTCACTGGGAGTCTGAGGGCGGACTGACCTTTGAGATGAAGGACGGGGACAAGGAGGACCAGGGGACGGTCATCACCCTGTATCTGAACGAGGACAGCTATGAGTTCTCCAATGAGTACCGGGCCAGGGAGGTGCTTGACAAGTACTGCTCTTTCATGCCGATCCCGATTTTCCTTGACAATGCCAAGGCAGAGCCGGAGTATGAGACGATTGATAAGGAAGAGCTGACGGACAAGGATACCATTGTTGAGACGGTGGTAGAGCCGGCCAAGACGGAAGAGAAGGAGAATGAGAACGGGGAGAAGGAGACAGTGGAGATTGAGCCTTCCAAGGAGCGTTATAAGATCGTAAAGCGCCCGGTGGCGCTTAATGACACTACTCCGCTGTGGAACAAGCACCCCAACGAGTGTACCGAGGAGGAGTACCGCTCCTTCTACCGGAAGGTGTTTATGGATTACAAGGAGCCTCTTTTCTGGATCCACCTGAATATGGACTATCCGTTTAATCTGAAGGGGATTCTCTATTTCCCCAAGATCAATACGGAGTATGATTCCATTGAGGGCACCATCAAGCTTTACAATACCCAGGTGTTCATTGCAGATAATATTAAGGAAGTGATCCCGGAATTTTTGATGCTGTTAAAGGGCGCTATCGACTGTCCGGATCTGCCGCTGAATGTTTCCCGGAGTGCCCTGCAAAATGACGGCTTTGTGAAGAAGATTTCGGATTATATCACCAAGAAGGTGGCGGATAAGCTGACGGGTATGTGCAAGACTGACCGGGAGAATTATGAGAAGTACTGGGATGACATTGCGCCCTTTATCAAGTTCGGCTGCATCAAGGATGAGAAATTTGCCGAGAAGATGAATGACTATATCCTGTTTAAGAATCTGGAAGGCAAGTATCTGACCCTGAAGGATTATCTGGAGGAGAACAAGGAGAAGCATGAGAACAAGGTGTTCTATGTGACAGATGAGAAAGAGCAGAGCCAGTATATCAACCTGTTTAAGGAAGAGGGACTGGATGCAGTGATTCTTCCCCACAATATTGACAATCCTTTCATCAATCATTTGGAGCAGAAGAATGAGGGGCTGAAATTCCTGCGGATTGATGCGGATCTCAACGACACCTTCAAGGAAGAGGTGAAGGAGGATGACGAGGAGTTTAAAAAGACAGCAGAGACTCTGACAGAGATCTTCAAAAAGGCTTTGGGCAATGATAAGCTGGAGGTCAAGGTGGAGAAACTGAAGAACGAGAACATTTCTTCCATGCTGACTGTGGCAGAGGAGAGCCGCCGGATGCAGGATATGATGAAGATGTACAATATGTATGGTATGGATCCCTCCATGTTCGGCGGCGCCGGTGAGACCCTGGTGCTCAATGCCAACCACAAGCTGGTGCAGTATGTATTAAAACATGGGGAAGGGGAGAATACGGCCAAGTTCTGCGAGCAGTTATATGACTTGGCGCTTTTAAGCCACGGTACCCTGAATCCGGAGCGGATGACGAAGTTTATTGCCCGGAGCAATGAGATTATGATGATGATGGCTGGGGAATAAGAACCGGCCAGGCAACCATCAGACAGAGGAAGCCTTACCGTAACCGGTCGGGCTTCCTTTTATTTGACAGAAGAGAAGAATCGTACTAAAATCAGAAACAGATGCAGACCGGATCTTCTAAAACAGGGAATATGGGGCAGCTATTTAAGGAGGGATACAGGATAATGGAACGAATATATAAATATCCAAGAACTCGTCATGTGGAAGGTTCAAGAAAACAGGCAGGGGACGAGGATCTGAACAGTGTAAAATTTGCAGAGATCCGGGGGAAATATCTGATTTTGGAAGAGAAGATTGACGGAGCCAACTGTGGGATCAGCTTTGGGGAGGACGGCAGGCTGTATTTGCAGAGCCGGGGGCACTTTCTGGACGGAGGATGCAAAGAGCGGCAGTTTGATATGCTGAAGGTGTGGGCAGAGTGCTTTCGGGAGGGGCTTTGGCAGGTATTGGGAAGCCGCTATGTGATGTACGGGGAGTGGATGTTTGCCAAGCACACGGTATTTTATGATGAACTTCCCCATTATTTTCTGGAATTTGATATTTTTGATAAGGAAGAGGAGCGTTTTTTTTCCACAGCAAGGAGAAGAGAAATTTTGAAAAAGGCACCTTTTGTCCAGTCTGTACCAGTCTTGGAAACCGGGCGATATGAAAAGCTTTCGGATATAACCGGGCTGATCGGGCATAGTAATTTTATATCAGAGGAACCGGCAAAAGCTCTCCGGGAGCAGTGTGAAAAATATGGAGTGGATGAAGAGAGAACAAGAAACCAAACGGATCTTGGCGGGATTATGGAAGGAATTTATATCAAGGTAGAGGAAGGGGACTATACAGTGGACCGGCTGAAATTTGTCCGCCATTCCTTTCTCAATTCCATTCTGGATTCAGAGAGCCACTGGATGAACCGGCCTTTGGTGGCCAATCGGCTGGCAGATGGGAAGGATCTGTTTCGGTGAGGTCACCTGGCATGGAGAGAGGAGTGAGACCATGGAGCATGGCAGGGAAGGGATACTAAGCTGGATTCGGGAAAGTATGTTTTCTTTAGACCAGCTGACAAAACGGTATCCGGAACTGGAAATCTTAAAAGGGGTACCTCAAAACCCAGAGTATCATGGGGAAGGAGATGTGTATATCCATACCGGTTTGGTCTGTGAGCAATTGTGCAGCCTTTCAGAATGGGCCGGGCTCACGGATCGTGAACAGGAAGGCTTGTTTTTGGCGGCAGCCTTTCATGATATCGGAAAACCTGCCAGCACAAGGTTCGAGGAGGGCAGGTGGACCTCTCCCAAACATACCATTGTGGGGGAAAAGGTGTTTCGGGCTATGGCATATCGGGGAGGAAAGGGATTTGGGATGACCTTTCAGGAGCGGGAGCTGGCCGCTAAGCTGGTGCGCTTTCACGGACTTCCTGTGTGGTTCTGGAAAAAGAAACGGATGGACTATGATCTTTTGCGGGCAGCAGAGGTGGTGCCTCTTAGGCTTCTCTGGCTTTTGGCAAAGGCAGATGCCAGAGGAAGGATGTGCCAGACACCGGGGGAGCTAGAGGAGCAGGGGAAGCTGTTTGCAGAGTACGGGAAGGAGCTGGGAGTCTGGGAGAAGCCCTATCCTTTTGCCAATGCCTATACCAGGTACCAGTATTTTCATAAGGAGGAAATGCAGCCAGGGGTACAGCTTTACGATGATACAAAGTTTGATGTGTGGATGATGGCAGGGCTGCCCTTAGCAGGAAAAGATACATGGATCGAAAAAAATGGCGCTGGAAGAACGGTGATTTCCCTGGATGAGATCCGGAAGGAGCTGGGGATTTCGCCTAAAGACGGCTCAGGTAAGGTGGCCAATCTGGCCATAAAGCGGGCCAGAAATCTGCTGCGGAAACAAGAGTCCTTTATCTGGAATGCCACCAACCTGCTGCAGGAAACCAGACAACGCCTGGTGAGGCTGTTTGCAGGATACGGAGCGCGGGTGCATATCCTGTATCTGGAAACGCCCTATGAGGAGCTGTTAGAGAGAAACCGGGTAAGAGAGCGGCAGATCCCGGAAAAGGTGTTGGAGCAGATGATTGATAAACTGGAAATGCCAGAGCCCTGGGAAGGGTATGAGGTGATTTTTAAGGAGAGCTGACAGCAGGAAAGTGTTTTTAAAAGGCAGTCCTTGGCAGAAGGCGAGGCGGAGGTGATGGAGACTGAGTGAGTCCCCTGCCTCCGCTCTTTTTTTAGACGTATCTGCCTTAACCTCGTTTAAAAGTACAGTGCCCCTTCTGGCTGGTTCTGGGCATATTCCGGTCCCAGAAAACCTTTGGGAAGCATGGGCTGGAGACAAAATCCGGATTCCAATTCATAAAAACGGCCGGTCTGGCTGCTTTCCATGATGCCTGTCAGGATTTCCAGGGCGTGAACCGCCATATCTGCATTGGTTCTGGGGGTTCGGTTCATTCTGAGTGACCAGGCCATCTCAGCCACTCCCAGCCCCCGGCAATTTCCTGCATATCCGTGGGTGTGAGGGAAGCTTACCGGCTCTGTCTGGCCTTTGAGAATAACCTTTACATCGCCTCCGAAGAAATTGGGATCCTCCAGCATCAGAATGCCGTCTGTTCCGTAAAAGGCCACATAAGGTTTTTCCGTCCGGATACTTCTTGCATTAAAATGTACATTCCCTATACAGCCGTTTTTAAAGCGGATAATCCCGGCCAGATAGGTCTCGGATTCCTGGAGGTAAGGCTGGCCGAAATTGTCATTTTTGGTAAAATAGTGGGTCTTTTTTTGCTCCGTGATTCCAGCCATGCCACAGACCATGGCAGCTTCTCCTAAAATCTGAATCATGGCAGTGGTGTAATAGATTCCCACATCAATGCCGATGCCGCCTCCGGGTTTTACCGTGTAGGGGAATTTTTCAGCCAGAAGAGAGCCGTCTCTCTGCAAAATGGAGACACAGGAAGTCACCTGCCCGATCAGGCCGGAGCCGATCAGATACCGGGCAGTCTGCACAGCTGCTCCTAAAAAGGTGTCAGGGGCACTGCACAGCAGGCAGTGATTGGCATTTGCCAACTGAGCCAGTTCCCTGGCATTGGCGATATCCACAGCCAAAACTTTTTCTGTATACACCTGCTTTTTGTGTTCCAGCAGGGTTTTGATAACCGGATAATGGGCAGAGGGATTGGTCAGATTCACCACGATTTCAATCTCGGGATCCTTTAAGATCTCCTCCATACTCATTGCACGGATTCCATAAGTTTCAGCAGTTTTTGAGGCCAGTTGGGGATCAAGGTCACAGCAGCCAGCCAATTCCAGAATTTCAAACATATCCTTCATGTTTTTTAGGTAAATCTCACTGATAGCACCACAACCGATTACGGCTGTTTTGACTTTTTTAATCTGTTCCATAGGAGACTCCTTTTTATATGGCATTTTTGGCAATGACCTGTGAATACCAGTGCCCGCTTTCCTTGATAATGCGCTCTTGGGTGCTGAAATCTACAAATACAATGCCGAAACGGCTGGAATAACCAAAGGACCACTCAAAATTATCGTACAGGGACCACTGGAAATAGCCTTCCACGGGAGCACCGTCTTGTATGGCTTTCCACAGAATGTCTAAATGGCGGTGAAGATAATCCTTCCGTCCTCCGTCCTCCACCTTGCCTTCCATGGAAACCACATCCGGGAAGGAGGTTCCGTTTTCTGTGATATAGATTTTTTTGACGCCATATTCATTTTTCATGCGCATCAGCATGTTGTAAAAGCCTTTCTCTGTCACCGGCCAGTTTCTGTCATTCACCGGTACATAAGGGGGATTTTGAATCTGAAAATCAATGGGCCACCGCTTGTCTGCTTTCACCCAGAAATCGTTGTAATAATTGAGTCCCACAAAATCCAGAGGCTGATGCATCAGTTCCAAATGTTCTTTTTGGAATTTAGGCAGCCGGACTCCTTTTTTCTGATATAAGTCTATCATATCCTGGGGGTAGCTTCCCAGAAGAATCGGCTCTGCAAACCAACGGTTTAGATATCCGTCAGCCCGCGCGGCAGCCGCCACATCTTCCGGTGACTGGGTAAGGGGCAGTCGGCCCATAAGGTTTAAGGTAATGCCGATCTCCCCGTCACAACCGGATTCCCGAAAATACTTTACCACCAGTCCATGTCCCACATACATATGGTATGCTACCAGCAAGGCGGTGGAAAAATCCCGGAGCCCGGGAGCCTGACGGCCCTCATAATTCCCTAAAAAGGCGGCGCAGTAAGGCTCGTTTAATGTGATCCATTTCTTTACCTTGCTGCCAAAAGCATGGATAACCGTTTTTCCGTACTCCAGGAAATATTCCGGCATCCGGGGATTGGACCAGCCGCCGATATCCTGGAGGGCTTGAGGCAGATCCCAGTGATATAAAGTAATGTAGGGCTCAATGCCTGCCTCTGTCAGGGAATCGATCAAGCGGCTATAAAATTCCAGCCCCTTTTGGTTGACCTCGCCAAAGCCTTTGGGAAAGATTCTGGACCAGGCGATAGAAAAACGGTAGGCTTTGATTCCCATGCTTTTCATCAAAGCAACATCCTCCTGGTAACGATGGTAATGATCGCAGGCAATGTTGCCGTTGTCGCCGTTTAATACATTGCCAGGTATGGAGCAATAGCGGTCCCATATGGTTTCCCCCCGGTTGTCCTCATTGTAAGCTCCCTCAATCTGGTAGGACGCAGTGGCAGCACCCCAGGCAAAATGCTCTGGAAATTTTTTCTCATTCATCTTTTTTCTCCTTGATAATTGTTTTTCCCTATTCATCCTGTTCCAGCAATTCCACCACAACCTTCAGGCTGTCAAGGGCATCCATAAAGGCGTATCTGCCGTTTCCTCTCCGGTACTCTCCCTTTTGGAGCAATTTCATTCCCCAGTTCTCACAGGCCTGGATGGTTTTTGTCATGCCTTTTACCTGGAAGGAGATGTGGTGGATCCCTTCTCCGAACTGTTCCAAATGCTCTCTCCAGATGCTGGGCTCTTCGTTGGGCTGAATCAATTCCATCTGCAGATCTCCGAAATAAAAGAACGTCATATAGCATTTGGCCTTGGGAGCCGGCTCTCCCCGGTATTCAGTCTTGACGATTTCGTATTCGCCGCTGTTTACGGTTTCCGGTTCCGGAACATCAAAAAACCGGGCAAATTCCTTTTTGGTCTTTTCGATATCCTTTACTAAAAATCCAATTTGTACCAGTCTCGTATCTTCAATGGGTCTGCTCATGTTTCCTCCAATCTGTGTGCTTTTTGTGCAAGTTTTTTATTTTCCATTTTTTCGATGGCTTCCATCAGTCCTTTGATATAGGCGGTGTCAGCATATCGGACCCTATGACCCCATTCCTTATCCCCTTCAATTCCAGGGACATGGTCACTGACAATAAATCCTTCAAATCCTGATTGCATCAATGCATATATAACCTCAAAAGGATCCAGATTCCCTTCCCCTAAAAAGCACTCCCGGAATGAGGGAACGGTTCCCTTAACGTCCCGCATGTGGGCGTAGATCAGCTTTTTCCTTGGACCAAAATATTCAATGGCATCGAACACATTTTTTGCTCCGCCTCTCATCTGGGAAAAGCTGCCAATGCAGAACAAGAGTCCCCAGTTGGGGCTGTTTATCATCTGCTCCGCCCTCTGAAAGCTTTTCAGGTCAATGAACATTCTGGCAATGCCGGACAGGCTTTCTATGGGCGGGTCATCGGGATGGAGAGCCATAGTCACATGGTATTCCTCTGCCACCGGTATCACCCGCTTCATAAAATAGGCAAAGTTTTCCCACAGAAACTCCACATCAGGGATTAAAATGTCTCTTCTCTGGCCGAAATCTGCCATATCATCGATACCTGCTGCCTGCTTTTCCAAGTCAAAAACCTGGACTGTGGCGCCATATCTTCCCACAGGTGCATGGTTCTCGGTTCTCCACACAAAGGAGGGAGAGAAATGATATCCAAGTACCGGGATCCCTGCCCGTCCCAGGTTCCGGATGGACTCGCAGACGTTTTCTATCTGCTCCTCCCGCCCTTCTAAACCAAGCATTGCCTTATCATAAAAGGATATGGGCAGATTTTCCATCGCTTCCACAATAATGCCGTAGGTATCACACTGATCCTTTAATCTTGCCAGGTCATCGTATTTCCAGTACTTGTCAGCTTTTAAGTCAAAGGGAAGGTTGAACTGCACCCGGTCGATTCCCATCTGTCTTGCATTGGTGAGGATTTCTTTATCCACACTCCGAACTTGCCCATAGGCTAAACGCATTTTCATAGTCATTAACTCCATATCCGGTCTAATGAGGTTTCCCCATTCCATTCCTCTGTGGATACCCAGACATCCGATCCCTTCATCGGCCCATGTTCCCGGATCAGGTCTTCGTTGAGGGCTTCGATACCCAGTCCCGGGGCATCTGTCACCACAGTGAAGCCATTTTGTACAATGGGCTTTACCGGGCCCACAATCAGATCCTGCCACCATGGAGAATCGAAGGCATCATGTTCCTGAACAAAAAAGTTTTCACTGGCAGTTGCCATGTGGGCTCCGGCCAGAGCGGAGATGGGGCTTTCGCACATGTGGAGAGCCATGGAGGCGCCATACCGGGCAGCCAGGTCTCCCAGCTTTTTCGTCTCTAAAATACCGCCGGAGGTAAGAAGGTCGGGATGAACCACATCCAGGGCGCCGGCCTGTAAAAGAGGCTCAAAGGTTTCTGAAAGATACATATCCTCCCCGGTGGCTAAGGGGGCGGTGGTGGCATGTTTCAGTTCTCTGTACTGATCGGTCAGGTACCAGGGCAGCATATCTTCCAGCCATGCTAAGTTGTATTTTTCCATTCTTCTGGCAATCTTGATCATATCCGGCAGTGGGAAATGACCGAAGTGGTCAATGGCCAGGGGAACCTTGTAGCCAATCACATCCCGGATCCGCCCGATATATTCGTCTAAGGCATCCAACCCTTTTTCCGTCACATGCATGTTGGTAAAGGGATGAGGGATCCGGTTAAAATCATAGAGGGCTGCATTGGCAGCAGAGACCTCGGCCCGGGTACCGGTGAGAGCCACTTTGCGGACCTTGTCCTCTGCAAGCCTCAAATCATTTACCCAGTCAAGAGGCCCGCAGTAGTTGCCTTCCTGAGCCATGAGAAGTTCCACGCTTAAGATTTTCAGTACTGTAAAGCCCTGGTCCATAAAGCCTTTTAAAACAGAACCCACTTCTTCCGGTTCCATCAAAATTCCGGTGGCCCGCCCGGATTCAATATGGGTATCCGCATACAGCCGGACCTTATCCCGGAACCTTCCTCCTAAAAGCTGATAGACCGGGACGCCGTAAGCCTTCCCTGCCAAGTCCCACAGAGCCAGTTCGATGGCACAGACACCGGCAGACTGCCGGGACTGGCCGCCAAACTGTTTTATTTTCCGGAAAATCCGGTCCACTTCACAGGGATTTTCTCCCACAATCCGGCTTTTCAGGTATTTTAAATAGGTGGCACTGGCGCCGTCCCGCATTTCCCCATAACCACGGATCCCCTGATTGGTATCGATCCGTATAAGATAACAGCCCCATGGCGGCAGATCCACCTTGGTAAACTTTACATCTGTGATTTTCAGCTCTGAAGGACTTGAACTTTGCCTTACATAATTCAGACACTGGCTGTAAGCCTGATTTTCCTTGTCACTTTTCATAAAACAGGTTTTCCTTTCTATGTATTTGGGATTGTGTGCTTTTTCCTGTTTTCAAATCTCAGCTATCCCTTTACCGCTCCGTCTGCCATACCTTTGACAAAATACTTATTGCAGGCCAGGAAAATCAAAAGCACGGGAAATGCCACAACCGCTGATGCGGCCATAGTAGCGCCCCAGTCCACCGCAAATTCCCCGGCAAACATATGGATGGCAATGGGCAGTGTTCTTGTCTTGGTGGAGGTGCTTAAGTTCAGGGCAAACAAGAATTCTTCCCAGGCATGAATATAGGTATAGATGGTCACGGAGATCAGCCCAGGCTTTGCGATAGGCAAAACCACCCGGAACAGAGCCCCAATCCCTGTACAACCATCAATCTTGGCAGCCTCCTCTAACTCCCTGGGAACGGTCTCAAAAAAGGAACTGAGCATAATCACTCCCATAGGGATAGTCAGAGCCATGTCAGCCATAATGAGAGAAAAGTGGGTGTCGAGAAGCTGGGATTTGGATGCCAGGAAGTAAAGGGGGATGATGATTACCACACTGGGAATCATCTGTCCAAACAGCAGCCCCACCTTTAAAAAGCCATGGCCCCGGAAGCGGTACCGGCTGAGTCCGTACCCGGCCAGCACGGAGATAAAAAGGGTGACTCCAACAACGGAAAGGGTGATAATCAGGCTGTTGACAAAGGCATCGAACATTTTTGTGTTAGTGAGAACCGTCACATAGTTTGACAGGGTAGGTGTGTCAGGAATGATCTGAGGCGGAATATCATACTGTTCCGTGGGCAGCTTGATGGAGGTGGAAAGCATCCAGATTGCCGGGAAAACCGCCACAAGCACCACAAGGAGCAGGATGGCGTAAGTAAGAATCTGCCATATGATATTGGTTCCTGTCACAGATTTTTTCATTTTCGGCATATTAATTCCCCTCCTTATCTCTGGTCAGATACAGGTATACAAGGCTGACAGCCATAGACAGGACGAAAAGTACGGCGCTGGCAGCACTGGCAATACCAAAATCGTAATTCATAAAAGCCTTTTTATAAATGTACATGGCCATAACTTCTGTCTTATGGGCCGGTCCTCCCTCTGTCATGGCATAGATAAAGGTAAAGGCATTAAGAGTCCAGATGATCATCAGCAAAATCGTGGAGTAGCAGGTGGCGGCGATGGAGGGCCAGGTAACATTTTTGAAAATATTCCATATATTAGCCCCATCAATAAGAGCAGCTTCCTTCAGGTCTTTGGAAACTCCCTGAAGAGAGGCTTCGATCATCAAAAGAATAAAGGGAAACATTTTCCATGTATTGACAGCAATCACGGACCACATGGCAATGTTGGGATTGGAAAGCCATGTCTGGTTTTTCTCAATCAGCCCCAGAGAGCAGAAAAGGAAATTGATAATTCCGTAATCCGCATTATACATCCATTTCCACACAGCAGAGCCAATGATACTGGGAGTGACCCAGGGGATCATTAGCAGGATGCGGATCAGGGCTTTTCCCTTCACAAATGGCTGGTGCAGAAGCAGAGCCAGGGCAAAGCCTAAAGAAAACTGAAAAAACACGCTGCCAAAGGTCCAGACCAAGGTGTTTTTGATAGAGCCGATAAAAACCTTGTCAGAGAATAATTTTTCAAACTGGCTTATGCCGCAGAAGGCGGGGGTCTCTAAAAACAGGGTGTTTTCAAAAAAGCCCATGATCAGGGTGTATACCAGGGGATACATCATAACCACTGCTATGACCAGAAGGGCAGGCATTACATAGCCTGCACCGGAGCGCTTGAACTTTTTTATCATCTTCTCACCTCTTTTAAAAACAGCAGACTTCGCTGTGATTTTGCGAAGCCTGCCTGGTTGTTGTCAATGGAATGAATGACTTGGATAGGGCTCTTCTTGCCCGTCTGTCCTGCTGCATTTTATTGCAGCAGCTGGTTTACAGCCTCATTTAAGGCAGCGCAGGCTTCCTCGGCTGACATGTTTTCCGATAATATGGGCTGGAGATAATCCAGCATAGCCTGACGGATCCCCACAATATTTTTTACAGAAGGAAGCGCATTGGCATACTGCAAGGCATCGGCATTGGGCTTAATAATATCTTCCGGATAATCCGCATAACGGGCAGCCACTTCTCCGGTTCCGGTAAAGGTATTGGTGTAGATGGCAGCAATGTCAGGCCTGGTAAGGAATTTGACGAATTCCCAGGCAGCCTGCTGCTGTTTGCTGGTCTTGGAGATAGCTACAGACCATCCGCCCAGAATCGTATTTCTTTCCGCCCCGTTGGCTGTGGGTACCATAGCACAGGCAAAATTTAAATCCGGATTGGCCTTTACAATCTCTTCCAGATCATAGATGCCGCTTAAGTACATGGCTACTTTTCCGCTGGCAAAAAGCGTCCGGTTGGCAATATTGTCATTTTCCAATAAGGACTCCGGCGCATAGGCAGCCAGATCCTTGTATACTTGCGCAGTCTGGATTGCCACCTCATTGCCCAGCTCAGAAGCTGTATCATCTCCATTTAAGATGGAACCTCCAGAGGAGCGCAGCATGGTAATATACTGGAAGGAAAGGTTGGAATAGTTGGTTCCGCACAGGCCATAGCCGTATACCCCGTCTTTGGTACAGGCAGCGGCGACCTCTTTTACCTCGTCCCAGGTAGCCGGAGGCGTGTCATAGCCGGCTGCAGAGAGGATATCCTTATTGTAATACATTACGTAGGTTTCACTTCTAAAGGGAAGGCCGTACAGATTGCCGTTCACTGTAGATGCGTCAATGGCGCCTTTTACATATTGGTTCACATCCAGGGAATCTGCTGCTATGTATTCATCCATGGGCGCCAGAAGGCCTGCATTGCCGAAGGTAGTTACCCAGTCCAATGCGCAGGATAAGACGTCCGGGGCAGTTCCGTTGGTCAAGGCCAACATGTACTTGTCATTGGCAAGATCTGCCTGGAACTCAGCCTCAACCTTGATCTCCGGGTGCTCCTGGTTCCAGATGGCTTCTATCTCCGGCCAGACACTTTCCTGCCAGTTGCCATCCCAGAAGGTGATGGTTGTCTGCTCAGCAGCAGCTGGGCTTGTGTCGGTTTTTGTCTCTGTCTGTCCGGCTGCAGGCGGCTGTGCGGCAGCCGGTTCTTCTTGCGCTGGTTTGCCGGAAGAACAGCCAGTCATCAATCCTAATGTCAATAGTGCTGCTGTGGTCAGGCTTACTTGTTTTTTCCATGTTTTTTTCATAGCGTCCTCCTGAAATTTTATTCTTTTTAAAATGGTAACGTTACCATTATTTCCATGGCTATATATTAGCACTAATTTTGCAGATATGCAAGTACTTTTTGGAAAATAAATAAATTTTTTGTTTATATTTTTGTGTTAAAAAATGGTAACGTTATTAATTTTTAAAATCATATAGCCTTTATTGCACTATTTTTTTTGTTGTGCTATAATAAAATGAAAGATTTTCACAAAGGGGAAAAAGAATGAAAACAATCAAAGATGTGGCTCGCCTATCAGGTGTTTCCTTAACAACTGTATCCAGAGTCATCAATGGATCGGAAAAGGTTTCAAAAAAAACAAAGGACAAAGTGGATCAGGCAATCCGGGAATTGGGGTATTTTCCTAATAATGCCGCCCGTTCCCTGGTGAAAAAGCAGACTGACTCCATTGCTGTTTTGCTCAGGAATATCCATGATCCTTTTTTTTGTGATTTAATTCGCGGCATAGAGGAGGCTTCCCTCGAACTGGGACGCAATGTTATTTTCTGCAGTCTGGGAAAGGACGAGAAAATCAGAGACCGCTATATTGAGTACTTGACGAACGGAATATCGGATGCCATTGTTTTGTATGGCTCATTATTCAGCGATAAGGCGATGATTGAGCATTTGCACCGTGTTCAGTTTCCTCTTCTTTTGGTGGAAAATAATTTTCAGACTTTGCCTCTGAATCAGTTCCTCATTGATAATGTGACAGGGGCCAGGGATGCCGTTTTTTATCTTATCCGGCATGGGCATAAAAGAATTGCCCATGTTATGGGCAATCCCAATAAAAAGGTGATTTTGGAGCGGTTCAGCGGATATACGGAGGCCATGCAGGAAAACGGGCTTACCATCCAAAGTTCTTATATCCAAAACACATTGAATAATTCTGTTTTGTCCCTCCCTCAATTTCAGGAGATGATGAAAGCTCCTAACCGGCCAACGGCTGTTTTCTGCAGTGATGACAAAATTGCTATTCAGGTAATCAATGCTTTGGGAGATTTGGGGTTTTCTGTGCCAGGAGATGTGTCTGTGGTGGGGTTTGATAATCTGAAAAGCTATGACCATTCGTATCGTGGACCCCGCATCACCAGCGTGCAGCAGCCTTTGTATGAGATCGGACATGACAGCATTGTGTCTTTAGACCGGATTCTTAAGGGAGAGGAATCCGGGCTTATCAGCAAATGCTATAAAACCACCTTAGCGGAACATGATACAGTTGGAATATGGCATGAGGGGGAAGGCGTGGACTTGTAAATACTTGCACAGCAAAAGGAAATTCCCGGCAATTCTGAAAAATAGATGGAATGGCGATATGTTATCATCCGAGTATTGAAATATCTGAAATATATGCTATAATAAGTAGTAATTAAAACTATGTATGGTAGAGAGATGATTTCAGGAGGATGAACATGAGTTATAAGATTGTCGGCGACAGCTGTCTGGATTTGACAAGGGAGATGAGGGAAGATAGAAGGTTTCAGCTTGTGCCGCTGACATTGCAGGTTGACGATGCAATGATCGTGGATGATGAGGGATTTGACCAGGCGGGATTTTTGCAGCTGGTCAGAGAAAGCAAAGAATGTCCCAAGACTGCATGTCCGTCCCCGGAAGCATTTAAGAAGGCTTATGAATGTGAGGAAGAGGATGTTTATGTGATTACCATTTCCAGCCATTTGAGCGGTTCCTACAACAGCGCCATGGTGGGAAAGAGCTTATATGAGGAAGAGCATGGACACAAGAATATTCTGGTAATTGATTCGGAGTCCGCATCTTCGGGTGAGGTGAATCTGGCTATGGCGATCTGCGGCATGGCTGACAAAGGGATGGGATTTGATGAGATTTCCAGGAGGATTTTGGAGATGCGGGACCGGCAGAGAACGTATTTTGTCCTGGATTCTCTGGAGTATCTGCGCAAGAACGGACGGCTCACAGGCTTGCAGGCTTTTTTTGCCACAGCGCTAAATATTAAGCCGGTGATGGGAGCAGAGCATGGAGTGATTGTCAAGCTGGATCAAGCCAGAGGCGTAGGGAAGGCCTTTGCCAAGATGTGTGAGATTGGAATCCGTGAGCGGGGAGACGGGGAGGAAGAATTTGCAGTGATCGCGCACTGTAATGCATTAAAGAGAGCGGAGCAGGTGAAGAAGGAGCTGGAAGGACTTGGCCTTTCCAGAAAGATTGTGATCACAGAGACAGCCGGGGTTGCTACCTTGTATGCGGGGGATGGAGGGATTATCCTGGCAATGTAAAGGGCTGCGGGATTGATGAAGGTATTTTATAGGTGAAGACAGTTTGTGCCGCAATGCAGACAAGGGATGCAGGGCGGCATTTTTGTGTGAAGTCAAAATAACAGATTGTGTGGCAGGTATGGTGAAAAAATGTTATGATGGATGAAATCAGGAGAGGAATCCATATAATGGCATAGGAACAACCCTGCCTTGGATCGGTTTCGGATTAAAGAAAAGACAGGTGAAAGGAATATAAGATTTTATGAGAAAATACAGAGAGATCATGATCGTGATTATTATAGCACTGCTTACTGGATGTACAGGGAAGCATTATGAGAAGATCCAGGGGATCGGTGAAGGACAGGATAGCAGCCAGAATGTGGAAAGGGAGAAGCAGGAAGGACAGCTGGATTCGGAGATCTGGAAGGAGGAAGCCAATGGGCAAAAGGCAAAGCAGGAAATCATAATTTCTGACAATGAAACAGCAGCGGGGGACGATAAGAGAAGATTATTGGAAGGGGATTTGGGGAAGGAGACTGGCCAAAGAGCAGATGGAGCATCTCCTGAGACCGGGGCATACATGGAGGAGAAATCTCTGACCCTTTTATTTTCCGGAGATGTTCTCTTGTCTAATCATGTGCTGAATGCTTATGACAAGGCAGGAGGGATTCAGGGTGTGCTGGATGAAGCCTATCAAAAGCAGATCCACGAGGCGGATTTTTTCCTGGTGAATCAGGAGTTTCCCTTCAGTGACAGGGGAACAGCGGCAGAGGATAAGCAATATACCTTTCGTCTTTCCCCTGACAGGGTTTCTTTGTTTCAGGAGATGGAGATAGACGGGGTGACTCTGGCGAACAATCATGCCCTGGATTTTGGGAGAGAGGCGCTTTTGGATTCCTGTGAGATACTGGATAAGGCGGGGATTCTTCATACCGGGGCAGGTCCGGATCTGGATTCGGCCAGACAGCCTGTGTCCGTGGAGCTTAAGGGAAAGAGAATTGCCCTGATTGGGGCCACCCGGGTGATACCGGTGGCGGACTGGGCCGCGGGAAAGGACCATCCGGGAATGCTGGCGGCCTATGATATGACTGTGCTTTTGGAGGAGATCCGCAGACAGAAGGAAGAAAATGATTTTGTGGCAGTGTGTATTCACTGGGGAATCGAGAGGGATGAAAAGCCTCAGGAGTATCAGAAAACTATGGGACAGCAGATGATTGATGCCGGGGCAGATCTGGTGATTGGTTCCCATCCCCATGTGCTGCAGGGAATTGAGTATTATAAGGGGAAACCGATTGTGTATAGCCTGGGGAATTTTGTGTTCGGAAGCTCCATTCCCCGAACTGCTCTTTTGCAGGTGTCCTGGGAAAACCCCCAGGGGACGAAGCCGGATAAAACCAGAGGAGAGGGGCAGGAGAAGGAAGGCAAAGAAGGAGAGGAGGAAACAGAAGAACCAATCTTACGTCTGATTCCGGGAACTTCAGCATCCGGATATACCCGGATGCTGACAGATAAGGAGGAAAGAGAGGCGTTTTTCCGGTATATGGAGAGCATCTCCTATGGAGTGTCCTTTAGAGAAGACGGCACAGTAGCGGCGGGAAAGCGTGATACCCGGGAAGAACAGGAACATAACGGCAAAGAATAATTTAGCGCTGAGCTTTTGTGCCGTGGGAGTCTGGTAAGGAACAGTCAGGGGCTGAAGCGGCATCCCTGGGTGATTCCTCTTTCTCTAAATCGTTTATCCATAAGGTTTAAGACCTGGCGTTTGTTGCTGCTCCAAAGGGGAGCTACCAATAGCCTTTTTGGTCCATCTCCGGTGATCCGGTGGACGATGATTTTGGGGGGAAGCAGGGCAATGCAGTCAATGATTAGGTCAATATACTCTTCCATAGAGAGAACCGGAAAGGGATGGTGCTGGTACTCGAAAGCCAGATCGGTTCCTTGAAGGATGTGCAGCAGCTGCAGCTTGATTCCCTGAATGTCCTGGTGGGCCAGGTATTCAATGGTCTGCAGCATTTGTTTCCGGTTTTCCCCGGGAAGGCCTAAGATTACATGGACAATGGCTTCCAGTCCATAAGAGCGCAGCCGGTGAAGGGCATCGGTAAAACAGCTTAGGGGATAGCCCCGGCGGATGTGGACGGCCGTAGGCTCATGAATGGTCTGCAGCCCCAGTTCCAGCCATACAGGCTTTTTCTGATTTAGCTCTGCGCACAGCTTTAAAGTCTCGTCCGGAAGGCAGTCAGGGCGGGTGGCAATGGAAAGAATGCGTACATCTGGATGGCTGATGGCAGCGGTGAAAAGGGAGCGCAGGTAGGACACGGGAGCATAGGTGTTGGTGTAGGATTGAAAGTAGGCAATATAGGCTTTGGGAGAGGCGCCCAGCTTTTTGTTGATGCGGGCAGAAGCACGGCGGATCTGATCATTTAAGTCAGACGCCAAAACTTCATGGAGGGGCATCGGGCCGGGGGAAGGCCTAACCGGATTTCCTTTGGAAAAAACAGGCTCTGCAAATTCCCCAGAGCCTCCACCACTGCAGAAGATACAGCCACGGGTGCCCAGAGAGCCGTCCCGATTGGGGCAGGTCATCCCGCCGTCCAGTGCGATTTTGTATACCTTGGTACCAAAGCGTTGTTTCATTTCATAGTCAAGAGAGTGATAGGGTTTTTGGCCAAAGTTCATGGGGAAAATTCTCCTTTATCAGGCTGTTATTTAGGACGTTTCCTATAATATGCTATATTATGATATATAAAAAAGTCAAGATATCTGTTATAATTTTAAAGAAATGGATGGATCGCTATAAAATAGCAGCAAGAGAGAGCTTTTAACCGAGCAGAAAGATCAGCATTGAATACAAAAAGGAATGGATGAGGACATGATAAAAGCTGTAATATTTGATATGGATGGTTTGATGATTGACAGTGAGCGGGTTACATACGAGGGATATGTGATTGTGTGTGGAAAGCTGGGGCTAAGAATGGAGGAAGCGTTTTACAAGCAGGTGTTAGGCCTTCCTCTGCCAACGGTTTTTCAGATGTTTTATGATAAATATGGCAGCTCTTTTCCTATGGAGCAGGTATTGGAGCAGGTACACCGATACATGGATGACCGATTTTGCAAAGAGGGAGTGCCAGTCAAAGAGGGGCTGAAGGATTTACTGGACTATTTGAAAAGGAAGGATTATAAAACCATTGTGGCCACTTCCAGCAACCGTGACCGGGTGGACAGAATCTTAGAGCAGACAAAGTTGACCGGGTATTTTGACGATTCGATCTGCGGAGATGAGATTGAAAGAGGAAAGCCCCATCCGGATATTTTTCAAAAGGCATGCGAGAAGATGGGAGTAAAGCCGGAGGAAGCGATTGTTCTGGAGGATTCTGAGGCGGGGATTCAGGCAGCATTTTCAGCTGGTATTCCGGTGATCTGCGTGCCGGACATGAAATATCCCAGAGAAGGTTTTCGGGAGAAAACGGTCAGAATTGTAGATTCATTGACAGAATTGTCAGATCTGTTTAGGACCGGTCAGCTGCGGTGAGGTTTTACGTGACGGAGTTGTTGTTTATGAAACAGCAGGCAGAACTACCGAAGCGCTATAAAGAAAGCATGTCCAATATGAGTAAGAATAGAGCAGAAAAGGAAGCTTGGCAGAAACATGAAAGGGAGAAGCAGGCGGCGGCCAGGAAGAGGGGAACCAGAAAAAGGAGGATTAGGAAAAGAAAAATCAGGAAAAAAGAAGCCGGGAAAAGGGAGAGCGGTGGCAGGTTTGACCTTTCTTGTACTGGCAGGCTTATGCCTGTTTCTTTTGTGGCAGGGATTGCCGGAAAAGACGGGGATCTGGCAGAGGGAAGAGACAGGAGCCTGGTTCGTGGATGAGAAGTGGGGGAAAGGGGAATCTGACGGGGTAGGAGAAGGCCTGACGAGAGAAGGAGAGGTAAGAGAAGGACAAGAAGAAAGGGAAACAAAAGAAAAAACAAGAGAAGAAATGGCGTCTGAGGAGAACCGAGAGAAGAATGGATTTGAGGCAGACAAAAATACGGATGAGAAAAATTCCCCGGAGTGGGAGGAAGCCCGGCGGTATCAGGACTTTCTTGGGCGGATGGAGGCTGTGAAGAACCGTCAGGAGATCAAGGAGATGGGATTTGCGGTGATTGAGGAGCAGGTTTATCCGCTAGTGATGGCAGAGCTGGGGGAGGTTTTTATGATTCCTGCCATGGATCCGGAAAGCCGGAGACTGGTATTGTTCTTTGCAGAAGAGGACGGGAGTATTGTTTTTTGTACAGAGCAGCTGGAGACCAACCAACAGTTTTTGGAAAAATATAGACAGGGAACCCGGGGGGTGGCAGCAGTCTCATTTCCGGATATTAATGAGGACGGACGAAACGATGTAGTGCTGATTACCACCTGCAATACTCAGTGGGATGGAAGTGGGATCTCCTATAAGGTGGGAGATGTGCTGTTTCAGGGAAAAGGAAGCTTTTATCAGGATTGGCGGCTGTCAGACCGGATCAATCAGTTTGGGATGAATAAAAGTGTAAAGATGATTACTTCCTTTTTCAAGGAAGGAAATTCTGCAGAATTTCTCTATCAGGCGGGTTCTATAAAGGAGCAGCGGGAGCATGGTTTTGTGGAGGAGACAGGATATTCGTTTAAAAGGGATTTTGAGAAGCTGGGGGAGCTTTCTGTAGTGCCAGGCTATTATAAAATGGCAGAATACCATATTTTTATGATTTATCTGGTAAACAGCCAGGGAAATATTGCCTGGAGCGGTCAGCCCATGGGAGAATTTGAAAATCTCTATGAGATTCTGGGAATTGACAGCCGGGATATTAATGGGGATGGTCTTAAGGACCTTACAGTGCTGGCCCGATATACCTATGATAGTCCCTCAGGGGAAATGATGACAGAAAAAGATTATACAATTTATTATCAGAGGACCGGGGGCTTTTTGACGGATACGGAGTTTAAAAGCCGGTATCAGTGTACCGAGGAGACCACTATGGAGGAGCTGGTGGAGCTGGCCCGGATCTACTGGGGATGGGGAACAGGAAATGATTAAGATTTTGATTGTGGATGATGAGAAACCGATTTGCGACCTGATCGATCTGAATCTGTCAGCGGCAGGCTATCATTGCAGGGCTGTGCAGGACGGAGTGGCGGCCTTGGGGATGATTGAGGAGGGCAGATATGACCTGATTCTTCTGGATGTGATGCTGCCTGGGGTGGACGGATATGATATTATGGAATATATCCGCCCTCTTAAAATTCCGGTTATTTTCATAACGGCTAAGTATGAGGTGAAGGACCGGGTTCGGGGACTGAAGCTGGGGGCGGACGATTACTTGGTAAAGCCTTTTGATGTAGTGGAGTTGGTGGCCCGGGTGGAGGCGGTTCTGCGCCGCTATCACAAGGCGGAGAATATCCTTTCTGCCGGAGATGTGGTGGTTGACGTGGAGGCGAGGCAGGTGATGAGGGGAGGGACGCCGGTGGTGCTGACCAACAAAGAATTTGGCCTTCTTCTCTTGTTTATCCGCAACAAGAATGTGGCTCTGTTTCGGGAGACCCTCTATGAAAATGTGTGGGAGGGGGAGTATTCAGGAGACAGCCGCACCGTGGATCTCCACGTACAAAGGCTGAGAAAAAAGCTGGGCTGGGAGCGGTGTTTGGTGACGGTCTATAAAGTGGGATACCGGTTAGAGGTGCCTCAATGAAATTTTCGTTTAAGCTGCTTTTGTGGACCATTATCGTGCTGGCGCTGGCTTTGGGGATCAGCGGGTATTATTTTGTGGATTATGTATTTCAGACCTCCATGGAGCGGGAGATGGGACAGGCGATGGATGAGAGCCGGATTCTGGGATTTGCTTTTGAGACGGCGGCTCTTAACGCACCCACAAAATATGATGTTCTGGCAGACAGGACGATAGAGGAGATTGCCCGGAATTTGGAGAACAAGGGAAGCCGCCTTCTGAGGATATCGGATGAACAGGGACAGAGGATTTATGGGAGCAACGATTTTAAAGGAGACAGTTTTTTGCTACCCCGGACAACCAAAGAGATCCATACCTGGCAGGTCATCAGCTTAGGAGCGCATTACTACATCCATACATGTATGGTAACGGACGTTATGGACCGGGTTTTATATCTTGAGACTATGAGGGACGTGACAGGGGTTTTTCAAGAGCGGGCAATGGGATTTTTGGTATATCGGCGGGTGACGGTTCTCATGCTGGTTTTGGGAACTTTTATTATGCATGGCATTGCCTCCTGGCTGACTAGGCCTATCCGGCTTCTGACCCGGGCTACAAAGCGGATGGCAGAGGGGGAATACGGCTATCGGGCCAGAAAGGTCAGTGAGGATGAGCTGGGGCAGCTGACCCTTGATTTTAATCAGATGGCCAACACGCTGGAAGAGAATATTGCCACATTGGAGGAAGAACTGCAGGCTCGGGAGGACTTTGTGGCGGCTTTTGCCCATGAGCTGAAAACACCTCTGACAGCGATTATCGGTTATGCAGATATGCTGCGTTCTTATCGGCTGGATGAGGAGAAAAGTTTCTTGTCTGCCAACTACATCTATACAGAGGGAAAAAGGCTGGAGGCTATGTCGTTTCGTCTTTTGGAGATTATGGTAACTCGCCATGGGGAGCCAGAGCTGCAGATGGTGTCAGTGGATCTTTTGTTTCAATATCTGTATGATATGTATGCGACCAACAAGACCATGGGATTTCACCTGAAATACGAGGAAGGAACTGTGCGGGCAGAGCCTAATCTGATCAAGTCTGTGCTGATCAATCTGATTGACAATGCCTGCAAGGCATCAGAGCCGGGAAGCGTTATTGAGATAAACGGAAGAATGGAAAAGGGAAAATACCGGTTTTTGGTGAGAGATCATGGCATGGGGATTCCAAAGGAGGAGCAGCAGAAGATCACAAAGGCGTTTTACATGGTAGATAAATCCCGTTCCAGAAGCCGCAATGGGGCAGGGCTGGGGCTGGCCCTCTGCGGGGAGATTCTGACCCTTCATGGAAGTTTTTTGGAGATTGAGAGTGAGCCGGGGAAAGGAACCTGCATGAGCTTTGTGCTTTTGGGAGGTGGCGGATTATGAGAAAGCGGGTGAGGAGCCTTTTCTTTGTCTTGCTGGTCATTGTGACTGTAGGAGTGTCCATATGGGGGCCGGAGGCACTGTCTGATTACAGGGACCGAGGTCTTTTGGGAAAGGCTCACTTAGAGCAGGTGGAGCGGGCGGGGGAGGGGTATCGGTATAAGCTGAGTGAGGGAGAAAAGCTGTTCCTTCTTTCTCAGGCATTGAGTGGCCGGGAATATTTAGAGAGCAGGTTAGACGGAGGAGATCAAAAGGATTATTATCAGGGGGCAGAAGGAAATTATGCGCTTGTACTCAATCATCAGGGCATATCAGAGAATACACTGACAGGGGAAGGAATTTATGATACTTGTAACCGGCAGCTGAACGAACTTAAAGCGGCAGGAATCCTGCCGGATTCTGTAACAGAGATTGATCCAGAGCTTTATGAGGCTGTGCTGTATTCTGCCATTGATGTGCGGGAGCCGAGAAATTATGTGTTGGTGTGGAAGCTGGGACTGGCAGACAGCTTAAGGGGGATCAGTAAGGAGAACCGGCTTATTGAGGCCTATGTGGACGCAGATGACGGAAAAATCTACGGGTTTTATGCCCGGACGCAAATGGAATGGGATGAGATGGATCCGGAGAACGTGATAAGGGAATGGTGCAGTTATCTGGGCCTTCCGGCTCCGAAGCCGTATGAAGAGATAAATCCTCTGACAGAGGCCACCCCCTTTTTCAGGAAATATGCAGTGTCCGGGGAGGGGGAGGAAGAAACGATTGTGACGGTGGGATTCTATGAAGGAATCCGGGAATTATTTATCCGGATAACCCGGTGAAAAGGGAAAGATTCTGTGGCGAATCACGCTTTTATGTGATATACTTTTCACAAAAGGTTTGCGTGCCTGGTGCATGAATCTTAAGACGGCGGACCGCTTATTGAGACCGTACATAGAGGAGGCAATTTCCGGATGTGTCACAGACGCAAAAGTAATTCCGGAAATTGAGGAAAGGAGAAAAATGAAAACAGAGGAGACACTACAGTTTTTGGAGACTCAGCCGGTGAAGGAGCTGATGATTAAGCTTTACGGAGCCAGCAAGGCAGAGGAGAACCAGGAAAGATACCGGGACATGATAGAGAAATTCCGGGAGAACTATGGGGATCAAGAGATCCGGATGTTCAGCTCACCGGGAAGGACAGAGATCAGCGGCAATCACACGGATCACAATCATGGAAAGGTGCTGGCAGGCAGCATCAACTTGGACTGTGTGGGTGTCGCGGCAAAGAACAACTCCTCAAAAGTGAATCTGATCAGTGAGACCTTTAACCAGAAATTCAGCATTGACTTAGAGGACTTGGAGCCCAGCGAGAGGAAAGCAGGAACCGAGGATTTGCTAAAGGGTCTTTTACAGGGCTTTAAAGAATTTGGATACGAGATCGGCGGTTTTGATGCCTATATCACCAGCAATGTGATCAGTTCTGCCGGCGTCAGCTCATCGGCATCCTTTGAGATGCTATTATGTGCAATACTCAATACATTTTTCAATGAAGGACGTATGGATACAGTGGCATATTCTCATGTGGGAAAATATGCGGAGAATGTATACTGGGACAAGGCATCCGGGCTTTTGGATCAGATGGCATGTGCAGTAGGCGGCCTGATAACCATTGATTTTAAGGATCCGGCTGCTCCGGTAGTGGAGAAGATTGATTTTGACTTTGCCTCTCAGGATCACAGCCTGATTATTGTTCAGACCGGAAAAGGACATGCGGATCTGAGCGCGGATTATTCTTCTGTGCCCAATGAGATGAAGAAGGTGGCAGAGTATTTTGGCAAGGAGGTTTGTGCTGAGATTACCAAAGAGCAGGTGCTGCGCCAGATGAAAGGAGTGCGGAAGTTTGCAGGGGATCGTTCCGTAATGCGGGCGTTGCATTTCTTTGAGGAGAATAAGCGGGTGGAGGAAGAGGTGGCGGCCTTGAAAGAAGGAAGATTTGAGGATTTCCTGGCTGGCATTACTGCATCCGGCAATTCTTCCTGGAAATGGCTTCAGAACTGCTATACCAATTCCAATTACCAGGAACAGGGGATCTCGGTGGCATTAGCTCTCACAGAGTTGTTTATCAAGGAGAAAAAGAAAGGGGCATGCCGGATTCACGGAGGCGGTTTTGCCGGGGTCATTATGGCTATGCTTCCCAATAATCTGGTGGATGAGTATGTAGAATATATTGAGGCAGCCTTAGGGGAGGGGAGCGCATACCGAATGAGTATCCGGCCTTATGGGGCGATTTGCATTGATGAAAAAGTTCTTTGAAAGGAATGAGAGCTGCCTTATGCAGCTCTTTTCCATTGGAAATGAAAGGCAGAATGATGAGACTTAAGAAGTGTGTGCTTGCTCTGATCTATTTTTTGATGATTCTGGCATGTCTTGGGATTGTTGTTTTTTTAGGGAGGGTTGGAGGCCCGGAGGAGAATTTAAGAGAAGAAAACATTGAGGAGTCAGAAGAGAAAACCAAAATAGATGGGCAAGAGGAAGAGACACTTTTCCAGAAAGAGTCGGAGGAATGGAACAAAGAGGAGACCCAGACCGGGGAGCAGCCGGATTTTTTCGATGAGAAAAGCTGTAAAAGAGGATATTCCCAGACAGATACAGAAGAATGTTTGACAGAAACAGAGGAAGCTTACAGTCCTCCGCGGCTGATGATGGCATCGGATCTTCACTATATCAGCGATGCCACGCACGATGAAGGACAGGCATTTTGTAAGATGGTTCAGGAGGATGACGGGAAGATCAGCATGTACAGCGATGTGCTTTTGGATGTACTGACAGAGGAAGTTATTGCTGCAGCTCCATCGGCTTTGGTGCTGACCGGAGATATTACCCTCAATGGGGAGAAGGAAAATCATCTTAGGCTGGCAGAAAAGCTTCAAAAGGTTAAAGATGCAGGAATTTTGGTGTTGGTGATTCCGGGAAATCATGATATTAACAATCAAAATGCGGCAGTTTACTTTGGGGATGAGAAAGAACCAACAGAATATTTGGAGACAGGACAGGAGTTTGTTGATATCTACCATGAATTTGGGTATGACCAGGCGTTTGAGAGGGACAGCACTTCCCTGAGCTATTTTTGTGAGCTGGATGAGACTCACTGGATGCTGATGTTAGATACCTGTCAGTATGAGGATTATAACCATGTAAGCGGGAGATTAAGGCCGGAAACTTTGGACTGGATCGAGGAATATTTAAAACAGGCAAAGGAGCAGGGAATTAAGGTTCTTCCGGTGGGACATCACAATCTGCTCTCAGAGAGCCGTCTGTACACCACAGAGTGTACCATGGAAAATCATCAGGACATTATCCGGCTCTTTGAAAAATATCAGCTTCCTCTCTATGTCAGTGGCCATCTTCATGCACAGCGGATTAAAAAGCATAAAGCAGAGCCGGGGGTGGAGGAGGATCGCTACGGAATCAGCGAGATTGTACTTTCGCCTTACAGTATTCCGCCGTGCCAGTATGAGTATTTGCTTTGGAAAGAGGATGGGAAGCTGGAATTTTCCACCAGGCAGGCGGATGTAGAGGGATTTGCGGCAGAAAACGGAAGTACAGATGAAAACCTTTTGTGCTTTAGTCAGTATGGTACAGATTTTGTAAAGAGGATTGTGGAGGGGCAGGTTAAAAAGACGATTCGGGCCATTCCGGAAGAGCTGAAAAGCGAGATGGCCGGACTGTATGGAGATATTTACTATGATTACTGTGCTGGTAATTCCATGGAGCGGCGGGAACGGTATTCTACCAGAGCCGGTCGGCTGTGGGAGCGGATGAACCTGAACAATGGATATATGGAGGACATGGACCAGATGCTTGCGGATACAAAGGAAGGGATGCATGACTGGCAGGAGCCGTAGTCAGGGGGGAGCTGACCGCTGTTTTCCTGTTTGTAAAGGATTGTAATTTTTGACGGGAATATCTGGTATATGCTGTGTCTGGGAGACAAGATTCTTTTTTCTGTATTCTCTGGGAGTCATGCCAAATTTGCCCCGAAACCTGCGATTAAAGTAGGACAGATTCTCAAAGCCAGATTCGGCGGCTATGGTAAGAATAGAGTCCTCAGAAGCTAAGAGCATCCGGGAAGCCATGGTAAGGCGGTAATCATTTAAATAGGCAGTGAAGGATCTTCCAAAAGTATTTTTAAAGAATTTCATGAAATGAGACTGGCTGAAGCCTGCGGCTTTGGCCAGTTTTTCTATAGACAGAGGTTCATTGTAGTGCTGCTCCAAAAATTTCAGGATTTGCCTTGTTTTTTCCAGAGTTTTCTCCTGGGAGTGGAGACGGGGAGTGGGAGCAGACTTATGTGGTGTGACCAGGCCATGGTGATACAGAAGGAAATAAAGCTCATATAGCTTCCCCTTGATCAGCAGCTCGTAGCCATGGGGAAAGGTGCGCCGGATCTGATCGATCTGGTCAATACAGGCTGAGATGAAAGGATAAGATGTCATGTCCGGGGAGAGGCGGGGAGGGAGGCTTAGCTGGCGAAGATTGATGGGGGCTAAATAAGTCTCCCAGAGGCTGTCTGGCTGCCTTCCGTTTAACAGGGACAGTGGAAAAATAATATTTTCATATTCCATGGACAAAGAGGATTGTTGCCGAATGCTGTGGAGCTGTCCGGGGCAGACAAAAATAATATCTCCCTCTGATACCAGAAATTCTTTAAAGTCCACATCCACAATGCCAGCGCCTTTTTTGATATAAACCAGTTCCATCTCCTCATGCCAATGGAGGGGGACGTAGGTAAAATCGTGGGGAATGGAGCAGAGATAGGTAAGATAGGGAAAAGGGTTTCCCTGTTGGTTTAACTTTTCCTGATAGTTTTCGTACTCAGTAATGTTCATAAAATCGTCCTTTTTTTACGAAAATAGTATAAGTTGATAGAATTGTACCATATTAGTCCGGAATAATGCAAGAAAAACCGAGAGGAGGTTTCTATAATGAACATAAACGGTAATTATGAATTGCTTAATCTGAGTAAGAAAAGCATGTTAAGGAGGAAATAACAATGAGACTTGCAGAAGAGTTGAAGAGACAATGCGGCAAGGAGATTTCCAAATGCGATAACCATGAGTTGTATGAGGCATTGCTGGCGTTGGTACAGCAGGAAGCAGTGAAGCGGGAGAGCAATGAAGGAAAAAAGAAAATCTATTATATATCAGCAGAATTTTTGATCGGGAAGCTTTTGTCTAACAATCTGATCAATTTAGGTTGGTATGATGAGGTGCGGGATATATTAAAGACTAATGGAAAAGATATCACAGAGGTGGAGGAGGCTGAGCCGGAGCCGTCCTTAGGAAACGGGGGCTTAGGCCGTCTGGCAGCCTGTTTTTTGGATTCCATGGCAGGTCTTGGGTTAAATGGGGCAGGAATCGGTCTTAATTACCATCTGGGGCTGTTTAAGCAGGAGTTTGCCGATCAGCTGCAAAAAGAGGCTCCCAATCCCTGGATCGAAGAGAAGAGCTGGCTGATCCGGCGGGAGGTTTCTTACCCGGTGAAATTTGGAAGCATGACCGTGCATTCCCGGCTCTATGACATTGCAGTGACCGGTTATCGGAACCGGACGGACTGGCTGCATCTCTTTGATGTGGAGAGTGTGGATGAGGGGATCGTGGGAAGTGGAATCTCCTTTGACAAACAGGATATTGCAAAGAATCTGACTTTGTTTTTGTATCCGGATGACAGTGACGAGGCAGGGAGAAAGCTGCGGATCTATCAGCAGTATTTTATGGTCAGCAACGGAGCGCAGCTGATACTGGATGAGTGTGTGAAAAAAGGCTGTACCCTTCATGACCTGCCGGATTATGCTGTGATTCAGATCAATGACACACATCCGTCCATGGTGATTCCGGAGCTGATCCGCCTTCTTGCAGAGCGGGGGATTGACTTTGACGAGGCGGTGGAGATTGTGAAAAAGACTTGTGCCTACACGAATCACACCATTTTGGCAGAGGCCTTGGAAAAATGGCCGGTCTCCTACCTAAAGGAAGTCGTACCTCAGCTCCTGCCCATTATTGAGATCTTAGATGATCGGATCCGCCGCAAATACAGTGATGAATCCGTGGCGATTATCGACAGAAATGACCGGGTGCATATGGCTCATATGGATATCCACTATGGCTTTAGTGTCAACGGAGTGGCTTACCTTCACACAGAGATTTTAAAGAATACAGAGCTGAAGAATTTTTATGATCTGTATCCGGACAAATTCAACAACAAGACCAATGGCATTACCTTCCGGCGTTGGCTGCTTCATTGCAATCATCCTCTGGCAGACTATATTACCAGAAAGATCGGTTCTGGATATAAGCAGGACGTGGAGGAGCTTTTGAAGCTGGGAGCTTTTCATGATGAGGCATCCCTAAAGGAGCTTTTGGAGATTAAACATCAGAATAAGCTTGCATTAAAGCATTATCTTTTGGAGACTCAGGGGATAGAGATCAATGAAAATTCTATCTTTGATATTCAGATCAAACGGCTTCATGAGTACAAGAGGCAGCAGATGAATGCGCTCTATGTGATTCACAAGTATCTGGAGATCAAGAAGGGTAAAGTACCTTCCACACCGATCACGGTGATTTTCGGGGCCAAGGCAGCGCCGGCTTATGTGATTGCCAAGGACATTATCCACCTGATTCTGTGTCTGGAAAAGCTGGTGAACAATGACCCGGAAGTCAGTCCATACCTCCATGTGGTCATGGTGGAGAATTACAATGTGACTAAGGCAGAAAAGCTGATTCCTGCCTGTGATATTTCTCAACAGATTTCCCTGGCATCCAAGGAAGCCAGCGGAACCGGCAACATGAAATTTATGTTAAATGGTGCGGTCACATTAGGGACCATGGACGGAGCCAATGTGGAGATCGCAGAGCTGGTGGGCAAGGAGAACATCTACATTTTCGGTGAATCCAGCGAGACGGTCATTGACCACTATGAGAAGGCTGACTATGTTTCAAAAGATTACTATGAGAAGAATGAAGATATTAAGGAAGCTGTGGACTTTATAACCGGCAAGGAGCTTTTAGCTCTGGGATGTGAGGAGAATTTAGTGCGGCTTCACGATGAGCTTTTAAATAAAGACTGGTTTATGACTCTTCTTGACTATGAGAGCTATGCGAAGGCCAGGGAGCAGGCTTATAAGGATTATGAGGACCGGATGGAGTGGGCAAAGAAGATGCTGGTAAATATCAGCAAGGCAGGCTTCTTCTCCTCTGACCGGACCATCCGGGAATATGACCGGGATATCTGGAAGCTTGGCGGAAACAGCCAGGAATCCGAAGAGACATTGGAATCAAAATAAAACAGCCAAAGGCAGCCCTTCATCCATTGATTGATGAGGGCTGCTTTTTTACAAAAATTTTTCTTTTTTCTGAAAACATAAAGGCTATCTTACGCTTTCTTACGGAATCTCCCCACCTGTTGACCTTGGAGCCGTTCCAGGGTGTAAAGTGATGACATCGGCAGGAAACATTGCCGGAGATGCAGATGGAATTGCATAAAGATCAGGAATCGTATCAGGAAGGAGAAGAAAAATGAAGAGACAGACAAGACGGATTTTGGTACCCTGCGCGGCGGCTGCGTTTACTATAGGAGCTTCCATGATGTCATTTGCAGCAGTGGGCTGGCAGGAGGAAGGAGGTGTGTGGAGATATTATAATTCCAGCGGAGAATATGCCACAGAGAGCTGGAAAAAGTCCGGAGACCACTGGTTCTGGCTGGATTCAGACGGGGAGATGGCCACAGATACCCTGGTGGAGGATGACGATGATATTTACTATGTCAATGAATCAGGAGCCATGGTGAAAAATGAGTGGCGTCAGCTTGACAATACGGATGACAGTGACGATGCAGCCGATACCTGCTGGTATTACTTAAGTCCCAATGGAAAGGCCTACAAAGCGCCTGGTTCAGGCAAAACCTCCTTTAAGACCATCGGAGGCTCAAAATATGCTTTTGATGATGAGGGCAGGATGCTGTATGGCTGGGTGGATGAGGAATCCGGCCGGGTGACAGAGGAGGATGCCTGGAAAACAGGGGTGTATTACCTGGGAGACAACGGTGACGGGGCTCTGCGGACAAACAAGTGGGAGCATCTTCAGGTAGAAGATGATGAAAATGACGATGACAATTTTGATGGTACCTACTGGTTCTGGTTCGGAGCCAACGGAAAAAAGGCACAGGACACCACCAAGACGATCAACGGAAGAAAATACCGGTTTGAGGAGCACGGAAATGCAGTTTCCAATTGGTTCAGTCTGGCCAGCAGCTCTACCGCGTCAGCCTCTGACATGTATTATAATCAGCCGGAGCAGTGCTGGCAGGCTCAGGGATGGTTTAAATCGGTTCCGGATGAAACCATAGATCCGGAGGGTTATGAGGATGGCGATGAATACTGGTATTATGCACAGAAGTCAGGAGAGTTGGTAAAGAGCGAGATCCGCAAAATCAACGGACAGTATTACGGCTTTGACGAGTATGGAAAAATGCTTCACGGCCTTTACAAAATGTCTGTGAATAACCGGGAGATCCAGAGCTACGAAAAGATTGAAAACGAGGATGAGCTTCCCGGCGAGGACGATGCCTGGCAGGTGTATTACTTTGGCGATACACCCAAGGAGGGCGTGATGAAGACAGGAACAGCCCGGATTGAGGTGGACGGTGAGATCTATACCTACGAGTTTAGAAAGTCTGGTGGCCAGCGGGGAGAAGGCTATGACGGCATTCAGGATGGCTCCCTGTATATTAAAGGACGGCTTTTAAAGGCAGACAAGGATGCAAAGCTAGAGAAGGTGAACTTTGAGGATCAGGAGTATTTGATTAACACTTCCGGAAAGATTCAGAAGAACAAGAAGAACGTAAAAGACGGGGATGACAAATACTACTGCACGGACGGCAATGGTATCATCACCTATGAAGGAAATGAAAAGCAGGAAAAGGAGGACTGAGGCCAGGGAAAAATAAAGTTTTAAAATTGATTGCACTCTTATCCATAAAAGAACAGCGCAAAGCGGCAGTAAGGCCGCTGAGCGCTGTTTTGCTTAAAATGAAGGATAGAACTCAGAAAACCGGAAGATAGATCCGGACAAACCAGGTATCCATCCCATCCATACGCCCATGCGTGGCATAGGTGGAATAAAATTGCCGGGACACTAAAAAGCCCTGTTTTTCCGCCCATTGGATCAGGGGAAGAAGATCCTGGGAGGAGGGAATACTGGAAGCACAGGTGCAGCAGGCAGACACACACAGCGTGGAGTGGGGCGTGTGGGGCATATCCCCGGTAATGGGGTAATCCACAAAATCCTTTAAGTAGTCGTAGAGTATCAGCTGGGTGTTTTTGTGCTCCATGTGCAATTTTTGCCCATCCTTTTTGCTCCAGGTAAATTCGCTGAAGGTGTACATCATATCCAGCCCTGCATATTGTGTGGAATAACGGAACCATTGAGCAACGCTGTCAGAAAGCTCCATATGAGGCACAATAATGTAGGCGGAGGGAAAATCCTGCAGGGAAATCTTTCCCAGATTGCACCGGATATCTTCACACTCAGCTTTGGTAAGCTGCAGACGGGCTACGTTCTGCTGATGAAGCCGAATCTGCTGTTGCTCCTCCTTCAGGCGATTGTCCATAATTGCACTCATCTGCTCAATGGTATTATCCGCCAGGCTAAGGGATTCCATGTCATTTAAGTGGAGATCCATTTTCCGTTGATAAAGAATACTGATCAGCCTGGAAATATCCTGATCCGTATAATAACGATAACCATTTTCTCCCCGTTTCGAGGAAAGGATACCGCGTTTTTCATAGTAGCGGAGTGTGTCACGGCTAAGGCCGATTAAGTCCGCCACATCGCCGATTAAGTATTTTGCTTGTTTCATAGTAGTATTTCACCTCCAATTATTGATATAACAGGAAAGAAAAGGAAAATCAATAGAGGTAATAAAAATGTAATAATATGTAAGAGAGTGTGAAAACAGAATTAAGAATTGTAATTGAGATTCTTGATTTTCCAAATAAGGAAAACAGTTATTAAGATACAATTTTGGGCAGATGGGAATATTAAGATAGAGAAATCGTAGAAGCGTTTATTCAGGAGGCATCAACATGTCAGTAGAAACTATGCTTTCATTTTTTCAGACCTGCGGACCAAAAGGACGGCTGGGATTTCAGGTGGCAGTTCAGTGCGGTCCGGTGCTAAAAAATGTGAAAATATCAAATATGATGACAGGAAAACCGGGAAGCTGGTACCAGATTCAAAATGAACTGAAAAGAAGCCGGATTATCTGCATTCCCCTGTATATGGCAAGGGACCGGGAGATATTATTTTTGTATCGGTACAGTCAGCTGGAAAGTCATCTTAAAAGGGAGCAGGTCCGCAGGCTTCTTGACCATTTTGGCTATGAGGAGTATGGAGTTGCACCTGTGCTGAAGCATCTTCGGGAGAGATACCGGCAGTACGGCGGACAGGGCGGACCATTTCCTCATGAGTTGGGAGTTCTTTTGGAATATCCAGTGGAGGATGTGAAAGGCTATATAGTCAATCAGGGACAGAACAGCCTTATTTCCCGGTACTGGAAGGTGTATCATAACAGGCAGGAGGCGGAGAGAATCTTTCATCTGTATGATGAAGCCAGGGAGATGGCAATGAGGGAGATCGTTGCGGGATCTTCTCTGTGCCAGGTGGTCGTTTAGAAGGAGATATAAAAGAGGTCCGGGCATAGAGCAGGGGCTTCTTTTTTACTTTATAGGAAATAGACTTGAAATAGAAGGGCATGTGGCATATAATAAGCAGGAAAAACAAACCAGCAGAAAGCGGGATGATTTATGGTACGGAAGTGGAACAGAAGTCTGATTTTATGTGGATTTATATGGATTGTGATGCTGGTTGGCTGTGAGAGTCTGGGGCAAGGTTTGAGTGCAAGTGACAGGGGGACAGGGAAGAAATCCGGTGGGATAAAGGCTCAGACCATGTACACAGAAAATAGAGAGGATTCCCGGGAAAGTAAAAAGAAGGTGGTAGTCACTTTGTTTCCTTATTATGATTTTGTCAGACAGATTGCCGGGGATAATGTGGAGTTGACCCTGGTGATACCCGCAGGAATGGACAGCCATTCCTTTGAGCCTACACCAGCGGATATGAGGACCATTCAAAATGCAGATATTTTGATTTGCAATGGTGGCGGGATGGAGCATTGGCTGTCTCAGGTATTAGAGGCCACAGACACTTCCCACATGCGCATAGTGACCATGATGGATTACGTGGATGTGGTGGAGGAAGAGCTGGTGGAGGGGATGGAGGTAGAAGATCACGAGCATCATGGAGAGACCGAGTATGATGAGCATATCTGGACCTCTCCGGTTAATGCCATGAAGCTGGCCAGTGTCATCGGACAGTTGTTGGAGGAACAGGATCCAGCTCATGGTCAGGAGTACCAGGAAAGAACCAGGGCATTTTTGGAGGAGCTTGAGCGAATCGACCAGAGCTTTCGGCAGATCTGTGAGAGCCGCAGAAGAAATGTGATTGTAGTGGGGGACAAGTTCCCATTCCGGTATCTGGCAGAGGAGTATGGCATAGATTACCGGGCGGCCTTTTCCGGGTGTAGTACAGACACAGAACCCAGTGCCCGGACGATTGCATATCTCATTGACAAGGTGAAGGAAGAAAAGCTTCCTGTGATCTATTTTCTTGAGACAGGAAGCCGGCGGGTGTCAGAGATTATAGGGGAGGAGACCAGGGCAAAGCCCCTTCTTCTTCACTCTTGTCACACAGTGACCCGGAGGCAGTTTGAGGAAGGCGTTACCTATGTGGAGCTGATGGAGCAGAATATAGAGAATCTGAAAAAAGGGCTGAATGAATGAAACCATTTATTGTATGTGAGCATGTGGATTTTGGATATGAGAATCAGGATGCAGTCATTGACTTAAGCCTTGCCATTTATCCTGGGGATTATCTGTGCATTGTAGGTGCCAATGGCTCTGGAAAAAGTACATTGGTCAAGGGTCTTTTAGGGCTTCTTACTCCCACAGCGGGTACTCTTACGGTTTTGGAGGAGCTGCAAAGAGGCGGGATCGGCTATCTTCCCCAGCAGACTGCTGCCCAGCGGGATTTTCCGGCAACGGTGGGGGAGGTGGTCCTGTCCGGTACCTTAAGCCGCCGGGGAAATCTCCCCTTTTATTCCAGAAGAGAGAAAGCTTTGGCCCTGAGAAATATGGAACGGCTGGGGCTTATGGGACTGGAAAAAAAGTGCTATCGTGAGCTGTCCGGAGGCCAGCAGCAGAGAGTATTGATTGCCCGGGCCTTGTGTGCCACCGAGCATATGCTGATCCTAGACGAGCCCACCACCGGTCTGGACCCTTCTGCTATTCAGGATTTTTACCGGCTGGTCAGGGAGCTGAACAAGAAGGATCACATCACCATTGTCATGGTTTCCCACGACATTCGCAATGTGATATTGCAGGCAGACAGGATTCTTCATATGCAGCAGCAGGTGTTGTTTTTGGGAACCACCGGGGATTATAAAAAAACTATGGCGGGAAGAGATTTTCTGGGAGAGGAGGCATTAGGAGGAGAATGAGACTGATTGGAGAGATGCTGTCCTATCCGTTTCTGGTGCGGGCTCTGGCCGGAGGAGTTTTAGTATCCCTGTGTGCGGCTCTTTTGGGAGTGAGTCTGGTCCTTAAACGATATTCCATGATTGGAGATGGACTGTCCCATGTGTCTTTCGGAGCTTTATCCATTGCCGTGGCAGCAGGGTGGTCCCCTTTGTCCATCTCGGTTCCGGTAGTGACCCTGGCTGCCTTTTTTCTTCTTCGGATAACGGAAAATGGCAAGCTGAAAAGTGATGCGGCGATTGCCATGATATCTGCTTCAGCACTGGCAGTGGGAATTGTGGTCACTTCTCTGACCACGGGAATGACCACAGATGTGGGCAGCTATATGTTTGGCAGTATTCTGGCTATGAGCCGGCAGGATGTGTGTCTTTCTGTGCTTCTGTCCGTGGTGGTGCTCTGCTTGTACGTGTTTTGCTATAACAAGATTTTTGCCATAACCTTTGATGAAAGCTTTGCCAGAGCCACAGGAGTCCGGGTGGGATTCTATAATATTCTGATTGCGGTTCTCACAGCTGTGACGATTGTGCTTGGAATGCGGATGATGGGGGCCATGCTGATCTCCAGCCTGATTATCTTTCCGGCTCTGACGGCTATGCAGGTGTTTAAAAGCTTTCGGGGCGTGGTGGTGTGCTCCGGCATTTTGTCCGTAGCCTGCTTTCTTGCAGGGATGGTTTTGTCTTATGGACTGTCCACACCGGCAGGAGCCAGCGTGGTTTTAGTGAATCTGGCTGTGTTTCTCTTGTTTGCAGGGATTGCCCGGTTGAAACATTTTAACATAGGTTAGTGCAGAGGGGAAGAAAAGAGGAGGTGTATAAAATATGCCAATGTTGAAAAAGGGTCTGTTGGGGAAACTGTATCAGGTGCGCAGCCATCTGACGCAGACACAATTTATCGCTTATGGCTTTTTGGGAATGATTCTTATGGGAACCCTGCTTTTGATGCTGCCGGTTTCCAGCAAGACAGGGCAGGTCAGCGGATTTTTAAATTGTCTGTTTACAGCCACCAGCGCGTCCTGTGTGACAGGACTGGTGGTGTATGATACCTGGACGCACTGGTCCTTGTTTGGTCAGCTGGTGCTTCTGACGCTGATCCAGATCGGCGGCCTGGGGTTTGTGACCATTGGTGTTTTTTTGTCTATTGTTTTGCGCCGGAGAATCGGCTTAAAGGAGCGGGGACTGATGCAGGAGAGTGTGAATACTCTGCAGATCGGCGGCATGGTACATTTGGCGAAAAAGATTATTCTTGGCACGGCAATTTTTGAGGGGACAGGGGCAGTGTTGTTGGCGATCCGCTTTGTTCCGGAATATGGCTTCTTAAGAGGTATTTATTACGGAATTTTTCACGCCATATCTGCCTTTTGTAATGCAGGCTTTGATTTGATGGGATGTCAGGGGCCCTACAGCTCCCTGGTAAATTATTATAATGACTGGCTGGTCAATCTGGTGATCATGGCTTTGATCATAATCGGCGGGATCGGTTTTATTGTGTGGGATGATTTGAGCAAAAATGGTCTTCGGTTTCACCGGTATATGCTTCACACAAAGATAGTGCTTTTGACCACCATTGTTTTACTGGCAGGCAGTACATGGTTGTTTTATCGCTTTGAAGCGGATAGTTTGTTGGTGGGGATGGATGGAAGCGGAAGGATTCTCACCTCACTTTTTTCTGCAGTGACAGCCCGGACGGCCGGTTTTAATACGGTGGATACCGCGGCACTCACAGACGCCAGCAAAATGTTGACTGTGCTGTTAATGTTTGTTGGAGGGAGTCCCGGGTCAACAGCCGGTGGTGTGAAAACCACCACCATCATTGTGCTGTATCTTCACCTTTGGTCTTCGATTCAGAGGACATATGGGGTTAATGCCTTTGGAAGGCGTCTGGAAGATGATGTTCTTAAAAGAGCCAGTGCTATTTTTATGGTAAATTTAACTTTGGCTTTGGGAGCTTCTCTGTTTATTATGGCCACACAGAATTTTCCTGTAATGGATGTTTTGTTTGAGACATTTTCCGCTATTGGAACAGTCGGCATGACAACCGGCATCACAAGAGGGCTTAGTATGGGATCAAGATTTGCAATTATTTTTTTGATGTATTGTGGACGGGTGGGCAGTTTATCCTTTGCCCTGTCCTTTACTCAGCATAAAAAGGTGGCGCGGGTGAAACAGCCGGTGGGCAGGATTACCATTGGATAATAAAAAACGATCAGGAAGAGTGAAGAAAGGAGAGCAGGGATGAAATCGATTTTGATTATTGGAATGGGGCGGTTTGGGCGTCATTTATGTACCAACCTGGCAAAGCTGGGGAACCAGATCATGGCAGTGGATGAAAATGAGGAGACTCTTGAGGACATGCTGGACTATGTGGTCAGTGCCAAGATCGGGGACTGTACCAATGAAGCCGTGTTAAAGAGTCTGGGCGTGGACAATTTTGACATATGTTTTATCTGTATTGGGACCAATTTCCAGAGCAGCCTGGAGATCACCAGCATGGTGAAGGAGATGGGAGGGCGGTATGTGGTCAGTAAGGCTAACCGGGATATTCATGCCAAATTCCTTCTGCGCAACGGGGCCGATGAGGTGATTTATCCGGACCGGGATATTGCTGAGAAGCTGGCGGTGCGGTACAGTGCCAACCATGTGTTTGACTATATTGAGCTGACAGAGGAGTTCTCCATCTATGAGATACCTCCCCTGCCGGAGTGGGTGGGAAAGAGTATTATTGATCTGAGCATTCGGAATAAATACCATATCAGTATTCTGGCAACGAAAGAGGGGGAGAAGGCAAAACTGATGCCTCCTGCGGATTATGTGATCCGGGCAGATGAACATTTGATGGTAATTGGAAAAAATGAGGATGTGGAGGGGATTTTAAGGCTGCTGAAATAGAGGGGCAATGGGTCATTATACAGATAAAAAAAGAGACGGGCAGCAGAGAGCTGCCCGCCTTCTTTTATTTTAATTTTTTGTCCAGGTAGGTCCATAGGCGATACATAAGAAAACCCCATGCGAAAAAGAGAAGGATCAGGATACTTAAAGGAACCTGGTTATTGTAGGGATTGGGCAGAAAATATTTCTGCCAGCCCGGAATGTCTGTATAGTAGTATTGCCCCGGACCAAAATCGATTCCCGGAACCTGCCCGATGTTATTAACCATGATATAGATGGCAATGGCGCAGGAAGCCAAAAAGATTAAAATGGCAGCGGTGCAAATGACGCCCATGGGGGTGGAAGGAATCAAAGGGTTTTTTTGACTTTTTTTCATGACCTTATCCTTTCTGAGGGTTGACAACAGTCACAGTTTTTAGAAAGACTACACGGTGATGTTGGGAATCGGGAAAATCCGTCCGGACAGCAGAAGCCATGCAACAACAAAGGTCAGTAACAGGTTGAAGAGCTGTCCCACAATGTAGAGGACAAAAGGCTTGCCGCCCTGGAACTGCTCAGCCATTTCTTTAAAGTTCGTCTCCAGTCCAATGCAGGTAAAGGCTAAAGCAAAGCACCAGGTCTGAAACTCTTTGATATCGGAAAGAATCTTTGCAGTGGCTTCCACACCAATCGTGTTCTGGAACACAAAGGAGAAGAACAGGGAAGCGCCTAAAAAGCCCAGAATAAATTTGGGGAAGCGATGCCAAATCTCGGAAGCTCCCACGGTCTGATTTGCACTTTTATCAATTTTGGTTGTGAAGAATACAGCAACGGCAAAAGCTACAAAGCCAATAAGGATATTTTGGATCATCTTTACAAGGGCAGCTACCTGACCGGCAAGCTCACCCAGGGCGTTTCCTGCAAGAACCACAGCACCAGTAGAGTCAACGGTTCCTCCGATCCATGCGCCGCCTACCATGGGATCTAATGCCACAATTTTACAAAACAAAGGCATACCTACCATCATCAGTACAGTGAAGATCAGAGAAATACCTACGGCAAAGGTTAAGTCCGTCTTTTTTGCCTTACAGGCAGCAGCTGTGGCAATGGCAGCTGAGGTACCACAGACAGAGGTGGCAGCAGCAATAGTCATGACCATTCTCTTATTTTCCATTTTCAGATATTTTGTACCCAGAATCCACATGAAAATAATAACTACAGGAGTTACAGCCCAGGCAATACCCAGCCCATAAAGGCCAAACTTCTGAATGTTGGAAAAGAGCACGGAGGCGCCCATAAGCACCAGTCCGGTCTTTATGTAAAACTCGGTCTGGATGGCGGGCTTTAGCCATTCTGGCACCTTTAACAGGTTGGAGATGACCAAACCTAAGATTAATGCCCAGAATGCATATTCCAGATATTTGCTGAAGGTAACCTGGGAAGAGATTAGGCGGACCAGACAGGTCAGTCCAAACAAAGCCAGGAAGGAAATGGCATATTTAGTAATGTTTTTTCCCATCAGCTGATTGGATACAGCGAAAATGATGATCAATGCGACTAAAGTTAAAAGGATTCCGCTCCATGTGGAGAGACAGGCATCGCTGCCGTTAAAGAATTTCAGGATGGAGCCGCTTTCTTCGCTGCCCCATTTGCCGAAGGTGCCGGCCTTAAATGCAAAGGCACCGCTGATCACCCCTAAAGATGCTATAGCAATGATGATAAAAGCGCCCCAGATAGACAGCCAATCTTCCTTGTGCAGCATATCTGACAAGTGGAACTTTTCGGCAACCACCACATCATCATTGACAGGTGCCGGGGTGACGGTTGTTGATTTCTTGCTCATATTTACCCTCCTATATAAATTAGTGATAGAGATTCTTGTCAATAAAATAACATTAATGTTAAAATATTGACGTTCTTGCCTATTATAGGTGGAAACTTTGAAAAAATCTATTGACATTTCATCCAAGGTTTATGGGAAAAATTATATAAACATAACATAATTTACAAGATAAGAGCTTCTGTTTTATATAGAGCATATTAAATTTGGAAGAAAGTGATATTGTTAAAACTTTTGCAATATTAGGAGGTAGTTCACAGAAAATTTGCGGGGAATTTGGGAGGAGCTTTTCGTATATATAATCGTATAAGAAAATGGAAATTAATTGAGAATTTTTCTCAATTACAAGACTTGACATTTTGTCTGGCGAAGCGTATGATAGTATACGAAAATGATAATCAGTTTCAAATAAAGAAAAGTCATCAGGACATATGTGTTTGTCTGGAAAGGAAAAGTGTGTTATGCCGTTATCTATGATGGAAAAGGGAGATATAAAGAGAATTACCGAATTTCGGGGAGGAGAAGAGATGAAGCGACACCTTAAAGATCTGGGACTTATCAAGGGAGAGATGGTACGTGTGGTGGGAGAAAATCCCGGCGGGATGATTTTGGCAGTGAAGGGTGTGAAACTGGCATTAAATCGTGCTCTGGCAAACCGGATCATAGTGGCAGATCAGGCAGGAAAGGAGGAATGATTATGACACTGAGAGATTTAAAGCCAGGGCAGCAGGGGGTAGTGACATCTATTTCTGCCTTGGGCTTAGTAAAACGTAGAATCATGGATATGGGCATAACACCGGGAGTGGAGATTAGGGTGATTAAGGTGGCTCCTCTGGGGGATCCGGTTGAGGTAAATGTCAGAGGTTATGAGCTGAGCCTCCGCAAAGAGGAATTGCAGCAGATTGAGATGGGATAGGAATATTATCTGCTACATTCTTTTATTTTTTGCGGATGGTTAGCTATAGCTAATTCATAAGCATAAAAAGACAGGAAGATTGAAAGTATAGAGGAGAAAAGCTATGAGTATTACAATTGCACTGGCAGGAAATCCAAACAGTGGCAAGACCACACTATTTAATGAACTGACTGGTTCCAGGCAGCACGTTGGAAACTGGCCGGGAGTCACGGTAGACAGAAAGGAAGGATTTTTTAAGAGAAACAGGGAGGTGAAGATTTTGGATCTTCCGGGAACCTATTCTCTGTCGCCTTATTCTGCAGAGGAGATTGTGGCCCGGGATTATATTGTTAAGGACAAACCAGATGCAGTGATAGATATTGTAGACGGGACCAGCATTGAGAGAAATTTGTATCTGTCTCTTCAGATTATGGAGACTCGGATTCCCTTAGTCATTGCCATAAATATGATGGATGAGGTGGAGGCCCGGGGAGATAAAATTGACTGTGAAAAACTGTCAGAAATTCTTGGTGTGCCGGTGATTCCCATTGTAGCCAGAAGCGGAAGGGGGTTAAAAGAGCTGATGGATGCAGCCGTTAAGGTGGCAGAGAATCATGAAAAGCCAAAGAGAATCCAGGTGTTTGATCAGGAATTGGAAAATGCTATTTCCGGGATTGCTGATGTACTAGGAGAAAAAGATCCGGATGAGAGCTGGTGGAAGGCTGTTAAGCTAATGGAAAATGATGAGCTGGTGGAAAAATCGATGGATCAGTCCCAGATGGCTTCCATCAAAGCATTGATAGAGGCAGCAGCCAAAAATGCAGGAGGAGACACAGAAGCGAAAGTTGCTGATTGCCGCTATCAGTACATAAGCAGTATTGTAAAAAGCTGTGTGAGAAAGGCACGGCAGGGACATGTGGAAACGAAATCCGACAGACTGGATAAGATTTTGACTAACCGGATTCTGGCATTGCCTATTTTTGCAATTGTGATGTATGCGATGTTTGCCTGCACTTTCAGTGAGAATTTTCTGTTTATTGAAGGGCTGTCTAGTCCGGGCGTATATTTGGCGGGGATTGTGGAAAATCTTTGGGGATTGATTACAGATGGTGTGATTGGAGCTGTACAGGGGGCTGGTGCATCGGAGTGGGCTGTGGGACTGATGCAAAGCTGTATGGATGGTATCGGAGCGGTGGCGGGTTTTTTGCCTCTGGTACTGGTTTTGTTTCTTCTTTTATCCTTTTTGGAGGACAGTGGCTATATGGCCCGGGTGGCTTTTGTCATGGACCGGATTTTTTGTCATTTCGGGCTGAGCGGACGTTCCTTTATTCCCATGCTGATGGGATTTGGATGTTCGGTTCCTGCGCTGATGGCTTCCCGTACTTTAGAGAGTGACAAGGACAGAAAGATTACCATGATGATTACACCGTTTATGTCTTGCGGAGCGAAGCTTCCTATCTATGCCATGTTTGCTTCCACTCTGTTTGCAGACAGCAATCAGACAATGGTTGTGTTTTCTGTGTATATGCTGGGGATTGTGGTTGCCATCGGGGGAGCTTTGATTCTTAACCGGCTTGCATTTAAATGCGATACCTCCAATTTTATTATGGAGCTGCCGCAGTATCGGGTGCCTACTTTAAAAAGTGTGTTGATTCATGGCTGGGAGAAGGTGAAGGGCTTTGCTGTTAAGGCAGGAACCGTGATTTTTGCTTCCACAGTACTTATCTGGTTCCTCTCCGGTTTTAATTTGGGAGGAATGTGTGATATGGAGGACAGTCTTTTAGCCACTATCGGAAATGCAATCAAATGGATCTTTGCGCCTCTGGGCTGGGCGGACTGGAGAGCTTGTGTGGGGGTCGTGACCGGATGGATCGCTAAGGAGAATATTGTGTCCACGTTCGGGCAGCTGTTCGGAGGAGTCAGTGATGAGGCTGTGGAGGCGGTTATGGCAGGGAAAGAGGCTTTGCCGGCGATTGGGGAGGTGTTTGACAAGGTTTCCGCCTATTCCTATATGGCTTTTAACCTGCTTTGTATGCCGTGTTTTGCCGCTGTGGGAGCTATTCGGCGGGAGATGGGGTCATGGAAATGGACACTGCGGGCCGTAGGCTTCCAGATGATGACTGCTTATATTGTGGCTTTTCTGATTCATATGGCTGGAAATCTGATTGCAGCAATTCTGTAAAGGGCGGATAATTGTTGCAAATTTGGGAAAAAGAATGTTTTGAAGAAGGAGTTTTAGACATGTCCTTGGAAAGCAAAAAAAGGTATATTCTTGAAGAACTTAGAAGAAACGGATGCAGGATTACCAATCAAAGACAAATTTTGATTGATATTATTTTGCAGGATGAGTGTGACAGCTGTAAGGCGATCTACTATCAGGCCAATAAGGCAGATCCTTCAATAGGGTTAGCTACCATATATCGCCTGGTAAAGACTTTGGAAGAGACTGGGCTGATTCAGAGGAAAAATCTGTATCAGATTGATTGTGGAGCTCTGACTGCCGGCACATAAAGGGATGAAAACATGGATTCAGGGAATGAAAAAGCGGGACTTCTGCGGGGGGAAGGGCAGAAGTCCGTTTTTTTATTTTGAGGCCAGGAGAAAAGGCTGGACGGGAAATCAAAATTCATATATGATAGTGGAAAATGGGTGTTGGATGTATTGCCAGGAGGGGTTATATGCACGAATCGGGAGAAAATTATCTTGAAACTATATTGATGATAAAGGGGAGAAAAGGAACGGTCCGCTCTATTGATATTGCCAGGGAACTGAATTTCAGCAAACCCAGCGTCAGTCGTGCCATGGGGATTCTGCGGGAGAACGGATATATTATTATGGAGCCTTCAGGAGAGATTCACCTGACGGAAAAAGGCAGGGAACAGGCAGAGAAAATCTATGGGAGGCATCAGCTTTTGACTGCTTTTTTAAAGGAGATAGCAGGGGTGCCAGAGAATATGGCAGAGGAGAATGCCTGCCGGATGGAACATATTCTGGATCAGGAAGTCGTGGACGGAATCAGCAGATATATGGAGAGGAAGGGTTAATGCCCGTGGTTTTCGTTGACTTTCCAGTGGTTTTGTGACACAATTGTAACTGTTCATACTGTTCGGGAGTGCAGATGGGCATGATATCTTAATGGAAAAGAAGGTAGAGAAAAATGACAAAGATTGATATTATTTCCGGATTTTTAGGTGCTGGAAAGACCACATTTATCAAAAAGCTATTGCAGGAGGCTATTGCAGGAGAGCAGGTAGTGTTGATTGAGAATGAATTTGGTGAGATTGGCATTGACGGAGGCTTTTTAAAGGATTCCGGAATTGAGATTCGGGAGATGAATTCCGGGTGTATCTGTTGTTCCCTGGTGGGGGATTTCGGCAAATCATTGGAGGAGGTTCTGGTGAGATATCAGCCGGACCGGGTGATCATTGAGCCTTCTGGCGTGGGAAAGCTGTCGGATGTAATGAATGCAGTGCGCAATGCTGCCAAAGATTCTGATGTCCGGCTGAACAGCGCAGTGACAGTTGTGGATGCCAATAAATGCCGGATATACATGAAAAATTTCGGAGAGTTTTTCAATAATCAGGTAGAAAATGCAGGCACAATTGTGTTGAGCCGGACAGATGTGACAGCACCGGGAAAGGTGATAAAGGCGGTGGAGATGTTGCGGGAGCATAATGCCTCCGCAACGATTGTGACAACCCCTATCGATCAGCTGGGCGGTGAACAGCTTTTGGAGCTGATTGAGAAGCCGGACCGGATGATGGAAGAGCTGCTGGCCCAGGCTAAGGAAGCATATGAGCGGCATCATCACCATCACCACCATGATGACGGAACATGCGGGTGCGGGGCGCATGACCACAGCCACCATCACGATCATGAAGGACATGAGCATCACCACCATCACGATCATGAAGGACATGAGCATGGTGCAGACTGCAGCTGTGGCTGCCATGACCATGATCACGGTCATCACCATGCAGATGAGGTGTTTGTCAGCTGGGGCATAGAGACAACAGCCCCATGCAGCAGGAAGATGCTAGAGGCGATACTGGAAGAACTGGCATATGGAAACCGGTATGGGGATGTGCTGCGTGCCAAGGGAATGCTGCCTGGAGAAAATCCAGGAGAATGGTACTATTTTGACTTGGTTCCGGAGGAGTATGAGATCCGGACCGGAGCTGCGGATTACACAGGCAGAGTGTGTGTGATTGGCGCCAATATCAATGAGACCGAGTTGAATCAGGCTTTTGGAAATCAATAACAGGAAAGGTTGTGAAAACCAATGGGACCTATGATTGATGATGATATTATGCCGGTATTTCTGATCAATGGTTTTTTGGAAGCCGGAAAGACAGAGTTTTTGTCCTTTACCATGGAACAGGAGTATTTTCAAACGGAGGGAAAGACTCTTTTGATCGTCTGTGAGGAGGGGGATACGGAATATGAGGAGGAGCTTTTAAAGGAATCCCGAACCCTTGTGGTGTATGTGGATGAGATAGGAGAGATTTCCCCGGAAAGGCTCACAGAGCTGGAGCTTTTACACAATCCTGAGAGAGTTCTTATTGAGTGGAACGGAATGTGGAATCAGGATGATTTAAAGCTTCCGTCAGACTGGATGATTTATCAGCAGATCACCATTGTGGATATGTCTACCTTTGAACTTTATGTAAAGAATATGAAGCCTTTGCTTGCTGCTATGGTACGAAATTCGGAGCTGATTATCTGCAATCGGTGTGACAAAATCCAGGACTTAGAAAGATATAAACGGATGTTAAAATCCATGAATACCCGTTGCGACATTGTGTTTGAGGATGAGAATGGGGAGCTTGATGAGCTGTCTGAGGAGGATCTTCCTTATGATTTAAGCAAGGAGGTGGTGGAGATCAGACCGGAGGCCTATGGGATCTGGTACATTGACTGTATGGATAAGCCGGAGCGTTACAAAGGAAAGCTGGTGGAGTTTACGGCCATGGTCCTGAAATCGCCGGAATTTCCTAAAAATTACTTTGTTCCGGGGCGGATGGCCATGACTTGTTGTGCAGAGGATATGACATTTCTCGGATATATCTGCAAGTCCAAGGAGGCACGCCACCTGGAGACAGGCCAATGGGTGAAGGTGTTTGCCAGGATAGAAGTGGAATACTGGAAGGATTATCAGGGAGAAGGGCCGGTTCTTTATGCACAAAGCGTGTCTCCTGCTCTGCCTATTGAGGAGGTTGTCCAATTTGGATAACCCTGTCGAAAATAGTACAAATCTGACCACAGCACCGGGCAAGCCGCCGATGCATACACTGATAATAAGTAAGCTTTTATTTGGCTTTTTTTGAATACATTTACAAATCCCCTGTCACCGGAGGAGGAGAGGGTTTGGCTGGAGCGTTGCCTGAGAGGTGACCAGGAAGCGCGTAATATTCTGATTGAGAGAAATATGAGGCTGGTGGCTCATGTGGCAAAAAAATATCAGAATACGGATTACGATATGGAGGATCTGCTGTCTGTGGGAACAATTGGTCTGATTAAGGCTGTTAACAGTTTCCATGTGGACCGGGGCTCCCGGCTTGCAACCTATGCAGCCAAGTGTATTGAAAATGCTATCCTATCATAACAGCATCATGATTTTACACAGGAGGATGAGAAGGGAGCGTGTCCGGCGGCCATAAGTAATGAATTAATGCTCAGCTTTGGACACAGCTTCCTTTATTTGGTCTAGGAGCAGTAGTTTTTGCTCTAGGGAACAGGAAAGAGAGCACAGAAAGGAAAGAACCGTCTTTCCGTGAATGTGAGATACTTGGCAGGCCAGCTCCTTTTTTCCTTCATCCGTATCCGGATAGTGCATAATTATTTTCATGATATCACCTCAGTATAATTTTGCATTACACAGGCTGGAATAGAAAGCCTTACATTAAGCTGTATGTGAGACGGAATGTCCCATATGAGAATAGACACTGCACAAAAAGGCGGGGACATCAGAAAGGAACATCTATGAATCAGAAAAACACAGAAAAGACCGTATTTCTTACCAGCAGTCCGGATGCCTCCTACCAGGTTGACGGGAAATGGATTACAGGTCCCTTTACCAAAAAAAACGGATTTCTTGACAGGTTCAAAAAAGTCTGTCCTGTTAATCCCCAGGTTCTTTTGATTACAGCTACTCCGGATGAAAAGGAGAAAAATCAGGAGATGCGGGAGTATTTTACCCGGGTATTTGCGGCCAGCAGTATTCCGGTAAAAGAGATTCTGCTTTTGGACAGGCAGACAGAGGGAAGGCTGTCAGAGTGGATAAATCTCAGCCAGGTAGTGATTTTGGGGGGAGGGCATGTGCCTACTCAGAACCGGTTTTTCCATGAGCTGAAGCTTAAGGAGTATATTCAGGACTTTAAAGGAGTGATTATGGGAATCAGTGCCGGAAGTATGAACTGTGCTCATGTAGTCTATGCTCAGCCAGAGCTTCCAGGGGAGGCAATCGATGCAGGGTATGAGAGGTATCTTATCGGACTAGGGCTTACAAACCGGCAGATCCTTCCTCACTATCAGATAGTGAAGGATTATACCTTAGATGGATGGAAGCTGATGGAAGAGATCACCTATCCGGATAGTGCAGGTCGGGAGTTTTATGCTTTGGAGGATGGCAGCTATATTATGTGCCAGCAAGGCCGGGAAATCTTGTATGGAAATGCATACCGGATTGCAGACGGAGTGATTACAAGGGTATGCAGTGGCGGGGAATCCCTGGAATTGCAGGTGGAGGCGGAATAATGAAGTTAAATGAGGGAAAAATTGGCCAGACTTATCTGGTAAAAAGTGTATCAGCTGATAAAGCAGTTACCCGGCGACTGGAGGCCCTGGGAGTGAATGAAATGACACCTGTGACAGTTCTCAATAAAAAGGGAAGCGGTTCTGTGATTTTTAAGGTTCGCGGTACGAGGCTGGCAGTGGGACGGCAAATCAGCGATGGTATTCTGGTGGAAGAGCTGGATTTCTCTGAAATGAGAAAGGCCGGTCAGAAGCATGGAGGTGATGAAAGTGGCAGATGCTAACAATATCAGTGAGATCCGTGTGGGCTTTGTAGGCAATCCTAACTGCGGAAAAACCACATTGTTTAATGCCTTTACTGGTGCCAGTTTAAAGGTGGCCAATTGGCCGGGAGTAACTGTGGAGCGGGTGGAGGGGCGCGCCAGTTATAAGGGAAGGCCTATCCGCGTGATTGATCTGCCGGGAATCTACAGCCTGACCTCCTACACCATTGAAGAGATTGTGACCAGGCGGTGCATTGAGGAGGGAGAGGTGGATGTTATCATTAATGTGGTGGATGCTTCTTCCTTAGAGAGGAATCTTTATCTCACTCTTCAGCTTTTAGAGCTGAAAAAACCGGTGATTCTGGCCCTTAATATGATGGATATTGTAGAGGAAAGGGGCATGGAGATTGACCTGCATCGTCTTCCGGAAATGTTAGGGCATATTCCTGTGGTACCGGTGTCTGCCCGCAAAAGAACTGGTCTGGATGTACTGATGCATGCGGTGGTCCACCACTATGAAGAGGAGCCTCAGGGGGTAGTGGTCCGCTACGATGGAAAGATCGAGGAAAAGATACGCCAGATTGAGGAAATTTTGGAAGCCAAATACGGCCAGATGGATAATATGCGCTGGCATGCGGTCAAAATGCTGGAAAAGGATACAGAAGTGCAAAATGATCACCCGGTGGATGTGGATCATATTGTGGGAAATGGACTGGAAAAAAAGATTAGTAATCAGAAGTATGATTACATAGAGGAGGTAATTGAGGAGTGTTTGTTTAATAAACAGGAGAGGGCAGCTGACACGGACCGGATCGATGGATGGCTGACTCATCCGGTCTGGGGGCTTCCTCTCTTCCTGGGAATCATGGCAGTGGTGTTCTTTTTGACCTTTACAGTGGGAGATTTTCTTAAGGGCTATTTTGAGATTGGCCTGGACTGGTTTTCAAAGGCTGTTTTGGTTTTTCTGACCCATATTCATGCATCTGGGTGGATTATTTCTCTGGTGGTGGATGGGATTGTGGCAGGAGTGGGAGGCATTCTGACTTTTTTGCCTAATATATTTATCCTGTTTTTAGCATTGGCATTTTTGGAGGACAGTGGATACATGGCCCGGGTGGCCTATGTGATGAATGAGATTATGGGAAAAGTGGGATTGTCTGGTAAGGCTTTTCTCCCAATGCTATTGGGCTTTGGTTGCACGGTTCCGGCGGTGATGGCATCCCGGGCTCTGCCTAGTGAGCGGGACAGGAGAAGGACGATTTTGATCACTCCCTTTATGTCCTGTTCCGCAAGACTGCCCATCTATGTGTTGTTTGCTGACATGTTTTTTGCAGAACACGCCTTGCTTGTGGCCTATTCCCTATATCTTATCGGTCTGGCAGCGGCCATTGCCATTGCGTTTGTGATGAATAAGCTGGATAAAACAGGGGCAGAGGACACTCTTTTGATTGAGCTTCCGGAGTATAAGACACCCAATGCCAGAACCGTGTGGATCTACGTATGGGACAAGGTGAAGGACTATCTCTCAAAGGCAGGAACAACGATTTTTGTGGCATCTATTGTGCTGTGGTTTGTGCTGAATTTCGGGACAGCCGGTTATGTCCGTGATGTGACTGAAAGTTTTGCCGCCATGTTTGGCCGGGCTCTTGTACCTGTTTTAAAGCCTGCCGGGTTGGGCTCTTGGCAGATCGGAGTGGCACTGATTTCCGGACTGTCTGCCAAGGAGGTAGTGGTATCTAGTTTCTCTGTATTATACGGAATTAGCAACATTAACTCAGCTGCTGGCATGAGCCAACTGTCAGCAAATCTGGCAGATGTGGGGTTTGGAAAAGTCAGTGCCTATGCATTGATGGTGTTTTGCCTGATGTATACTCCTTGTGTGGCGGCTATCGGAGCGATTCGCCGGGAAACCCAATCATGGAGGTTTACCTTATGCATGCTGGTATTTCAGATTCTGGTAGCATGGATGGCGGCAGTGTTGGTATTTCAGATTGGCAGCCTTTTGTTTTAGAGAAATGCAGTATTTTCTCAAGAATAAAGGAGAAAACTGCTTTATGGTGAAATAATGCGGAGCCGGTCGTCTGCACGGGTATACAAATAAATGTGGTCAGAGAGCTGGTCTTCCACCGGAACCTCAGAGCGGTTGATGTTTTCTACCATGGAATTTAAGTAATCATAAGAAAGACCACTTTCATTGGGAGTCAGAAGAACTTCGTGGATGCTAGAAGGAATGATGAGCAGATCACTCCCCAGAGAATCCGCGAAGTTTTTTAATGTGTTTTTGTAAATCATACAGCAGGCCCCATAGATTCCGTTGCGGTTGGAAAGTACATAAAGAGGGGTATGAAGATCCTCTTCACCCAGAAGCTGATCCAAATACTCTTCGTTGTAATCAGTGCCAAGATTTTGTCTGGCAATTTCTTTCATAATATTCGTCATACTCCGAATCTCTGCCGGATATACTGCCGGGGTATTTATAAGAGCAAGACGGAAAAGGGTCTGGGCATTTGTTTGCCAGGCTTCTAAAAAATCGTTATGTATTAGAGCAGTAATCTGTCCGGAGACATTGCGCTCAAGGAACAGATAAAATACAATGGAAAGATCCAAATAAGTAATATGAGGAATATCCGAAAGAAGTTCCCTGTTGGAATCAGAGTGGATCAGACGCATCATAACCCGGGATTTCATGGATTCAAAATCAGTCAGGGCGTCCTCGTCCATACCATCGGAAGAAGAATTGCTCTGAAACAGGCCGAGGATATCCTCGCAGATATCCTGAATGGACATACCCTCCTGATACTGTTCATAATAAGGATTTAAATAGACTGTGGGGGCCAGCAGAGTGCTTGAGGTGTGAATGCTGAGTCCGTCCAACAGAATACCATTGTTTTTGGGAACAGGGCGCACGATCAATTCCTGGTCTGCTCCCAGTCTTTTTTTCAGCTCTTGTCTTACAGTTTCAAGAAATTTTGTGTAATTCATCTGATAAATACCTCCTAAAATATGTGAAATATTAGACATAAGTTCAGAAAAATAATTCCTTTGGGAATAATAGACCTGAGAATGTCAGAACACCAGAAACGGTAAAACTAATTATAACGGATTTCATGGAGTTTGACAAGAGAAAATCTATAAAAATTGAAAATTTACGAAAACGGGAAAGAACCGGTTGTAGTTTGGGAAAAAAACAGATAAAATATGAGGAGAATAATTAAAGAGACAATAATGGAATCAGGATTAGACAGATAAGGAATATATTTATGAATCGTATAATAAAAAAGACAGGTATTCTTTTTGCAATCTTTGCGGCGGCGTTGATTGTATATATTGTAGGGAATCGGGAATGGCTGATGAACCGGGAGGTTATATATACGGTATTTGATGAAGCACGTCTTCCGGTGGTTTATGTGGAAATGTATGGGAGAGAGATGAATCCTATGTATGGTTACCGGCAGGATATGGGAAGCGGAGCATCAGAGGACAGGCTGACGATTTTGCCTGAGGACCGGGCTTTACCAGTGTATATCACAGGGGGAAAGGAAGCAGTGCGGGGAATTCGTTATGAGATCCGCAGTCTGGATCTTCGGCGGCTGGTAGAGAACACGACATTGGAAAAGTGGGAGGCAGGGGAGGACGGGATACGGGTCAAGCTGCCGATTCAGAATCTTTTGACTGAGAACCGGCAGTATTTGCTGCGTCTGGATATTGACACAGAGAGCATGGGAACGGTTTGTTATTATACCCGGATTATATGGGTGAAGGATGCAAAAGCGCAGAACATGATTGATCTGGCAGTTGATTTTTCATCAAAAACCTTTGATTATAACCAGGCGCAGGAGCTGGCTACTTATATGGAGCCGAACGATACGGAGGACAACAGTTCGTATGGACACACCTGCATCCATTCCAGTTTTTCCCATTTGACCTGGGGAGGTATGAAAATGGAGCAGACAGGTGAGGTACAGGTGACTTTAAAGGAGCTGGATGGGATTATGGGCTGTGTAAGTCTTGCATACCTGGCCTCAAGGGATGGAGCTCATGGGACAGAACTGTATCAGGTAGAAGAGTCTTTTACCATGAAATGGAATGAGACCCGAACCTATCTGATGGATTATGAAAGAAGTGTGAATCAGATTTATGAAGGAAGCCGGGAAAATTATTCGGGTAAAAGAATTTTGCTTGGTATTGCCAATGACGATAAGGTGGAGGCTAAGAAAAGCCCGGACGGAAATGTGATTGCTTATGAGATCAATCGGGATTTGTGGAGCTATAACCAGAAGGAACGCCATGGGATTCAGATCTTTTCCTTCCGGGGACATGAAAGCCGGGATATGCGAAACCATTTCGGACAACATGATATTCAGATTCTAAAGGTGGAAGATTCAGGAAATATGGATTTTCTGGTTTATGGTTATCAGAACCGGGGCAACCATGAAGGAAGATTTGGTATCACGGGTTATCGATTCCAGAAAGATGAGAATGCTTTGCAGGAGTTGTTTTTTATTCCTGCTTCTGTTTCATTCGGACAGCTGAGAGAGGATTTGGAACAGCTGGTCTATCAGTCCTCCTCCGATATGCTGTATCTTTATCTGGATCATGCAGTTTATGGGATTGACTTAAAAAGCAATGAGACCATGGTAGTGGCAGATGCCCTGGAGGAAGGAAGCTATGGAGTCAGCATGGACAAGGCCCGGATTGGGTGGCAGGAGGGAGGAAAGAAATACGGAGCCTCCATTCTGCACCTTATGGATTTGGAGACCGGAGAAAAGCATGATATCCGGGTCGGGGATGGAGAATATGTGCGAACCCTGGGATTTGTGGGAAGAGATCTGGTCTATGGCATATCACGGGCAGGGGACGAGTGGATCACCAATGGACGTATGGAAGGACTTCCTATGTATGCGGTGGAGATAATAAATGATGAGATGCAGGTGGAAACCCGTTACGAGAAGGATGGGTATTATATAGACAAGGTCGGAGTGGAGGAGAGCAGGATCCATTTGAACCGGATGACAAAGACTGGCGTGAATACTTATGTGGCTGCTCAGGAGGACACGATTGTCTGCAATGTGGACATGGGACCAGGAAAGCTAGAGGGGATCGGATGGTTTGCTTCTCAGGAGAGGGGACGTCTCTATTTTGTTCAGCTAAGTCAGGATATTCGGGGAGGCAGGGGAATCCGGGCCGGAGCGCCGAAAAAGGTGGGGACAGACAGTTCCGGGATTTTGGAGCTTAAATCCAATTCCCAGCTGCAGGGACTTAGCTTTTATGCATATGGAGGCGGACAGCTTTTGGGAATTACCTCAGATTTTTCACAGGCGGTCAGCCTGGCTTATGAACGGATGGGCATTGTGACAGATGGGAATCATCAGATTCTGTGGGGAAGGGTGAATCGAGGTACTGCCAGAGAGATCAAGGATCCTTTGACTGTTTTTGCTGCAATGGAGCGCCGCCTGAGCAGTTTTTCGTCTAACAGAAATTATAATGATGGTATTACTCTTTTAGATGCCAGGGGATGCACCATGCAGCAGATGCTCTATTTTGTGGATCAGGGATTTCCCGTGATTGGATACACGGGGGAGGGCTCTTATCTTCTTCTGTGTGGTTTTGATCAATATAATGTAACTGTCTATGACCCAGCGTCAAAGGAGACCTACAAGGCAGGGCTTAATGACAGCACGGAATATTTCAGGGCAAGAGGGAATGATTTTGTCTGTGGGATGACAAGCCAGTAGGGGATGGAAGTACCAAAACTCTTGCATATTTTTGGAAAACCATTATAATAATATTGACAGCTATATGACAGCATAATTTGGAGGAGGTAAGTGATGGACATTCGTTATTCTGCAAATCAGAAGGATTTTAAGCGCTATACCACTGAGGAGACCAGAAAAGAGTTCCTGATTGAGAATCTCTATGTGGCCAATGAGGTGGTGGCGGTGTATTCTCATGTTGACCGTATGGTTACGCTGGGGTGTATGCCCACTACAGAGGTGGTTTCCATTGATAAGGGAATTGACATCTGGAAAAATTTTGGAACTCATTATTTTCTGGAGAGAAGGGAGATCGGCATCTTCAATATCGGTGGTGCGGGAACCATTACTGCTGACGGGGAAATATTCCATATGGGCTATAAGGACTGCCTGTATATTACAAAGGGTACAAAGGAAGTTGCCTTTGCCAGTGATGACCAGGCAAAGCCAGCCAAATTTTATATGGTAAGCGCACCGGCTCACAAGGCCTGTAAGACTACCTTTATCCCGATTGAGAAGGCAGCTAAAAAGCCATTGGGGGCTATGGAGACTTCCAATAAGCGGGTGATCAATCAGTTTATCCATCCGGATGTTTTAGAGACTTGCCAGCTTTCCATGGGAATGACTGTGCTGGATCCGGGAAGTGTCTGGAATACCATGCCGGCTCACACACATGAGCGGCGCATGGAGGTATATATGTACTTTGAGATTCCGGAAGATAATGTAGTGTTTCACATGATGGGAGAAGGCAATGAAACCCGTCATATTGTGATGCAGAATGAACAGGCGGTGATCAGTCCGTCCTGGAGTATCCACGCTGGTGCAGGTACCAGCAATTATACCTTTATCTGGGCCATGGGCGGAGAAAATCAGGCATTTGATGACATGGATACCATACCAACCACTCAGCTTCGGTAAGTGATAAGAATGTACCTTCAGCAGAGACAACAGGAAGATGACAGACAGGCAGTATGGTCAAAGGCCATACAAAAAAGGAGGACAAGCGTATGATTTTGGATCAGGCAAAGAATCTGGATTTTTACAAGAACCTTGGAATTGAGGGACGTTATGCAAAGGCAGTGGAGTGGTTGAAGGTCAATGACCTGGCCACTTTGGAGAACGGGAAATACGAGATTGACGGAAAAAATGTTTATGCTAATGTGATGACCTACACCACCCTTCCCTGGGAGGAGGCCAAGTACGAGGCTCATGAGAACTATACGGATATCCAATATGTGATCGATGGGACAGAGGTCATGACCTATGCCCCTGTTGAGGCGCTGAACCCTGCCGGAGAGTATAATGCAGAGAAGGACGTAATTAAATTTGATAATGGGAATCCGGGTTTGCAAGTGGTTTGCAATGGCGGAGATTTTATGATATTCTTCCCCTGGGATGGCCATAAGCCGAAGGCGGCTAACGGAAATCCCTCTTTTGTGAAGAAGGTAGTTGTCAAGATTCTCGAAAAATAGGGAGGAAAGAGCCACAGGCTAAAAAACTGTTCAGACGGGGCATATTTTTGTCCCGCCTGAATTGTAAGCTTTAAATTATATTTTATTTGGGAAATATTTGGTAATATCTGGACAACTGTCTGGAAATACTATATAATAATTTTGAATTTTTTGTCTGAAAAGAGGGATGGGCATGTATTCGTTTAATGCCCGGGTGCGTTACAGTGAAGTGGGAGGAGACCGGAAGCTGTCAGTGCCGGGGGTTGTTAATTATCTTCAGGATTGTTCAACCTTTCAGTCAGAGGACTTGAGAATGGGAATTGACTATCTGGAGAAAAACCGGAGGGCGTGGTGGCTTTCATCATGGCAGATTGTGATAGAAAGATATCCGCTGCTGGGGGAGGAGATTGTAGTCAGTACCTGGCCCTATGATTTTAAGGGAATATATGGATATCGGAATTTTACGATTCGGGATAGGCAGGGTATTTATCTGGTGAAGGCAAATTCCATATGGTTTCTGTTTGATACTGCGGCGGGACGTCCTGTGAAGGCAGAGGAGGAGGACATCCGTGGGTATGGAGCAGGGGAGGATGAAAAGCTGGATATGGAGTATGCGCCCAGACGCATTTTGATTCCCAAAGAATATGAGGAGGGGGAGCCGATAAGGGTATCCCGGCATCATATTGACACGAACCGTCATGTGAATAATGCACAGTATGTGGCGGTGGCAAGGGAGGCCTTGCCGGAAGATTTGAAAGTCCGGCAGATCCGGACAGAGTACAAAAAGGCGGCAGTTTTGGGGGATGTGATGGTTCCTAGGATCAGCCGCAGGGAGGATGCCTGTACGGTTGCACTGTGTAGCCAGGAGGGCACGGTATATGCCGTTGTGTGGATGCAGACGGCAGGTGAAAGCGTAGGAACGCTGTAAAACAGAGAGCGGGGAGGAAGATAGAACCGCCAGTCGGATGGCAGGATAAAGTGAAAAGCAAGCTGTTTTATACAGATACCGGCAGCACCAGAGTTATCTGAATTGTTGTGCTGCGGATAGATTGGGAAAGAGAGAGTTTCATGATTGAGTTAGGGAAGATTCAAAAGCTGGTAATCCAGAGAGAAAAGAGTTTTGGTGTGTATCTGGGGGAGGCAGGGGACGAGACAAGCTCGGTTCTCCTTCCGAAAAAGCAGGTTCCGGAGGGAGCAAGGCCCGGGGATACATTAGAGGTTTTTATCTACAAGGATTCGGAGGACCGGCTGATTGCAACTACTGGAACACCAAAGCTGCAGGTAGGTCAGGTTGCCGTGCTGCAGGTGAAGGATGTAGCAAAGGTGGGGGCATTTCTGGACATGGGGCTGGAAAAGGATTTGCTGCTACCCTTTAAGGAACAAAACCATAAGGTTCAGGAAGGGGAGATGTGCCTGGTGGCTCTGTATGTGGACAAGAGCCGGCGCCTGGCCGCCACCATGAATGTATATTCCTATATGAGCGCCCAGTCTCCTTATAAAAAGGATGACAGGATTACAGGAACTATCTATGAGATCAATGAAAATCTGGGAGCCTTTGTGGCGGTTGATAATCAATATTATGGATTGATTCCCAAAAGAGAAATGTACGGGGAATTTCATCCCGGAGATATTGTGGAGGCACGGGTTGTCAAGGTAAGAGAGGACGGAAAGCTGGATTTGAGCCCACGGCAAAAGGCCTATATGCAGATGGATACAGATGCAGAGCTGGTCATGAAGGCTGTGGAGGAGTTTGATGGTGTCCTTCCTTTTAATGATAAGGCCCGGCCGGAAACGATTTTGCGGGAGATGAAAATGAGTAAGAATGCATTTAAGCGTGCCGTTGGGAGGCTTTTGAAGGAAGGAAAGATCCGGATTACGGAGAATACCATCGAACGGATATAACAGGAGGATTGTTTTGGACACTATTGAGTATTATAATAAGTATGCAGCGAAGATTTTTGAGGATACGGCAGAGCTGGACATGGAAGAACTGCGTCAGAGATTCTTAAAATACCTGGAAGAGGGGGATACCATACTGGATTTGGGCTGTGGATCCGGCAGGGACAGTCTGGCTTTTTATGAGCAGGGCTATGATGTGACGCCTTTAGATGCCTCCGAGGAGATGTGTAAGCTGGCAGAGATACATACAGGAATTGAGGTACTGCATATGTCCTATGAGGACATGGAATTTGATGAGGTGTTCGATGGTGTCTGGGGCTGTGGGGCCTTGATCCATGTACCAGAAAAGGAGCTGGAGGAAATCTTAGAACGGGTCATTGATGCCATGTGCCAAGGCGGGATTCTGTTTTTGTCTTTTAGGGAGGGGGATTTTGAGGGATTCCAAGGAGAACAGTATTTTTGTGACTATACAGAGGAAAAGCTTGAAAGGCTTCTTAAAGAGACTGGGCGTTTGGAGATGAAAAAGCTCTGGATTACGGATGATAAGAACCGCCATTCAGGTGATCATTGGGTAAATGTGCTGGCAAAGAAGATTTCGTAAGGCTATATTTTCTGATTTTTGAAAAATATGTGTGGATTTGTGTTGTTTTCGGAAGAATATATACAAGAAAACAAATATCCTGTTGGGCAGGATTCACAAGTTTTTATTTTAACAAACTGAAACAAGCAGTTTTTTTGTGAAGATTTATAAAGTTGGACAGAAAAAGCGGGAACATTTGGACCCGCTTTTGTAATTTTAAGCACTTTTTTTCATGGATAGGCAGAAGTTACAAAATCGAAAAAGGGTTTTTGGTGATTTACCATATGGCGGAAAAGTTATGGTTATTGTATGATAACCTAAGTAACAGGAGTGAGACCGGTGGGGAATGTCCGGTTGCATCCCGATTATAGAACATAAGAACTTATTATCAGGAGGAAAGAAAGTATGGCTAGTCTGTCACTGAAAAATGTAACAAAATCGTATCCCAACGGTTTCGTAGCGGTAAAAGATTTCAACCTGGAGATCGCAGATAAAGAGTTTATTATTTTCGTAGGACCGTCCGGATGTGGTAAGTCCACCACCCTTCGTATGGTAGCTGGCCTGGAGGATATTTCTTCTGGTGAGCTGTATATTGATGGAAAGCTGGTTAATGATGTAGAGCCTAAGGACAGAGATATCGCAATGGTATTCCAGAACTATGCTCTGTATCCTCATATGTCTGTATATGACAACATGGCATTTGGACTGAAGCTAAGAAAGGTTCCCAAGGAAGAGATCGATAAACTGGTTCAGGAGGCTGCAAGAATCCTTGATTTGTCTCATCTGTTAGACCGTAAGCCCAAGGCTCTGTCCGGTGGTCAGAGACAGCGTGTGGCTATGGGGCGTGCTATTGTACGTAATCCTAAAGTGTTCTTAATGGACGAGCCGCTGTCTAACTTGGATGCAAAGCTGAGAGGCCAGATGCGTATTGAGATTTCTAAGCTGCATCAGAGACTGCAGGCTACAATCATTTACGTAACGCATGATCAGACAGAGGCTATGACTTTGGGTACCAGAATTGTTGTTATGAAGGATGGTATTGTTCAGCAGGTGGATTCTCCGCAGAATCTGTACGACAAGCCCTGCAATAAGTTCGTTGCAGGATTTATCGGTGCTCCTCAGATGAATCTGGTAGATGCAACCGTAGGCAAGGCAGGTGGTGGTATTACCCTGACCTTTGACGGCAATACGATCACTCTTCCGGAGGAGAAGGCAAAAGTTCTGGAGGCTAAAGGATATGTAGGCAAGGTTGTTACCCTGGGCATTCGTCCTGAGGATCTTCATGATGAGGAAGCTTATCTGAAGGCATCTCCTGACAGTGTATTTTCTGCTACAGTTCGTGTATATGAGCTTCTGGGTGCTGAGGTATATCTGTACTTTGATCTGCAGGAGACCAACTGTACGGCACGTGTGAATCCGCGGACCACTGCAAGACCGGGTGATACCATCAAGTTGGCTATGGATCTGAGCAAGGTTCATGTGTTTGACAAAGAGACAGAGCAGATTATCACAAACTAATAGGTTGACAGATAAAAAAACATGCAGGCGAGTAGCCATACTCGCTTGCTTTTTTTTTAACTTTGCATTAAGATATATGATAGGGTGATTTATAACTGACGAATAATTGAAGAAGGAGCGTGTGACATGATTTCAAATCAGATTCTTCAGACAACCATTGAGGGTTTGAAGGGAATTACCAGAATTGACCTTTGCATCTGTGACACAGAAGGAAAGGTGTTAGCCTCAACATTTCCGGAGGCGGAAGAATATGAAAGCTCCATCCTTTCTTTTGTGGATTCACCAGCAGACAGTCAGGTGATTCAGGGCTATCAGTTTTTTAAGGTGTTTGATGAGCATCAGCTGGAATATATTCTGCTGGCCAGAGGCGGTAGCGATGATGTATACATGGTAGGGAAACTGGCAGCATTCCAGGTTCAGAATCTGTTGGTGGCCTATAAAGAGCGGTTTGACAAGGATAATTTTATCAAGAACCTGCTCCTGGACAATCTTCTGTTGGTAGATATTTATAATCGGGCCAAGAAGCTTCACATTGAGACCAATGTGCGGCGGGTGGTATTTTTGATTGAGACTAAGCACGAGAAGGATGTCAATGCCTTGGAGACTGTACGCAGTCTGTTTGCAGCCAAGACGAAGGATTTTATCACTGCGGTGGATGAGAAGAATATTATTTTGGTGAAGGAGATCAAGCCCACGGAGGACTATGGGGATCTTGAGAAAACTGCCAACATGATTTTGGACATGCTGAATACAGAGGCCATGACAAAAGTCCATGTATCCTTTGGAACCATTGTGGGCGATATCAAGGAAGTGTCCAGATCTTACAAAGAAGCCAAGATGGCGCTGGATGTGGGCAAGATCTTTTACAGCGGTAAGAATGTGGTGGCATACAGCAATCTGGGGATCGGCCGTCTGATTTATCAGCTTCCTCTGCCCCTGTGCCGGATGTTTATCCGAGAGGTGTTTGAGAATAAGTCTCCGGATGATTTTGACGAGGAGACTCTGGCTACGATCAACAAATTTTTTGAGAACAGCCTTAATGTGTCAGAGACTTCCAGACAACTATACATCCACAGGAATACTCTTGTGTATCGTCTGGACAAGCTGCAAAAGAGTACAGGCTTGGATCTGAGGGTGTTTGAGGATGCAATCACCTTTAAGATTGCACTGATGGTGGTAAAATACATGAAATATATGGAGAATCAGGATTTCTAGGCGAAAATGATCTGAGGGTAAAGGATAGTCCGGGAAACATTTTGTTCTCCCGGACTGTTTTGTCCTCAATGGGATAGGGCAAGGTGCCAGCCCGGAATTCAGAGGATAATCATGATAGAGATTTTGGATGTTTGTAAAACATATGGAACGGGAAACAGGGCTCTGAGAGATATCAATATTACGATTGAGGACGGAGAGTTTGTCTTTATTATGGGACGCAGCGGTTCAGGAAAGACAACTCTTCTACGACTTTTAGTTAAGGAGGAGGAGCCTACTTCCGGGGAGATTATTGTAAATGACAGAGAGTTAAGGTGTATGCCACGAAGGCATATTCCCAGATACCGCAGGAGCCTGGGGATCGTATTTCAGGATTTCCGTCTTTTAAAGGACCGGAATGTGTTTGAGAATGTGGCTTTTGCTCAGCGGGTGGTGGGGGCCTCTTCCCGCGCTATCCGGGAGTCTGTGCCAGAAATGTTAAAGTTGGTGGGATTGTCTGCAAAATATAAATCTCTGCCCCAGCATCTCTCAGGAGGGGAACAGCAGCGGGTGGCAATCGCCCGGGCTTTGATCAACCGTCCGGAGGTGCTTTTGGCAGATGAACCTACAGGCAATCTGGATTATCAGAATGCAGTCGAGATCATGGATCTTTTGTGGGATATCAACCAGATGGGAACCACGGTGGTAGTAGTGACTCACAGTCAGGAGATGGTAGATCTGATGGGGGGCAGAGTTATCACCCTGGATAAAGGTCAGGTATTAAGTGACGAGATAAGGGACGGGTTCAGGGATGAGGATTAGTGTGCTTTGGTACTGCTTCAAGCAGGGAATCAAAAATATATTCAAAAATGTTTGGTTTTCCCTGGCATCAGTGGCAACGATTTCTGCCAGCGTTTTTTTATTCTGCCTGTTTTTTTCTATTCTCACCAATATTCAGTTTATGGTAAAAAATATGGAGAGTACGGTAGGAATCACAGTATTGTTTGACGAGGGACTTAGTGAGACAGATATTCTGGCTTTAGGAGCAGCCATTGGAGGACGCAGTGAGATCAAGGAAATGACTTACATATCATCTGAGGAGGCGTGGGAGTCCTTTCAGAAGGATTATTTTGCCGGACATGAGGAGCTGGCTGCTGGTTTTGCTGAGGACAATCCGCTGGCAGGCTCTGCGAGTTATGAGATTCATCTTCATGATATATCAGCCCAGAATGAGGTTGTTACATGGATGCAGGGTTTGGATGGTGTACGGCAGGTGAATTACTCGAACACGATTGTGGAAGGTTTTGCCGGTTTTAACCGGGTTGTGGGCCTTTTGTCTCTGGTGATAACCGGTGTTCTTCTTTTGGTGGCTATGTTCCTGATCAGCAATACCATTTCAGTGGCAGCGGCATTCCGTAAACAGGAGAGCCAGATTATGCGATTAATCGGAGCCACCAACTTTATGATTCGTGCGCCTTTTATTGTAGAGGGAGTAGTGATTGGTCTGATCGGTGCAGGGATTCCCCTGGCAGGGATTTATGTGCTGTATACTCGTTCTGTGACCTATCTGACAGAGCGTTTTTCGATTCTGTCAGGTGTTTTTATGTTTCTTCCCATGGAGGAGCTTTATCCTGCCATGATATGTGTGGCTATGGGCCTGGGGGTGGGAATTGGTTTTTTTGGAAGCTTTTTTACCATTCGTAAATATCTGAAGGTATAGGTGGCTACATATGAGAAATAATATCAGACGAAAAAGTTATTTTGTAAGTCTTTTTCTGGTGATAACTCTGCTTGTGATGGGAGTGAGTCCTGCCTATGCCACGAAAAAGGATGTGGAAGATGCCAAGAAAAAAGCCAGCAGCCTGGAAGAAGAAAAAAAGAAGGTAGAGGCTACCCTCAAAAATCTGGAAGGACTAAAACAAGATGCGGCAAAATATGTAAAAGAGCTGGATAAAAGCCTTAATGAGCTAGAGAGGGAGTTGGAGGATTTAGGGCAGCAGATCACAAAAAAGGAAGCAGACATTGAGGTGGCAAACCAGGAGCTTGAGCAGGCCCAAAAAGCTGAGGAAGAGCAGTATGATGCCATGAAGCTCCGCATAAAATATATGTATGAGCGAGGGGAAACCAGCTATATAGATATGTTGTTTCAATCAGAAAACATGGTGCAGTTGATGAACCGGGCAGAATATATTCAAAAAATTTCTGAATATGACAGAAAGAAAATGGATGAGTATGTACTTGCCAAGAAAACGGTAGAGATTTGGGAAGAGCAGTTAAACAGGGAACATGAAGCGCTTTTGGGCTTTAGGGAGCAGACAGAGGCAAAACGTCAGTCTGTGGAGACTTTACTTGCCAGGAAGAACCAGGAGTTAAAGAATTTTGAGAGTCAGATTGACCGGGCCCAGGGACAGATCAGTGAATATGAGAGAGATATTGAGGCTCAGGAAAATCGGGTAAAACAGCTGGAGGCTGAGATAAAACGGAAAGAGGAGGAAGCAAGGCGGGCGGCAGAAGCAGCGGGAAAGACGTATAATACGGTCAGTCTTGGGAATATTAGGTTTATATGGCCTTGTCCTGCCAGTAGCCGGATCACCTCAGGATTCGGTTCCCGCACCTCACCAACAGCAGGTGCTTCCACCAATCACCAGGGCATTGATATTGGCGCTGCCTCGGGCAGTGGAATTTTGGCAGCTGCTTCCGGCACGGTAGTGATTGCTACATACAGCTACTCGGCAGGGAATTATATTATGATCAATCACGGCGGTGGGGTATATACGGTTTATATGCATTGTTCTCAGCTTCTTGTATCAGAAGGACAGTCGGTTATTCAGGGACAGACCATTGCCAAGGTGGGCTCCACCGGGTATTCTACCGGGCCTCATCTTCATTTTGGTATCCGGGCAGGTGGAAAGTATGTAAACCCCATAAGCTATGTCAGCCCCTAAAGGAATGAAATAAAACAGAGAGTAGGAGTTTATTGTGGAAAACGAAGTAAAAGCCAAGAGCAAATTTTGGAAGGGTGTGCTGGTGGGATCTCTGGTGACAGCCTTTGTGGGGCTGATTATTGTAGGGATTGCAGCAGGAATTAATCTTATCGGCCAGACAGTGATGGATAATCAGGCACAGATTCAGATGGCAGAGGAGGAAGAGGAGACAGAAAATCTGGATCTGGGAAGAGTGAACCAGAAGATAGAGACTCTGGAGCAGCTGGTGGATCGATATTTTTTGTTTGATGAGAACGTGGATCAGGAACAGATGGAGGCTGGAATCTACAAGGGAATGTTGGCTGGCCTTGAAGATCCTTATACCATATATTACACAAGAGAGGAATACGAATCTTTGACAGAGGAGACAGAAGGAGTATACTGTGGAATCGGCGTGCTGGTAAGTCAGAATATTTCTTCCGGACTGATCACTGCTATTCGGGTATTTCAGGGTTCTCCGGCTGAGGAGGCTGGTATGAAAAAGGGCGATATTCTCTACAAGGTAGGGGATGTGGAAACTGGGGAGATGGAGCTGGATGTGCTGGTCCAGCAGGAGATCCGCGGTGAGGAAGGAACCTATGTGGATATAACGGTTATTCGGGACGGAGAGATGGTGGATCTGCATATTCAGAGGAGAATTGTGGAAGTAACTACCGTGGAATCTCAGATGCTGGAAGACCAGATCGGCTATATTATGGTGACTCAATTTGAGCTGGTGACCGGAGATCAGTTTAAGGCTGCTGTAGATGAGCTTGAGAAGCAGGGAATGAAAGGACTTATCATTGATCTGCGGGACAATCCGGGAGGAGTTCTGGACGCAGTCATTGAGATGGCAGCTTATATTCTTCCAGAAGATAAAATGGAAGGTACGATTGTGTCTACCTCAGATAAAAACGGAATCGGTGACCGATATTACAGTAAAGATGGGAAAATCCGCTTTAAGTCCGCCTCCGGACAGATCGATCCCAGATATCCCAAAGAGGACGGACATCAGGTGGAGCTTCCGATTGTAGTTTTGATGAATGGCAATTCGGCCAGTGCCTCTGAGGTTCTTGCCGGGGCATTGCGGGATTACGGAAGTGCTAAGCTGGTGGGAACCACTTCCTTTGGAAAAGGCATTGTACAGAGTGTGATCCAGTTAGAGGATGGGTCAGCTATTAAGATGACTACCTCCCATTATTATACTCCGGGCGGTGTGGATCTTCACAAAAAGGGGTTGGAGCCGGATGTGGAGGTGGAACAGGAGATTCCTGAGGATTTGAAAGGGGCTTTTGAGATTCCATTAGACAGGGATAATCAGGTAAAGAAAGCTATAGAGGTATTGAAGGAAGCATATTGAGTGTTTTAATTCATTTTTGATATGTAAGAAGAAACGAAAAAGGCAGGGGTCCTGTTCCGACTGACGGATGGCACCCTGCTTTTTTCGATCAAAGAAAAATCAAGGATCATAAGTCCAGCTTCAAATCTCCCGGATGGATCCAGTTAAGCTTGCGGAGGATTTCTCCGAAGATCCAGGTAAGGATGGCAGGCAGAAGGAAGCAGACAAAAAGGATAGAAAGCCACATGAATGGAGTGCCATCCATAGCTGTGTAGACACCAATCGGTCCTACCAAACCACAGGTGCCCATGCCAGAACCAGCAGGAATGTTTTGCATGTGAAAGACACAGGTTGCAATAGGGCCGGTGATCATGGAGGCCAAGGTTGGAGGGATCCAGGTGCGGGGATTTTTGACAATATTGCCCATCTGGAGCATAGAGGTGCCAAGGCCCTGGGCCAGAAGGCCGCCTACTCCGTTTTCGCGAAAACTTAAGACCGCAAAGCCGATCATCTGCGCACAGCAGCCAGCAGTAGCGGCGCCTCCGGCAAGGCCGTCTAAGCTTAACATAATACAGATGGCAGCGCTGCTGATTGGCAGAGTAAGAGCAACACCAATCAGGGCGGAAACCAGAATCCCCATAAAGAAGGGCTGCATTTCTGTGGCAGTTTTCACAAGATTGCCAAAAGCAGTCATAAAAGCAGATACACCAGGTCCCACAAATTGAGCGATCAACACACCAAAGATAATGGTAACACCGGGGGTCACCAGAATATCTACCCGGGTTTCCTTAGAAATCAGTTTGCCTGACTCAGTAGCGATAATAGTGGATATTAAAGCGCCCACTGGGCCGCCTAAAGCATTGCCGGCGATTCCCACAGTGGCAGCGGAGAATAATACCAGTTGGGGAGCGTGAAGGGCGTGTGCTATGGATACCCCAAGAGCTGCACCGGTGGCGCTTTTACAGTATTCGGCTATGGTGTTGAAAAGAGTGACCTGAGTTTTTTCACCCAGGGTACCGAAGATGGTTCCGATGAGCAGTGAGGCAAAAAGGCCGAAGGCCATAGCTCCCATTGCATCAATAAGATAGGTTCGGATGGTAATGTTTACATTCTTTTTTTTCAGAAAGTCTTTTATCGTTGTGTGTGCCATAATAGGATTCTCCTTTTTAAATATTTGTCTGTCTTCAGGCGGCAGAGCATTTTAGTGGGAAAAAGGCACACATTTGACGTCCCATGTCAAAGCAGTTGTCTGTTATATTATCAGCACGCTTTGAAAAATGCAAGAGAAAATGAAAAAAATGTCAGATATCGTTAAAAAAATATCAAATATTTTTTTAATGACCGTAAGGCAACATGGAAAAATCCCGGGAAACGTGCTATAATGGATGATAAAAAGCAGTATGGGTATTTATGGGGAGGGAGTATATATGATACAAAAGATTTGTCCGATTTGCGATCAGGTGATGAAGGGATCTCACTATTGCAGAAATTGTAAAAGCTGGGTAAAGCATCCCTATGTGAGGGAGGTAAATTATTATTTAAATGAACGTCATCCACAGAAAGAGACAGGCTGTACCTTTCACAGCAGTCCTTCGTCTGCTGATGCTTCACCTCCTGGAAGGGTGGTTAATACATCTGGATGGGTTCTTCAGGGACAGCCGCTGGAAAACAGAGGAAACAGTCAAGAAGATTGTTTGGAGCAAACAGGAAAAGGGGAGCAAACAAAGAATCATGGAGTGATCTGGGTGGCTGCTGCCATTGCTTTGATGGTGACTGCAGGTTCATTTCTCAGGATGGGCCTGGGAGCTATTGGGGAAGGAATACGGCAAGAGTCATCCATGAACCAGCTGCTTGAGTTTGGGGAGCAGGTGAATCCTTCGGAGCTGGAGTGGGATTACAAAGAGAAGGATGAAGAGGACTACCAGGAGGATGATTATGAAGATTTTTGGAGTGAAAAAGAATATCAGGAGCTGACAGATGAAGAGGCTTTGGAAATCGGGATTGAATGCAGTGGAGATGGACATTTTGACATTTCAGGAAAAGCGTTTGAGGAGTCAATCCGCCAGTTTATGGAAGATCAGGGTTTGATGATTGATAAGGACGAGGAGTATTCCTATAACTGTCAATATTGCGATTTGGAAGGAAACGTGGTCAGAACCTATTTTTCCACCTATGTTTCTTTGAATCTGGAAGGAGAAGATAAATACGAATATGTGGAGTTGGATTTTGATACGGTAACGGGTGCGCTTCACAGTGTGGATCTTGTCATGGAGGATAAGGAGAGAGTGATAAAAATCCTGGAGGGGATTTGTGAGATTCTAGGGGAGGAATGCAATCTTCCATGGAGAAACTGGGTGGAGAATATAAAGGAAAATCTGCCCGGGGATATTGAAGAGGAGGACGGATATGATTATATGACAGAGGATATATGGCTATGGGGATATTTTTATGGAGATTATTACGTAGTTACCTTTGATGCCATAGAGTAATCCGGAGGGAGATGCGTGTTATGACAGTGAAGGAATGGTTATGACAGTATAATTAAAGGAGAAGCAGATGAAAATAAAAGATATTCTTTCCAGGGGGATTCCCACGCTTTCTTTTGAGGTGTTTCCCCCAAAAACAGAAGATAAATATGATTCCGTGGAACATGCGGTTGTGGAGATTGCAAAGCTGAGACCGGCCTTTATGAGTGTGACCTATGGGGCAGGGGGAGGAACCAGCCAGTATACGGTGGATATTGCATCAAAGGTACAAGAGCAGCAGGTAACGCCATTGGCTCATTTGACTTGCGTGTCCTCTACCAGAGAAAAGGTGCAGTCTGTGCTCTGTAAGCTTAAGGAGAAGGGAATCGGGAATGTTTTGGCTTTACGAGGAGATATTCCGGCTGACGGAAGGGTGGAGAAGGATTATCAATTTGCCTCCCAGCTTATAGGAGAGATCCGGAAAACAGGGGATTTTTGCATTGGAGCTGCCTGCTACCCGGAGGGGCATGTGGAATCAGTCAATAAGGCGGCGGATATCCATTATCTTAAAGAAAAGGTGGAGGCTGGCTGTGACTTTGTGACTACTCAGATGTTTTTTGACAATAATATTTTATATAATTATCTATACCGGATTCGGGAGGCGGGGGTGACTGTCCCGGTGATTGCAGGCATTATGCCAGTGACCAGTGCTGCCCAGATCAAGCGGATCTGCGCCATGTCAGGTACTTATCTTCCCTCCCGATTTAAAGCCATTGTAGACCGGTTTGGGAACAATCCGGCTGCTATGAAGCAGGCGGGGATTGCCTATGCCACAGAGCAGATCATTGACCTGATTGCCAATGGAGTAAACGGAATTCATGTGTATTCTATGAACAAGCCAGATGTGGCTGCCAGAATCCAGGAGAGCTTGTCGGAGATTTTAAGGTAAGAAGAAAATGACGGATAAAACAGATTCAATGACAAAATGGCTGGAGACCAGGAAAGCTTTTCCATGGAATGAGAGAGAGATTCTGCGATATCTGGGATATCGGGGACAAGAGCCTGAGGAAAATGTTAAGAAGCTTATTCATGAATGTAGGCTGGAGCTGGAGCGTGAGGCAAATCCCAAGGCAGTTTGGCGGGAATTTCCTCTCACAATCCGGGATCATGTGTTGGACATGACCTGCCTTAAGACTTGCAGCAGAAGCCTGGAAAGAAATTTAAAGGACTGTGAGAGCGTGCTTTTGTTTGGTGCCACCTTAGGAAGCGGGGTGGACGTGCTTTTGAGGCGATATGGGCGGCTGCAGATGAGCAAGGCAGTGGTATTGCAGGCTTCCTCTGTGGCCATGCTGGAAACCTGGTGTGACTGGCAAAATGAAGTTTTGAGCAGGGAGTATCAAGAGAAGGGCTGGTATATGCGGCCCAGGTTCAGCCCCGGATATGGAGATTTTCCTCTGGAATGTCAGAGAAAGCTAAGCGGGGCGTTGGAGTTGGGAAAGCGGATCGGAGTTACCTTGACGGACAGCCTTTTAATGGTTCCGTCTAAATCGGTAACAGCAGTGATGGGGCTTAGCCGCAAGCCCTGGACTTGTATTGTCCAGGGTTGTGAGGCCTGTGGGAAGAAGGACTGTCAATACCGGAGATAAATCAATCACCAATGGAGGATGAAAACCATGGAGTTATTAAAGTCGATGGAGGAGCGCATTTTATTCTTTGATGGAGGAATGGGGAGCCTTCTCCAGGCACAGGGTCTAAAACCAGGGGAGCTTCCTGGCATCTGGAATATCACTCACCCGGATGTGCTGGTGGAGATTCACCGGAAATATCTGGAAGCAGGGGCAGATATTATCCTTACCAATACATTCGGGGCAGATGGGTTAAAATATAACGGACAGACAGGATATTGTGTGGAGGAGATCGTTGCAGCGGCGATCCGCAACGTAAAGGAGGCCATCCGGCAAAGCGGGCGGCACGCCTTTGTGGCACTGGATATAGGGCCGACAGGAAAGCTTTTAAAGCCCTTGGGAGATCTGGATTTTGAGGATGCGGTTCATCTGTTTGGACAGGTGGCGGCTATCGGGGCCAGGGAAAAGGTTGATCTGGTGCTGATTGAAACTATGAGCGACAGCTATGAGGCCAAGGCTGCCGTGCTGGGAGCAAAAGAAAACTGCGATCTTCCGGTTTTTGCGACCGTAACCTTTGACGAGAGGGGGAAGCTTCTCACCGGAGCAAGCCCGGCAGCGGTGGTTGCCATGTTAGAGGGGCTGGGGGTGGATGCCCTTGGAGTAAACTGTGGCTTAGGACCAGTACAGATGAAGCCTTTTGTGAAGGAGATTTTAGAGGTTGCGTCTGTACCTGTGATTGTCAATCCCAATGCAGGGCTGCCGCGGAGTGAAAACGGATGTACGGTTTATGACATTGATGCAGATAAATTTGCCTTGGAGATGCAAGAGATTGTCCGGATGGGAGCCAGAATGGTGGGCGGATGCTGCGGCACCACCCCAGAACATATCGAAAAGATGACCAGGCTATGCAGGGAAGAAAAACCAGTGCCAGTAAAGCCAAAAGGCCGGACTGTGGTATCTTCTTTTGCCCAGGCAGTAGAGATCGGTTCTGAGCCGGTGATTATTGGGGAGCGGATCAATCCTACGGGAAAGCCCAAATTGAAACAGGCGCTGCGGGACCGCAATCTGGAGTACATTCTTCAGGAAGGGGTGACCCAGCAAGAGCATGGAGCGCATGTTCTGGATGTGAATGTGGGATTGCCGGAGATTGACGAGCCATCTATGATGGAGGAGATAGTGAAGGATTTGCAGAGTATTATTGATCTGCCACTTCAGATTGACACCTCCAGCCCGGAGGCTATGGAGCGGGCCATGCGCATATATAATGGTAAGCCTCTGATCAATTCCGTCAATGGTAAGGAAGAATCCATGAGACAGGTGTTTCCTCTGGTGAAAAAGTACGGAGGTGTGGTGGTGGCCCTGGCTTTGGATGAGGGTGGCATTCCGGAGCATGCAGACGGGAGGATTGCCATTGCCAGGAAGATATATAAGACAGCACAGGAATATGGTATTGGACCGGAGAATATTTTGATTGATGCCTTGTGCCTGACCATTAGCTCTGACAGCAGAGGCGCCATCACTACTTTGGAGACAGTGAAGAGGGTTCGGGATGAGCTGGGAGGGAAAACGATTCTGGGAGTATCCAATATTTCCTTCGGACTTCCGGTGCGGGAGAATATTAATGCAGTATTTTTTACCATGGCTCTTTTTAACGGGCTGAATGCGGCTATCATCAATCCTGGGTCTGCTGCTATGATGCGGGTATATCACAGCTATCGGGCACTGATGGATCTGGACGAGATGTGCGGGGACTATATCCGTGTGTATGCAGAGGAGGCAGCCAAAATGAAGGCGTCTGCAGCAGTAAAAGCAGCGGGAGATGTGCCGGATTTGCATGGCGGGGAATCAGAAGTCTCTGCCCTGGCAGTGAGTATTGAGCGGGGACTGAAGGAGCAGGCAGCCAGTGCAGTCCAAAAGCTTTTAAAGAGCCGGGACTCCATGGATATTATTAATCAGGAGATGATCCCAGCTCTGGACCGGGTGGGAAAAGGCTTTGAGGCCGGAACAATTTTCTTACCTCAGCTTCTTATGAGTGCAGAGGCAGCCAAGACTGCTTTTGAGATTGTAAGGGAAAAGATGAAGGGTTCCGGCTGTGAGCAAGAGAAAAAGGGCACCATTATCCTGGCAACTGTGAAGGGAGATATTCATGATATCGGAAAGAATATTGTCAAGGTTCTCCTGGAAAACTACGGGTATGATGTGCTGGATTTAGGAAAGGATGTGCCGCCGGAGAGAATTGTTGATACAGCAGTGGAAGGAAAGATCTGTCTGGTGGGACTGAGTGCTCTGATGACCACCACGGTTCCCAGCATGGAGGAGACGATCCGGCGGCTGCGTCAGGAAGCACCTTGGGCGAAAGTAATGGTGGGAGGGGCTGTTCTGACCAGGGAATATGCGGATTCCATGGGGGCAGATCGGTACTGTAGAGATGCCATGGCTTCGGTGAATTATGCGCAGGAGGTTTTCGGAAAATAAAAATTTTATTATCTGGTAATTTGCCCTTGTATTTAAATCTGTCTTTCGGTAGAATAGTGTTAGGCTGAATCTGGGATTCTCTCAAAACAGGAGAGAATAACATGAAAAAACAAATTAGGAAATATTTAAGATGGCTGGCCTTGGCGGTGTTAATCGGAGCCGCAGGATGCAGCTATAGCTGCAGTGCCAGGGATTCGGAAGTGTTACTGTTTAGGGAAGAGGAAGATCGTTTAAAATCAGTGGATGAAACGCAAAAAGAAGGAGATTTGATGGCCGAGGCCTTTGCGGAGACGTGGAAGGAGACCGAAAGAGCTGTTTCCTGCTTTGTCCATGTGTGTGGAGAGGTGAAGGAGCCGGGGGTCTATGAGCTTTCTGAAGGGCAGCGGGTTTATGAGGCTATCTCTTTGGCAGGCGGTTTTACGAAACAGGCAGCGGAGAATTATCTGAATCTGGCGGAGCCGGTGTGGGATGGCATGAAGCTGGAGGTTCCGGATAAGGAGCATGTTTCTGTGGCGGAGTGGACTGTGCCTGATGGGAACCAGCCAAAAGCTTCTTCTGGCAAGGTCAATCTTAACACAGCCACAAAGGAAGAGCTGATGGGCCTGCGCGGAATCGGGGAGGCCAGGGCAGAGGATATTATCCGTTTCCGGGAAGAACGGGGCGGTTTTAAAAGGATTGAGGATATTATGGAGATATCCGGAATCAAGGATGCAGCGTTTCAGAAAATAAAGGATGACATCACAGTGTGACAGCAGGTGACAGACAGCAGTTATGCTGGTTTGGGCACATCTGAGAGAGGGAGAGGCAGAGCATGGCAAAGATTTTGGTGGTGGATGATGAGAAACTGATTGTCAAGGGCATTCGTTTCAGCCTGGAACAGGATGGCATGGAGGTGGATTGCGCTTATGACGGAGAGGAAGCTATTGAACTGGCTAAGAACACAGAGTACGATGTGGTGCTTCTGGATGTGATGCTGCCAAAGTTTGACGGCTTTGAGGTATGTCAGGCCATTCGGGAGTTCTCGGAGATGCCGATCATCATGCTGACTGCCAAGGGGGGTGACATGGATAAGATCCTTGGCCTGGAATATGGGGCTGATGATTATATAACAAAGCCTTTTAATATTCTTGAAGTAAAGGCCAGGATCAAAGCGATTATGCGGCGCAATTCCCGCAATTTGAAAGAGGGGAAAAAAGATAACCATATAATAACTGCCGGGGAGCTGAAGCTGGACCGGGAGGGAAGGCGGGTGTTTATCGGAGAGAAAGAGATCAACCTGACTGCAAAGGAATTCGATCTTCTTGAGCTTTTTGTCTGCAATCCCAACAAGGTGTACAGCCGGGAGATGCTTTTGTCTCTGGTGTGGGGGAACAAGGCCACAGATTCTGGAGATGTTCGCACTGTGGATGTCCATGTGCGGCGTCTGAGGGAAAAGGTGGAGCCCAGTCCCAGTGATCCCAAGTATGTTCATACAAAATGGGGCGTGGGCTATTATTTCCGGGCCTGATTAGAGCGCGGAGAAAGAGGAGAAATGGAAAAAGGAGTTTAATGGCATGGATATTATCATCAGGCAGGTAATGCCGGAGGATCTGGATGCCGTGACCCGGGTGGAGGCTGTCTGCTTTCCGGAAGCAGAAGCTGCATCCCGGGTCTCTTTTGCACAGCGAATCCAGACGTTTCCAGAGAGTTTTTTTGTGGCTGAGCATAAGGGGGAAATCATCGGGTTTATCAATGGATGCGCAACAGACTGTTCGGTGATTTGCGATGAAATGTTTGAGGATACGGGGTTCCACAAAAAGGATGGTTTGTATCAGAGCATTTTTGGGCTGGATGTGATGCCGACATACAGGAATCAGGGATTGGCAACCCGGCTTATGAAGCATATGATTGAGGATGCCAAGTCAAGAGGGCGAAGAGGACTGATCCTTACCTGCAAGGACAAGCTGATCGGGTATTATGCCGGATTTGGATATGAGAACAAAGGGATTTCCCAGTCTCAACACGGCGGAGCAATCTGGTACGATATGATCCTGGAATTTGAATCGTAACATCTGCTGCAGGTGACGGGAAAGCGAGGGATTTTATGAAAAAGAAAGCATTTGACGGACAGTGGAGAAGACTTGACAATACAGCAAAGATTTTTCCAGTGATCGCTAATGAGAATATGAGTCAGGTTTTCCGGATTTCTGTTACATTGAAAGAGCCAGTAAAGCCGGAGCTTTTGCAGCAGGCCCTAGAGGATATTCTGCCCCACATCCGGAATTTTAGAGTAAGGCTTAGGCAGGGGCTTTTCTGGTATTATTTTGAGGAAAACAAGCGCATTCCCCAGGTACAGCGGGAATCTGCATATCCATGCCGTTATATTGATCCCAGGGGTAACAGGAAATTCCTTTTCCGGGTCACCTACTATGAACGGCGGATCAATCTGGAGGTGTTCCATGCTCTGACGGATGGTCTTGGGGCGGTGATGATGTTAAAGGATCTGACAGGAAGATATCTGCAGCTTGTCCGGGGGGAGGAGGATGGCTTCTGGAAGCCTGAGGATGAAAAGAGCCAAAAGGAGCAGGTGTTTTCCGTGGTGGATAGCTATCTAGAGAATTACAGAGAGGTTCCCCGGCGCAGATACAGCTCCAATCCGGCCTGCCGATTAGAGGGCAATTATCTTCCCTTAGGCACAGGGCAGGTTCTTCATGGATATGTGAATACAGGAGAACTAAAGAAGATCTGTCACCAATATGGGGTTAGTATTACCAAGTATCTGGCAACAGTACTGATCTGGTCCATCTGGCAGGAATATCTGGAGGGGAAGCCATGGGCAGAGCCAGTGGTTTTAAATCTTCCTATCAATTTGCGGGCATTTTTTGACTCAGAAACCATGGCCAACTTTTTTGCTGTCACCATGATCGGCCATCTGTTCAAGAATCCGGATATCCGTTTTGAGGAACTGCTTTTAAAGATTTCCCGGCAGATGGATAAAAAGATTGATAAGAAACGGCTGGAGGAGAGCATTTCCTATAATGTGTCCAGGGAGAAGAAATGGTATCTTCGGGTGATTCCCCTGGTGATAAAAAAGCTGGCTCTTGATTTGGTGTTTCGGTTGAAGGATCGGGCTTACACAATGACATTATCCAATATCGGTATCATCAAGGTGGATCCAGAGCAGGAACAAGAAATCCAGCGTTTCCATCTGATGATTGGAGTGTCCAGAAGACAGCCAATCAAGTGTGCAGTCTGTGCCTATGGGGAGGAGGTGGTTATCACATTTACCTCTGTTTTTGCAGACAGCCATCTGCAACGGCGGTTTTTTGACAAGCTGAAGGAGGACGGGGTCCGGGTTTTGTTGGAGGGTAATGAGCCTTCCTCAGCAAGAAAAAGAGATATGTATCCCAGGATACGAAAGGTGCTGATCTTGCAAAAAGGCGGTGAGGCTAAGGCTTCCCGGATGGTACGGCAGGTAGGGCAAACCGGCGGTGAGGCTGCCAAGGAGATCAAGAATTATCTGGCAGGGGAGCGGAATATAAAGGAAGAGCTCCACAGACGGCTGCATGTGTAAGCTTCTGTGACAGGAGGGATGTATGAGGACGGACAAGGTCAGCTTGCGGGGCAGGCTGATGCGGGATATGATGAAGAATATGATGGACTCTGCAATGGGCCATCGGATTCAGACAGGGGAGCTTCGGAAAAACCCGGTGGAGCCTGCATGGATTTGCCCGGCAGGGTATGATTATGAGATAATAGAACAGGAAAATTTTTCCATGGAGTATCTGCGCCCGGCTCAGGTAAATACCGGAAGGGTAATTTTGCAGCTTCACGGAGGTGGTTATATCGGACCTATAAAAAATATATATCGTGATTTTTCCATCTACTACTCTAAGAGAAGCATGGGAGGGGATGTACTTTCCATTGATTATCGGGTGGCGCCGGAGTATCCATACCCAGCAGCGCTTAAAGATGCCCTGGAAGCATACCGGTGGCTTTTGGAGGAGAAGCAATATGCCCCAGACAAGATTGTAGTGGCAGGGGATTCGGCAGGAGGCGGTCTTGCTTTGGCATTGGTTATGTATCTAAGGGATCATAGGATGGCAATGCCTGCAGGGATGATTCTCATGTCCCCCTGGACGGATCTTACCTGCAGCGGAGAGAGTCACGAGACCAATTTTCATAAGGATCCTCAGTTTGGTGGTACAACCGACAATCTGCTTCATAACAGTGTTTATATTGGGGAGGCGGATCCCAGAGATCCCTATCTGTCGCCAGTATTTGGAAGCTTTGTAAAAATGCCACCGATTCTTATGCAGGTAGGCAGTGAGGAGGTCCTTTTAAGTGATACGCTGACTGTGGCAGACAAAATCCGGGCAGCCCGGGGCAAGCTGCGGGTGTCTGTGTATGACGGAATGTTTCATGAGTTCCAGATGGCCCTGCGGCTGATTCCAGAGAGCCGGGAGGCCTGGGAGGAAGTGGAGACCTTTCTGCAGATTATCTACAAAATCCGCCGAAAACCGGAGGGTAAAGTAGTAAAGCGGGTGAAATCGGGAAGGAGACAAAAACGGTCAGATGAAGATTAGCGTGGTGGCAGTGGGAAAGGTCAAAGAGAAATTTTACACAGATGCCATTGCTGAGTATGGAAAACGGCTGAGCCGATACTGTAAGCTGGAGATTATTCAGGTGGCAGATGAAAAGACACCAGATGGAGCCAGTGAGGCAGTAGAAAAGCAGATTAAGGAGCGGGAAGGGGAGCGGATTCTCTCCCAAATCCGGGACGGAGCTTATGTGATCGTTCTTGCCATAGAGGGGAAGATGATGAGTTCCAAAGAGCTGGCATCAAAGCTTGAGATACTGGGAGTCCAGGGAAAGAGCCAGGTGGTATTTGTGATCGGTGGCTCCTTGGGGCTGTCCGAGAAAGTCATAAGGCGGGGGAATGAAAGCCTGAGTTTTTCAAAAATGACCTTTCCTCATCAGCTGATGCGGGTAATTCTGCTGGAGCAGATATACCGGAGCTATCGAATTATAGGTGGAGAACCATATCACAAGTAAAGGCGAAAAGGAACGGATGTTCTTGGAAATAAAAGAGAATAAGAGTTATATTTTTAACCCCATGGGAGTTTGCATATTCCATGGGGTTGATTATGACTTATAACAACTTATCAAATGGTTTGTATGACTGGCATGGTAATACATTCAAGATGTATATTCAAAAAAGAAAATGTTTTTGATGTAATTTGAGACATTTTATGCTACAATTTGTATTAAATATACAATATGAGATTCTATTAGGAGGAATGACCATGGAAA
>JAAWEL010000048.1 GCA_022794255.1 Lachnospiraceae bacterium
CAATTTTAGAAGGGCTTATTGATAAAGAGAAAGACAGCCTGAGATTTTATAATCTGGGAAACCAATACAAAAATAAGGTGGAGCATATAGGGGCAAAGCCAGGATTTGATGTGACAGAACCGTTGATTTTTTAGTGCGGATGTGAAGTGGACATGGAAAAGTTGGAATATTCGCACTTGAAAAAGCGGGAATGAGGGCATAGAAAATAGGGATTTTTTGGATAGAGAGGGGAGTTGAATGAGAAAAATGAAGCATGATGCTTAGAAAATGAAGAAAAGTTTGGGGAAATTGGTGAAAATTGCTGTCGAGGCCCGTGAGGGCCTTGTGGATTGAAATATATCATTGATGCTGTTTTTAACAATGGAGACAAGTCGAGGCCCGTGAGGGCCTTGTGGATTGAAATGGATCGGTCAAGCTTATTCGTGTCTGCCATTATAGTCGAGGCCCGTGAGGGCCTTGTGGATTGAAATAATGATATATACAATAAGCTCAAAGAGCTATTTGAGTCGAGGCCCGTGAGGGCCTTGTGGATTGAAATTCAAGAATTGATATCCCCTCGTTCGCGATGTAGGTCGAGGCCCGTGAGGGCCTTGTGGATTGAAATGTTGTGCTAATCGAATCTTCATTCTTGATCTCTGTCGAGGCCCGTGAGGGCCTTGTGGATTGAAATGACAAAGAACATCACGAAGTAATATATGCCATAGAGTCGAGGCCCGTGAGGGCCTTGTGGATTGAAATACAGTAGAAGGATATAACGTTGGAATCGAAAGAGTCGAGGCCCGTGAGGGCCTTGTGGATTGAAATGATGATATGTCAACCGAACTGAAAGCAATCATTGGTCGAGGCCCGTGAGGGCCTTGTGGATTGAAATATGTTCGCTAGGATATAGCTTTGCGTCCCCTCCGGTCGAGGCCCGTGAGGGCCTTGTGGATTGAAATAGAGGAAGAATCAACATCAAAATTCACTCAAAGAGTCGAGGCCCGTGAGGGCCTTGTGGATTGAAATAGAATACCGCCCATCAACGATTGAAATCAATGGGTCGAGGCCCGTGAGGGCCTTGTGGATTGAAATGCTGTTGTCGGTTTCCTCCCCCGGACGCACGCCGGTCGAGGCCCGTGAGGGCCTTGTGGATTGAAATGTTGATACAAGTGGTGATATTGGCGATATCGATTCTGGTCGAGGCCCGTGAGGGCCTTGTGGATTGAAATATACAAGGAGGTTGTCCCGGAGGATGAGATTGATTTGGGTAAAGCAGCCCTTACGGAATTGTTTCATGGGGTAAAAAATAATAGGACACCCATTATTGTGGAGAGAATCGTTGCGGATATTGATGATATTGTAAAAATTGTTCGGTTTGACGGTTGGCAGAGTACCACAGCCGGAAAGCAGGAAGTCAAAAAGGCATTAAGAAGCGTGGTGTGGGTGAAGTATAGGATTAAAGATAAAGAAGTGTTTGATAAGGCTTATGGATATATCGAACAATATTATTGAGGTGTTAGGGTGAAGATTATATACAGGTGTTTTTTGACGATTAATTCCATTATTTTATTGACAGCAGTTTATTTGATAAAGGAAGGAGTCCATATTCCGGTTAAATATTTGTCGTTTCCTCATGTGTCATATTCTATCTATGTGTTTGTTCCAATTGTAATATCGGGATTTTGTATTTGGCTGTCACGGTTTCTTGGAGATGATATTATCAGCGGTGGTGTTTTGGATGTAGAATGCGCCAATGATGCTTCTCTTCCCAGTTATTTGGGTTACTTTTTTGTGGCTTTGAGTATCAATGATTGGGATACCCTTATATGGGTTGGAATTTTGATGCTGATTTTTACATTTTTTTCTCGGACATCATATTTTAATCCGTTGTTTTTTCTTTTTGGATATAAGTTTTATTATGTTACTGTAAAGGGTAAAATAAAGTTTTCAATTATTTCACGAGGAGATATATTTAAGACAGAGGGCTTAGTATTTGAGAGGTTAAAACGAATCAATAATTATACTTTTATTGACAGGGAGAGATACTAGCATGAATTATGTAATTGCTAAGATAAAATCAAAGACCCATGAATATGAGAAACTATTTTCAGGAGCAGGATTGTATCAAATACCAGATGACTTGGAAGGTGCGGTGGAATACCAGCCTTCCAGGATTTTGGAAGAGGATGAATGGTATAAACTTCAGAAATTTTCAAAAGAGAATTTTTGCATAGATTTATTAAGAGAGAATTTTAGAAGCACGGATTATCCGGAAGCAAGTAAAGTAAAGACCATGGCGATTGAATACATTTGTTCCTATCAGGAAAATATTTATTTCTTTCAAAGAGTCTTTAAACATAATATCGTGATGCAGAAGAGAATTACTTTGGGAGATAGTGTTCGACTGGATAAGGGCGAGAAGAGTATTGTGATCAATGATAGCGCAGACGCGATTTATATGAAAGATGACGATGTGCTGTATTTTAGAAAATTACAGACGATTGCTCCTATTTTTAAGGGAATAGAAGAACTTTATAAGGAAGCGACACAAGGGGAAACAGAGGCTTTTTTGACCAATGATTTTATAAAACTGGATAATAGCTATAATGCGGATAAAGTCAAGAAAATGAACAGAAAAAGAATTGCTATGGCAATGGATACATTAAATGGGTTTGACAAGAAACAGAAGAGAAGGATTCTTGATTATACTCACAAATATTACCCGAATTTACAGTATGAGAAGAAAAAAGGGATTTTTACTATTGGCAATGAAGAAGATATGAAATTTTTGCTTTGGGGGATTGAACAAAGATACTATACAACTCCTGTGACGAACGAGAATAGGGTTGCTAATTCAATTATGGTGTTGCCTAGTTAATGCAGAAAGAAAAGATAGAAAATTACTAAGCTTGGACTAAATATAAGAAGCAGAGACGGAAACCTATATTTTATAAATATATAAGGGCTTTAAAGCAAGGAGCAGTAATGGAAGAACTATTCGATTTGTCAAAATTTGATTCCTACAAAGAAGATAACCGCAGAGAAGTAAAGAAAGCAGAAGAAGGTCTGCTCAATAGTATATGGAATACTTATTCTGCCTTTGCCAACTGCTATGGTGGAGTTATTATTCATGGCGTAAAAGAGGATAAAGATAGTAATTAGCATACAACCGGATTAAATATGCGTCAAAATTGAAAAAGACTTTTTGGGAGGATACATGAGAAAATAAAGGCAGAACTTTGGGCTTCTGTAGAAAAGTGATGGGAAGAGCGACCCAGGCAAGGAATTATCAATGGGTGTGATATTCATACAGGAGAAAACCAAGGAACAGTCTTTGGAGATCATGAACATAAAAAGGAAGCGCTTGCGTATGCCGGAGCAATTTTTATGTATTTTTCAGGAATGGGCGCAGATGAGGCAGGAAAAAGCACGAGGAGACACGTGAAAAGAGTTCGCCTTTTGTGTGCTGGAGAGCTGCGGAAGCCGAAGCTGAGAGAATATTCGGCCAAGTTATGAGTTGCGTGAAAGTCTGATATTGTGTACACAACGAGGAAGAAAGGATAGAATAAATGAATAAAGCCGAGAAGCTGAATGAGATCAGGAAATGGGTGGTGAACGACTATTTTACTCCTAATATCAAAGCGGAGGTCATTCTGGATACATTGCTGACACCTTATGTAACGGAGATTTTAAAGAACCAGGCAAAGAACATTTTTAGCGGAGAACTTTGTTTTATTACCAAGGAGATGTCTATTCTGGAATCGGAAGAATCAGAGGAAAATTCAGATCCCAAATCGGAAGAGTCAGAGAAAGGTTCCAGATATGGAAACATGGGGACGAAGATTGATTATGTCCTTGGAGACGAGAAAGCGGTCTATCTGGTGGAACTGAAAACAACAAACAGCAGCATAAAGCAGGAACAGGCCAGGCGGTATTTGCGTAATTGTCATGGGAAAACATTCGGTGAGGTCTTTGGAAACAAGCTGCTTCGGGTTATGGGTGAGTCTTTTGCCGAGACTTATAAAAAAGATGTATATTTCCCCAAACCTTCCCAATTCGATAAAGCTGGGATGCCCATGTGGGATAAGGATGAGGTGCTGCGGGACGCTTTTTCATTAGTATTCAAAACCTGGTACCTGGGAAAAAAATATGGCATGGATATGCCTTCCGGACGATACGCCGAGGCTGCCATGGAGCTGATCAAAAAGGCAGAATGGACCCAAAAGGATGGAGTTCGCTCACGGAAATATCTCTACACCACAGGACAGCTTCTGGACTATCTTTATCCTGATAAATCCCCTGAACGTAATCTATGGCATAAGCCGTTGAGGCTTATCTATCTGACACCTGAAGGAGAAGATCTTTCAGAGTTATTTAACAAAGCTCAGGATAGGGAAAATTGGCGTAAATTTTACATAGGCAGCTTCAGCCTGAAAGAGGCTGGCAACTATCTGGAAGCAAAACAGGATCAAGAAAAGGATGAACTTGCCCTGCTGCTGTCAGACATTATCAAAAGCATCTACATGGAGGAGGAAAAAAGTTTGAAATATTGAGGATATTTATGGTATAGATCTGAGATAGGATGCGATGGAATATTATAAAGATTTATAAAAAGTCAAGGAGGTAAACATAACATGGTGTCTTGGCAGGAAAGAATAGCCGGAGGTCTGTATGGTCTTTTGGTTGGGGATGCGCTGGGAGTTTCTTATGAGTTTTATGAAGCGTGGGAACTTCCTGCTTATGAGGAAATCGAAATGGTGCCTCCACCGGGATTTAGAAAGACCTACCCGAAGGTTGACGCCGGAACCTGGTCGGATGATGGCGCACAGGCACTGTGTCTTATGGACAGTCTCTTAAAACATGGGAAGTTCTCTCTAAAAGCTTATTCCGATGCGCTTTTAGCCTGGTATGAAGAGGGATTTTGGGCTGTAGATGGAGTAGTATTCGATGTGGGGATTCAGACAGCTAATGCGCTTGACGCATATAAAAGAGGGATCGCCGTAGAAGCTTGTGGATTGATGAATCCGGATGGAAAGGGAAATGGAGCACTGATGCGTGTTTTGCCTCTGGCTTTATGGCATTTTGTACAAGGGAATACAGATTTGGAGAAAAGAAGCAAAGCATTGGTGAGAGATGCCCATAGTCAATGCCTGATTACTCATGGTCATCTATGCAATCAGGTCTGTTCGGCTCTGTATTGCCTTGTGGCACAGGCGCTGCTTGAGGGGATGGAGATCCAGGAAGCAATTCAGGAAGGGGTCTTTGTACTTCGTTCTATTTATCGGGAAGAGCCAGCGTATGAACAGGAATTGGAATGGAGCGTCCGTCCAGATATTCCATGGGAAGGGAAAGGAACCGGATATGTGGTAGATTGTCTGCGCAGTGCCTTGATGATTCTGGAACAGGCGTTGGATTACGAGGATGCAGTGAAACGTGCTGTTTTGCTGGGACATGACACAGACACAACAGCTTGTGTAACAGGAGGCTTGGCTGGAATCTATTATGGATTGCAGGGAATCCCCAGGCGCTGGATTCAGGCATTGAAAGAAAGAGAAAAGGTGGAATATCTGTTGAAAGAGCTTAAAAAAGACAATCTTAAGTAAGCCTGAAGATTTAAATAGGTGGAAGAATGTGAAATGATTACCAATTAAGGAGATCAGAGCGATTTTAAGATTGGGGATCCTGCTGTAAAAAGGATTTTGAAGCAGAAGGTAGAGAAAAATATACAAGACAGTAAGGAGGAGAAAAAGGGCTTTGGGCGGAAAGAAGAGTTTTGAATGAGTGAAGAGACCAATGTTATAACAATGGGGCTGTTGTAAAATGAGGTATGTACAATATATAGCTTAAAAAATGGCATGTTTAACTATATACTGTGCAATTTCCATATTTTGCAACAGCTCCTGGTTTCAAATACGCTAGATTTACTTGTCCTGAAGTAAAATATCCAATGCCTTGTATTTGTTTATCTGGTCAGCCACCTGTTCCCAGGTGATGCCAGAGCAGACAAAGTCATAGTCATCTTCAATGCGCTTTCGTTCAGCCTGAATCTGTGGCACATCTTCCAGTTTACCTGCACCTGTGCGAACGTAATAGTCAGGCAGCAGGGTACAACCTACCATACTGACTTCCGCAGCAGGAAGAGGTTGATTCTGACTTAAAGCACTGAGCAGGCGGAGATGATTGTCCAGATAGTTGCTAAGCTCCTGATGCACTCCCATCATTCCGTTCAGATCGAAAACCTGAAATGGAGCACTGCCTGGGACATCAATTTCACCGCCGGCATAGAAGGTCTCAGAATCTCCCAGGGCGTAAAGATCATTACAAAGATTCATTAATTGACCATACTCATTTTGAGTGATTGGTGTCTGGAAGGATTTAAGCATAAGATCCACAGCCCAGCCAAGAGCAGCAAACACCTCACAGCCAGGAAGCTCACTCAGTCTTTCTCCCAGCTTTACAAGCCGGGCAATGGACAACAGGCCCCATATCCGGATCTGGGAATCATCCAGTTTTTCTGCCTTTTCCTCCATCTCAGAAGGAATGTCATTGTAAAGCAGAGCGGCATCTTCCAGTGTTCCAATACGGTCAGAACAGTCACTGACAATTTCCTTTTGGAAAAAGCTATTTTTACTTGCCTTTTCATAAACCGAATCACTTGCACTGTAAATAGAGTCCGCTCGATTTAGCCACAAGACAGCGCAGTTTAAGTCACCTTTGTCCATGGCAGCAACGCCTAAGTCATAATAGGCTCTGGCAAGTCCATTCCAGTCCTTTTTAGCTAGGCATTTCTCAAGGTTTTCTTTTGAATCTTTTTTCTTTTGAAACAAATCAAGCATCGTTTTCCATCTCCTGTTGTGGGTTTAGAATCCGGGCCGCTGTGTGGCCTTATTGCAATTATAAACGAATATTATTTTAAATACAACAGGCAGAGTGGTTGCAGATATTGTATTTCGGGTTTTTTTAGACTATAATGAATGATAAATATCAGGGAAACCTGTACAAAGGAGAATTTTATTATGTTGGAAATCGGAACAAAAGCACCATCCTTTTCTTTGCCGGATCAGAATGGCCAGATTCACACATTGGAGGAATACAAGGGCAGAAAGATCGTGCTATATTTTTATCCAAGGGATAATACGGCTGGCTGTACAAAGCAGGCATGTGGCTTTGGAGAACTGTATCCTCAGTTTCAGGAAAAGGGAGCTGTGGTACTCGGCGTCAGCAAGGACAGTGTGGCTTCCCACAAAAAATTTGAGGAAAAATACAACCTTCCTTTTACGCTTTTATCTGATCCACAGCTTTCCTGTATTCAGGCATACAAGGTATGGCAGGAGAAAATGAATTATGGAAAAGTGTCCATGGGTGTGGTTCGGACTACCTATCTTATTGATGAAAATGGGGTGATCACGAAGGCTTTTGAGAAGGTAAAGGCGGCTGAGAATCCGGCTCAAATGCTGGGAGAGCTGGAAAGGTTGCAGAAGCCATGAAGATCATCATCTCACCGGCCAAGAAGATGAAGGTGGATACAGATTCCTTTGAAGTCAGAGGATTGCCGGAGTTTATGGAGGATACAAAGATTCTGATGGAAAAGATCCAATCTTTTTCATTCACAGAGGCAAAGGCATTGTGGAAATGCAATGACCAGCTTGCAGAATTAAATTATGAACGGTTTCAATCCATGGATCTCAAGCGGGGCTTGACACCGGCAATTATGGCATATGAGGGGTTGCAGTATCAGCATTTGGCTCCGGCAGTGATGACAAGGGAGGCTCTTTCCTATGTGGAGGCTCATCTCTGTATATTATCAGGATTTTATGGGATTTTGAAGCCGTTTGATGGAGTTACGCCTTACCGGTTGGAGATGCAGGCAAAGCTGCCGGTAAAGGGCTTTAAAAATCTCTATGATTTTTGGGGTGATCGGTTATATGAGAGATTGAGTGCCCTTAATCAAGGGCTGCCAGAGGAGGACCAGGTGATTGTCAATCTGGCCTCAAAGGAATATTCTCAGTGTATAGAAAAATATATCACAAAGAAGGATCGGTTTATTACTGTGGAATTTGGTCAGCTGACAGACAAAAAAGTGAAACAAAAGGCAACCTTGGCGAAGATGGCCCGGGGGGAAATGGTGCGTTTTATGGCAGAAAAAAGGATTGTGGACCCCAGGAAAATGAGAGATTTTTGTCAGCTGGGATTTGCTTATTCGGAAGAATTGTCAGAGGAAAACCGGTATGTATTTGTTGTGGAGAAATGAAAGCAGCATTGGTGCTGCCTGCCTGAACGGACAGGAAAACATATAGGTGGGAAGAGAAGGAGGAGCGGGCAAATGGTTGAGGAGGTTGCAAAAAATATTTACAGGATTGGCGTATTGCTGCCGGGAAATCCTTTAAAGGAATTGAACAGTTATTTGATCCATGGGGAGGAAGGGGATTTATTGATTGATACAGGATTCCGGTGCGAGGCATGCCAAAAAGCTCTGGAAGAAGGGTTGAGTGAGTTGGGCTCCATTCCTGAAAAGAGAGATGTATTGGTAACTCATGTCCATTCCGATCATTCTGGCATGGCGGATCTGTTTGCAGGGAAGGAGCGGAAGATCTATATGAGCCGGATTGATCTTAATTATCAAAAAGCCACATTACACGGAAAAAGAGAACGGAACTGGCAGGATCAGTATGTGACGGAGGGATTCACTGAGGAAGAGATCCGGTTGATTTTAGAGAGCAATCCTGCTGTGACTATGGCACTTCCAGATGTGGACGACCGGTTCTTTGGGGTGGAAGATAAGATGGAGCTTATGGTTGGGGGATACAGACTGCAGCTGTTGTTGGTTCCGGGACACACACCGGGTAATATGATGGTGTGGGCCAGGGATCAGGGGATTTTATTTAGTGGAGATCACGTGCTTTTTGATATCAGCCCCAATATTACACGGTGGGAAACAAGGGATGATTCTTTGGGGGATTATCTTCAAAGTCTGGAAAGGTATAGGAATCTTCCGGTAAAGCTGACGCTTCCCGGCCATCGCAAATCAGGAGATTATGAGAAACGGGTTGAGGTGTTGATCAATCACCATCAGATCCGGTTACAGGATACGATGCGCATTGTAAAAGAAAATCCAGGCCTGACAGCTTATCAGATTGCAGGGAAGATGACTTGGAGGATCCGGGCAAAATCCTGGGAAGAGTTTCCGCTGGTGCAGAAATGGTTTGCAGTGGGAGAATGCCTGTCCCATCTGGATCATTTGAAGAAACAAGGATCTGTTTGGGGAGAGCAGAAAGCAGGAAACTGGTGTTATTTTGGATAACGTTTTGCTAAGAGATACTTTGTATAGAAATCTGTTTTGTCAGGCGGATTACATAAGTGTTTTTTGTATGAACAGGAATCTGTAAAAGGCAGAAACAAAGGCAAAACCAGAAATGAGAACATACATGTTAAGGGAAAAACTTTTTAACATAAAGAATAAAAGTTCGGAGGGATTTTTCGATAAAAAGAAAAATCCCTCTATTTTTCAACGTTTTTCTTTCCTGTTTTTGTGCAAAAAAATGGAAACTTCTTATCGTTGACGAATAAGTTTGAGGTTGCTACTATAATTACAGATAGTGAAAAGCAGATATCTGTGGGAACCTGTTACTATGTGATTCAGGCGATGGAGAAGGAGAAAGAAAATGAAAAAAAGAGCATTGGGAGTATTCTTATCAGTTATGATGGCAGCATCTGTTCTGGTTGGTTGCTCTGACAGTAAGAAAGAGGCGGAAAAAGGCACGGAGAAGGTAAATGAAATGCAGAAGGGCAAAGACAGCGGGACGGAAAAGGAGCCATCTTTGGCTGCGGAGTTGGGGACAGAGATCAGCTGGCCCGAGAATCCGATTCAGATCATTGTGGGAGCCAATGCAGGAGGCGGGATTGATACGGCGGCCCGGTTGATTGCCAAGTACATGGAAAAGGAATTAGGACAGCCTATGGTGGTCAGCAATGTGGCTGGCGGCGCAGGAAGCATTGCCTCCAATCAGGTAAAGGATTCCAAGACGGATGGTTACACAATGCTGGTATGTCATGAGGCGTTGCTTACCAACAAGATTTCAGAAGTGACAGATTTTGATTACGATGGATTTGCATCAGGAGGGATTCCATTTAAAGTCTATACCACTTGTCTTTTGAGCAAGAAATATTCTTCCTTTGACGAGCTGAAGGAGGCGGCAAAGGCCAATCCGGGGACAGTGAAGTTTGGGACAGAGCTGGCCACCAATGATACGGCAATTATTGCCATGATGGAGGAAGCGTTTGATCTGCAGTATCAGCTGGTGGATGCAGGGGCTGTGTCAGATCAGATTGCTGCTATGATGGGAGATCATATTGACTTTATGAAGGCTCCGGTGGGATTGGTAAAGGATTATGTGGCTTCCGGAGATTTTCATGTTTTAGCATTTTTCAATGAGGAGAGAAATTCAGATTATCCGGAGGTTCCTACCATGAAGGAGCTGGGTGTGGACTTTGTGGTAGACAAATTTTTCTTCTGTGGATTTCCCAAGGATACGGATCCCGCGATTATCGATAAGTTTGCCAAGGCGCTGGAAAGAGTCTGTGAGAACCCGGATTTTCAGGCGGATGCAAAGAATGTACAGTATGCGGTAGAATATGTGGCTCCGGAGGACACAGACAGTTATTTTGAAGAATGCAAGGTCAGGCTGCAGGAATATCAGGATATTTTAGACCATCATTATCAATAGTTTGTGGTTATGGATGAAAACCTATGGCAGAGCAGCAGCGAGAAGAAAGCGGTTTGGCTGGTCGGACAGGTGATGCGAGGCGGATGGGAGGGGAACCCTGTTATACAAGGAGGATGGGAATGGATAAAAAATATAAGGATGTTATCGTTGGAAGCGTTCTGGCGGCGTTGTCAGTAATCTATCTGATGCTGTCCTTTCAGATTAAGCTGACCAATATTGACCGGATTGTAGGCTCCCGGATGTTTCCTCAGATCTGTGGAACAATTATTCTGGTTTTAAGTATTTGCCTGATCATAGGCGGCTTACAAAAGGCGAAAAAAACAGAGTCGGAAAAGGGAAGGGAAAAAAGGAACTATACCAGGACTGTATTGGTACTAGGCAGCTATGCACTATACATTTTTTTGATGGACAAGATTGGATTCACAATTTCATCAGTGATTTATCTGTTCAGTCAGATGGTGGTTATGGGAAAATGGCCGGCAAGTAAGAAATCCATGATTTTGTATCTGGTCATTTCCGCCTCCGTATCAGCAGCGATTTATGTGACCTTTAACAATGTATTTATGTTAATCCTGCCCAAAGCGGGCTGGTTTTAGAAAGGGGGAGAAAGGGAATGGGAGGTCTTTCCATGTTTGCTGAGGGATTTTCTCAGATTATGGAGCCGCAGATTATGCTGCTTTGTCTGGCAGGCGTGATTCTGGGAATCTTTTTCGGGGCCAGTCCAGGTATGACTTCATCCATGGGAATTGCGTTGATTTTGCCTGTGACCTATGGGATGGATATTATTCATGGCATGTCGATTCTTTTAGGAATCTATATCGGAAGCATTTCAGGAGGACTGATCACAGCAATTCTGATCAATATTCCTGGAACACCAGCTTCTGTTGCCACTACCTTTGACGGACATCCAATGGCACAGAGAGGAGAAGGAGGCCGGGCGATTCGCGTTGGAACTTTGTATTCTCTGTTAGGAGGACTGTTCAGCCTGATAGCACTCTTTGCCATCTCTCCCATACTGGCCAAATGGGCGCTGCGGTTCAGCTATGAAGAGTATTTTGCCATTGGGGTATTGTCTCTGACATTGATTGCCAGCTTGTCAGGAGGATCGGTGATCAAGGGGGCTATCAGCGCTCTGATCGGGATTCTTTTTACCACTGTGGGCATGGCCCCGGTGGATACGGTGCGGCGATTTACCTTTGGCATTCGGGATCTGGATGCAGGTTTTAAGCTGTTGCCTCTGATGATCGGAGTCTATGCGGTCATGGAAGTGATCAAAGCGGCGGATGAGGCCAGCCAGGAGAAAATGACGGTTCTCAGCTACAAGTCCAAAGGGCTGGGAGTCAGCGGAAAGGAGTTTCGGGAGCAATTCAGAAATTTTGTAGTATCTGCAGGAATCGGCACCGGAGTCGGGATTCTTCCGGGATTGGGGGCAGCCATTTCCAATCTGATCGCCTATTCCGTTTCCAAAAACACCTCCAGGCATCCGGAGAAATACGGGACCGGCTGTATTGATGGGCTTATTGCCTCAGAGACGGCCAACAATGCAGTATCTGGGGGAGCCATGATTCCTCTTTTGACTATGGGGATTCCGGGAGATGCAGGGACAGCTATGCTTTTGGCAGCTTTTATGCTCCATGGAATTACGCCGGGGCCGCTTTTGTTTTCTTCTCATGGACATGTGATCTATGCCATGTTTGCCATCCTGATCATTGCCAATATTATGATGTTTGTGGTGCAGCTTTATGGGCTTCCCGGCTTTTTAAAGCTATTGATGATTCCCCGGAACATTTTGCTGCCTGTGGTGATGGTGCTGGCCAGCGTGGGGGCCTTTGCCATGAACAACCGGGTTTTTGATGTGTGGTCTATCTTTATGTTTGCCCTGGTAGGGTATGGACTGAGCAAATTTGAATTTCCACCAGCGCCGGTGGTACTGGGATTTGTCTTAGGTCCAATTATCGAATTGAATTTCCGGCGGGGAATGATGTCCTCTTATGGAAACTTTGCAGCGTTTTTTGCCAGACCGATTTCCGGAACCGTGCTGGTGCTGACTCTGCTCATCCTGGTTTATCAGCTTTTGGCCGGATTCAGAAAAAGAAGGGGTGCGAAGGTGCAGAACGGAGGAAATGATGTCTGAGAGTAAACCAATGAATCTTGTGATTATTTTGAGTGACCAGCACAGCAAGGGGATGCTGGGCTGTTATGGGAATGAGAAGATAAAAACACCCAACTTAGACCGGCTGGGAAGGGAAGGGGTTTGTTTTGACAATGCCTACTGCAATTCTCCCATCTGTGTGCCGTCACGGGCTGTGTTTGCCACCGGGGATTATGCTTCCCGGAACGGATATTGGGACAATGCCCATGCCTATGAAGGAGAGGTGAAAAGCTGGGGAGGCAGGCTCCATGAGGAGGGGTACTCGGTTACTACAATAGGAAAGCTCCATTATAAAAATGATTCCCCTGAGACAGGATTTGTGGACCAGAGGATTCCTCTTAACATTAAAAACGGGGTGGGAGATGTCTACGGGGCTATCCGGGATAAGGAGATCACCCGCTATCAGTTCCGGGACGCCCTTCTGAGCGCTGGTGCGGGAGAATCTGATTATATCACTTATGACCGGGAGGTGGCGCAGAGAGCGGCCGCCTACTTAAAAACAGAGGGAGCCGGAAAGGAAAAGCCCTTTGTCCTTTATGTGGGCTTTGTGACTCCTCATTTTCCGTTGATTGTTCCTCAGAAATATCTGGATCTTTATCCGGATGAGGAGGCAATCCGAAAGCCGGTTCAGTTTGAGCCAGAGGAGTGGAGCCATCACCCGGTGGTGGAGGATTACCGCCGTTACTGCGGTACGGAGCAGGTTAGCCGTAAGGAGGCTATCCATGCCATCCGGACATATTATGGCTTGTGCTCTTTTATGGATGAGCAGGTGGGAGTGGTGATGGAGGCCTTACAGGACTCAGGGCTGGATACTTGTACCAGAGTCCTCTACAGCGCGGACCATGGAGATACCATGGGAGATCACGGGGTTTATTTTAAATCCACTATGTATGAGGGAAGTGTGGGAATTCCCATGATACTGAAAGGACCGGACATTCCGGCAGGAGAGCGGCAAGACACCATCGTCTCTCTGGCAGATGTGTATCCTACCGTACTGGAAAATGTGGGGATTGAGGCCAATGAGTCGGATGGCAGGCTTCCGGGAAAATCTCTGCTGCCCTATGCAAGGGGAAAGAGGGAGGAGCGGACGGCATTTTCAGAATATTATTCTCAGGGAATCTATACAGCCATGTTTATGCTGAGAAAAGGTCCTTATAAATATGTTCATTATGTAGGGGAAAGGCCTCAGCTCTTTGATCTTAAAAAGGATCCTTTAGAAAAGGAGGATTTGGCAGAGCGGCCGGAGAATGAAAAGCTGTTGACTTGTCTGTATGAGGAGCTGAAGAAAATCGCAGATGTGGAGGCTTTAGAGGAGGAATCCAAAGCAGCCCAGAGACGGCTTTTGGACGCTCACGGAGGAAGAGAGGAGTTTCTAAAAAGTTTTAAGCCGGCTTTATTCTCTCCGATTCCAAACCTGGACTGAGATATAGAGCAACATCTTTATAAAGTATGGGAAAGGTCAAGTAAAAAATGAAAGAAGGTGCCGCACAGAGATGGAATCTGTGCGGCGTTGAGGTGAGAAAATGGAAGAAAGGGAACGGGTATTCCGTCAGTTTTCCCCCCTGACCTGCCAGGTGTTTTCTTATATATTAAAGCACAAACCAGTATCCAGGGCAAATATCGGACATGGACTTTTCAAGACAGCAATGTCTGTCAAGCGAGCTGTGGAGTGTTTGGAGGAGGCAGGACTGGTGGCAGAGTGTGGGATTGGCCAGTCTACGGGGGGCAGAAAACCGATTTTGTATACAGTAAATTCTTCTCGTTACTATCTGGGGGCTGTCAATATATCTACCACCTACTGTGAGGTGGCAGTGATGAACCTTTGTATGGAGATCCTTATGCTGAAGGATTTTCCTCTGAATTCCCAGAGTGTTCCGGATAAGGCCATGGATCGGGTGGCAGAGCTTTTTTATCAGATTTTAAAAGGGCTGAATCTGGAAAAGAGGCAGATTCTGGGGGTGGGAGTCAGTGTATTCAGCTCTCTCAACCGGGAGTCGGGTAAGATGATCAGGACGATCATTTCCTATCTTAACGGGAGCTGGGTGGATTACCCGATTGTCCGGGAGCTGGAACAGCGTTTGGGGCTTCCTATTGAGACAGAGAAGGGAACCAATGCGGCAGCTATGCTGGAATATGAGTATGGCAAGGCCAGAGACAGTGAAAGGATGCTCTATATTCTCTGTGCCATGAATATTCGGTCTGCAGTGGTGATGAAGGGGGAGCTGCAAAGCATTGCTCCTTATTATGAGGATGCTTTTGGCCATATGACCATCAACTATGATGGGGAGCCATGCCAGTGCGGAAAGTATGGATGTGTGGACTGCTATACCACCATTCCTGCAATTATGGAGCAATTTCGGATGGGAATCAAGAAGGGAAGAAACAGTATTCTGGCGGAGCAGGTGGATGGGCCAGAGTTTTCTTTTTATGATATTTGCCGGGCATCGGAGGAAGGGGATGTGCTGTCTTGTGAGGTTCTGACATCTGCTGCTAGTATGCTGGGGCTGGCACTGTCAAACTATATTGATCTGTTCTGTCCAGATATGGTGATTCTCTCTGGATTGTTGGTGAAAGAGTCCTCCCTGTATTTTCGGGTGGCTGTAGATACGGCAAAACAGAAGTCCAGCTATGGGGTAGGGCGGGAGAGAATAAGATTTGAGCGAAGAGGGAGCTTTCCTCATTCAATTACCAGCGGTGCAGGGGCAATTCTACTGGAAAGGCTGATGGGAAAAAGTTAGTAGAACCATGTCGGACAATAGTGTTATAAGACAAGGTTTAAACAGACAATAAAATATTAGTTGACAATGGACTTTTATTCGCGTAAAATGATAACAATTCCTGATATCTGAGTGGTGGGTTATCCTGCTGCAAAGCCCAGGGAGAAAAAATATAAAAAGTATGCACTGACACGAGGAGATTTCCGGAGGGGAAGGCGATAAGGAACGGGCGGGAAAACCAGTTTGTCAGTGTATCCTTCAGGGGATACACTTTTTCTTTTTTTGAGAAGAAAAAAGCAGTATCGAGCAGAAAATATAGAGGGGAGTGTATTTTATGGCATTGAATCAGACCCCAGCTGCAGAGCGGATTCATATCGGATTTTTTGGGCGGAGAAATGCGGGAAAATCCAGTCTGATGAACGCAGTTACCGGACAGGAGCTGGCAGTTGTCTCAGAGGTAAAAGGAACAACCACGGACCCGGTTTTTAAAACCATGGAGCTGTTGCCTTTGGGGCCGGTGATGATGATTGATACCCCTGGGATTGACGATGAGGGGGAACTGGGCCGGTTGCGGGTAAAGAAGAGCCATCAGGTGCTGAACAAAACGGACATTGCTGTTTTGGTGGTGGATGGGACTGTGGGGGAGACAAAAGAGGACAAGGAGATGCTTGCCTTGTTTCAGGAAAAGCGGGTTCCTTATCTGGTGGTATATCATAAAGCAGATCTTTTGCCAGTGTCTGGAGACACAGAGGAAAGTGTCAGAGACAGAAAAGAGCGTGCCGGGGGCAAAGAGAAGATAGCTCAGGCTCTGCCTGGCAGTACATCGCCGGTCTTGTATGTCAGCTCCAAAACAGGATTTGGCATTGAAAAGCTGAAAAACTGTCTTGCTGCCATTAAGCCGGCAGAGGAGGAAAAAGATTTGCTAGAGGGCCTGGTAGCACCAGGAGATCTGGTGGTATTAGTAACTCCGATAGACAAGGCAGCCCCCAGGGGGCGTTTGATTTTGCCCCAGCAGCAGACCATCCGGGCCCTTTTGGACCATGGCTGTATTTCAGTTGTGGTTCGGGAGACAGAGCTTTCTCAGTTACTGGCAGGGCTTGAGAAGAAGCCGGCTCTGGTCATTACGGACAGTCAGGCATTTGATATGGTGTCAGGGATTGTGCCGGAGGAGATTCCTCTGACCTCCTTTTCGATTCTATTTGCCCGCTACAAGGGGAATCTGGGGCAGGCCCTGGCAGGGGTAAAGGCATTGGAAAAGCTTCAGGACGGAGACCGGATCTTGATATCCGAGGGATGTACCCACCACAGACAATGCAATGACATTGGTACCGTAAAGCTGCCGGGCTGGATCCGAAGCTACACAGGAAAGGAGCTGGAATTTGTTTTTACTTCGGGAACCGGATTTTTGGAGGATTTAAAACCGTTTCAGGTGATTGTTCACTGTGGAGGCTGTATGCTCAATGAGAGGGAGATGAAGTACCGTCTGGCCTGCGCCAGAGATCAGCAGGTGAATATGACCAATTATGGAATGGTGATTGCACAGATTCATGGGATATTGAAACGCAGCCTGACGCCTTTCCCGGACATGGCAGCGCTGCTGGAGGATTGACGGGCTATGGAAGAAAGGGAGAGACATGGCGGTATCCCCGAAAGCTTAAAAACGGTTCTGGGATTTTTTATCCTTCTGGCTGCCTGGCAGCTGGCCGCCAGCTCCGGAATCTGGAGTGCATATGTGCTGCCGCCGCCTGCAAAGGTGGCAAAGGCACTGGCAAAAATGGTGGAGAGTGGCGTTTTGTTCCGCCATATTCTGGTCAGCGGCAGACGGGTGCTGGCGGGGTTTTCCATTGCCTTTGCCCTGGCGATGGCAGGGGGGATTCTGGCCAGTCAGATTTCCAGGGCAGAGGAGTATTACAGCGGCTTTCTGGAATTTATGAGAAATGTTCCGCCCATCAGCCTGATTGCTCTTTTGATTCTCTGGTTTGGAATCGGGGAGACATCAAAAATTATCATCATTGTGCTGGCCTCCTTTTTTCCGATGTATCTCAATATCCGCAAGGGATTTCTTTCTGCCAGCAAAATGCTTCTGGAGGTGGGAATTGTGTTCCGGCTGAACAGATGGCAGAGATTCTGCCATATAGTCCTTCCCTCTGCAGTGCCGGATATCCTGGTGGGGATGCGTATCGGGCTGGGGTATAGCTGGCGGGCCATTATCGGGGCAGAGATGATCGCGGCGGCCAGCGGGTTGGGGTATCTGATATTGGATGCTCAGCAGATGTCCCGGTCCGATAAGGTGATTGCCGGGATTCTGACTATCGGGGTTGTGGGAATCCTGTGTGATAAGATATTTTCTTTGCTGATTGGCAGAGTGGCGGGGGCAAGAGGGGAGGGTGGCGCAGAATGAGAATCCGGGGCTTAAGAAAAGGCTACCAGGTTTCCGGGCGTTGTCATGAGGTGCTTAAGGGGCTTGATTTGGATTTGGCGGATGAGGGAATCACAGTGGTTTTGGGGAGAAGCGGGTGTGGGAAAACTACATTGTTAAGGCTGATTGCCGGGTTGGATCTGGCGGATTCGGGGGAGATCACCAGACAGGAGACAGAGGATCTATCCGTATCATCTTTTGGGGAAGAACAAAGAACAGAGACTGCCAAAAGGGCAAAAATCGGTGTGATTTTTCAGGAGCCACGCCTTATGCCCTGGCTGACGGTTGAGAGAAATATCCTGTTTGGAGTAAAAAGAAAGAAACAGGACAGGAAAAAGCTTTCCCGTCTTTTGGAGCTGACTGGTCTTGGAGGCTTTGAGAAGGCCCGTCCCTGCCAGCTTTCCGGTGGAATGCAGCAGCGAGTGGCTCTGGCCAGAGCATTGGCTTTTGAGCCGGATTTTCTCCTGATGGATGAGCCATTTGCGGCTCTGGATTATTTCACCAGAGCCCAGATGCAGCAGGAGCTTCTGCGAATTTACCGGACAGAGAAGAAGGGGATTTTGTTTGTGACTCACAGCATTGAGGAGGCTTTGACAGTGGGAACGCAGATTGTGATTCTGGAAAACGGAATCTGCGGGAAAAGCTATGATCTGAGAGATGTGCCCTTTCCCAGAGATTTACTGTCTGAGGAAATGGTGGAAAGGAAGCGGGAACTGATTTGGCGGATTGAAGAGCAGGAACCAGGAGACTTGGAGAGTACATGGATAAAAAAGGGAGGAAATGATAAATGAAAAAAAGAGTGATTGCATGGATGATGGCAGTGGTGCTGGCTTCGGCTTCCCTGACAGGGTGTAAAGGACAGGAAGGCGGGGCAAACACAGTGGCTGAGACAGAGGGGCAAACCACAGACAGGGAAACGTCAGACACAGCCGGAGCAGGTACAGAGACTCAGGAGAAGAAAGGCGCGGTCCAGGAAGGAGAGGATTTACCGGAACATACAAAGACCGAAGAGAAAGGGACGATTTCTGTGACTTATGTGAAGTCACCTTTGAATGTGCCATCGATTGTGGAGCGGGAGCAGGGGATTTTTGCAAAAAGGTTTGAGGAGCTGGGATATGGAGTGTCCTATTCGGAGCTGACTACTGGGCCGGAGCAGACACAGGCGCTGGCATCGGGAGATATTCAGTTTCTCTATGCAGTGGGGGCGACATCGGTCATATTGGCGGCATCCAATGAGGCGGATATTAAGATTATCAGCACCTACAGCCGTTCCCCGGAGGCGTTTAAACTTTTTGGAAAGGATGATTCCATCCAGTCCCCGGAGGATCTGAGGGGGAAAAAGGTGGCTGGACCCAAGGGAACGATTCTTCATGAGCTTTTGGTTGCCTACCTGGCAAGTGGGGATTTGACGCAGGAAGATATTGAATTGGTATCCATGGGGATTCCGGATGCACAGGCTGCCCTGGCAGGAGGAAGTGTGGACGCGGCCTTGCTGGCAGGCCCCACTGCCTACAATATGGAAAAGGATGGTTTCCCGGTGATTACAGATGGCACTGGTCTGACGGATGCAACCATTGTGGTGGCAGCCAGCGGCGCTTATATAGATCGTCATCCGGATGAGGTAAAGGCATTTTTGGAGGCGCAGCAGCAGGTTCTGGACAGCATTCAGGCGGATGAGGAGGCAGCTGCGGAGGCTACGGCAAAAGAGACAGGGCTGACGGTGGAGGCAGTGAAGGAGATGGTTCCCATGTATGATTTTGATATGACCATCCGGGATTCAGATATCGAGGCAATGAAAAAAACCGTTGTCTTTATGAAGGATAACGGGATGATTGAAAATGATGTAGATATTGAGTCATTGATCTGGAAGGCAGAGTGAGAGTTTTCTGATTATTTACAGGGAGGCAGCTGGCGGAGCTGTCTCTCTGATTTTTTTGGAGAAAAACGGTTCCAAAATTTCTGATACCAGTCAGGAGAGAGACCGGATTCCGAATGGCCAAAGTCTGGAGCGCCGTCCATCGCAGACCCGTGAATTTCAGGTAGGAATACAGATCAGTTAGTGGTATAATCGAAGCATCGGTGGGGGACGGCCGGGCATTGACGTTTCCCACCCGGAATACGGGGCGATGGAAATGGGGGATTGCCGGCCTGCCATGGAAGAGGAAAGCTCTGATTTTAAGGCTTCCTTAAGCTGTTCGGGAGGATATGGAATCGGGGAGATTGTGGATAAGATGCGGGAAAAGGCAGGAGAGAAACAGGACAGGGGAAAGGAGCAGAGGAATGAGGAAAGGAAATTATGTGGCAGAGATATGCTGCGGCAGCTTTTATGATGCAAAGCAGGCGGCTCTGGGGGGAGCCGAAAGGATTGAGCTGAACAGCGGGCTGATGTTAGGCGGCCTGACCCCTACCTTGTCGACACTTTGTCTGGTAAAGGAGCAATTTCCGGAACTGAAGGTGATTGCCATGGTGCGTCCGCGGGGAGCCGGATTCTGTTACGAGGAGGAGGATTTCCTGGTGATGGAGCGGGAGTGTGAGAGCCTTCTGAGGCACGGGGCGGACGGCATTGCCTTTGGCTGCTTGAGGGAGGATGCTTCTCTGGATTGGGAGAGAAACCGGAGACTGACAGAGATCATCCGGGATTATGGCAGAGAGGCGGTATTTCACCGGGCCTTTGACTGCGCAGAGGATCCGCTAAAGACCATGGAGCAGCTGATTTTTATGGGGGTGAACCGGGTGCTGACCAGCGGGCTCAAGCCCACAGCGCCGGAAGGGATTGAGCAGATCGGAGAGCTTCAGAAGCGTTTTGGGGATAATATCGAAATTCTGGCAGGAAGCGGGGTCAATGCTGCCAATGCCTGCGAGCTGATGGAAAAGGCAGGGATTTGTCAGGTACACAGCTCCTGTAAGGCATGGCACACCGACCCGACCACGGTCAGGGGAAACGTTTCTTACAGCATTGCCTCCCGAGAGCGGGAATGTCAGTATGATGTGGTTTCCAGAGAGCGGGTGCGGGAATTGGTGGAGCGGGTGGCAGACTTTGGAAGAAAACAGTGAGGGTTGGAGGCGATTTTTGGCAGGATTGCTTTTTTCACGATTTTTTACGGTGTTGCTTTTGGGCTGGGATGTTGGTTTATAGCATGGAAAAAGGCCGGGCATCTTCCGTAGACAGGGAGAAGTTATCCGCATTGCGGGCAGAGTCCGGCATGAATTTCTGAACAATGCCGGTAGGAATGGGGAGGATGATTTCCTTTGTTCTGCGCTGTGTGTATGCGGGGGTGCCTGGGTAAAACAAAATCCAGAGGAAACAGGCAAAGAATCCAGTGCTTTGCCTGAAAGAATCATTCTGTGAGAAGTTTTCATAAAAATGTATACAGAGGAGGGTCTGATATGTCTGAAATTTTCAATGAAGAAAACATGAGGAGAATGCTGGGGGAATCTGTTCCGGAAGGTGAAACTCTGGTGGCAGGCATCCATGCAATCGCTCAAGTAATGTGCATCAAAGGGATTTATGGTAAATGTGTCCGTTATGAGGACCGGCTGTCTCCGGATGAAAGGGGAGGGATAATCGCATTGAGCAAGGAAAAATATTCTTCCAATGATATTTATATCGGAATTACCAGCCATTTTCTGGTGATTGTGGGATGTGAAAGAAACGCTTACTTTTATCAGTATGAGGATGCGCCAAAGGCGGCGGAGGAGGATGTTTTGGAGGTTACTTCGGATATTTTTCTTAAAGATATCGGAACCTGTTATCTGCTGACAGATATTCAAAGGTGTGAGATGAAAAAGGGATGGATGGGCTCAGTGAAATGCTGGCTGACCATGAAAAATGGAAGTTGTTTTAAGCTTTTGTTTCCAAAACTTGGGGGATTGGGGGGAGGTATGCCTCACCATAAAGAATACCGTGAGGCGATTATAGAACGTCTGAGCGGAAAATGATGCTGTTTTGAGCTCTATTTTCTTGATGACGGAGGGCAGTGTGGTATTGCACCTTTGGAAAAGGGTTATAATCGTTAGTTGCGTGTGAAAAACGAGAGCGGAGCATAAAGTACTATCCGGTATTTGTCCTGAAAGACAGACAAATGCCGGAATTTTTATTTTACAGGATAATAGCCTTTGGGATACCAGGCAGTGCAGGAGAAAAAGGTTTTTTGATTAGATATTTAAATTAATTAAATAATTAGAGCCAGATATATTGACAAACCAGAAGGGAATGGTTATAATAAAAATATAATTAATTAAATTAAATAATTAAAAGGAGGAGGGTATCAAAATGAAAGGGAACACGAAACCAATGGGGACGGAGTGTACGGAGAAGGATATCTGGCTGTTCA
>JAAWEL010000081.1 GCA_022794255.1 Lachnospiraceae bacterium
CATATCTCCTGATATCCTTCAACAAATCACTATGCTTCTTTTCCACCATCTCTGCCACTTCCATAGACGGGATGGTAACATTTCTCAAATCCTGCATGACTTATCCTCTCTTTCAAAAATTGTTCTTGAAAGAGATTTCCCTTTATGATAGACTATTTCATAGAGGGAAACCTCGATGTAACAGATAGAGCGTTTGCAACTTTCTCAGGGTGACAACGCTCTATTTCTTTGTTTCATATACCAAATTGGGCATAGTCTGAAATAAGTAAACAAGACTTATATTAAACAATTCAGCTTGAACGCCCTTATGCGGTCTTGGTGGAAGTCGATATTGCTTGTAATGATTATGCAATATTTCTTCGTTTTCCCAATAATTCAAGTGTGGCGGAGATACACAAAAAATAGTTCCTTTTTTTCTAAGATTCTGCAATCTCGCTTTAGGTTCGGCTGTTGCACCTATTTTTATCAAACACACACCTTGAATAATTGGTATTTTTACTGCATAACAACACCCATATCCATTTTCAACCTTTGGTACTTTTGATAGATTTTCAGCTATAATCCAGTTTTCACTAAATCAACCTCTTTTCTATCAGTTCCTTGACTTCGATAATTTCTTGCAGAATTTTATCTTGTTTGTCTGCCATAATATCTCCATCAATTAAGCGGCGGATATAATCATTTTTACTCACTCCAATTTCTTCCGCTTTTTCTCCCACATATTTTAGCTGTTCTTCCGTCAGCCTCAATGTGAATGTTTTAATACTCAAATACCAAACCTCACTTTCATTTTATATTAGAAGTCAAATTGACTTCTTTGTATTAGTATACAATGAAGTCAATCTAAAGTCAAGCACTTTTTTCAAGGCCTCCATAATCTTGTGCGGCGCCCTACCTGCGAAAATAAAAAGAGCACTGCATTCCGCAATGCCCAATAGGCTTTATGGGGAGGCCAGGAGCATACCCTGGCAGGACTTCTCCCCTGTGTTCAATTCTTTGCATATTTTCCTTTCTCTGAAAATGAGCATAAAAATACCAGGCATCCGTCAGGATACCCGGTGTGGGCAGTAATTTTCATCAAAATTCTCAGTACCAGGGAACGACTTGTCAAGGATTTCCCTGGGGACTTTTGTTTCATATTTATCGCATTTTCCAAAACCATGCCAATATACGCAATCTCCACAAAGACTCGTAATCGGCCTTGGATCATCCCACCATCTGCTGTCTGAATACAATTCCTTTCCCATTACAGCTCCTCCGTAACTACACTATCCGGAAATTTCACCCGGCAAAGATGGGCATCTGTATTACAGTAATAGCAATGGAACTGCGCAAATCCAATGTGGTCTTTTCCAGACGCATAAAAACGATGCTCCAATCCAGGCTTTCCACATTCCGGACAAGCTACTTCTTTGCCTAAATATATGTCTTTCAGCAAATAGGCATATTTAATTGGATTCTTTGCCATCATAATTTGTCCGCCTCCTATATTCATTCCACCAGTATTCCTCTGAAAATCTTGGCCCTTGCTCATAATATACCGCTTCCTCATTGGTTTTGGCAGGTCCCCACATTTCCAGTTGTTCCAAATGGATCCTTTCATGCCCCAAAGTTTTTACCAATTCTTCTCTGGACACGAAACAATCCGGATATAGTTGGATTTCTTTCCCATTGGGATTTGTCCATCCAAGAAAACCTCCCCCTATCAAATCTGGATCACGGATAATCTTCACCTTAGCCCTGCCATAAGTAATCCCCATTTCTGAAAGAACCTTATTTACATGGCGTAACTGCATGGGTTCTTTCAGGCTATTGAAATCTGTATTCTGATTACCTTTTCTTCTAAAAGATAGTTTCCATGCATTCCATCTTTCAGGATAATTATACTTCATTTCCCGAAACTTTGCAAAATCTTTTGGCACTTCATTCCCCAGCACTGCCCGATATTCCTTATGCCGCCTCTTATCCCGGATCAGCCTCTGCCGGTTTCTCTCCTTTTCCCGATATGCTTTTATCTGTTTCTTCGTCCGCGGGTCATGAGTAACTGGATTTTTTTCCGGATTTGAAAAATCCTTATCTTTCTGAATCCGTTCTTCTGTTTTGCCAATAGTCGTATATTTGATGTATGAATGTGTGCAATTTGGATGGATATTGAGATATGTATTCATCAGGTCATCCGGCCCTGCCTTATCAATTTTTCCAAAAGCCAAGGTAAGCGGCGGGTAATCCGGGTTGGTTCCGCTCTTACTATACACCCGCCCTTCCAGCGGCGCACACACCGGACAGGTGCTCCCGATCTTTACAATCTGCCAAAGATCATAATCATCCGCTGTCAGAAGCGCTGCCATCTGTGCCTGCCTGGCCGTTGTGCGTACTGCCATGTTTCCATATGCCTGCAGGCTCCACTGGCGCCCCGATTTATCCACAAATGCCGTAATTCCTTTGTTCTGCATCTCTCGGACCAGTTCTGCACTTCCCTTTTTCCAGGATCCTCCCGAAGCTTCCTTCCTCAGCACCTGTTGAAGAGTCATTTCCCGGAAAGGATCCGCCTCCAGACGGGAAATCGTATAAAATGTTTTGACACTTTCAAATGCCGTTTCTGATGCCTCTGTAATCTCACCTAAAAGATTATTGCTTAGTTGCTGCACAATGGCTATCTGAGAGGCTGTGAGTACTCTAGCATTTTGATATCCGGACACATCTTTGCCTGATCGGTAAAAAATCTTTTCTACCATTTGGGGGACATAATCCCAGGATTCATCTACCATCCCCTGAAGAATCCTCTGGACACGTTCAAGCGCTGCCACCTCTGCATAGTCTACTAGCCCTGCATTGCGCTTCCTGGTAATCTCATGAATTAGTTCCTGCTCTGTCCTCAGAAACAGCATACGCAAGAAAGCAGTTACATCTGCCGTATCAGGAGGGCGTATCAGCTTTGTCATTCAACCTCTTCCTTCCCGTTCTTATTCGGCCCCTCTTCATTCTCTTCCGAAATATCCATATCTCTGTCAGGATCCTCTAAATAGGTCAGCCCTGCCATCGGATCTGCCATCATCCGGCTGCTGCTGTATGTCTGTCCTTCTCCGGCTTTGATGCTTTCCTCAGATATCTTACTCCACATTCCTGTCTCGTCTGCCAGCTCCTGCAGCTCCTGCTGTGCTGTTGCTGAATCAATAAGGTCATTCTGATACACAGCCAGCACGGCATTTGTTTTCCGTTCTGCAATCTCAGCAATCTCTTTAGCATCCGGCGCCCACATGGTCGGGAAATCAATTTCCAGATCATCCGGTATCATCCCCCAGGCCGACAAGGCCATCACAGGAAGAAGCCTCTCAATGACGCTCCGAAGCTCTGTTTCTCTCAAGCCATCAATGTAATCATAATAATTTTGCATGTCGGCTTCTCCAGTAGCATTCAATCCCGCAGGAGACCGTCCGAAAAGCTTTGTCACCGGCGTCCTGGCAGCACCGGCAACATCCATCATAATCCGGTCATATACATCTGACAGGCCGGTGAATGTATACTGGGTGTTGTGAATGGCATCGCCCTTATTAATGACCCGGGTTCCGAAATTGCTCTCCATCATAGACTGAGCTGCCATCAGATTATAAAAGCGGCGCTGCATCTCGGTATTGGCCGTTCCCAACAGCTGATCCAGCCCTTCTGTCTCCATGTAGTTTATGTTGGCGCGAAAGGTTAGCGCTGCAATATTCCCAGACACATTATCCCGTTTTATCACCTCATTGTATATGGCCTCAATCTCTGATTCCCCCCAGTATTGCTCAGCCACCTGCTCCATCCAGGGGAGCTCCCGCCCAATAAACCGGATTACTCTGCTGTGATGCACCCGAGCCGCTGTATATCCAGTCTCTTCGTCCCGTATAACATAATATGCCGGCAGCCCACAGTCCGGATCTTCCGGATCCGTCACCAACTCTGCCTCCGGATACACTCCACTCCACCGGTCAAGAATCTGAAGTCCCAAAAAGCACTCTGGCATAATCGTATTAAGGTCTAAAGGCTGACTCATATCGTTTTGCCCTTTTATAAGAATGACGCCAACGGCCCCACCGTACAGCCTGCCCCAATACATTCCTAGTAAAATTTTCTTTCTTACCTGAGTTTTGCGCTCCAATTTCAGCATTTGTGTAATCTGATCCGGCTGCACTGCAGACCGGATTTCATACCATTTCCGGATAATATCATTAGGGATAGTTGCTACGATGTTCTGTACAATCCAATTGTCCCGGTATAAGCTGGTCAGCAGTTGATAATTCTGGGTCAGACGGGTCAGAGGATACTCCGTACCCTGGAGAAGGTCCATTGTCCCCAACCCGATCCTGGCTGCAGGATTAGAAAAAGCGTCCATTGTCTGAATGGGCGCCTGCTTTCTTGGTTTTGTATCTGTCCTGGTACGGCGGGTGTTTCGTTTTTTGCTCATACAATCTCTGTCCTCCAACTTGGTAATATTGTAAAGCAGAAGTACCTGAGGGCATCGACCCCGTGATCCATCTGTTTGATGGGCTTCTCTTCCCCTCGCTCTGCTGCCTTCTCATCCCATGCATAAGACTGCAGCTCTGAGCGCAATCCTTTACATGATTTATTAATTTTGATGTTTTTCTGAGCCAATAAAGTGGCTACTACCCGTATTCCATCCAGAACCTCATTATTCGCTGGCTTTACATAAAATCCACGGTTTCGCAGCTCCACAATGAATGATGCCGCTGACGGATCAACAATAATCGTACATTGTTCCTCTGGAGCAGTCCCCATAAACTCTTCCATATCATCCGCATATTGGGCATCTGTTTTCTGCGGGTTCCCGGTACGTCTAGCCTCTTCCGAACGGCTGTCCCACCGATATTCCCGGTCAACCCAGATCGTTTCCCCATCATCCCAGATTTCAAGAAAAACACAAGGATTTGTAGTACCATAGTCCACAGCAATATACTTCTGAGCAATCGACTTTAATGCTACAGGCCTTTCCTCGTCAGTATAATAGTTTGCCTTAGTGCACATCGTATAGATCAAGCCCTCGGCAACGGCCCACTGGCCTTTGATATACCGAAGAAAGAATACCCCGGCATACATGCTACGGTAATCTGCCTTAATTGTTTCCTCCAGACTTAAATTGTCCTCCATCGTGAAATGTAGATACACCAGCTTTTTATCTCTTATATGATCAATCCATCCGGTTTTAAACCAGTGCATTGGCCCAGCCGGATTGCAGTTAAACCACCACTTCCTCCCTGCAATGGAGCAGCGGCCTGTGGCCTGATTGACAAAGCTCTCCGGCATGAGCGCTACTTCGTCAAAAAAGGCTCCCGCTGCCGTGATACCCTGAATCAGATCCTGTGATGCTTCATCCTTACCGCCGAAGATATAAAAATAGTTAGTTCTGCCTTTCCTGGTAACCTCAAGCATGTTCGGCGTATCGCCTGACAGATGATGGAGCCAACGATAACCCCGGCTGGTCAGCATCAGCTTCAGGTTCTGTAAAACATTTCTCTTAAAGGAACTGATAGTTTTTCCGGCCATGATAAAGTTTTTCCCCTCAAATGTTTCCATGGCCCAGAATACAAACCCCAGTGACATAGCCACAGTCTTTCCGGAACGAATCGCTCCGTCTGCTATGATGCCATTACAGTCTTTCACTGGACTTCTATCCATCCACCAGTTCATGACCTGACGCTGCCTTTTAGAAAATGGTTCAAACTTAAATGTCGGAATCCTGTTCTTCATTTTCCTGTCGCCACCCCTTCCAGTCAATACCATTCCGAAGAGCGTCCAGGAATCCATCATCCGGAAGTTCTTCTTCCTCTATCTCTCCACTGGCTCTGGCCGCCAATTCTACTCGTTTTGTTTCCAATGATATTTGCGAATCATCATATCCGAATTTATGTAAGGATTCTATGGCCCGTTGTTTTCTCGCCTGCACGCGGGTCAGGGCTTCCTCAATGGCCTGGATCTGCCCTAATTTTCCCTCATATTTCTTTTTTACACCTTGTTCTCCATCCTCTATACTTACCAGTGTCGTCCCGTCATCTGATGTACGATCATCCATATAACCTATGGATTGTTTGACAGCCTCAATCCGTTTTAGCATCCGGCGTTCCCGGACTGACAGCAAACCGATCTCCTGCAGCAGGAGCCGTTGTTTATTCTCCGGAGTGTTCGCAATCAGACGTTTCTCATCCTCGTCCAGGCAATCAAAAAGGAGAGTTTCAAACTCTCCTGTCGTGACTGCTTTCTTATTCCCAGGTGGACCACCCGCGCTGTTTTTATTTCCTGGCTGGGCACCGCGTTTCCGTTTTGTCTTTTTCCCCGAACGTTCGCTTTTCTGATCGCCTTTCTTATCCGAACGCTCGGCATCTGCTTTATCCCACTTGTGGGTACACTTCCAGCGGCGGACCGTGCCCTCCGGAAGGTCCAGCTGCTTTGCTATCTCAATCAGTTTTCTGCCGGCAAGGTAAAGCTCCTTTGCCTGCTCTATCCTTGGGTCCGGTGCCCTGGCCATGCCGGCTCACCTCCTGTTGGTCGGTTTTTGAGGGAATGGAAATAACTGCACTAGTACCCCGTCCTGAAAACTCTTGTATAAATTTTCAAGGACAAAGTACTAGACAGCTCTCACAAAGCGTGACCTGACTTACCTTGCTCCACATAAATGCTCATCAGTTCAGACAGCTTTATCCCCACGCTAACTCCCTGCTCTTTGCACTTTGCCGCAAACGCCTCTGCCGCCTCTTTTTTCACCTTATAGGTCTTAGGCACCATCCCGGCTTTTGCGTCCCACTTATCCTGCGGCCTAGCCTTCTTTTCTTCCACGTCTATCCCTCCACATACAAAACAATCCTAACCCCAGCTTCACCGCTGCTAACGCAATAAAAAAGATTCCTAAAAACTTCAATGCTTCTGCCATATTGATTTTTTACAGATGAGTGTGTTATAATTTTTTTAGAGAAGGGCTTTCGCCCCTCTCTGCTACTCCAGTAGCTTTGAAATAATCAGTAGGATAATTCCTACAACCAAGTCCGTTAGCGCTCCGGTCAGCCAAACCTTGAAGCTGCTATCGGGCTTTTTCTTTCGGCTTCTGCCTCTCATCTGTATTTCACCTCCTTACTTTATCTATTATAGCAAATACGTATACGTATGTCAATATCTTTTTGTATATGAACTCAAGAAAATAAACAATCCAACCGCCTGGCTTTGACCCCAGACGGCTGGATGAGAAAATTGTGGGGGAAGAATGAAAGCCGGTTATCCGCTTCCAGTGATTCCAGTCTATATATTAGCATATTTCACCGGGACACTGCGGGACATTTCTCAATTTTTTTCAAAAAATCTCAAAATTTTCTTTTTCACACTCTCCTCCGTATACCTACGCTTTGGAAACATACTACTCATCCGCCCGGCCACTCCTAAATAGCTATACCCATCAATGTAATACAACCGAAACATAATCCGAAGCTCCGACTTCGGGATCGTCTGTATATATTCCTCTGCCTGGCAGGTAAGCTCCAACAGCTCCACCTCTCTTTTCTCCAGAAGCATCTGGTATCGCTGACGGAGCTTCAGCTTACGATTATATACCGGCTCCGGGATCCCGGTAATCTTGATCGGGCCAATCGTGCCATCTCTCCTTGTTCCCTTTACTGTATCGGATACAATGGGAGGGTTTTCTAAAAACTTATCCAGCTTCTTAATCCGGCTCCTTATATCTTTGATCTCTTTTTTCATATCGCAATATTGGATCAGTATTGTTTTATCCACCTGAAGCTCCGTCCTCCTCATTTTTCCCTTGAATCCTGTTCTTATAATACCAGATCGCCTGAGTCACGCTGCTTCGTGTCATGCCCATCTCATCTGCAATCTTAGAATTTCCCCA
>JAAWEL010000049.1 GCA_022794255.1 Lachnospiraceae bacterium
ACGCAAAAAACGCTGGAACCATGCGGGTTTCCAGCGTTTTGCTTAATCTTATGAAATTGGAATTACATTCCCATCTGCTTCGCCACTTCCTCAGCAAAGTTCTCTTCCTTTTTGGCAAGTCCCTCACCAGTCTCAAACCGAACAAACTTCTTTACCTTGATATCGGCTCCATTTTCCTTCGCCACAGCCTTCACATACTGATCTACAGACTGCTTGCCATCCTCAGCCTTCACATAAATCTGGTCGAGCAGGCAGATCTCCTTCAGCTCCTTATTGATCCGCCCCATAACCATGCCGCTGATGATCTTATCATTGGCATCTGGCTTCTCATTCTTTGCAGCAGCGGTAAGAATCTCTTTCTCTTTCTCAATATAATCCGCACTGACCTCATCTCTGCTGGTGAACTGCGGTTTCAAAGCAGCTGCCTGCATAGCCACATTCTTAGCCATCTCCTTAACAGCCTCGTTGACCACATTCGACTCTACAACCACCAGCACACCGATTTTACCGCCAGCATGGATATAAGAAGCCACAAATCCTTCAGCCACCTCAACCTGCTCAAAGCGGCGGATGTTCATGTTCTCACCAATGATGGAAATCTGGGTGGACAATGCTTCCTTTACAGTCAGAGATGGATCTTTGTCCCACTTCTCATCCATGAAAGCATCCATATCAGCAGCTGTTGTCTTCAGCGCCTGGGCAGCCACATCGGCAGCATAGGTACGAAACTTCTCATTCTTTGCCACAAAGTCAGTCTCCGCATTAACCTCTACCACTACAGCCTTCTTCTCATCATCAGACAGGGCTGTCACTACAATCCCCTCTGCTGCAATGCGGCCAGCCTTCTTCTCAGCACCTGCCAAACCCTTTTCACGCAAAAAATCCACTGCTTTGTCCATATCGCCATCCGTAGCCGCCAGCGCTTTCTTGCAATCCATCATGCCGGCTCCGGTCATCTCTCTCAACTCTTTTACCATTGATGCTGTAATAGCCATTGTTATTCCCTCCATTATCTTATAAATTTATGAAACAGCCTATTTGTCTGCTATCTCACTGAAATAGCCTGCTTTTCTCAAATATATCAGCTCAAAAAACTTTCTTTCCAAATTATTTTTCATGCTAAAAAATGCTTCAGCCTGCAAGCCGAAGCACTCTAGTGTACTGTCCGGATTATATTCAGGCAAAACCTCCTTATCTAAATTTCCATCAGACTGAGTTGTCAGCGGAAGGCGATGCCACCACATCCCCCTTCTCCGCCTTGCTGATGAAAATTTATCCTGCCAAGCTTCGCTAGATATAATGCAGACAGCACAATAGTCTCAATGATTAAGCTTCCTCAGTTCCTTCTTCTGCTTCACCAAATGCGTCAGAAAAATCTGCCTCAGTCTCTCCCTGATTTGCCTCGATTACTGCATCTGCCATTTTTGATACAATCAGTTTGACAGCACGGATTGCATCATCATTCCCCGGAATCACATAATCCAGTTCTTCCGGATCACAGTTCGTATCTGCAATGCCAATCAGCGGGATATTCAGAGCATGGGCTTCTTGTACACAAATTCTCTCTTTCTTTGGATCCACGATAAAGATTGCATCCGGCAGTCTCCGCATCTCTTTGATGCCGCCCAGGTTCTTCTCCAGCTTCTCCCACTCTTTCTTCAATGCGATAACTTCCTTTTTGGGAAGCACATCAAAGGTTCCGTCCTCCGACATTGCCTCAATTGCTTTCAACCGGTCAATACGGCTGCGGATCGTCTTAAAATTGGTCAGCATACCGCCTAACCATCTCTCATTCACATAAAACATGCCACAACGCTCTGCTTCTGTCTTGATGGCATCCTGCGCCTGCTTTTTGGTTCCAACAAACAGAATCGTACCGCCATTGGCCACAATATCGGATACTGCATTGTATGCCTCGTCTACTTTTCCTACAGACTTCTGCAGATCAATGATATAGATACCATTTCTCTCTGTGTAGATGTACGGAGCCATCTTAGGGTTCCATCTGCGGGTCTGATGTCCGAAATGTACTCCTGCTTCCAAAAGCTGCTTCATAGAAATAACACTCATATTTCTTTCCTCCATTTGGTTTTTCTTCCGTCTGCATCTTATGTTTCCGCCGGGACCCGTCCTCAGGCACCTCCTTTGGAATCAGCAAACGTGATTTTTCAACTTCTGTATCATAACACACCTTCCATAGATTGACAAGTACTTTTTTGCTATTTTGGTGGCTATTTCCCCTGCCCCTCCAGATACAACCGGATATTATCCAGCACCTTCCTGCTAAGTAACTGAAAAGCTTGCTTTGTTCTTCCCACGGAAACTTTCATACAAACTACATTCTTCTTCTGAATCAATTTCCCTGTAGCATCCCCAAGAGCGGCCTCCGTATCACAGCAATAAAGGTTATCCTCGCATTCCAGCCATTTTGCCAGAGCCGCTGTATCTGAGGCTGTCCCTATGGATGTATTCATAAGAATCTTTTTGTTCCCCAAACACTGAAATTGCTCCTCATGAAGCAAGATTACATTTTTATTGAGACAGGTAATCACGACCTGATTGTGGGTAAGCAGCTCCTCTAACGGCAAATACTTTATTCCTGCCGCTTCCTTTTCAGGCTTTCTCGTTCTGCTGTAGTAAGAAACTTCGGCTCCCATCATCTGCAGGGCAAATGCCACCATACCTCCGGACACTCCCAGGCCTATGATTCCCACTGGCATCCCAGTCAGCTCCAATGCCTCCTCCTGCCACATAGGAAAATCAAATCCATGAAGAATCCTCACCAGCTGATACAATACATACTCCACCACTCCCCGGTCTCCATAATCCCGTATTCCTAAAACCTGAATCCCCCTCTCTCTGGCACAGGCAATATCCACATTGGCGCTGGCCTCGGAATACAAACTGCAGCACATTCCCACATAGCGAATATTGGAACACTGCTCCAGGATATTTCTGCCGATCTGAGAGGTATAGCTTACTAAAACCCCGTCTGCATCCCCGATTCTCTTTACAATCTCCTTTTCATCTTCCGGAATATCTTCATATAAAATGATCCTTTTTGCATACTTTTTAAGCTCCTTTTGTGCTTCTAAGGTCAGGCTTACCGGCTCTATAGCCACCAATTTTTCAAACATACCTTTTCTCCTCAAGAAATAATCCGTAAAATCGGATCCTGTCTGCTTTGTCACTGTACATGAAGTATACCTTCTTTCATCATTTTGTGCAACACAGAATCCGCTTCATGGCACAACCTTTTTCATTCTTGTATTATAGATCGTCTTATATTTAACACACCGTTTAAGAGTCAAGCTTGATCCCTTCAAAAATTCAGTACTGTGTGAGCAGGTAAAAACAGCAAAAAGGCCGGAACCCTAGATAGCCCCAGCCTTTGTCTGTATAACTGACTGCCAATATTATCTGTTTCTGTTATAATTGATCAGACAGCCTGCCTTCACAATCTTTTTCTCGTCCTCAGTCATATCCGCAATATATAATGTAATTTTCTTTACCTTCTCTCCAATCACATAGGCCTGTATATTTTTCATATCCCCATCCAGGGCAGCCTTGATCTTTGGCACATAGATGTAATCTCCCACCTGAAATTCTTCCGGCTCTCCTTCCATCTGGAACGGAATCATTCCCCAGTTCATCACATTGGAACGGTAGCGCTTGGTGGCGTACTCAATGCAGATGTTCGCTAAGCCGCCAATCACCCGCTGGCAGCTGGCTGCCTGCTCTCTGGCAGAGCCGTCCCCGGGGCGTCTGGCATAAATCATGCTTCCAATCTCCGTCTCGGATGCTTTCACATTTTCATTGCCTGGAATGGTGTGGATCTTCTCAAATACAGCGGTAAGCTCTGGTTCTGCCTGAGTAGGACAAACTCCTGCCACTCTCGCCTTCTCGATCTTATCCACTGCTTTGCTTCTGCCCACATACTCCGGATCCCTTCTGGACAAGGTAAATTCTGCCAGTCCCAGGGGATTAGAGCGGTAGGAAGAGGTCTCTCCAGAAGGAATCAGCTCATCAGTGGTAGTCACCGGATCCAGGATCTTTGAGCAAACCTTTAAGAGAATGTTTTCAGTCAGAGGACTCATCTTGGGCCAGTCCTTGATATTAGGGCCATAGACAAGCTCTGCTTTCTCATCACCCTTTTTATATCCCTGGTAAATCCTTGCCTTATATACACGGTCATCGAAGGTGTACTCTGGCATCTGATAGTTATCCACAATATCTGTGGCTGGTGTCAGGATTCCTCCATTAGCTGCTGTAGCTGCAATAGAGCGGGCATCCATCAAAGCCACGGCTGACATCTGTCCCACCCCTGGCTTGGAACCTTCCCGGTTGGGGAAGTTCCGGGTTGTATGACGGATAGAGAATCCATTGTTAGCCGGAGTATCGCCAGCTCCGAAACAGGGGCCGCAGAAGGCAGTTTTCAAAACAGCACCTGCTGCCATCAAATCAGCAATAGCGCCTTTTCTCACCAAATCGATATACACTGGCTGAGAGGAAGGATAGACAGACAATGCGAAGATGTCTGCTCCACAGCTCTTTCCCTGTAAAATATGAGCCGCTTCCATTACATTCGTGTAGTTGCCACCAGCACATCCAGCAATAATCCCCTGGGTAGCCATCAGTTTGCCATCCACAATTTTATCTGTCATAGAGAACTGAATATCCGGGTTCCCTGTAACCTTGGTTGCTTCCACCTCAATGCTTCTGAGAATATCACCCAGATTAGCATTCAACTCCTCAATCTCATATGTATTGCTAGGATGGAACGGAAGAGCGATCATCGGCTTTACCGTACTCATATCCACATAGACAACCCCGTCATAATAAGCTACCTCTGCCGGATTTAGCTCTTTGTACTCCTCTCCTCTTCCATGCATAGTGAGAAATTCTCTTGTATCCCCATCCGTTCTCCATATAGAAGAAAGGCAGGTAGTCTCTGTTGTCATAACATCAATCCCATTGCGGAAATCCGTAGTCATAGAGGCAATACCCGGCCCCACAAATTCCATCACCTTGTTCTTCACATAACCAGATTGATAGACAGCGCCAATAATAGCCAGGGCTATATCCTGAGGTCCTACTCCAGGATTGGGCTTTCCGTCCAGATAGATAGCTACAACTCCTGGATAATTCACATCATAGGTATCGCACAGAAGCTGTTTTACCAGCTCACCGCCCCCCTCACCAATAGCCATGGTTCCCAGAGCGCCGTAGCGGGTATGGCTGTCTGAGCCAAGAATCATCTTACCGCATCCTGCCATCATCTCCCGCATGTACTGATGAATCACTGCAATATGAGGAGGTACAAAGATGCCACCGTATTTTTTGCAGGCAGACAGTCCAAACACATGATCATCCTCATTGATGGTGCCCCCCACTGCACAGAGAGAATTGTGACAGTTTGTCAGCACATAGGGAAGAGGAAATTTCTCCATGCCGGACGCCTTTGCTGTCTGAATGATTCCCACAAAGGTAATGTCATGGCTGGTCATGGCATCAAAACGTAGCCGAAGCTTTCCCATATCACCAGATGTATTGTGCTTTTCCAGAATTGAATAAGCGATCGTCCCCTTTTTCGCCTCTTCTTTGTTGGTCTCCCTCCCTGTCAGTGCCGCCACCTTTGCCACCTCAGCCTCCGGCACCAGCTCGGTTCCTTTTACCAGAAATGCACCGCCCTCATACAGTTTTACCATTTCAATTCTCCTCCTTAAGAAAATTTTATATTTCCTTTTCTGATGCTTCCATTATGTACCCAAAAGCAGTAATAGTCAAATACTATATCTATTATATATCCCATAGATAAAACCAATAATCATTCGTTATCCCTATACATCCCGTCATTTGCCGCCTGCTCCTGGAATAAAATTCTGCCAAACTTCTTTGAAAGCCAAAAATAAGAAGGATCCCAACAGGAACCCTTCCCAGCTCACTTATGCCTTACGGATATATTTTCCGTCTTTTTCTTCCTCCTGCTTCTCACGTTCCACCTGAGCTGCCGCGCTGTATGCCGCCTTTCCCAGCTTAAACGCCTGGGGCCTGCTGTCCAACTCCACACTGGCAGCCGTTGCTGCCCCGTCACCATAAACAATCGCCCGCTTTTCTGTCAGCATCGCCCTTCTTTTATCCTCCTCATCCTGGTCCGCAAGCATCTGTTCCTCTGCCAGCTCTTTTAACTGCTCTCTGTAATCAATCGCTTCATCAAGCAGCGCTCTCTCCTGCTCCTCATTCAAACGCTTTTCATCCGAGATCTCATGCACCATCTTCCCGTCATCCCATCTTCTGAGTCGTTTCATGCGCCGCTCCCGGTGGGCTTGTTCTTCTGCTGCCTTTTTCATTCGCTTTTTCTTGCTCTCCAGATCCTTTTTCCAAGGCTTTGCCAAAATCTTAATCTGCAGCTCCTGGTTCGCTGCCTGGAGCTGAGCGGCACGAATCTGCTGGAACACCGAACTGTCTTTTCCCGCCATCCCTATGCTGCCTGCCATCTTAGCTGTCTGAATGTGCTCCGCCTCTTCCCGGGTCTTAGCCGCCTTTAGCTGTTCCTCATAGGACGCCCGCTCTCTCTCTATGGCAATGGCCTGCCGGTAGAGTTCTGGCGCATATCGGCGAAGAAATTCCTTCTCCTCCCCGGTAAGTCTTGCCCCGGACAGAAGCTTTCGCCTGATCTTCTGCAGCTTTCTCTGAATCTGCGACTTGCTTAGTCCGGTTCGCTCTGCACTGACTGCTTTAACAAACACTCCCTTAGCCCGTTTGAGATCCACTCCGGAAGCTACCGGCGATGCACCAAACGGTTTGACTGTCCTGCGCTCCTCAGTGCGAATCGGTTTCAAAGAATCACTCAGACTTTTTGAGCCTTCCATACCCACACTACTCCCCCCTTTGCAAGCCATTACAAAAGTTTCTTCCTATGATAGATATGTCGGCATATTCTGCAATTTGTTAAGGCAAACGATCCCCCTATCTGTCGGTATTGTGCAGTCTTTCCTTGTTCATCCAATCCTTCAGCCGATTCAGCGAAGCTTCTGCATCCTTTCTTCCCAGCTCATAAGTTATCTGCAGCTTCTCAGGGCTGTGCTCCATCCGCCCGATCTCCAGCTTTTTGCTGGGGCAGATTACAAAAACCTCCCCCTCCTTTTCAAGACGCCGGATATACTGGATCGTCTTGTTATATACAATATGACGTCTCTCCATTGCATGTATAAACCGGGGGTATCTTAAATAACGCACCCGGGCCATGGTTCCCATAAGGCTTTTCTCCGGTGCCTTTACATACCCTTCCTGTCTGGTCAGAACCACCACATTCCTTTTAAATCCCATTCGTCTGAAAGCCCGCACCGGGATGCTGTCTGTGTAGGCCCCGTCTAACAGCCTTTTTCCGTTAAGCTTCACCATACGGGACACACAGGGAAGAGAGGCCGAAGCCCGCATAATATCCACATGCTTCCTCATATCCGTCATCCGCAAATATTCCGGCTTTCCAGTCATCACATTGCTGCAGGTGGCATAAAACTCGCTTTTTGAACGCTTAAATGCATTATAATCATAAGGTTCCAATCGGTCCGGCAGATCATGGTAGCAGAACTTCACTCCTACCATATTTCCCGTCAGCAGCAGATTGCGGAGGCTCATAAACCTCCAGTCCTTACAATACCGTTTGTAATAACGGATACTCCGGCCCTTCTGCCCTGATAAATAAGAGCAGCCATGAACCACACCGGCAGATACCCCTATCACGCCATCAAACACAATTCCATGATCCAGAAAAACATCTAACACACCGGCCGTATAGATTCCCCGCATACCTCCTCCCTCCAATACCAGCCCGGTCTTTTCCAAATGCTCCATCAATCCTGCCTCCTGTCACAAAATCATAACACTTTTTCTAATACCGCTCCGGGGACAAAAATTCCCTTCCGGTAAACACTGCAACCGACCGGGGGCGCATGATAAAGGAATTGTCTATCCGCACCTCATCCCCTTCTTCATAAAAATATTTTCCCTCCCAGTCTCCGTAGGTATTCACACTTAAATACCATGCCCCTCTCTTATGAAGCTGAGGCAAGGTAATCTCCACATCCTCCCAGTAGGTGTTCACAACTACATAAACAAGATCATCTCTTCCCTTGTCTCTGTCATAGCCAGCAAAGCTTATCGCAATGGTCTTGGCATTTCTGGGAATCGTCACACATTCCGCATTCACATCATGGGTATGAATCGGCTCCATGCCACAGATCGCATCCGGCAGCTTTCTGCGAATAACCGAATGTCTGTGACGATAATGAATCATAAACCGGAAAAACTCATACAATTCCCGATTTTTCTCAAACAAAGTCCAATCCAGCCAGGAGATCTCATTATCCTGACAATAGCTGTTATTGTTTCCATATTGGGTATTTCCAAACTCATCCCCTGCCAAAAACATAGGAGCTCCTCTGCTGCACATAAGCACTGCACATGCATTTCGGATCATACGAAACCGCAGGTTCAGCACCTCCGGATCCTCTGTCTCCCCCTCCACCCCACAATTCCAGCTTCGGTTGTCGTTGGAGCCATCTGTATTGTTCCAGCCATTTTTCTCGTTATGCTTTTCATTGTAGGAATACAGATCATACAAGGTAAATCCATCATGGCAGGTGAGAAAATTCACACAGGAATTGTATCCTGCATAGCTTCCATTATAATCCGGAATGTGACCCCCATAAAGATCCCCGGAGCCGCTGATGCTCCAGGCAGCATTCCACGCCTCCCAGCAATCTCCCTTTAAGTATCCCCGCACTGCATCCCGGTACCGTCCGTTCCACTCAGCCCAGCGTTTCTCCGCAGGAAAGCAGCCTACCTGATACATACCCCCTGCATCCCACGCCTCAGCAATCAGCTTTACATTGCCCAGCAAGGGATCATGGGCCAAACTCTCCAAAAGAGGAGGCTTATTCATGGGAGAACCATCTGCATTTCTTCCCAGAATGCTTGCCAAGTCAAACCGGAAACCATCCACTCGGTAATTGATTGTCCAGTATCGCAGACACTCTAAAATCATCTGACGCACAATCGGGTGATTGCAGTTTAAAGTATTGCCACACCCACTGAAATTATAATAATTTCCCTCTGGAGTCAGCATATAATAAACCTTATTATCAATGCCTTTAAAACAGAAGGTCGGCCCCTGCTCATTTCCTTCTGCTGTATGGTTGAACACTACATCTAAAATCACTTCAATACCATTATCGTGAAGATCCCGGATCAGTTCCTTTAATTCCGTCCCCTCCCGATTAAACTCTGTTGTAGAGGCATAATTGCTGTTGGGAGCAAAAAATCCCACCGTATTATATCCCCAATAATCTAAAAGGACTTTTCCTCCCACCTCCCTGGAATTCATGGTCTCATCAAACTCAAAAATGGGCATCAGCTCCACCGCATTCACTCCCAGATCTTTAAGGTAGGGAATCTTTTCCCGTATTCCTGCAAAGGTCCCTGGAAATTTTACCCCGGAAGACGGGTGGTAGGTAAACCCCCTCACATGCATCTCATAGATAACCAGATCACACAGATCCCGGGAGGACTGGGGCATATCCCCCCAGTCAAACACATCCTTAACCACACGAGCGTGATAATGTTTCACCATCTTCTCGCCCCAAACCTCCTGACCTGTCACCGCACGAGCATAGGGATCCAGTAAAATGGCATCCTTGTCAAACAAAAGTCCCTTCTCCGGCCGATATTCTCCATCAATCCGATAGGCATACTCAAACTCTTCAATTTTCAAACCAAATACAATCATGGAATACACATCCCCGACCTTATATTCATCGGGAAAGGGAAGAATTGCATAGGGTTCCTCCTCCCCTTTATGGAACAGCAAAAGCTCACAGGAATGACCATTCTGGGTATGGACTGTAAAATTTACCCCCACCTCTGAAGCGATCGCTCCATTCGTGTCAAACAGACCTGGCCGCACCTGATATCCCGCAATCTTTCCCATAGGAACGATTGACACAGGATAGTCCAGTGTCAGTTTCTGGCTGTACAGATTCATATATTACCTCCTTTGTGATGGTAAAATGGGATCAAAACATGTCAGAATTGCCAAATCAAAGCATATCAATCAGATCATATCCAAAGCAAAATTTTCTATACACTGACAAAACAGACAAATGCCAGTGTTTATTGATGGCAGGCAAGCCATACCATGGTCTATCTCCGGTCTGCTCCTGCGGGGTATATGACAGTTTATCATATCAATCAAAGTTATTCAAGAGTCTTTTGCAAGTTGCAATTCTCAATATATTACGGTTCACAGATATCTCTATGACCGTAACAGCATATCCTTTGACTCCATAACTGCACTGACACCTGACTAATCAGCCAAGTGATTGGTCAGATGTAAACTGTAATGATTCAGCCATACCCCTTCTTAACTTTCAAATATCATGAAAACCTATAAGAAATTACTTATTGATATCCAATTGAAGCATTCCATCTTTTTACAATTTTTCTTAAAAATTTCAAAAAAGGAGTTGCATTTTTCAGAAAATGTGGTAGAATAATTGACGGAGGCATAGCTCAGCTGGGAGAGCACATGCATCACACGCATGGGGTCGCAGGTTCGAGCCCTGTTGTCTCCATTTTCTCTGCCGTATCGAGCGGCAGAGTATTTTATGCATACATATCAATCGAATCATATATAAGGGGACATAGCTTAGCTGGGAAAGCGCTACGTTCGCAACGTAGAGACCGCGGGTTCGAATCCCGTTGTCTCCATTATTTGTGACAAGGAGGGATCCACAAAGTGGGAGGATTCCTTATCACGAAGCAGACACGCACGGACAAAGTTCGTATAGAAATGTGTCTGTTTTTTATTTTCCAAAACGAGAATACAATAAGCCCTCCCCTCAAGTACGATATACTCTTCCATACAGATCATTCCCGGTTCTCCCCATCGGAATATTCGGATTATCAGCACGCAATTGGTTCCAATATTGTTTTTCCCAAACATTTTATTAAGAAAGATCAAATTACCCTGTGTCTGATTTCAAGAGACAGCCATGATCGCTTTGAAAGTGATCTCCACTTTCTAATATCATACCATGAAAATAGAGAATTTTCCATAAAAAATCCGGACATATTCATATAAATAGCTACTCAGCCATTTATTTGAGCCGTCCGGATTGCAAGTCTTATAAAATACTAACCGATTTTTATATTATTGGGCAGCTATAACTTCCTCAACCTCGCCCATAGCATCGCTCAGTGCAGTAGCAGCATTGGTCCAATCCTCCTGGATGGTTGCCATCGCCTCGTGCTCTTCTCCCTTAACCGTTGCCAAAAGTACATCGCAGTAAATATCCAAAGTATCTGCATAGCCAGTAGCAGCAGAGGCCAGCTTGCCGTGAGCTTCCTCCAGCCCTTCTGGCACAGTGTCAAGAGCAGCAAAATCCACAAAAGCCTTCTTGGTGTTCCGGGTCTTTTCGATCAGTTCAGACATACCTTCAATATTCTCCGGATCATCCTGGCTGAGCTGCATAAATTCCATGCTGATAGTAATAAATTCTTCAGCCGCCTTGTTCATCGTATCAACCTGTTCTAAATATACACTGTTTCCATCAGAAGCCTCTGCCTCAGTATTATCCTCTTCTGCTGCTTCTGTTGTTTCTTCTGTGGTTTCTTCTTTGGTTTCCTCCTCAGTAACGGTTTCCACAGTCGTCTCAGCAGCAGTGGTGGCATCGGCGGACTCGCTTTTTCCCCCGCAGGCTGTAAGCGCTGTCAACGCCATTGCAGCTAAAATAGCCGGAATGATGCAACTTTTCATCTTAGACATTTCATAAATCCTCCCTTAAAATAAATAGATAAAATTGCTGGTGCTTATTATAACTTCCTTTGATAAAATAATCAAGATTAAAACTAACAAAAAATATGATTTTTACAAGTTTTTAATATAGTTTGTAACTAAAAATATAACCGTTCAAACATATCTGAACGGCTATAATCACTTTTCTATTCAAAATAATCTTTATATTCCACTTCAATGGCATGTTTCATCCGGGTCATACTGATATAGAGATGCTTTTTTAAAGTCTCTTCCAGGCGCTCTTCCTGTTTCTGTTCCAAAAGAGAAAGCAGTTGGGTATGCTCCTTTATAATCCGGTTAAAATCTGTTTCCGTCACAAAATCCAGCATGCGAAACCGGGTATAGTGAAGCTGCTGCGCCTGAATAAATTCCCAGAGCTTTTCTTTCCCTGTAGCCGAAAACCAGATCCCATGCATCTGGGCATCCATCCGGTAAAATTGTTCCGGCTGAAAGTCCTGCCCACCAATCAAAAGCTCCTGCAGACGAATCTGATGGCGGATCTCCTCCAGCTGGAAAGGGGTAAATTCTTTCATAAAATCCCGCATAACCATCAGCTCCACTGCCACTCTCATATAAATCATGTGCCGGATGTTTTCCAGATTAAGCTTTGTCACGCAGGTTCCGGAGTAAGGTACTGTGTGGACAAAGCCCTGCTCCTGCAGCCTGCGAAATGCTTCCCGGACCGGAGTCCGGGATACATCAAAACGTGTACATATTTCATTTTCACTAATGGATTGGCCGGGCTTTAATGCCAGATCCAGCATTTCCTGTTTCAGGGTCTCAAACACATATTCCCCCCGGTTTTTGTAATTCTTTTCACCCATGCCAGCCCCTCCTGCTCCCTCTCTGCACAGATATCAGGACGGCTGTTTGCCAATATATGCCTGAATCCCTCCATCTACATAAAGAATCTGTCCATTTACAAAATCGGAAGCCGCAGATGCCAAGAACACTGCTGGTCCTCCCAGATCAGATGCTTCTCCCCAACGCCCTGCCGGAGTCTTTGAAACAATAAACTGATCAAAGGGGTGGCGGGAACCATCTGCCTGCTTCTCTCTAAGAGGCGCAGTCTGGGGAGTAGCAATATAACCAGGTCCAATGCCATTGCACTGGATATTGTATTCACCGTACTCAGATGCAATGTTCCTGGTCAGCATCTTTAAACCGCCCTTAGCTGCCGCATAGGCCGAAACAGTCTCACGGCCAAATTCAGACATCATGGAGCAAATATTGATAATTTTACCTGCACCTTTTTTGATCATGGACGGAATCACAGCTTTGGAAACAATAAAGGGTGCATTCAAATCCACATCGATCACCTGCCGGAAATCCTTTGCTGCCATCTCAATCATAGGAATCCGCTTGATAATCCCTGCATTATTTACCAGAATATCCACAACGCCAACTTCCTTCTCAATGGCTTCCACAGTAGCATTCACAATATCCTCGTCCGTCACATCACATACATAGCCATGAGCCTTGATCCCTTCTTCCTCATAAGCAGCCAGACCCTTGTCCACCAAATCCTGACGAATATCATTAAATACGATTGTGGCACCTGCTTTGGCCATAGCCTTTGCAATAGCAAAGCCAATTCCATAAGATGCACCGGTAATCCATGCCACTTTACCTTCTAAAGAATAGTTTTTGATGTAATCCATGCGATTCCTCTCCTTTTACTTGTAATTATATTTTGTATACGATTAGTCATAATTGTATACAATTCTTTATATGAATACATTATCACAAATTTATGTAAAATACAATCAGCAACTTTCACAAAACACACCCATGTTCTTTGTCAGATTTTGCTTTTAATCCCATCAATCCAGAAAATCCAACAATAGACGAGTAAAAGAAGGGCCGGCGATACGAATGCCGCCGGCCTTTCCTTTTATGATCCAAATCTTCCAGATCTATTTATCGATTCAGTTATCGCCGCAGCCGCAGTCAGTTTCAGCGGATGCTGCCCCCAAAGGCATAATTCCATCATTACCACAGGCATTGCATCCATCTCTGAAACCATCATTGTATCCTTGATTGTATCCGTCACGGAAGCCCGCCTGATAGGCAGAATTGCCTCCACAAGGCCTGCAAGTGCAGCAATTCCCTATATTGCAGTTGTTATTTCCGCAGCCGCAGCTTCCATTGCAATTGTTATTCCCGCAACCACAGCTCCCGTTACAATTATTATTCCCACAACCGCAGCTTCCGTTGCAATTGTTATTCCCGCAGCCGCAGCTTCCATTACAATTGTTATTCCCGCAGCCGCAGCTTCCATTGCAATTGTTATTTCCGCAGCCGCAGTTTCCTGTATTGCAGTTATTGGTTCCGCAGCAGGCTCCTCCTACTCCACTGTTATTATTACAAGAGCAATTGCAGACACAGCTGCATCTGCATCTTCTGCAGCACCCAACACCAATTCCACATCCACATCTATTGCAATTACATCCACACATATTTAAAAGCTCCTTTTATTTTGTTTTGTAATGTATCCTATGTGGGGTAACAGACAAGTGTGACAGCCCTTATGCTTTTATTAAAAATGAATCCAGTCGAACCTTTTTTCGTTGCTGTCATATTTATATAATTAGAAACCTTTAGCTATGGAAAGGAGCCATTCATCTATGAATCAGAACAGCAATGTGCGGTGCGGCTGCTTTTGCAGACCGCAGATACCCGCTCCCCCCTGTATAAACACCGATTGCAGATGCGACAATTATAAGAGATGCGACATATGTGATGGAATGTTTATACCCTCCCCTCCCCCTATGCCTCCGGCAGCCCCGGTCCGGCCGCCTCTTCCTCCTGTTCGACCAGCTGCCTCACAAAAAAGTTCCTGCAATCCCCCGGCACACAAGCCTGTTACAAAACCCTCTGCCCGGCCTGCCTCACCATCAACACTGCCTCCACAAAATACCAATCCGGCCCCTGCCTCTTCAGGCGGATGCGGTTGTGGCAGCGGTTCTTCCTCTCTTATCCCTAATAAGAACGGAAACAATATGCCCATTGGTATGGCCTATGTCCCCTGGCAGACATGGGGGCAGACTTATTCCATGGAGCAGGGATTCTCCCGGGGAACTCTTTTCCCTGAACTGGATCTTCCATTTGTCATGGGGAGGTGTCGATAAATATGTGTGAAAATGCATTGCTTCAAAAAGTATATGAAACGGGATTTGCCCTAGACGAAGTAAACCTGTATCTGGATACTCACCCATCAGACAGCCAGGCAATCGAATATTATCAATATGTAAAACGGATGAACCAGGATGCTATAGCAGCCTATGAAAAGGTCCACGGTCCGCTGATGATCAATCAGATAAGTGGAAACAGCTGGACATGGGTCAACAATCCCTGGCCCTGGGAAGGAGGTATGTAGATATGTGGAGATATGAAAAACGCCTGCAGTATCCCGTAAAAATCTCACAGACCAATCCAAAACTGGCGCAGTTTATTATCAGTCAGTATGGCGGGCCTGACGGAGAAAGCGCTGCCGCTATGCGCTATCTGTCCCAACGCTATGCCATGCCTTACAAAAAGGGAAAAGCTATCCTGACCGATATAGGCACCGAAGAGCTAGGACACTGGGAGATCATTGCAGCCATTGTCCACCAGCTAACCAGAAACCTAACACCAGAGGAGATCGAGGCTTCCGGCTTTGGTCCTTACTATATCGATCACACCACCGGTATCTGGCCCCAGGCCGCAGGGGGCGTGCCTTTTAATGCCTGTGAATTCCAGTCTAAAGGAGATCCGATTACAGATTTGTTTGAGGATTTGGCAGCAGAGCAAAAAGCCCGCACCACCTACGACAACATTCTCCGCATGGTCAAGGACCACGATGTCTGCGATCCCATCCGCTTCCTCCGGGAACGGGAGATCGTCCACTTTCAGCGGTTCGGGGAAGCTCTCCGGGACGTTCAGGATCATCTGGACAGCCGGAACTTCTATGCCTTTAATCCAGCTTTTGATCAGCAGATGCCTTCATCCAGATAAATCATCCCTGAAGAAAATATACCGTAAAGCCCCAAAACACGCACCACCTATTTTACTGCAAAAGTCACTACAAAAAACAGGGCAGGTCCCCCTGCCCTGTGGCTTTTTATCCCTGAAGCTGCAATGGCATGTGCCCTGGCATCTTTTTCTCGTAGAAGTACCGGATAATATCTTTTCTGGTAATGATTCCGATAAAATATCCCCTGTCATCTACCACTGGCACAAAGTTCTGGTTGAGCGCCTTATCTACCAGTCCTTCCATGTCGGATTTTCCATTAACTGGCAGATAATCCATTCTGCGGCTGATGGTGGTAACAGGCATACTCTCCGCCTCCCGCAAATTCAGGTTGTACTGATTCTTGATGCCCCACAAAAGGTCTCCCTCTGTCAGTGTCCCCACATACTTCCCGTCTCGTCTCAGCATAGGTACTGAGGCGTATTGGTGATATTCCATCCGCTCTAACGCCTGTCTGAGAGAATCATCCTCATACACACATGCCACTTCACTTTTTGGTGTGATAAAAAACAAAATATTCATAATTTCCCCTATCATTTTAATGAAACTGTTGTTTTCTGTTCCTACTTCATCCATATGAGTATTTGTATGGAAATCATAGGAACCTTTTTCTGGATAAGTATATCACACCAATATCAACGTTCTGTGAATATTTTATTAAAAAACCTTAAAACATCTATATGGTTTTTTATGAAATGGACAAAGACTCACAAGCAGAAAAATGCTGCCAGACAGTCACTTTTTTCTGTCTGACAGCAATTTTTGATTTTGATCATTTCCAGCAAACACACCTGAGGTGTATTTTTTCTGTTTCACTCCAGGTAATCCAAAGGATCAATGGCTGCTCCATGATAATTCATCTGGAAATACACATTACTTCCTTCAATCGTATAATATTTGGTGGGTTCTGCCACATATCCCAGAAGCTGTCCCTTCTCCAAATACTCTCCTTCCACTGCAGTCACTTCTTTAAGCTGTCCGCAGATGGCAGTGTACTCATTTCCCAGTTCCAGAGTCACATAATTGCCAATCTCTTCATTGACTCCCACCTGAGTTACCCGTCCATTAGCCGGGGCGTAAACAGGGCTGCTTACCTCTCCCTGAATCACCAGACCAGGATTACACTTATACTGATCCAGCGTTGGAAAATAGATCGTGGAATCCATACTGTAATCCAATACCACATTCCCCATAACCGGCCAGCTCACTCGGCTGGTATCGGAAAAATCCAACACCAGTGCCTTGGCAGAATCCACACCGGTTCCCACAGCCTGCGCATCCTCAGATGGTTTGCTGCCAGCTGTCTGGTTAATCTTTTCCTGAACCACAGTATCCTGGTTCGTACCCTGCTTTGCCACTTTCTCCTTGGTCTGTTCCGGCACAGGCTGTGCATTGGACTCTCCTGCCACCGATACCTTCGATTCAGGTATCGTATCTCCTGCCAGAAGATTCTCCTGCCCCTGCATATCCACATAGGGGTTCTGCTCCTGTCCGTCTCCTCTCTTCATTGTAACGACACCTGCTGCAGCTACTATAGTCAACAGGCCCAGTACCAGCATGACAAGGAATAGTTTGTCCTTGAACATTAGATTGATTTTCTCTTTCACCGTTTATCACCTCGGTAGTAGTTTTACCAAAGCGCACGGAGTTATTCAAAAATCAGAGATATATTTTTATAATAATGATTTAAGATATCCTCATACCCCCAGCCAGCCTCTGCCATACTGTCTGCCCCCGCCTGGCTGAGTCCATAGCCATGGCCTTTTCCCCGGACCCGAACCCGGATACTGTCCCCATCTGCCTCAATATTAAAGCAAGGAGAGGAAAGCCCCAAGGCATACCATATCTCATCGCCAGAATAGATGCCTGCTCCTATCTTCATCTCTGTCACATATCCGGCATCATCCTTTTTGACTGTCTGTATCTGCTCAGGAACCTGCTCAGCCCCCACTGGCGTTGCCCCCGGAATCTGGTTGATGGCAGCAGCAAAGGAAGCCCGGCTCCATTTAGGTGTCTCCATGTAATCCTCCCGTTTTGTGTCCGCCACGCTTTCCACTGACTGAAGATAAGGAAAATCTCCATCTCCGGATCGGGTTCGCCCGGCACTTATGGCATGAAATAAAGGCAAAATGTACCGGTCCTCATATTTCATCACTTGTCCCCTGGTTGCCTCTGCCGCCTCCCTGCACTTTTCCAACCGGTTAAAAAGCTTTTCCCTGTCCGCCATCACACCTCCTTCCCCTTCCCCTAAGTAATCCATATCCAGCTCTTCCTCGTATATCTCGGTCCTCCCGTTTAAGAGTCGGTAAATATAGGTCCGGGCAATCACTGCCTGGCACTTCATGGTCTCCAGATTATAATCTCTGTCCATCTGACAAACCATCACCCCTGGCAGATAATCCTCAAGATCAATGTAGGTCCGAATCCCCTTTCTCTCCACCAGAATCTTTCGTCTTATCAGATTTTCTGACGAACCAGATTCTCTGCTCCCCCTGCCTGTCACTTCTGCACTGGTCTTTGCTGCCTCCTCCCCTTTTATGGCCTGTCCCTCTGCCTCCACTGCCGGATTTGACTCTGTATCCTCCCCTCCCTGGCTTTCCTCTGTCCCTGCTGCATTGGCTTGCCACTCTCCCGGCATCTCTTTTATCTCCCTCTCCATCCCTGCCGCCCGCATCCAGATCAGGGAAACCGCCCAGGGGGAAAGTACCATCACTGCAATCGCAATCAACCATTTCCGCATAAAAAAAGAATCCCTCCTGACTACTATCAGTCTATGAAGAGATTCTTCTATCTATTCCTGGATTCGGCCTGGGCCGCCGGAATCTTTTCTTATAATAGAATCAATCAAAGCTCTACATGCACCTTATCCAAATGCCAGATATCCTTCACGTATTCTTCAATCGTCCGGTCAGAAGAGAACTTTCCGCTGCAGGCCACATTCAGCATGGCAGCCCGCGCCCACCATTTCTGATCCCGGTACTTCTCATCCACCTTCTTCTGAGCATCTGCATACATCCGGAAATCCTTCAGGATAAAGTAAGGATCCGCCCGGTTGCTGCTCTGGGTATTCAAAAGGGAATTGTAGATATCCCTGAACAGCTCTGTATCATAAGGAGAGAAATATCCATTGATCAACTGCATCAACACATGGCGAATATCCTGATCATTGTTAAATATCTGCATCGGATCATAGGAGCGGTTCTTTTCCAGCTCAATAATCTCATCAGAGGAAGTGCCGAAGATAAAGGCATTCTCCTCTCCCACCTCCTCCACGATCTCCACATTAGCACCATCCATTGTGCCAATGGTCAGAGCACCGTTTAACATAAATTTCATGTTGCCTGTACCGCTGGCCTCTTTGCTTGCAGTGGAAATCTGCTCACTGACATCTGCCGCCGCAAAGATAATCTCTGCATTCGATACCCGGTAATCCTCAATAAACACAACCTTCAGCTTATTGTTGATGGAGCGATCATTATTGATCACATCTGCCACAGCATTAATCAGCTTAATGGTCAGCTTGGCAATCTTATACCCTGCTGCTGCCTTGGCGCCAAAAATAAAGGTCCTGGGAATCATATCCAGATTGGGGTTCTCCTTCACCTGATTGTACAGATACATCACATGAAGGATGTTCATCAGCTGTCGTTTATATTCATGAAGCCGCTTCACCTGCACATCAAAGATTGACCGGGGATCCACATCAATTCCGTTGTACTCTTTTATATATTTAGCCAGGCGCAGCTTATTCTGGTACTTGATGTTCATAAACTCGTGCTGACATTTCTCATCATCCACATACAGCTTCAGCTTACCAATAGCTGAGAGATCGGTGATCCACTCATCTCCCACTTTGGAAGTCACCCAGTCAGCCAGAAGCGGATTTCCGTGGAGTAAAAACCGTCTCTGTGTAATGCCGTTTGTCTTATTGTTGAATTTCTCTGGCATCATCTCATAGAAATCTCTCAGCTCCTGATGCTTCAAAATTTCTGTGTGCAGACGGGCCACACCATTGACTGAAAAGCTTCCGGCAATAGCCATGTGGGCCATACGGACCTGACCGTCATAGATGATGGACATCTTGGCAATCTTGTGCTGGTCATTGGGATACATCTGGCGGATCTGGTTTTGGAACCGGCGGTTAATCTCCTCTACAATCTGGTAGATTCTCGGCAGCAGGCGGGAGAACAGCTCAATGGGCCACTTCTCCAAAGCCTCCGCCATAATCGTATGGTTGGTATAGGCACAGGTCTTGGTGGTCACATCCCAGGCCTCATCCCAGCTCAGATCATAGTCGTCCAAAAGAATCCGCATCAGCTCTGCCACTGCCACGGTTGGATGGGTGTCATTGAGCTGGAACACATTCTTCTCGTAGAACTTGCGCACATCCTTGTGCTTCTCCATATACTTGGCCACTGCACGCTGCACACTGGCGGAGATAAAGAAATACTGCTGCTTTAAGCGCAGCTCTTTTCCTGCATAGTGGTTATCATTGGGATACAGCACATCACAAATAGTTTTTGCCAGATTCTCCTGCTCCACCGCCTTGTGGTAATCCCCCTTGTCAAAGGACTCCAGGCTGAAGGTATTGATCGGCTGGGCATCCCAAATCCGCAGGGTGTTGACCACATTGTTGCCATAACCTACAATCGGCAGATCATAGGGCACAGCCAACACGGACTGATAGCCCTCCTGCACAAACTTCTCATGGCCGTTTTCATGAGCTACGCGGACATAACCTCCGAATTTGACTTCTGTTGAATATTCAGAGCGGCGCACCTCAAAGGGATTGCCGTCCTTCAGCCATTCATCCGGCACTTCTATCTGGAAACCATTGTCGATTCGCTGTTTAAACATTCCATAGTGATACCGAATCCCACAGCCGTAAGCCGGATACCCTAATGTGGCCAGAGAATCCAAAAAACAGGCGGCCAGTCTGCCCAAACCTCCGTTGCCAAGAGCCGGATCCGGCTCCTGGTCCTCAATCACATTTAAGTCAAAGCCCATCTCATCAAGAACTTCCTTGATCTCATCTTGTGCCATAATATTGATAATGTTATTGCCCAGGGCACGACCCATCAAAAACTCCATAGACAGATAGTAAACTGTCTTGGCATCTTCCTTTGCATAGGTCTTTTGAGATGCGATCCACTCATCAATAATCACGTCCTTGACTGCATAGGACACTGCCTGAAACATCTGGGCGGGGGTAGCCTCGTCCAGCGTTCTGCGGAACAGATTCTTTACATTATAAGTAACCGACTTTTTAAATTCTTCCTTGTCAAAAACCTTGCTCATGCTTATTCTCCTTTGAACCGCTGCACTCTCAGGCACCCGCGGTTTTTTTCACTCCCAATGTTGTTTTCTCGCTGTTGATATTCCATTCCTTGACATAACCATCCGTCTCTCCTGTGCGGATCTGGTCTGCCAATACTTCCTTTCCGATCACATCTTTGTGAGCCATAAGAATCTGGGCAATTCGATCATTTCCTGTCTGGAACACCTCAATATGGTCCGTCACCTCAAATCCGGCTTCCTTTCTCATGGTCTGGATCTTGCTGACCAGCTCTCGGACAAATCCCTCTTCCACCAGCTCAGGTGTCAGATTGGTATCCAGAGCCACGGTCACGCCGTAGTCACTCTCAGACACATATCCTTCCGTCTGAGCCATGTCAATCAGCAAATCCTCCTCTGCAAGCACCACCAGCTCACCACCGAAATCAAACTTCAGGGCTCCCTCTGCCTTTAGGGTATCCATAGCCATATTCCCGTCAATATCGGTGAGTGCTCTGCGGATGTTGGCTAACTGCTTGCCATATTTTGGTCCCACAGTCTTAAGCTGGGGCTTAAAACTATAGGTGGTAAAACTGCGGACGTCCTCCACAAACTCCACGGACTTTACATTCAGCTCATCCTCGATGATCTCCACATAGAAGGCGGACAGCTCGTGATCTGCCTTCACATACATCTTGCCAATAGGCTGACGATTTTTCAGATTAGCCGTATTCCTGGCTGCCCGGCCCAGAACCACAATCTTTAAGACCTCATCCATATCCCTTTCCAGCTGACGGTCAATATGATTCTCATCCGCTGACGGGAAATCACACAGGTGTACACTTTCTGGAGCCTCCTTGTCAATGCTTCTCACCAGATTCTGATAGATATCCTCGGTCATAAAGGGAATCATAGGCGCTGCTGCCTTCGCAGTGGTCAACAGTGCTGTATACAGGGTCATATAGGCATTGATCTTATCTTGCTCCATGCCCTTGGCCCAAAAACGCTCCCGACTCCGTCTCACATACCAATTGCTCATATCATCCACGAACTCCTGCAGAGCCCGGGCAGCCTCCGGAATCCGGTAATTTGCCAGATTCTCATCCACACTCTTCACCATAGAATTCATCTTTGATAAGAGCCACTTATCCATCACTGGCAGCTTCTCATATTCCAGCTCATACTTGGTGGCATCAAACTGGTCAATATTGGCATACAACACAAAGAATGCGTAGGTATTCCACAGGGTTCCCATGAATTTGCGCTGTCCTTCCTGCACAGCCTTGCCATGGAAACGGTTCGGCAGCCAGGGGGCGCTGTTGATATAGAAATACCAGCGGATCGCGTCTGCTCCGTAGGTGGCCAGAGCTTCAAAGGGATCCACTGCATTCCCTTTACTCTTGCTCATCTTCTGACCGTTCTCGTCCTGCACATGTCCCAGCACAATCACATTCTTATAAGGCGCCTGATTGAAGATCAGGGTGGAAATAGCCAGTAAAGAGTAAAACCATCCCCGGGTCTGATCCACTGCCTCAGAGATAAAGTCCGCCGGGAACTGCTGCTTAAACAGCTCCTGATTCTCAAAGGGATAATGATGCTGGGCAAAGGGCATGGCACCGGAGTCAAACCAGCAGTCAATTACCTCTGGAACTCGCTTCATTTGTCTGCCGCATTTGGGGCAGGTAATCGTCACTTCATCAATAAAAGGCCGGTGCAGCTCGATCTCATCCGGACAGTTAGAGGACATACTTTTTAGCTCCTCAATGCTGCCGATAGAATGTTGATAATTGCACTCACATTCCCAGATATTTAAAGGAGTACCCCAATACCGGTTGCGGCTGATGCCCCAGTCCTGGACATTTTCCAGCCAATCGCCGAAGCGCCCCTTTCCGATGCTCTCTGGAATCCAGTTGATGGTATTATTGTTGCGGATCAGATCCTCCTTGACCGCTGTCATCTTAATAAACCAGGACTCCCGGGCATAGTAAATCAGCGGCGTATCGCAGCGCCAGCAATGGGGGTAGCTGTGCTCAAAGGATGGCGCGGAAAACAAAAGCCCCTTCTCCTCCAACTCCTTTAGCACCAGCGGATCTGCTTTCTTCACAAACGTTCCTGCCCAGGGAGTCTCTCCTGTCATCTCCCCCTTGGCATCCACTAGTTGCACAAAAGGCAAGTCGTATTTACGCCCCACCTTGGAGTCGTCCTCACCGAACGCTGGTGCAATGTGTACCACACCTGTACCGTCTGTCAGAGTCACATAGCCGTCACAGACCACGTAAAAAGCCTTTTTCTTCTGCTTTTCACAGACCTGGTTGGCATACGGAAGCAGAGGTTCATACTCCTTATATTCCAGATCTTTTCCCGTGTAACGCTCCAGCACTGTGTACTCGCCCTCCAGTACCGTTTCACACAAAGCCTCAGCCAGATAATACATATACGATCCATTTTGAACCTTCACATAGGATTCATCCGGATTAACACAAAGCGCCACATTGCTTGGCAATGTCCAGGGCGTAGTGGTCCATGCCAAAATATAGGCATCCTCTCCCTTCACCTTAAACCGGGCAATGGCAGACCGCTCCTTCACATCCTTATATCCCTGTGCTACCTCATGGCTGGACAGAGGGGTGCCGCACCGGGGACAATAGGGCACGATTTTAAAGCCTTTATACAAAAGCCCTTTCTCCCAAATCTTCTTTAAAGCCCACCACTCTGACTCAATAAAATCATTGTGATAAGTGACATAGGGATCATCCATGTCTGCCCAGAAGCCAACGGTGCCGGAAAAATCCTCCCACATTCCCTTGTACTTCCACACACTCTCCTTACAGTAACCGATAAACGGATCCAGACCATACTGCTCGATCTGCTCCTTTCCGTCTAAACCCAGCATACGCTCCACTTCCAGTTCCACCGGAAGACCATGGGTGTCCCACCCCGCCTTCCGGGGAACCATTGAACCCTTCATGGTCCGGTATCGGGGAATCATATCCTTAATCACCCGGGTCAGCACATGGCCGATATGGGGTTTGCCGTTAGCTGTGGGAGGCCCATCGTAAAAGGTGTAGGTCGGACCGTATTTCCGGCTGTCCATGCTCTTTTGAAAGATCTCATGATCCTTCCAGAATTTCTCGATTTTCTTTTCTCTGTCTACAAATTTTAAATCTGTAGATACTTTCTCATACATTTTTAATACCTCCGTTTTTGTGGAAAGGCGGGTACCAGCAGCCGAAAAGTTTTCTGATAAAATATAAAAAACCTCCGTCCTGTAATGAGGACGAAGGCCTGGCTTCGCTGTACCACCTATTACTGCATACCAACATATGCGCTCCCTGTAACGGCGGGACCACCGGCATGGCCTAATGGATAACCTGCATCGTTCAGCCTGCAACTCGGGAGTGATCTTCGGCATCCGCCTGCAGGCTCCGGGCTTCCACCACCCCCGAATCGCTGCTCCTGCTTTCTGCGGCCCTACTGTCTCCGTCAAAGTCTTTCTGTCTCACACCATATTATATTGATTCATACTGAAATTGTCAAGGGTTGGGAATAGAGATTGTCGGATTGTTATTTATTTAACAATTCATTTGCTTTTTACTCTGATTAATGCTATACTAATTCAAATTTCAGAGACAGCCTGCAGCCGTTAAATTTTTCTTACTGCAGCATTTCTCCAACATACAATAGGGAGGATCTATTATGAGTGAAAGAAATCTTACCTTACTGACTGACCTGTATGAGCTGACCATGATGCAGGGCTATTTTAAAGAAAAGGACGCCAATGAAACCGTCATTTTTGATGCTTTTTTCCGGGCTAATCCCAACAATGCCGGCTATTCTATTTGTGCAGGCTTAGACCAGGTGATTGAATACATACAAAATCTCCATTTTGACCGGGAGGACATCGAATATCTCCGTTCCACCGGCCTGTTTGGAGAAGATTTTCTTGCCTATCTGAAAGATTTTAAATTCTCCGGAGACATCTATGCCATTCCGGAGGGAACGGTGATCTTTCCCCGGGAACCGCTAATCAAGGTGATCGCACCCATTATGGAGGCACAACTGGTGGAGACTGCTCTCCTGAATATTATCAACCATCAGTCCCTGATCGCAACAAAAGCTGCCCGGGTGGTGTACGCCGCTAAAGGTGACGGGGTGATGGAGTTTGGCCTGCGCAGAGCCCAGGGACCAGATGCCGGAATCTATGGAGCCCGGGCTGCCATGATCGCCGGATGCATCGGTACCTCCAATGTACTCTGCGGCAAAATGTTTGACGTTCCTGTCAAGGGCACCCATGCCCACAGCTGGATCATGAGTTTTCCAGACGAGCTGACCGCCTTCCGCACCTACGCCCGCCTGTATCCCACCGCCTGCATCTTGCTGGTGGATACCTACGATACCTTAGGCTCTGGTGTTCCCAATGCAATCAAGGTATTTAAAGAGATGCGGGAAAATAACATTCCCCTGACCTTCTACGGCATCCGCCTAGACAGCGGCGACCTGGCCTATCTTTCAAAGGAAGCAAAAAAAATGCTGGATGAAGCTGGTTTTCCAGACGCAATTATCTCTGCCTCCAATGATCTGGACGAAACCCTGATCACCTCCTTAAAGCTTCAGGGCGCCACCATCAATTCCTGGGGTGTGGGCACCAATCTGATCACCTCCAAAGACTGCCCTTCCTTTGGCGGCGTGTACAAGTTAGCGGCCATCCAGGACAAAAACACCGGAACTTTCATTCCCAAGATCAAACTTTCAGAAAATGCTGAAAAGATCACTAACCCAGGAAATAAAACAATCCAGCGTATTTATAATAAGAACACAGGGAAGATTATTGCAGATCTGATCTGTCTGGTAGATGAGAAATTTGACTCCTCCAATTCCCTGTTGTTGTTTGATCCCATTGAGACCTGGAAAAAGACCCATCTGGCACCAGGTAGCTATGTACTTCGGGAATTGCTGGTTCCTGTTTTCAAAAACGGGGCATGTGTCTATAAATCGCCAAAGGTGATGGATATCCGGGAATACTGCCGAAAAGAACTGGCTACTCTCTGGGAAGAATCACTCCGCCTGGAATATCCCCACCGGGTTCATGTGGATCTCTCCCACGAGCTATGGCATATGAAGAATCAATTACTGGATAATTATAATAGAAGTAATTAATTTAATATTATATTAAATATTTTATTAAAGATTTCTGCGATCAACTTTCTCATTAAACAATCCGGTGGCAAATCGTCAATATGATTTGCCACCGGATTTCCATTTATCTTTTCCACTTTGCTATTCTCTTTATTAAACTGTTGAATCTTCTCAATTTTTCGATGCTTCCTCACTGACCTCTTCCTGGCTGATTTCTATTCCTAGCTCCACAAGCTGCTTTTCATCCACCGGTGCCGGTGCCTCGCACATCATACAGGAGGCGTCTTTCACCTTGGGGAATGCGATTACCTCTCGGATGCTGTCGCAGCCGCCCATCAGCATGGCTACCCGGTCCAGGCCGTAGGCCAGACCGGCATGAGGCGGAACCCCATACTTAAAGGCAGTCAGCAAAAAGCCAAACTGCTCATTAGCCTGCTCCGGTGTAAAGCCCAACACCTCAAACATTTTGCTCTGAATGTCATTCTGGTGAATCCGGACCGAACCGCCGCCTAGCTCCGTACCATTCAGCACAATATCGTAGGCCTTGGCCCGAACCGCACCGGGATCTGTGTCAATCAAATGCCAGTCCTCCTCCATGGGCATGGTAAAGGGATGATGCATTGCCACAAACCGTCCCTGCTCTTCAGAATACTCCAAAAGCGGGAACTCTGTCACCCAAACAAACCGGAACTCATCCTTCTTAAGCAGATCCAGCTGTCTGGCAAGCTCCAAACGCAGATTGCCTAACACATCCCAGACCACCTTGTTTTTGTCTGCGGCAAACAAAAGCAGATCTCCCGGCTTTCCTTCCATGGCAAGAACCAGTGCATCCATCTCTTCCTCTGTCATAAATTTGGCAAAGGAGGACTTTCTGGTTCCATCCGGCTGAATGGCTATATAGGCCAAACCTTTCGCCCCAAAACCCTTGGCAAACTCCACTAAGGCATCAATCTTTTTCCGGGGCATGGCGCCCTGCCCCTGGACATTGATTCCGCGAACCGTGCCGCCATTTTCCAGGGCTCCCTTAAACACCACAAACTCGCATTCCTTCACCACGAGTGATACATCCTTTAGCTCCATGCCAAAACGAAGATCCGGCTTGTCGGAACCAAACCGGTCCATGGCCTCCTGCCAGGTCATCCGGGGAATGGGCTGAGGAATCTCCACTCCTAACAGCTCCTTAAATAGTTTGTACAGCAGGCGCTCATTGACATCCAGCACATCGTCCACATCCACAAAGGACAACTCCATATCGATCTGGGTAAATTCTGGCTGCCGGTCTGCCCGCAGATCCTCATCCCGGTAACATCTGGCCAGCTGGAAATACCGGTCATATCCGGAACACATCAATAGCTGCTTGAAAATCTGGGGAGACTGAGGCAGCGCATAAAAGCTTCCCGGATGAACCCGGCTGGGCACCAGATAGTCCCTGGCTCCCTCCGGGGTACTCTTTATCAAAGTAGGCGTCTCAATCTCCAAAAATCCCTCCTCTGCCAGAAACTGTCTGGTGAGAACGGCAATATTGCTTCGCAAAATCAGGTTCCGCTGAATATCCGGTCTGCGCAGGTCCAGATAGCGGTACTTTAAGCGCAGCTCCTCCTTTGTCTTGGAATTTTCCTCAATGGGAAATGGAGGGGTCTCTGACTCAGAAAGGATCCGCAGGCTCTCTGCCCGCACCTCAATGGCCCCTGTGGCCAGATTTTTATTCTCTGCTCCGGACCGGGCTTCCACACGTCCGGTCACAGCCACCACAAACTCACTGCGCAGCTTCTCCGCTTTATGAAAGTTCTCTGCGCCGCAGTCTGTCTCCTCAAAAATAATCTGTAATATACCAGACCGGTCCCGTAAATCCACAAAGATAATTCCGCCTTTGTTTCTGCTCTTCTGCACCCATCCCATGACTGTTACCTTCTGGCCGATGTGGGCAGTAGTCACCTCCGTACATCTGTGAGACCTTTTTAGTCCCTGCATTGATTCTGCCATAATCTCTCCTCTTTCCCGGCTGCCTGACGGCTGCCATATACTTTTCCTTTCCTCTTCTTACTCCTTAAGCCCTTCCCGGTAAAACTCCACAAACTCCGTGTATCCTTCCTTTTCCAGCTGCTCCTTCTGAAACTTTTTATTCTTATTCATCTGGGAGACCAGAACCTGGGCTCCTTTCTTTCTCTCCTCCATAGCCTGTCTCATAATCTGGGCAAACCGTGTGCTGTCCACCCCTTTCTCCACCAGATAGGCCTTTCTCTCTGTGGCTCCCGGCACCTTTCCTCCCTGGTCCATCAGAATGGTAATGATCCGCTCAAATCCAATGGAAAAGCCGCAGGCCGGTGCATCCTTGCCGGTAAACTTACCGATCATCTTGTCATATCTTCCCCCACCTGCCACCGATCCCCCAAAGCCCTCCATGGAAACCTCAAAGATCGTCCCGGTATAATAGGACATGCCGCGCACCAGAGTGGGATCAAAATACAGGGAAAATTCGGTCTCTGCCACATTTGCCACTGTCTGCATGATATGAGCCAGATTCTCTGTCACGCTTAGAGGAAGAACCTTCTCTAAAACAGTTCCCAGCTTTCTCACCCCGTCTGCATCATGTCCCACCTCAGCTAAAAGCTTTGTGTACTGAGCCACGCTGTCCCTGGCATGTCCGGCCTCTAAAAGCTCTGCCTCCACACCCTCCATGCCGATCTTATCCATCTTATCCAAAGTGATAAACACCTGATCCAAACTACTCTCATCAAACCTGCAATATAAAGCCATCCCCTTTAAAATCTCCCGGTCATTGATCCGCACCGTAAATCCATTTTCCGGGCAAATCTTTCCCAAGACTGTGGTGGTGGCTAAAATCAGCTCAATCTCCGCCATAGAGCTGGCATCCCCCAAAATATCGATATCACACTGAGTAAACTGACGGAATCTTCCCTTCTGAGGCCGGTCTGCCCGCCACACGCTTCCCATCTGCAGTGCCTTAAAGGGACTTGGCAGCTGGGCGCTATTGTTGGAATAATATCGTGCCAGAGGGAGGGTGAGATCATAGCGAAGGCCGCCGTCCACCAAATCCTTCTCCTCCTTGGCTGACTCTAAGCTTAGCTTTTCTCCTCTTTTCAAAATCTTAAAGATCAGCTTTTCATTGTCTCCGCCCTGTTTACTGGTCAGGTTCTCGATATGCTCCACGCAAGGAGTCTCGATCTGGGTAAACCCAAATCCCCGGTACGTCTCCCGAATCTGGTTCATCACATACTCCCGCACCTGCATCTCCCCAGGCAAAATATCTCTCATGCCAGTTACCGGCTTTTTTTTCAGCGCCATTTTCTGCTCTCTCCGTTTTCTTCATACTTGGTACTTCATTATCCATACGATTATACTATTGTCGATGACAATTAGCAATACTTATCCATAAATTCGCAACGCCTCCAAAGCAGAACCTGCCGATCTCTCCCTGACTCGTTTGCTTTCTCAACAGCAGCGGGCGGCCTTTGCAGCTGCCCTGACCCTGCTTAAATCCTGATCCGTGGACAAGGTGCAGTCTGCTCCCAGAATCAGTCCCTTTCTTCCAAAGCGTTCCACTATCTTATGCACCTCTGCCTGAATCTCCTCATCTCTTCCATTTACCAGAGGTCCCTGATGATTGGCAAGTCCTCCCATGATCGTTTTACCGGAGAATAAATCCCGGCCTCGATCCAATTCAAAGGGAGCTTCATAGACTCCCCAGTTGACCACATCTGCATAAGGGGCATAATCCCGGTACCGCTCCATATTCAGACCATCCTTGCATATATGAAGGAAACAGTAGCCTCCCCCATCCTTGATTGCTTTCATAATCCGCAAATCAAAAGGCTTCATCCACTTGGCAAACTCTTCATCTGTAAAGAAACCATTCTCCCCACCCAATGCGGCATAATAAATCGAATCTACCCCTGCTTTCACATATTCCTCTGCCAATGCACAGAGTACATCTGTAATCCGCTCCATGGCGGATCGCATTTTCCTCTCGTTCCATCTAAAAAAATCCACCTGCATCTGTCTTGCCGCATAGTAGTTTACTCCTGCCTGCTCAATTGGGTGAATTCCAGATGCACAGATCCCATGAAGCGTCCCCATGGTAAATACCTCTTCCTTACATCCGGCTAAGATTCTCTTTGTCAGCTCAATCTGTTCCCTCACAAAGGGAGCCTCCTTTGTCATAACCGGAATCAACCGATCATAATCATCAGGCGTATGGATCGTTCCAAAAACCGGCACCAGATTTTCATTCATAATCTTACAGATGTCTGTATCTGTATCCTGGAAAAAATCCAGATGTGCCTTTACACACGCCTCCCCTTTCTTTTTGTCATTGGGAAAGTGAAGCGAAAAGCATGAGGGAATCCCATCCACCTCTCTCTGCTCAATCGCTGCTATTACCCGTTCTCTTTTTGTCATAACCATTCACAATCTCCTTTTTCATTATGGATATTTTCTGTCTGCTTTCCTAAACCCTTTACTCATTCCTGTGTCTCTTTGTCCACGAATCCGAATCCGCCAAAATCCGATTGATTATCCTGGTCTTTGCAATATCAGCGTTTGGCTTGTGACTGCTTATAACAAATGAATCGGGCATCCTATGGATGCCCTACTCTCCCTGCCTCGTCCACCGTCACTCCAAAAACCCTGCTGTACTCATTCAGCCGCTGAATAATCTGCTGCTTTCTATCTCCCTCTGCCACAGTGGGACAGTAATCATTTCGGTGCTCCACGGAGCTGATGGTGCAGGGGATCAATGTCAGCTCAGCCTCTCTGGTGGCTGCCCCGTCCTCAATTTCAAATCTGGCCTGAGCAATCATGGTATTCTTGTCCTTCGGATTCCGGTTTCCTCCGAAACAGAAATTCCCTAAGCTATAAATAATATATTTTCCATTATAATACTCCACCCCCTGCAGTACATGAGGATGGCACCCCACTACCAGATCCACGCCCCAGTCAATGCACTTTCGCCCCAGCTCCAGCTGGTATCCGGTGGCATTGTAGGTAGACTCAATCCCCCAGTGACAGCAGGCAAGGATCAAATCCGCCTCTTGCTGCCGCAACTGCCCGATTCCATTCTGCAGATAAGTCTCCACCTGCTTTCCACCATAGATCACATCCACAGAGATGATCCCGATCTTTATTCCATCCTCTGTCTCAAATATCCCCACCTTATCGTCATAGGCATAGGGCAGATCAATGCTCTCAAAGGCGGCCACCGTATCTGCGATTCCCTGGGCCCCGTAATCGATCCGGTGATTGTTCCCAAAGCTGACCGCATCAATGCTGGCCTGTGGCAGGATATGAATATACTCCGGTTTTCCCTTAATATTAAAGGCTTTCTCCACCCGTTTGTTGGAGTTGGTCAGAACGCCCTCAAAATTTACCAGAGTCATATCATCCGCCTCAAAGATCGATTTGACATTTTTGAAAAACCAGGAAGGTCCCTGCTGGTCATACATCTCCCGAAAGGTTCCCTCATAGCCGTGAATCGAAAGATTTCCAAGGGAACAATCTCCGGCCAGGGAGATCACCACCTCCCTTTTTGCAATCTTGTCCTTTCTCTCTGCTTCATTCCCCTTATCCTCCCCGTTTTCTGTGTGGTTCAGATTTTTTCCTGCCCTTGTTTTTCCAGCCTCAATCGTCCTTGAGACAGTATTTGTAATTTCCTGGGAAGCTTCCGCCGATTCTTCCCCGGTCTCTGTGCTCTCCTGTCCAGTCTCCTCATTTTTCACCTCATGAGGTCCGTATCCGCTGGCCAGCAATGCCACAGTCAAAACTCCTGCCATAAATAGCCCTTTTTCCCATTTTCTCATACCCAGCTCTCCCCTTTATCCTCAAAAAGCCCCCTCTTTCTCTCAATCATCTCATCGATTCGCTCAATATACTGCTCCACATTTTTCACTGTCTCTGCACGCTCGATCCGGTTTTCCCCGGGAATCACCCGCTTGGTGGTGGTCCCGGCGCCGCAGCCAATGATAGTCTGCTGCTCCTCCATGATGAGAATATTGTAAATACACGCCTTCCCGGGCTTTGCATATCCCACATTTTCAAAATTTCCAGCCATGTTCTTCTGCCGATACAGATAGTAGGGCTCTAACCCCATCTCGTGTGCATACCGGGCAGTCATGTCGATAATCTCCTGTGTGCCCACAAACTTGTAGTCTTTGTAGGCCTCTTTCATAGTATTGAGGCGGGCGGCCCGCTTGATAGCCAATGAATGTACAGTCAGACTGTCCGGGGCAAGAGCCTTGATCTCTTTCATGGTTTGCTCCACATCTTCTGCCTGTTCCTCAGGAAGTCCCACAATCAGATCCATGTTAATATTGTCAAATCCCAGCTCCCTGGCCATAAAAAACCGTTCCTTCACATCCTCTACTGTGTGACGGCGCCCGATCAGATCCAGGGTTTTCTGGTTCATGGTCTGAGGATTGATAGAAATGCGGGTCACACCGTATCTTTTTAACACCTCCAGCTTTTCTCTGGTGATGCTGTCCGGCCGGCCGGCCTCCACGGTAAATTCAATCGCCTTCGTACATGCAAAAGTATTTACCAGCTTCTCCATCAGCTTTTCCAGATTCCCTGCTGAAAGAGCTGTGGGGGTACCGCCGCCTACATAGACAGAGGAAGGAACCTTTCCAGCTTTTTCTGCCACATAGTGAAGCTCTTTAAACAACGCCCCCAGATATTCCTCCATACGCCCCTCCCATTTTCCAATGGGATAGGAGGTAAAAGAACAATACAGACAGGTAGTGGGGCAGAAGGGGATTCCCACATAAAGGCTGTAGCCCCGGGCTTTGTCCTCCTTTAAGGGCAGCAAAGACAAAAGCTCCTCCTCCCGCATAGCCGTCTCCACACAGAGCCGGGCCTTCTCTTCACTGGTAAAATACATCTCCTTCATATACCGGCGGATCTCCTCCCCGGTCATTCCTTCCCTCAGCTTCATCAGCGCAATCTTGGCCGGGCGGATGCCGGTTAATGAACCCCAGGGCAGACTTTTACCTGTAAATCCTTTTAAGATAACATAGAGCCTTCTCTTGATTTTGTTTTTCGTGTCAGTGCGGTTGTCATAGTCCACCGAAAGCGGTTCATCAAAATGGTCCAGCTCCCTTTGTTCTGCCGGAGTGGCTCCCCAGATAAAGGGAGAGTGATCCCCCCGGAATATGATCTGCATCCGAAACCATTTCCGGCTCTCGTCCACCTTTCCCACCAGGCACAGCTCAAGTCCCGGTACCGGTTCATGGACAAAAGATTTCCCCGGGAAAAAAGCCATCAGAAGCTCCCGGATATCCTGTTCGTAAGCATTGTCATTTAATATAATTCCAATCATATCTTTGTCTTCCGTTCTCCCTTTTTTACCTTTTGTTCCTTTTGTATGCTTATTTTCCCCGGTACATTGCCACTGGATTGTACTTTCTCTCATGGCTGATGGTTGTTGGCTCCCCATGACCCGGATAAACCATAATATCCTCCGGCAAAGTCAAAAGCTTCTCCCGGATGGAGCAAATGATCTCCTCCATGCTTCCTGTAGGCAAATCCGTTCTTCCCAGGGAATCAGCAAACAAAGTATCCCCGCTGAACAAAATATGCTCTGATTCAATATAATAGCATACGGAACCGGCCGTATGACCAGGGGTCTCTAACACCTTCCACGCAAATCCAATCAGGGAAAGAATGTCCCCGTCCTTTATCAGCACATCCGCCTGAATGGATGTCTGATCTGTGCCCAAGGTTCCGGTCAGATTTAAAAACGGATCCTGCAAAAGCCGATCCTCTTCCTTCCCTGCATACACCTTGCAAGGAAAAGCCCGGCAGATATCCTTCACAGCCAGAATATGATCAAAATGCCCATGAGTCAAAAGAATCGCCACCGGAGTGACCTGAAGCTCCCGGCATTTATTTAAGATGTAAAGGGCATTGTCCGCCGGATCCACCACCACTGCCTCCTTTGTCCCCTCATGAAATACAAGATAACAATTGGTGCTGACTTCCCCCAGCACAAAGGTCCGTATCCGAAAATTGCTCATGTTTTCCTCCCTTCCTTATTTTACGCAATTGCTTAAAGTGCAAGAGAAAAGCGCTGGCTGCGCTCTCCTGCCATCACCCGGCAGTCCGCTCAATATCCAGCACTCCCTCAATCTGTCTTATCTTATCTGTCAAACGGTTCAGCTCATCCTTTCCATGAATATCAAAAGTCATGATTATGGTGGCTTTCCCCTGCTTGCTGGTACGCACATTTATAGAAGTAATATCTATCTGCCGCTCCGTAAACACCTTGGAAATATCCACAAATATACCGATTCGGTTGTTGGCATAAATCTGGATTTCCGTTGAATACCGTTCCTTGCTGTCTTTGCTGCCCTCCGGCTGCTGCCACTCTGCATCAATCAGCCTTATCCGCTCATCCTCCGGCAGATTGATCACATTGATACAATCCGTCCGATGAATGGATACCCCCCGTCCCCGGGTGACAAAGCCCACGATCTCATCTCCCGGCACCGGACTGCAGCAGCGGGAAAAACGTACCGCCACATCGTGGATTCCCTTCACCACAATCCCGCTCTTTGATTTTTTTGAGACCGGAACCTTACTGCTGATATCACTGATTCCATCCAAAATATTCTTGTCCGTGACCTGGCTTTTGAGCTTCTTGTTACGCTCCTCCAGCATCTTATTGATGACCTGGCCTTCCTTTAAACCGCCATGTCCGATGGAAGCCAGCACCGAATCCCAATCCTTAAAGGCATACCGGGCCATGACCTTTTCCTGAAACTCTGGTTTGTTCAGTTCCGGAAAAACGATTCCTTTGCCTTTACAATACCGTTCGACCATCTCCTTGCCCTTGATGATGTTGTCCTCTTTTAACTCTGTCTTAAACCACTGATTGATTTTATTTCTGGCCTGAGTGCTCTTGACTAAAGTCAGCCAGTCACGGCTGGGCCCTTTGGAGTTCTGGGAGGTAATAACCTCAATTTGGTCTCCGTTCTGAATCACATAGTCAATGTTGACCAGTTTCCCATTGACCCTGGCTCCCACCATCTTGTTACCCACCGCACTGTGTATGGCATAGGCAAAATCAATGGGCGTAGAGCCGCTGGGAAGATTTTTCACATCCCCGGAAGGAGTAAAGCAGTAGACGCTGTCAGAGAACAGGTCCAGATCTCCTTTCACCAGACTTAAAAACTCTCTGGAGTCATCTGTATCCCGCTGCCACTCTAAGATCTGCCGCAACCAGCTCATCTTTGCTTCCTCATCTCCTGCAGCGATCTTGCCGCTGCCGCTCTCCTTGTACTTCCAGTGAGCGGCGATTCCATACTCTGCTGTCCGGTGCATCTCAAAGGTGCGGATCTGAATCTCAAAAGGCTGCCCGGTGCTTCCAATCAGGGTGGTATGAAGAGACTGATACATGTTGGGCTTTGGCATGGCAATATAGTCCTTAAAACGGCCGGGAATCGGCTTATAAAGCTCATGGATTACCCCCAAAGCCGCATAACAGTCCTTTACGGTCTCCACAATAATCCGCACTGCAAACAGATCATATATCTGGTCCAGGGTCTTATCCTGGTTTACCATCTTCTTATATATACTGAAGAAATGCTTCACCCGACCATCCACGCTGGCCTGGATATCCGCCTCCTTCATATGGTTTCTTACATCCTCCACTATATCCTGGACAAATCCCTCCCTGGAATCCTTACGCAAATTCACCTTATCCACTAAGTCAAAGTAAACCTCTGGCTTTAAAAAACGCAAAGAAAGATCATCTAGCTCTGTCTTAATTCGGGAAATACCCAGCCGGTCTGCAATGGGAGCATAAATTTCCAAGGTCTCTCTGGCCTTCTCCTTCTGCTTGGCCGGCTTCCAAAATTCTCCGGTCCGCATATTGTGGAGACGATCTGCCAATTTGATAATGATCACACGGATATCCCGGGCCATGGCAAGAAACATCTTCCGCAGATTCTCTGCCTGAATCTCTACCTTGTCCTTGTCCCAGGAAAGCTGGGTCAGCTTCGTGACCCCGTCCACCAGAAATGCCACCTCAGAACCAAACTCCCGGGTGGTGTCCTCCAAAGTCATGGCCGTATCCTCCACCACATCGTGAAGCAGGCCTGCGCCAATGGTCTCCTTATCCATCTCTAGATCTGCCAGGATAATCGCCACGCATAAGGGATGAATAATATAGGGTTCCCCTGACTTGCGCTTCTGCTCCTTATGGGCATCCTGGGCAATCCGGTATGCTTTTTCTATCATGGAAATATCATCTGAGGGATGATATTTTCGGATGGTTTTAATAAGCTTCTGATATAGCTCCTCCGGACTGGTAAAATCCGCGGGATTCTCCAGCTCGATGTCCATTTTCTTATCTGTACGTTCATTCGCCATAAAAACAGCCACCTTTTCTGAGCATGTTATTTCTACATTATAATTAGATTTGTCGGAAAATGCAAGGGGGATTCCGCCTGGCTCTGGAAAATGAAAAGCAAATCTTTCCAAAAATCGTAAAAAAACTCCCGGGAAGTCTTGTTTTCTTCCCTTTTCATGCAAAAAACAGGGAAAACCGCCTATGGCGGCACCCTGCCTATTTCTGTTTTTCTCCATATTTCACAGATTTCAAAGCTGTTAAACGATTCCTTTCAGGCGGCTGACCGCCTATCTCACCAGCTGATAGAGCAGCGCGTTACAGATGGCGGCGGCAATATTGCTTCCTCCCTTTCTTCCCCTGGCCACTATACAGGGAACTTCCATGGCACATAATCGTTCCTTGGATTCCACCACATTGACAAATCCTACCGGCACCCCGATGATAAGGGCCGGACAAACCGCCTCCTCCTGTATCAATTCACAAAGACGTATCAATGCCGTAGGGGCGTTACCAACAGCAAAAATCACGGTTCCTTCTAAAGCAGCTGCCCGCTCCATACTGACAATGGCACGGGTAATCCCTCTCTCTCTTGCCTCCCGGGCCACATCCTCCTCCCCCATAAAGCACCGCACAGAACAACCCAGCTTTTCCAGAGCTGCCTTATTGATTCCTGCCGCTGCCATGGCAGTGTCTGTGACAATGACTGCCCCTCTTCCCAGAGCCTTTTTTCCTCTATCCACTGCATCCGGCGAAAAATACAAATTGGAGGCATAATCAAAGTCTGCGGAGGTGTGGATGCACCGCTTTACCACTGCCAGCTCCCCAGGCGTCCAATCGCCTGGAAGCATCTCCTGCTCTATGATCTCCATACTCCGGCTCTCGATCTTTTCCGGGCTAATCCATGCTAACTGCTTTTCCATCTTTTCCTCCCTGTATCCCCCTATGCTTCACTGTAAGATCTGATAAATCTTTTTCATATCCAGAGAATCTCTCACTAAATCTGCCAGTTTATCATACTGTTTTTCCTTGTATTCTGCAATCGTTTCTTCTTTCTTATCATTGCCGCATGGCCTGATACCAGAAAAATCTTCCCCTCTCTCCTCTGCCAGATTTTTAAGAAGGGCTTCAGTGAGCCTTTCATTGTCAAACAGGCCATGAAGATAGCTTCCAAACACCCGGCCTTCTTTCCCTTCCATCCCATCTAAACGGCCGTCTGAAAAAGTGATTGTAAAAACTTTTCCTGTTTCTTTCTCACAACAATCCATCAAACCTGTTTCTCCCATATGAATCTCATATCCAGCTATCTTCTCCCCGGAATATCCGACAAACATCTGACTTGTCCCAGACACGACCCCCGTGGTCTGTGTCCGGGTTTTTTGAGCCGTAAAAATGGTTTTGGCTGGCAGCAGTCCCATCCCCCGCATACAGCTTCCCGGCTCTCCCTCTACTCCGTCCGGATCACTCAGCCACTGCCCCAGCATCTGATAACCGCCGCATATACCGATGACCCGCACCTTTTTCTTACTGACCAGCCGGCAGATTTCTCCTTCCAGCCCGCTCTCCCGCAGCCATGCCAGATCTGCCATAGTATTCTTTGTGCCAGGAAGGATCACCAGATCCGGCTCCCCTAAGCGAGAGTTCTGGATCACATAACGCAAAGATACATTTGCTTTCCTCTCAAGCACATTAAAATCTGTAAAGTTTGAAATATGAGGCAGGCGAATTACAGCAATATCCAACCTTTCTGATTGGTCCGGCTGGTATTCCATCCCCTGATGGTCTCTTTCCTGTTCCTTCCCACAAGACTGATTCCACTGCCTGACCGGTTCTTCCAGCTGGTTCAGCCGTTCTGCCAGACTGTCCTCATCGTCCAGGTCAATTGCTTCCATAGGAATCACTCCCACAACTGGAATTCCCAGCCGCTCTTCAATCATCCTCAGCCCGGGTTCCAAAAGCTTTTTGTCTCCTCTGAATTTGTTGATCACCAGACCTTTAATCCGTTTGCGCTCTTCCGGCTCCAAAAGCATTACCGTTCCATAAAGGGACGCAAACACCCCTCCTCGGTCAATATCTCCTACCAGCAGTACTGGTGCATCCACAAGCTTTGCCATGCCCATATTCACAATATCCTGTTCCCGCAGATTGATCTCTGCCGGACTTCCGGCTCCCTCCAGAACAATCACCTCATACTGTTCTTCCAATCTGGAAAAGGCCTGCCGGATCACCGGAATAAACCGGGATTTTTTCCGGTAGTAGTCCATCGCTTTCCAGTTTCCTTCCACCTCTCCCCAAACAATGACCTGGCTTCCCATATGGCTGGTAGGTTTCAAAAGAATGGGATTCATTTCCACAGCCGGCTGGATCCCGGCTGCCTCCGCCTGCATGGCCTGAGCCCGGCCAATCTCAAGACCATCCTCGGTGATATAAGAATTAAGTGCCATATTTTGCGATTTAAAAGGAGCCGTCCGGTATCCGTCCTGCTTAAAAATCCGGCACAAAGCCGCCACCAAAAAACTTTTGCCGGAACTGGACATGGTTCCCTGAATCATGATTTTTTTTGCTGCCATACATCCGTCTCCTTTTTCCTCAGCCATCCTTGCTCTAAAAAACTCCTGCTTCAAAAACACGCTTGCTCCCAAAAAGCTTCTCTTTCCGGTACAGTCTTACCCCTTTGGCGCTTCTCCCACAGCCTTTCGGTACTCATGGCTAAATTCTTCGTCATACAATCTGGACAGAGAAAAATTATCTCCCAAAAATTCCCCCACAACCACCAGAGCCGTTTTCCGGATCCCTGCTGCCTCCACTTTTTGTGCCAGATCCGCCAAAATCCCTCTGACAATCTTCTCTTCCTTCCAGGACGCTTTATAAACCACGGCTGCTGGTGTGTTTGCCCTGTATCCGCCTTTTTCCAGCCGGCGACAAAGCTCCCCAATCTGCCCCACACTGAGAAAAATCACCATGGTAGCCCCATGACATGCCAGTCTTTCTATCTGTTCTTCTTCCGGCACCGGAGTCCTTCCTTCCATTCTGGTAAGGATCACCGTCTGGCTGACGCCTGGAAGGGTATACTCTTTCTTTAAAGATGCCGCCACCGCCAGAAAAGAACTGACTCCCGGAACCACTTCATATCCGATTCCCAGCTTTTCAAGCTCTGCCATCTGTTCCCGAATCGCACCGTACAAGGAAGGATCCCCTGTATGAACCCGGGCGGTCATCTGTCCCCTCCGTTCTCCTTGCTCCATCACTTTAATCACCTGAGGCAAAGTCATAGATGCACTGTTGTACACCACAGCTTCCGGTTTTACCTCTGTAAGAACCTGGGGATTAACCAGGGAACCAGCATAGATAATAATATCTGCCTCTTTAATCAGCCGTTTTCCCTTTACTGTGATCAGTTCCGGATCCCCTGGCCCTGCCCCTATAAAATATACCATCCCTGTTTCCTTTCTCATTCTGCTAAAAAACCTGTGAATTCTCACAAATCCATAGCTTCCAAAATCAAATACCCTGTCACGAAAACTTTGTATAAGCCTTAATATGAATATCCTCAAAGGTGCTATTTTGCCGGTAAACCGCCTCCGCCATCTCCAAAAGAGGGAACAAAAGCACCGCCCCGGTGCCTTCCCCCAGAGCCAGCCGTCCATGCACCAAAGGTTCCAGCCCCAGTTTTTCAAGCCCCCACCCACAAGCAGGCTCCCGCCCCACATGAGCTGCCAGCAAATAATCCGTCACTAACGGACATAACGCCTGAGCCAGCAAAGCTGCGGAAACAGAAATCATCCCGTCCAACACCACGGGTATATGATAAATCGCCCCACCCAGCATCAACCCGCACATTCCTGCAATATCAAAGCCTCCTAAACACGCCAGAACAAGAAGCGGATCCTTTGGATCCGGATCATGAAGCCGGATGGCTTCTTCAATCACATGAATCTTTCTTTTCAGTCCTTCTTCTGAAAGGCCCGCCCCCTTTCCAGTCACTTGTTCCGGTTTTAGTCCCAGCATCACACTGGCAATGGCGCTTCCAGTGGTGGTATTTCCGATTCCCATCTCTCCCACTGCCAAAATATCATACCCTGCATCCTTTAGTCCTGCAGCAATCCGGATTCCTTCATGAATTGCTGTCAGCGCCTGCTTTACGGTCATGGCTGGCTCTCTGTATAGGTTGGCTGTGCCCGGTGCCACCTTACAGACACGCACGCCTGGCTCCGTCACATCCCCGGACACCCCAATATCCACCGGAAGCACATCTGCCCCTGCCACCGATGCCATCCGGTTGACACTGGCACTTCCTCTGGCAAAATTCTCAGTCACCACTGCTGTCACACTGCTGTCTGTCTGAGTGACTCCTTCCACCACCACTCCGTTGTCCGCACAGAATACCACAACCCCTTTTCGCTCTAAAGAGATATTCTCTTTCCGGACGATCCCGGCAATCTTTGTGATCATCTCCTCCAAAAGTCCCAGACCTGCGATAGGCTTTGCAATCCCGTCCCATCGTCTACGACTTGCCTCCATGACCTTTGTATCTCCTGGGCGGACATTTTTACAAAGACACTCCAATTGCTGCCGGTAGTATTGCTCCATATTTTCCTCCATTCCGGCACATCTCACAGCACATCCAGCACTGTCTTATCACATGCCTCGTTGTATCTCCCCGTTTACCCTCTGCATTATATCCCGCCTTATAAAAACCATGGCCTTGTCTGCTTTACTTCTCTACCGAATATCCCCGGGGCGTCACCATCTGTCCATGAAGCTTACGTGTCTGAGAATTTCCCACAAACACGGTGGTAAACATATCTACCTGCCTTTCCTTAAGCTCTCCCAAGGTAAGAATCTCCCATCCTTCCCCTTCTCTGCCGATCTGATATGCCAGTCCGCAGACCCGCTCTGTCTCCATCACTTCCAGCAAAATCTTACAGGCCCGCTTCAGGTAATCTGCCCTCTTTTTGCTGGACGGATTGTAAATACAGAGTGCCAGATCCGCCAAAGCCCCATAACGCAGCCTTTTCTCAATCTTCTCCCAGGGCGTGAGAAGATCACTCAGGCTGATCACAGCAAAATCATGAACCAGAGGCGCTCCCAAAAGAGCTCCTCCGGCCAGGGCCGCTGTCACTCCCGGCACTACCTTTACCGAAACCTCCGGATACGCTTCTCCCAGCTCAAGCATCAGTCCGGCCATTCCGTACACTCCGGCATCCCCGCTGCACACCATAGCGACTCTTCTGCCCTTTTTTGCCTCCTCAAAAGCTATCCGGCAGCGCTCCACCTCCCGGCGCATTGGTGTGGTCCGATATTCCTTGTCCGGCAGCAGCTCCTTAATCAGCTCTGTATAGACCGTGTATCCCACAATCACCTCACTTTCCTCAAGAGCCTTCCAAGCCTGCTGCGTCATCTGTTCCCGGCTGCCCGGCCCCATTCCCACCACATCGATCTGGTTCATCAGTCGTCCTCCTGCTTCTCCTTTACAATCACCAGAGAATAATACCCTGCATTTTCATTGATTTCCCCCACAGTCCTTAACAGCCTTTCCCCTGGCATACCACAGTTTTCCACCATGTACACCTGCTGACCGGCTTTCTCAAGCCATTTTCGGACCTGTCCCATATTTTTCCCCATTTTCATAATCACCTTTGTTCCCGGCAGCTTCAGACCTTCCTCAATCTGCTCTGGCTGGGACAATATGTGAAACTGATCCGAATTTTCTGCCAGCCCCGTTCCCAAGCAGGCCGCTGCCGCGCAGAAAGAAGGCACCCCGTTAATAAGCTGTGTCTCATATCCCATGGCAGCCACCAACCGGTGAATATACAAATAGGAGGCATAAATTGTCACGTCTCCCAGGTTTAAAAAGCCCACCTTCTTTCCCTGATCCAAAAATTCAGCCAATTGCCTGGCCGCCTTTTCGTGATATTCCCTCTGGATATTCCGGTCCCGGGTCATAGGCATCATGACTCCCACACACGACTTTTCTAAAATTTCCGGCACTGCCTGGACTGCTATGGTGTAGGCTGTACTGTCATGATAATCTTTTCCGGGGACCACAATCACATCACAATCCTTGATCTGCCGGACTGCCTTCAAAGTCAGAAGCTCCGGATCCCCGGGCCCCACACCGATTCCGTACAAAACACCTTTCATAGCTGCCTCTCTGCCTCCTTTGCATGACGCACATACATCTGGCGGATTCCCGGATACTCACCAATTCCCTTCATCAGGCACTCCACCTCATATCCTTTTCTCAAAAACCGGGATTTCCACGAATTTTCATTCTCTCCTGCCATATCCTTGCAGACATGTTCCCCTGCCACCACCAGAAACGGAGTCAAAACCACCCGGCGGGATCTTCTCTTTTCCACCAGAGCCACCATATTTTCCAGAGTAGGAGATGCCTCCACCGTTCCCACCAGAAAATCCCCATATCCCTCCCGAATAAAAACCTGCTGCAGCCGGCTGTAGGAGCTGTTGGCTGCGTGCTCCGTGCCATGCCCCATCAAAATCAGATCTGTGTCCGAACGGCGAAACTGCTCTAACTCCTGCCCCAGAATCTTAACAGCCTCCTCATAATCCGCCTCTGAGGTAAGCAAAGGCTCCCCGCACACCAGCTGTTCAAAAAAAGGACGATATTTCTCAAGACTCCCCCTCATCCGTTCATACTCAAAGCCACGAATTACATGAGTGGTCTGAACCACCACGGTCCGGAAACCATCTCTTACAAGCCTCTCCAAAGCCTCCTCCACCCCATCCACATGGATATTATCCCTCTCTCTCAAAATTCTTACAATTGTAGGACTGGTATATGCTCTGCGAAACGCATAATCTCCAAACGCTCTTTTCAGTTCCTCCTCAATCACATCCAGCGTTCTCTTTCTCGTCCCCTGATAACTAGTGCCAAAACTAATGACAAGAATCCCTTTTTTTTCCTGATTTTTCATTCCTTCTCCTCCTGCCTGCAGGCCTCCACAAACGCCTCCATGATCCGCCTCTGCCGCTCATCCCTTCTCCAGGAAAACTCCGGATGCCATTGTACCGCCTGAAGGAAACGTCTGTCCGGACAATATAGAGCCTCCACAATCCGGTCTGTGGCACAGGCCATAGCTTTCAGTCCAGGCGCCAGCTTTCTGATCGCCTGATGATGGCAGCTGTTCACCCCGATCAGCTCCTCCCCTAAAAGCTTCCCCAAAGGACTTTCCGACACCAGCTCCACATCATGCCAGCGGACATCATAAGGCGGCTTCATCCGGTGAGAAAGCCCCACACCCCTCTGAGAAGGCAGATCCTGATAAAGCGTCCCGCCCATCATCACGTTAATAAACTGCATTCCCCTGCAAATTCCAAAAATCGGCATATCCGCCCTAAACGCTTCCCTGAACAATTCCCTCTCCTGCTGATCTCTCCCCCCGTGACGCTCCCCACAAAACTCCCATACTTCCTGCCCATACAAACCCGGATCCACATCCTGCCCCCCTGTAAAAAGGATCCCATCGCACATCTTCACAAGCTGCTCCCCATCTGCCCCATCAATCCCCAGAGGCAAAATCACCGGAAGCCCCCCACAATCCTTTAACACCTCCAAATATCCCGGAAGCATCCAAATACTCTCCCGCTCCGTATCATATAGGGGCGTCACCCCAATAATCGGTTTCCTCATCTTTCCCTGCCCATCCTTTCACCCATTCCCTGCTTCAAAAGCCATTCCCATTGCATATCTATGATTGTAACATTATACCACCAACCTTCCAATCTTCCTACTACAATTTTCCCCATTCTAAAAAGAGTGAAAAACTTTTAGAACCTCACAAAAAAGGCTCCTCCCCGCTCACTAAAAGCAGGGAGAAGCCCTTTGCCTCTCATCCCCTACAGCACAAAAAACATCCCCGCCTTCTTAAGCACCGGCCGCACTGCCATATAAATCACCACAACAACAACCGTCCCGGCCACTGCATTGATAAAGGTAACACCGGCTGCCCATGTAGACATGATCTTGGCTGCATCCGAATGAATCCCCAGCACAAAATTCTTGTAAAAGTACCCCACAATCGGATCCATAATCACATTAAATCCCAATCCTGCCACTGATGCAATCAATGTCCAGCGAAACACATACCCTGTATCATGCTCCCTGGTAATATGAGCAATCCTGTGAGCCACAAACCCGGCAATCAATCCAATACAAAGCTTTAAAACAAATGTCTTTGGAGCACTGGTAATATACACCGGATCCAAAAGATCCGCAATCGTCATTCCCAAAGAGCCGGCCAATCCACCATACACTCCCCCCAAAAGCAGGGCAGCCAGAACACAGAATGCATTCCCGATATGAAGCGCCACATAATCTCCCCCAAAAGTAGGAATCGGAATCTTAAGAAAAGTAAATGCCACATAGCACAGGGCCGTCATCAAGGCTGTCAGCGCAATCTTATACACCTTATCATTTCTCTGAGTATTCATAATTTGTCCTCCTCATGCTGTTTGGAGCTCCATAGTTTTCTTGTTGTTCCCCATAATAGCACGCAAGTGGATTGTTACAAATAACCAGTTTATTATTTTTTAATCATACCAGTTTTATTCTTTGCTAATCTCTAGACTCCACGCAAACAAGAACACCCTCCGCAAATTCCAGAATCCCTTCCTCCTTTATCAGTTCATTGCTGATACAGAGTCCGGCTTCCTCACCCCGGCAAATATTCTTCTTTGTCAGAGGATATTTAAATCCGGTTAAAGTAATCCCTGTCACCTGCTCCGTATAAGGCAAAAAAGACACATATTTTCCCCACAACTGGTCTTTATAAAAGGTTTTTCCCTCATCCAAAAGATAAAGCTTGTTCCGGGCATCTACAATCCATGCCTCCACTCCCTTTTGCAGGCAGGCATACAATACATGAATATTGCCCAGCATGTGATCCAGCCTTCCTCCAGTGGCACCTAAAAATACCATGCGGCTGCAGCCTAGGGTCAGTCCCCGGCTTCTTGCCAGCTCTGTGTCTGTCTCATTCTTCTCTGGCCTGTGCTTCTCCCACACAATATAGGGAATCTTCCGGAAACGCTCGATCACCTGCGGTCTTACCGTATCAAAATCCCCTACCACATAATCCGGAATCAGCTTAAGCGCCTCCGCCATCTCAAGGCCTCCGTCCACAGCAATCACCTTGTCAAAGGCCTCCTTCTTCAAAAAAGACCGGGCGAAAGCCAGATCCAGCTCTCCGCCCGTCACAATTAAACACTTCTTCATCTTGTAAACGCTCCACCAAATTTTTCCAAAAATGCCCGGGTGTTCGCCTCCGGATCCCCGCCAAAAACAGCGGATCCTGCCACAATGATATTGGCTCCCGCCTTAAGAACCTGCCCCACATTGTCCAGGGTAATTCCTCCGTCTATCTGAATATCTGTAAAAAGACCCAGAGCATCTAACCGGCTGCGCAGCTGTCTGACCTTTTCCAAGGTGTAGGGAATAAATTTCTGCCCGCCAAAGCCTGGATTTACAGACATAATTAATACCATATCCACCTGGTCTAAAACAAGCTCTATGGCTGACACCGGTGTTGCCGGATTGATTGCCACTGCTGCCTTCATGTCTAAAGAATGGATCTGCTGAATTGTCCGGTCCAGATGACGGCATGCCTCCTGATGAACACAGAGAAGATCTGCCCCAGCTTTTTTCATGTCCTCCGCATACCTTCCCGGTTCCTCCACCATCATATGAACATCAAACACCTTATCCGTACTGGAGCGGATACTTTTGATCACCGGCATACCAAAAGATATGCTGGGCACAAACATTCCATCCATCACATCAATATGAATATATTCCGCCCCAGCCTTCGCCACCTGCTCCACAGCTTCTCCCAAATTTTTAAAATCTGCCGCCAGCACAGACGGCGCCAGTATTCTTTTCATGTCAGTATCTCCTTCTCTCTTTCAGCTCCTGATAGAGTAACAGATAATTGTCATAGCGGCTTCGACTGATTTGTTTTTCTCTGACTGCCTCCTTGACACCACAGACTGGTTCTCCTACATGAACGCAGCCATCTCCAAACCGGCAGGCAGCACTATGTCCGGAAAACTCCGGAAAACAGTATTTCAGCTGGCCTGCCTCAAGCTCCTCCAAATACAGAGAGCTAAAGCCTGGTGTGTCCATCACGTAGGTACCTTCCTCCACACAGAACAGCTCCGCATGGCGGGTGGTATGCCGTCCTCTCTGTATCTTTCTGCTGACCATGCCAGTCTCCATCCTGGCCAATGGCTGTAAAAGATTGGTCAGAGAAGACTTACCCACGCCGGATGGCCCCGCTAAAATGGTGGTTTTTCTCTGCAAAAGTTCTTTTAGCTCCCTGATTCCCAGTCCGGTATAAGTGCTGATAAAATGTACCCTGCAGCCACTATCCCGATAAATCTCCTCGTATAAAAGTCTCTCCTCATCTCCCCCGATATCCATCTTGTTAAAACAGATGATCACCGGGATCTGCTGCAGCTCCATCCTTACCAGAAAGCGATCCAGAAGATTGAAGCTGGGCTCAGGCTCTGCCATGGCAAATACCACCAGAGCCTGATCAATGTTGGAAGAGGCCGGACGGATCAGCATATTCCTCCGCGGAAGGATCTCCTCAATGTTCCCCTCTCTATCCGCCTCGTCCAATATGGTAAATTCCACATTATCTCCCACCAGAGGTTTGATGCCCCGTTTGCGGAACACCCCCTTGGCCTTGCAGGCATAGACCGTTTCATGCCTGTCGTGAACATAATAAAATCCCGCAATTCCTTTGATTATCTTGCCTGTCATACATCCTCTCATTCGCTGAATCTCAGATCAGTCCATGGGGAAAAAGGTCAGGGGATAGGACTTTAGCACTGCCCCGGACTCTGCATCCACAACCTCCACTTCCCCCTTGTCACTTCCGTTTAAGCTTTCAATGCTGGTGTAACTGATGGGAAGCAACACTGCACCTGTAATGGTCTTTGCATCCGTCAAAGTCCGGTAAACCGGTGTACCGTCTGCATCTACCTGATGCAGACGAACCAGGACCGTCACGCTGGCACTGCCTGCCCCTGGCCCGATCAGATTGCTCAGATCATAAACATCATTGATGGAAGCCACATATCGCTGCTGGCGTACCTCCGGTCCGCTGCTGACCACATAGCTGATCTTCCCCCCCACTTCAATCTGGCCATCCTGGCCTCCCTCCTGGCGGATGATGCTTCCCTTGGGAACTGTATCGCTGATCTCTGTGGAAGTGTCTCCCGGTAAAAGACCTGCCTCACCTAAAAGCGCTAAAGCATCCTGCTCCGGTTTTCCCACCAGATTGGGTACTGGCACCATATCTACATGAGGGCCTGTGCTGACATAGAGCGTAACTGTGCTTCCCTCTGCCGCCTTCTCCGGCTCATAGCGGAGAAGCATCCCCTTCTCCACCGTCTCGCTCTCTTCTTCTGTCACCTGCACAGTCAGTCCCCGGTCCTGCAAAAGCCTGGTGGCAGAAGCCACACTCATGGTTTCCAGATCCAAAGCAGTCAGATCAATTTTATCCGACCCAAGGCTGACCACCACATTCACATGGGAATACTTGGATACTACTGTGCCATAATCCGGATCCTGGGAAATTACATACCCCTTTTCCACCACATCCGATGCCTGATAAGTAGGCTTCATGCTGAGAAAGTTCTCCTTAAGCTTTGTCTCTGCCAGATCCTCCGGCAGCTCCAGCACATCTGGCATGTAAACCTCTGTATCTTTTAAAGTCTCCCCGTTTTCATTGGTCTGGGCCTGGGATTCCGGGCTCTGACTGGTGGTCTCTCTGCCCAAAAGACCGGAACCGGACTGGAACATACCTCCCAGCTTTGAAAAAACTACAATCAGCACTGCCACAATGATAATCGCCACCACAATCCCTGCCGCTGCAAGCATCCGCTCAATATGGGAATTAACCTGATCTTCCGGCTTCTGAGAGATTCTCTCCTGCGGTCTTTGAGACCGCCGGTTATCAGAAGGATGGCGGGTTATGGCTGTCTCACCAGTTGGTCTGCGGACATATTCCCGAACCGGCTCCTCCCGAGCCGGATTGTACTGCTCCTTAATTCTGGCCAGCTCTTTCCCGCTGATCTTCACTGTATGCCCCTGCAATGCCCGGGATCCATCCGAATCCTTAACAAATTCTCCCTCCGGCTGAACCAATGCCTTCCGCAGATCTCCAATCAGTTCATTGGCACTGCTGTATCGATTCTCCGGCTTTTTGGCCGTACACTTTAAGATAATCCGCTCAAAGCTGGCAGGGATCTCAGGATTATATACACTAGGCGGCACTATGGCATCTTCCAGATGAGCCAGCGCAATAGCCACCGTATTGTCCCCCTCAAAGGGCACCCGGCCGGTAACCATCTCATACATGGTAATCCCCAGGGAATAAATATCACTGCGGCTGTCACTATAGCCGCCTCTGGCCTGTTCTGGAGAAATATAGTGAACCGACCCCATGGCCGCTGAGGTCATGGTCTGAGCAGAGACTCCCCGGGCAATACCGAAATCTGCCACCTTCACCTTGCCGTCCCGGGAAACAATCATATTCTGGGGTTTAATATCCCGGTGGATAATGTTCTGCTCATGAGCAGCAGCAATCCCCTGAGCCACCTGAATGGCTATCCCGATACTTTCCTTTATCTCCAGCTTTCCCTTCCGGGCAATGTATACCTTTAGGGTTACTCCATCTATCAGCTCCATCACTATATAGTGAAATTTTCCTTCGTCAATTACATCATAGACATTGACAATATTGGGATGTGACAGACGGGCAGCCGCCTGAGCCTCCATTTTAAACTTGCTTACAAAGGTACTGTCATTGCTGAACTCCTCCTTCAGCACTTTCACCGCCACCAGCCGATTCAGTTTATGACACTTTGCCTTGTAAACCTCAGACATTCCGCCGGAGCCCACCTGCTCTAGGATCTCATACCGATCCTGCAGATACACACCGGGCCGGAGCATCATAAGGCCACCTCACGGAGCTGAGGCTCCACAAGAATCACAGAAATATTGTCTTTTCCCCCGCCCCGGTTGGCTGCCTCCACCAGGGTGTTTGCCTTCTTTTTAAGATCCTCTTCTGTCCGGATAATATATTCGATCTCAAACTCATCCACCATATTGCTCAGTCCATCCGAGCACATCAAAAAATAATCTTTCGGCTTCAGCTTTAAAGCAAAAAGATCAATGTCCACCGTATCCCCGGTTCCAATTGCCCGGGTGATAATATTCTTCTTTTCCTGATAATCCCTGCTTCCCCGCTTCATCTTCCCCAATGCTACCAGCTCCTCCACATAGGAGTGATCCCGGGTCACCTGCTCTAGCTTTTCCCGCAAAAGATACAGCCTGCTGTCCCCGATATTTGCCACATAGAGTACATTTCCCTTGACTGTAGCCACTACCAGCGTGCTTCCCATGCCAAATAAAGCTGGTTCATTGTTTGCCTTAAAGTACAGCTCCCGGTTCATTTTCCGGATTCCCTCCTTTAAGATACCATGAATATCCTTATCCGGATATTTTTTTCCGAAAAAAGCCACCAGATTCTCCACCGCAAAGCGGGAGGCATAGTCTCCCGCTTTGTGGCCTCCCATACCATCCGCCACTATAAACAGATTATCCAGAGAGCCCACAGGGGCTGTTGAGGAATAGATATAGTCCTGATTTATGCTGCGGTATCTTCCCACATCTGTAAGTGCATATGCCTGCACTGCCATCAACCTCCTTCCAAAAAGCTTCTGCGAAGCTGTCCGCAGGCACCCTGGATGTCCCTGCCCATTTCCCGTCTCACTGTGACAGCGATCCCTTCTTTTTCCAAAATCCCTTTAAATTCCTGAATCGCCTTTTTGTCCGAACGTTCAAAGTCCCTTTCCTTAACCGGATTAACCGGAATCAGATTCACATGGCCATGCATATTTCTTAAAAGCCTGACCAAAGCTTTCGCCTCCCCGGAATTGTCATTGACTCCCTTAACCAGACTGTACTCAAAAGTCACTCTCCGCCCGGTCTTTTCAAAATATTCCTGGCATGCTGCCAGTATCTCTCTCAAAGAATAGCGATTAGCCACTGGCATCAGAGTCCGCCTTACCTCATCATTGGGCGCATGAAGAGACAGAGCCAGCGTTACTGGCAGTCCCTCCTCTCCAAAGCGGCGGATCCCCGGGACAATCCCGCAGGTGGAAACCGTAATATTCCTCAGACTGATATGAAGGCCCTGCTGGTGGGAAACCAGCTTAAGAAAGCGAATCACCTGGTCATAATTGTCAAAAGGCTCTCCGGATCCCATAATCACAATGTGCGAAATCCGCTCTCCCTTAAGCTCCTGAATCCGGTACACCTGTTCTAACATCTCTGACGCTGTAAGGTTTCGCGCCAGTCCGTCAATAGTTGATGCACAAAAACGACATCCCATCCGGCATCCTACCTGGGAAGAAATACACACAGAACAGCCATGTTGATATTTCATCCACACACTCTCAATCACATTGCCATCTGCCAGCCGAAACAAATATTTGCAGGTGCCATCGATCTGGGAAACTTTCACCTGGGACGGTTCCAATACCGTCAGTCTGCACTGATCCAGAAGCTTCTTACGGAGCTCCTTGGAAAGATTGCTCATCTGTTCAAAATCCGTCACAAGTTTTTGATGAAGCCACCCAAAAATCTGTCCGGCGCGAAAGGGCTTCTCCCCCATTTCCCCAAGCATTTGTTCCAGCTCAGAAAAATACAGAGACTTGATATCTGTCTTTTCCATGAAATCCCTCTTACTTTTTGCTTCCTTTTATTTTCCGGAACACAGCAATAAAAAATCCGTCACAAGGATAGCGGCCAGGCAAAAGCTGGACATACCCATCCTTCAGGGTATCCTCCTTCACAGCCTCCCCCAGCCTTCCCTCTATATTCTCTGGCAAAAAAGGAAAGCCTTCCAAAAACCATTTTCTCTGCTCTTCATTCTCCTTGCAATTGATGGTACAGGTGCTGTAGACCAAAGTTCCTCCCGGCTTTACATACCGGGACACAACTGACAAAATCTGCTGCTGCAAAGAAATCAGGGCATCGATCTTTTCCCTTGATGCCCGGTACTTAATATCCGGCTTCTTTCCAATCACTCCAAGCCCTGAGCAAGGCAAATCTGCGATCACAATATCCGCTTTTTCTTCCCAGCGCTCATCAAATTCCAGGGCATCCCACACTTCCGTCTGTATATTGCCTGCCCCGGTGCGGTCAATATTTTCCTGCACCAGGCGAATCTTCTCCTCTGTCAGATCCCGAACCGTCACCATCCCGGTTCCCCGAAGCTTATCTGCCATATGTAGGCTTTTCCCCCCCGGCGCACCGCATACATCCAGCACCTGATCGCCGAAAGCAGGCTCTGCCGCTGCTGCAACCAGGGCGGAGGAGGGATCCTGCACACAGATCCAGCCTCTCCGGAAAGCCTCCAGCCGGTCCAGATAATCGTATTTTTCCAGACACAGCACCTGAGGGGACAAAGGACTGACCGATACTCTCACCCCCTGCTTTTCCAGGCTTTCCACAATCTGCTCCATGGCAGCCAGAGACAAATTGCACCGCACAGTAACCGGGCTGTCTGCCAAAAAAGCCTGCAGCATCCTTTCCACAGTCTCATCCGTATACTGCTGCCGCCACATGTCAAGAATCCATTCAGGCACAGAATACCGCAAAGACCAGTCCGAGAAATCAAACTCCTCCCGCCTTCGTGCCACATTGCGCAATACCCCGTTGACAAAGCCGGACAGATCTCCAAACCGGCGTCCCTTAGCCAGTTTTACTGCCTCGCTGCACACGGCTCTGTCCGGCACCCGGTCCATCCAGAGAAGCTGATACACCGACATCCGCAAAATCGTCCGGATCACCGGCTTTTGTTTTACCACCTTTACCTTAGCACATTGATCGATCACCTGGTCAATGGCGAGCAGATTCTCCACGGTGCCTTCCGCTGTCCTGGTAATAAAAGCCCGGTCTGACTTTTCCAAATACTGGTATTTCTCCAGTGCCTGGCGGAGAATATCATGGACAAATCTCTCCCGTTCTAACACCTCCAAAAGAATGTCCAGAATAATCTCCCGGGAACCGGTAGCTGCCCTAGTCATCTCTCCTCCGTCCTCCAAACAGAATGAATAGCCGAAGAAGCTGCAAAACGGAGGCAGCTACCGCTGCCACATAGGTAAGAGCCGCTGCCCCTAGCACCTTCTTTGTGTAGCCAACTTCCTGTCCTTTAAGGATCCCTATCTCCCCCAAAAGGCTGATAGCCCTTCTGGAAGCGTTAAACTCCACCGGCAGAGTGATTACCTGAAACATAAGAGCCAACACAAACATCCAGATTCCGATCTGAATAAAGGGAGTGAGGCCAATCACCAGCCCCAGAAGAATCAGAGGCCAGGACAAGGTACTCCCTAAGTTAGCCACCGGCACAAAGGCCGCCCGCAGACGAAGAGGCGCATAGCCTACATTGTCCTGGATCGCATGGCCGCACTCATGGGCCGCCACCCCAATGGCAGACACAGAAGTGCTGCCATAGACCGGCTCTGATAAATTGACGGTCTTTGTCCGGGGATCATAATGATCCGTAAGCTGGCCTCTCACCGCCTGAACCGTCACATCGTAGATTCCCTGAGAATGGAGAAGCTGTCTGGCAACCTCCCCTCCCGTCATCCCGGTCTGGCTCCTCACCTGAGAATATTTCTGAAAGGTTCCATTGACCCTTGCCGATGCCCACATGGAAAGCAAGGCGCCGGCCACCACCAGAAGATATGTGGGATCAAACCCATAGTAACCGCCGTAATAAGGCATTCTCAATCAGCTCCTTTCCAAACACACGCCTTCCTGCACTGTAAATCCCCGCAGAAAGGCTGCTGTATCCATCCGCTTCTTTCCCTCAAGCTGCAGGCTGGTAATATTTAAAATCCCATTGCCGGTCTGAACCTTCAGTCCAGCCTCTGTGGCTGAGAGTATCTGGCCGCAGATGCTCTCCTCTCCATTTCCCAGGTTCTTTCTGGTCTCTGCCGGCAAAACCTCTGCCTCCCACAGCTTCAGCATCCTGCCATTCAGCCAGGTATAAGCGCTGGGCCAGGGATTCAGTCCACGAATCAGACGCTCAATGGCCTCCCCGTCCATGGTCCAGTCCACCTCACCTAAAGATTTAGGGATCTTTTTAACATAGGTAGCCTCCTGATGATTCTGAGGCGTTCTCACCAAAGTCCCTTTTTCCAGCCCATCCAGAGTGGAGAGAATTAACTCTCCTCCTAAAAGGCTTAAACGGTCAAACAGGCTTCCTCCCGTCTCCTTTTCATCCAAAGTGATCTCCCGTTTCTCTAACATGTCGCCTGTATCCATTCCCTCGTCCATCAGCATAGTGGTAAGGCCGGTTTTTTTGTCTCCATTGATCACCGCCCACTGGATCGGGGCCGCCCCCCGGTACTTGGGAAGCAGGGAAGCATGGATATTGACACAACCATACCGGGGCACGGAAAGAAGCTCTTTTGGCAGAATCTGCCCAAAGGCAATCACCACCATCACATCCGGACGTAACGCTCGCATTTCCTCAATAAAAGAGGCTTCCCTGGCCCGAAGCGGCTGGTAAACCGAAATATTATGTTTAAGCGCCGTCTCTTTTACCGGTGACATCTGTATCTCCTTGCCCCGTCCCTTCGGCTTATCCGGCTGAGTCACCACAGCCACCACCTGATGGCAGGAGCCAGTCAAAGTCTCAAGCACCGGGACGGAAAAATCAGGAGTTCCCATAAATACAATTCTCATTCTTCCTCCGACTCCTCCCCATTATCCATCAGCTCACCTTCCACAATATCCACATACAAATCTCCGTGGAGATGATCACACTCATGGCAGATGGCCCGGGCCAGAAATTCCTCAGCCTCCAGCTCGAACTCCTGCATATCCTCATCCAATGCCCGCACCTTCACATAGTCAGGACGAGTCACTGTGCCATGTTTACCCGGGACACTCAAGCAGCCCTCTGGTCCGGTCTGGCTTCCTCTCTGCTCTAAAATCTCCGGGTTAATCAGCACATACTGATTGCCGTCCTCCACATCAATCACCACGATCTGCTTTAAAATCCCCACCTGCGGCGCTGCCAGCCCCACACCGTTTGCCTCATACATTGTCTCAAACATGTCCTCAATCAATTGTCTGATCCGGTGGCTCATCTCCTTGACCGCCTTGCACTCTTTCCTTAAAATCTCATCGCCAATCGTCCTGATCTGTCTGATCGCCATAACCAATGCTCCTTTTTCCAGGCAAAATATTCCATCCGCCCTGTTTTCCTGTCCTTTTTCTAATTTCTTCAAAAGCTCCCTATATCAGCTGAAATCAAACTGAATGGTCAGCCGCCTGCAGTCCTCCGTCTCATCCCACCGGTCCTGGACATACTTCCGGATTCTTATTAGTATATCATAATTTCCCTGTTTGATATATAAAATTTTTCTGTAAATATCATTAACTTTATAAACAGGTGCAGGATTTGGCCCGATCACCTCGGTGCAGGAACCAAAATGGCGCACCACCGAATCCCGGATCCGATCCATCATGTAGCCTGTCAGCGCCTCGTCCTCCCCTGCCACCTGAAGCTTCAGTAAATGACAGGTGGGAGGATAATTCATCATTTTCCGGTATCCCATCTCCAGCCGGTAAAAAGTCCTGTAGTCCTGCTCTGCCGCTGTCCGGATCCCGTAGTGCTCCGGAATATAGGTCTGAATCACCGCAATCCCCGGTTTTTCTCCCCGCCCGGCCCGGCCTGACGCCTGGACTAACAGCTGAAAGGTTCTTTCCGCACATCGAAAATCCGGCGCATACAAAGATACATCTGCCGCCAGGATCCCCACCAGAGTCACCCCAGGGAAATCATGCCCTTTCACAATCATCTGGGTACCGATCAAAATATCCGCTTTCCCTTTAGAAAAAGCCGAGAGAATCTTCTCGTGCCCACCCTTTTTGGATGTGGTATCCAGATCCATCCGCAGAATCCTTGCCCCGGGAAAAAGCTGCCTGGCCATCTCCTCCACCTTCTGCGTTCCAATGCCAAAACCTGCCAGATACTCAGAGCCACAGAAAGGGCAGGCGGTGGGCATCGGGATCCGATAACCGCAGTAATGGCACACCAAAGACCGGTTATTGTGAAGGGTCAGGGACACGTCACAATGAGGACATTTGATGGCCTTTCCGCAGCTTCTGCAAGACACAAAGCTGGAATATCCCCGCCGGTTCATAAACAGCATGATCTGCTCTCCTTTTCCCAGCCGGTCCTTCATCAGTTCCTGAAGCCTTCTGCTGAAAACAGATTTGTTGCCTTCTGCCATCTCTCTGCGCAGATCCACCACCTCCGTGGCCGCCAGGACGCTTCCTGTACTTGCCCGGTTCTTTAAGGAAAACAGCTTGTATATTCCGGACTCCGCCTTAGAAAAGGCTTCCAGGGATGGGGTGGCAGAACCCAGCACCAGTCCGGCATCGCTCATCTCTGCCAGGTGCTCTGCCACCTCTCTAGCATGATATCGGGGCGCTGACTCGCTTTGATAGGCCCCCTCATGCTCCTCGTCAATAATAATCAGTCCCAGCCTCTCAAAGGGAGTAAATAGGGCAGAGCGGGCCCCAATCATAATATCTGTCTCGCCTCTTTTGGCACGCTCAAGCTGGTCATACCGCTCTCCGGCTGACAGCCGGGAATGCATGACACTGATCCGTTCTCCAAATCGTTTGTAAAATCGCATCACCGTCTGATAGGTCAGGGCAATCTCCGGAATAAGCAGGATCACCTGCTTCCCCCTTTCCTGCATATGGCGGATCATGGCTATATATACCTCGGTCTTGCCGCTTCCGGTAATCCCATGAATCAGACAAGGATTGCGGATTCCTTTATCATAATCCTGGCAAAACTCCTCCACAATCCTTTTTTGCTCCTGATTCAGACAAGGCTCTTCTTTAATACTGCAGGGCCCATGGAAACTCCCGGCCCCTGGCGCTTCTCCCTCCACCATGGACCAGACCACTTTTTTGTTTCTGGCCTTTACCCTTTTCTTCACAGGAATCACAGTCTTTAAAGCCTGATTCATTGTGGAACCATACTGCTCCTTCATCCACCAGGCTAATTCAATCAGACGGGTATCCACTGTAACGCTTCCCTCCGCCAGGCTGGTAATCTCCTTGATCCGGGATGGATCAAACTCCGCTTTTTCTGTTATGTCAACTACATAGCCCTTTCGGATACGGTTCCCGGAACCAAAAGGAACGCAGACCTGACTTCCAGCCCGAATCTCCTCAAGCATCTTTTGGGGAATCCGGTACTGGAATATCCGATCCACGTTTTCATGTGAAATATCTATAATAATACTGGCATATTTTACCGCCATACACACTCCTGTCCTTGACCTAAGCTTCACCCTCTCCGGTCAGACGTTTGGCCACCTTTCCCAGCTTCATGCTGTTAGAGCCCTTTAAAAGAACACAGTCTCCTGGAAGCAATATCTCTGTCAGCTTTTCAAAAAGGCCGTCCAGATCCGCCCCGCCAAAATGCAGACAAAGCGCTCCCCCCTCAATCACCTCTGCAAGCTCTCCCAAAGTAAACACCACATCCACCGGATGCTGTTCTAACCATTCTCCGATCTCCTGATGAAACTTCTTCGCCGACTGCCCCAGCTCCTTCATGTCTGCCAGCACAGCCACCTTCTTTCCGGCACACTTCATGGACTCCAGCACTTCCAATGCTGCAACCATAGAAACCGGACTGGCATTGTAGGTATCATCAATGATTGTCACCCCGTTTTGGACAAAGATTTGCTGCCGTCCCTGAAATCCCTGATACTCCTCCAGCTTCTTTGCCGCCTCCGCCAAAACCACCCCGTACAGATCCGCAACTGCAAGAGCGGCCATGGCATTGTTTATATTATGACGCCCCAGCACCTTGAGCCTAACCGGAATCCTTTTGTCTCTGCAGACAGCCGTAAACACAGGGCAGCCTTCTTCCAGACAGATATCCTCGGCCCGGTAAGCACAGTTTTCCCCTGTTCCATAATAAACAGTGCTGCATCCTGCCCTTGCCCGGGTATTTTTAAGCATCGGATCATCTCCGTTTAGCAGAAGAATCCCCCCGTCCTTTAAGCCATCCTGGATGGTCAGCTTTTCCTGGTAAATATTTTCCTGACTTCCCAGCTGCTCAATATGGGCAACTCCCACATTCGTAATCAATGCCATATCCACCCGGGCGATCCTTGCGATCACAGTCAACTCTCCAGGCATACTCATCCCCAGCTCCAAAACACCGATTTCATCCTTTGGCGTTATCTCAGACAAAGTGATGGGCACCCCCACCTGACTGTTTTTGTTGCCAGGCGTCTTATATACACGAAAACCAGCAGACAAGGCGGCAGCCACCATCTCCCGGGTGGTGGTTTTTCCCACACTTCCCGTGATTCCCACCAAAGGCAGGGTAAGCCGGTCCCGATAGTAAGAGCCAATCTCCTGCAAAGCCTTTCGGGTATCCTCCACCCGGATCCAGGGATGATCATCTGTCATTTCATCATGCTCAGATGTAAGCACTGCCGCTCCACCCGCCTTTAGGGCCTGCCTGATAAACCGGTGAGCATCCACCCGTTCCCCTACTAAGGGCACAAACAGCTCTCCCCCCTCAATGTCCTTTGAATCAATGCTGATACGCCTTAAAGGCAATGCCTCCTCACCGCACAAAAGCCGGCCGCCCGTAGCCTTTACAATATCCCTTACCGTCATCTGTTCCATACTTACTTTCCTTTTCGCCTCTTCCTTCTATCGATTTTCTATCGGCTTTGGATATTCACTGCCTTGTCAAATCCTGCAGGCCAGCCACCGCTTCCTGCACCACTGCCCGGTCCAGAAACGGGTATCGCACCCCTGCGATCTCCTGATAATCCTCATGGCCCTTTCCTATGATGGCAATCATATCCCCCGGACATGCATGGGTTATGCTGTAGACAATGGCATCTCTCCGGTCCGGAATCTCAATAAATTCCCCTCCGGTTTTCTCAATACTTCCCCGGATATCCGCCATAATGTCCTCCACCCGTTCATATCGGGAATTGTCTGCTGTGATAATGGAAAAATCTGCCATTTTTCCTGCAATCTCCCCCATCGAGTACCGCCGGTCCTTGGACCGATTTCCCCCACAGCCAAACACACATACCAAACGCTTCGGCCGGTATTCCCGCAGAGTGGATAAAAGACTCTCCATGCTGACTGCATTGTGGGCATAATCCACAATCACACAGCATTTTTCAGAAGTATAAACAATCTCCATCCGCCCGTCCAGCTTTAAGTGTTCCAGGGCATGACAGAGAGCCTCTTTGTGTACCCCTGCCCTCAAGCAGACAGCAGATGCCCCAAGGGCATTGCTCACATTAAATCTTCCTGGAATATTGACTCTCACAGGAATCCTGTGATCCCTATCTGCTTTCCACCAAATTGCAAATTCCAGCCCCACAAAATCCGACTCAGACACATAGTGAACAGCTTCTGCCTTAAACACAGATTTTTCTTCCTGCCCAAAGCCCTCCCAGGGACATTCTATCCCCTTTATTATCTCCCCGATATGCTCATCCTCCACATTAATCAGGGCAAAACGGCTCTGTTTAAAAATCTGCTTTTTGCAGTGCAGATACTCTTCAAAATCCTCATGCTCATCCGGCCCGATATGGTCTGGAGATATGTTGGTAAACAAGGCATAGTCAAAGAATATTCCCTCCACCCGGCACATTTTTAAGGCCTGGGAGGAAACCTCCATGACACAACTGCTGCATCCTGCCTCCACCATGCGGGCAAAATACCGGTGAAGCTCGTAAGATTCCGGCGTGGTGTTCACCGTAGGATAATGTTCCTCCCCGTAGGACACCCCGTTCGTGCCGATTATCCCGGTTTTTCTCCCTGCTGTTTCCAGAATGGCGCGGATCATGTGAGCAGTAGTGGTTTTCCCTTTGGTCCCTGTTACCCCGATCATCAAAAGCTTTCTGGAAGGATGGCCGAACCGGGCTGCCGAGAGAAGAGCTAAAGCCTCTCTCCCCCGCTTCACCCGAATCACTGTCACCTCCGGCGGCACTGAGATCTCCCGCTCCACCACCAGCACCTTGACCCCTGCCTTTATCACCTGGGGGATAAAATCATGGGAATCCACCCTGGATCCTCTTATACAAATAAACACTGCCCCTGGTGCCGCCTTTCTGGAATCGAAAATCACCTCATTCACATCCACCTGAAGGCTCCCCTGCACCAGCTCATACTCCAACCCATCCAGCCATTCCTTCAACATAACATCCGCTCCATCCTTCCATTCTTTTAGAAAAGGCCTGTGATCTTTCCCTCTTCATTCACATCAATCCCGTCTGCCGCCGGTTTTTTTGGAAGCCCCGGCATCGTCATGATCGCTCCTGTGAGCACCACCACAAATCCGGCCCCTGCCGACACATACACATCCCGCACATTGATGATAAATCCGGAAGGCCTCCCCAGCTTATTCTGGTCATCTGACAGAGAGTACTGAGTCTTGGCCATACACACCGGAAGATTCCCAAATCCCATCTCCTCGATTCTGGCCATAGCCTTGGCGGCCGATGGCGTATAGCTGACCCCGTCCGCCCCGTAAATCTCCGATGCCACTGTATACACCTTATCCTTCAGACTCATCTCATCCGGATAAATCGGGTGATAATGGCTCTCCTTGCCGGCAAGAGTATCCAGTACCTTTCTGGCTAAAGCCTCACCGCCCTCACCGCCTTTTGCCCAGACCTCTGACAAGGCAAACTCACAGCCCCGCTCCTCGCAGAACCGGCGGATAAACTCGTACTCTGCCTGTGTATCGCTGGTAAAGGAATTAAGCGTCACCACCACCGGCACTCCGTACTTTTGAATATTCTCGATGTGCTTTTCCAGATTGACAATGCCTCGCTCCAAAGCCTCCAGGTTTTCACTTCCCAGCTCTGTTTTGGGTACACCACCATTATATTTCAGTGCCCGCACAGTTGCCACCAAAACCACTGCATCCGGCTTTAGTCCCGCTTTCCGGCACTTAATATCCAAAAACTTTTCTGCTCCTAAATCAGCGCCAAAGCCTGCCTCTGTCACCACTATATCTGCCAGTTTCAGAGCGGTCTTTGTAGCGCGGACACTGTTACAGCCGTGGGCAATATTGGCAAAAGGTCCCCCGTGAACCAGAGCTCCTGTGTGCTCCAGAGTCTGAATAATATTCGGCTTAATTGCATCCTTTAAAAGAGCCGCCATGGCCCCCACTGCGTTAAGCCTGGCCGCTGTCACAGGCTCTCCGGCATAATTATAGGCCACAATAATCCGCCCCAGCCGCTCCTTCAAATCCTTCATGTCATTTGCCAGACACAAGATCGCCATAATCTCTGATGCAACAGTGATCACAAAATGGTCCTCCCGCACCACACCATCTGCCTTGGCTCCCAGCCCCACCACAATATTTCGCAGTGCCCGGTCATTCATATCCAGGCAGCGTTTCCACAGAACCTGCCTTGTATCGATCTGCAGTGTATTTCCCTGCTGAATATGGTTGTCAAGAAGAGCCGCCAGCAGATTGTTAGCCGCGGTAATCGCATGGAAATCTCCGGTAAAATGAAGGTTCAGATCCTCCATTGGCACCACCTGGGCATAACCGCCTCCTGCTGCTCCCCCCTTAATGCCAAAGCAAGGGCCCAGGGAAGGCTCCCGCAAGGCCAGAAGCGTCTTTTTCCCCAGACGGCTTAAAGCATCTGCCAGGCCAATGCTTGTGGTAGTCTTTCCCTCTCCTGCCGGAGTGGGATTGATGGCAGTCACTAAAACCAGCTTTCCGTCCGGATTCTCCTTAACCCTCTGCCACAGCTCATCTGTAAGCTTTGCCTTGTACTTTCCGTAAAGCTCTAAGTCATCCTCCTGGATGGAATAGGCAGCAGCAACCTCTTTTATTGGCTTCATCTCAGCTTCCTGCGCAATCTGGATATCGGTTTTCATGTTCTCAAGCCCTCCTTTTATATTGTCCTGTACTTTGGAACTCTTTGTTTTAGCTTCACACTTTTGTGCGGCGTGGAAAAAGCTACTCCCCGCAAGACAGCAATTCTTCAAACTCCTCCATAGTGATCAAAATCTTTCTTGGCTTTGTCCCCTCCTCATCTCCCACCACCCCGGCATCTGCCAGCTGGTCCATGATCCGGGCCGCCCGGTTAAATCCGATTTTAAACATTCTCTGCAGCATACCGATGGAAGCCTTTTCTTTCTCAATAATAAATCTTCCTGCCTGTTCAAAGTACTCGTCTCTCCCATTGTTGTTGCCGGCACCTCCTCCAGGCCCGGTCATTGCCGGAACAGCGCTCATCTGTCTCTCCACATCCGGGTCATACTGGGCAGACATTCCCTGCTCCGCAAGAAATTCCACCACCCTCTGAACCTCTGAATCTGACACAAAAGCACCTTGCACCCTGACCGGTTTGGGAATCCCGGAGGGGAAGAACAGCATATCTCCCTTGCCCAGCAGCTTCTCCGCCCCATACATATCAATAATCGTCCGGGAATCCACTCCCGATGACACAGAAAAGGCAATTCTGGAAGGCACATTGGCCTTGATCAGTCCTGTGATAACATTGACGGATGGCCTCTGGGTGGCAATCACCAGATGGATCCCCGCTGCCCGGGCTAATTGGGCCAGACGGCAGATGGCATCCTCCACTTCTCCCGGAGCCACCATCATCAGATCTGCCAGCTCGTCCACAATAATAATGATCTGAGGCATCTTTTCCGGCTTCTCCTCCTGAGGCACATCTCCCAGGCTGTCAATCCGGCTGTTGTAGCCGCTGATATTGCGCACATTGCAGGATGCAAATTTTTTATACCGGTCCTGCATCTCTGCCACCGCCCAGTTTAAAGCTCCGGAGGCCTTCTTCGGATCCGTCACCACCGGAATCAAAAGATGAGGAATCCCGTTGTATACGCTTAACTCCACCACCTTAGGATCCACCATAATAAGCTTCACATCATCCGGACTGGACTTAAAGAGAATACTCATAATAAGAGTGTTAATGCAGACGGATTTCCCTGACCCGGTAGCCCCTGCGATCAGCAAATGAGGCATTTTGGCAATATCTGTCACCACCACCTGACCGCCAATGTCCTTTCCCACCGCAAATGCCAGGCGAGAAGGATGGTTCCGAAAAGCCTCTGACTCCAAAAGCTCTCGCAGATACACTGTAATGTTTTCTTTGTTTGGAACCTCAATCCCCACAGCCGACTTGCCAGGGATCGGCGCCTCAATCCGGATATCCGCAGCCGCCAAACTAAGCTTAATATCGTCTGCCAAACCTACAATCTTGCTGACTTTAACCCCCTGCTCCGGATGAAGCTCATACCGGGTTACTGCCGGGCCGCAGCTGATATTGGTCACAGTCACTCCCACACCAAAATCTCTCAAAGTCTGCTGCAGCTTTACTGCCGTATCTTTATATTCCTGACCAGAGCCGGCCATGGCCTGCAGATTTCCCCTCTTTAAAAGGGTGACAGAAGGAAATACATACTCTCTTTTGGGCTGCTCCTTTTTCGCCTGAATCTGCTGCTGAACACTGGCCTCCCCTGTCTCCAAAGCCTCCTTGACCTCCTGCCTTTTTGATTCCAGCTTCTTTTTTATTGCCTCTGTGTCTGACTCGATCACCTTTCCTGAAGCTGTGACCACCTGCTTAGACTCCTCAGGAATCACAAATTCACTCTCGTAAATCCCACGGTCAAGCGTCTTTTTTCTCTCATCCGCCATATGCCTTTGATCAGGCAGCGCCGGCTCCTCATCATCATAATCCGGCATGTATCCTTCCAAAGAACGTTCCTCCCAGTCATCCATAAAGATCTCTTCTGCCTCAGATTCTTCCTCATACCGCACCACCGGCGGACGTGACAAAAGAGGAGAAGCTTCTTTTCTTTGGCCTGGTACTTTCTGGGAAAGCTCCTGGAAATATCGATCGGTTCCTTCATCCTCTTCATCCGAAGTGCCGGAAAGCTCCTCGCTTATTAAATCAGTCATAGCAAGGCGGTCCCAGGAATCCTTCGGTTTTGCAAGCACTTCCGGATTTGAACCAGCTTCCTGGCTGAACCGGCTTTCCTGGTCAGGCCACGCGCTCTGTCCATACGGCCTCTCCTGGCCTGTCCTCTCCCCCTGGCCGGACATTTTCTCTTGTCCGGACGGCTCTTCCTTTTCAATCCGCTCATCCAATGAAGATGCCAGGCCGTGAAAAGCAGGCTCCGATGCCGGTTTAGGAAAAGAAGGCGGCTCCACCGGCCTTCCAAAGGTTCCATCCGAATCACTCATCCGGGAGATTCCCTCTGCCACCAATCGCTGAGCCGACTCTGCCGGAGACAAAACCTCATCCGCCTCAAAAGGCGCCTGATCCTCCCCGGCATAATTGGAAGCTATGTGGATTCTTCCTGTGAAAACATCTGCAGGATCCACGCAGGACTCTTCCACCTTTGAAAGTCTCTCCTGCCCGGTCTTTGTTTCCCCCAGGCTTTCTCTGTCATCGAAAATATTCTCATTATCAGGTTCCGCAAAAATAGAACCTTCCTTTTGGCGGGGATATGTTGTCTCCCTCATCTGCTGCGATAAGACAGCTTCCTCTTCTATCTTGTATCCCCCGGGCTCTGGTTGACCATATTCCTCTTCCCCTGGGCTTTCTTCCAGAGGAGAGAGATCGGTGGAATCCAGATTTACTCCCCGGATCCTTTGCTCCTTCTGGATGCGGCGCTCCTCCTTCTGTTCCTCCCGGGCTTCCCTGCGCCGGTTCATGTCCTCCTTGGCATAGCGATATGCCGCATCCCCCTGCCTTTTTATAACTTTTACCAGGGAACGCTCTGTGATGCACACTGCACTGATGGCAAAACCAACCACCAGCACAAGAAATGCCCCCACATTTCCCAATAGTGAGGTAAGCCCCTTACAGATCGCCCCACCGATCAGACCACCGCCTGCGCTGTTCTCAGCGGAAAGGCGGTAATATTCCATAATCCCGGCCTTTGCATCCGGCTCTTTTCCAAACAAAAGCTGGGCAAAACCACACAATACCAACACCGCTGCCACACAAGCCAGCATCTTGCGCATAGCGGTCATATTTCCCCGATTGGAAAGATAGAAACATGTGCCCACAAATAAAAGAAACGGGGCAATAAATCCCACGATTCCAAAAATCCCCAGTTGAAAAGCCCGCAGATAGTTCCCTACTATCCCACACAGATGAAAATTGCTCAAAAACAACAAGACTGCAATGGCAAAGGACAGAATAATCAGCACCTCCGCGCCGATAAAATCCTCTGTCTCCTCCACGATAGGCCCCAGATTCTTCTGCCCCTTTCCAGATGCCGCCCTGCTTTTTACACTGGCTGCTTTGTCCCCGGCTCCTGCTGTCCTTGCCCTGGAACCTGCTTGCTTTGCTCCGGCATTCCCTGCTCTGCCCTCAGTATTCCTTGTCTTGCCTTTGGCATTTGCAGGCCGTTTATTGTTTACTGCTGCCACAAATATATGCCTCCTGTTCTCTGCTGAGGATAGTATACAAAAAAATAATGGGAAATGCAACCACATACGCAAAAGAGTGTAACACCCCGGGTGCCCTAAGCTGTTACACTCTCTTACATTCAAAAACATTTTGGCAATGATTGAGACAATAATCCAGAAAACAAAGCAGGACAAATAAAGCACGATCCAGGCTGTCTTAATTTGTTTTCTGTCATAATCTGCTCCTTCCATTTCCCGTGACTGCCGCTTTTTATTTTACTGCATATACAGTTTTGTATGGGGAATTTTATGGGAAATATTTCTTACACTTTTTATCCAAAAACCGCCTTATAATCCTTCTGAAACTTCTCAATCCCCGCATCTGTCAGCGGATGCTTTGTCATCTGCTCCAACACCTTATAGGGAACCGTAGCAATCTGGGCGCCGGCCCTGGCACAGTCAATCACATGAATTGGGTGACGTATGCTGGCAGCAATGATCTCTGTCCCGATAGCATGGATGGCAAAAATCTCAGCAATTTCTCTTATTAAATCAATTCCCGGCATGGAGATATCGTCCAGCCTTCCCACAAAAGGCGACACATAGGTGGCGCCGGCCCTGGCGGCAAGGAGTGCCTGGGCTGCCGTAAATATCAAAGTCACATTGGTATGAATCCCCTCTGCATGAAGAATCTTTACCGCTTTTAAGCCTTCTGTGGTCATGGGGATCTTCACCACCATATTGGGATGAATTGCTCCAATCTGACGTCCTTCTCTAATCATTCCTTCTACATCCACGGTAGTTGCCTTCACCTCACCGCTGATAGGCCCGTCCACAATGGAAGCGATCTCCTGGATCACCTGGTTAAAATCTCTCCCTTCTTTTGCAATCAGTGACGGATTGGTGGTCACTCCACAGATGATTCCCATATCATTGGCCTTACGGATCTCCTCCACATTGGCTGTATCCACAAAAAATCTCATTTACAACACACTCCTTTCTCAGCGCTTTTTTCATTTCCCTTCACCTGGCACAATCCTCTACCTGGTTCCGCAAAAGTCCCAGGGCATGAGGAAGGGCATTTAAGAATACATCCATAGCCTCCTGGCATGCCTTGGGGCTGCCGGGAAGATTGATAATCAATGTTTTTCCCCGGATCACCGACACGGCCCGGCTGAACATGGCGTGAGGAGTGATCCGCATACTGGCCGCCCGGATAGCCTCCGCAATACCTGGCGCATCCCGCTCTGCCACAGCTTTTGTGGCCTCTGGCGTCACATCTCTTGGTGAAAATCCGGTTCCTCCTGTTGTCAAAATCAGATCCAGCTGCCGCTGATCTGACAGGCGTTTCAGTATCCTCTCAAGCTTTTCCTTATCATCCTTTATAAGGATCCGTTCCACCACCTTATAGCCATTGGCCGCTAACCGTTCTGCAATGACTGAGCCGCTTTGATCCTCCCGCTCTCCGGCAGCGCCCTTATCCGACAAAGTGATCACTGCCGCCTGCCAGGGAAAAATCCCCTCTCTTTTTTCCACCTCCACCAGCTCTCCTTTATGTATCACCCCGCCCTCTAACACCCGGGCAAAGATCCCCTCTCTGGGCATAATACAGTCTCCCACGGCATGATAGATGGCACAGTGGGAATGACATTCCTTTCCGATCTGAGTCACCTCCAAAAGCACCGTGCCCACCCGTAGAAGAGTCCCCACCAGAAGGCTTCTCAAATCAAGGCCGGAAACCACCAGATTCTCCCCAAAGTCTCCAAATTTCACCTGTGCTCCTTTTGCACGAAACGCCTCAATCATTTCAAAAGATAAAAGACTGACTTGTCTGTGCCAGGTTCCGCCGTGGGCATCCCCCTCAATCCCCCATTCCTTCTTAAGCACGCCCTCCCCCGTCTCTGTTTTCCTGATCCCTTTTCTGTCACTAATGCAGATCGCCTCGATCCTTCCCATTTCTTCATCCCCCGATCCCTGCCATATATTTCTTTTCTGTTACCTTCTGTATGTTGTAAAAGCAATGGGCCGACCGCTTTTCACAGATTGCCCGAACAAACGCCTCCTTCACGTCTTCCCTGTTTCCCTCCCGCAAAAGACCTCTTAAGGGAATGATATCCTCATAACACAGACATGATTTTAGCTCCCCCCCTGCACTCATGCGAAGCCGATTGCAGTGATGGCAGAAATTTCCGTGAATGGCACTGATCAGTCCGATACTTCCTGTAAAACCAGGAAGCTGGTAATAAACTGCCGGCCCGTTTCCGTGCTCTCTCTCATCCTTCTTTGCCGTTCCATAAAGCTCCTGGATTTTTCCAAAAACATCCACATTGGAATATCCGGCCACCAAAGCTCCGGCCCCGATTGGCATCAACTCAATAAATCTCACATCCAAAGGCGTTTCTTTTGCAAGCTCTGCCAACCCCTTCCAGTCCTGATCCCTGATAAATTCGGATAAAACCACATTGATTTTCGTCCGAATCCCGCTCTTTACCGCTTTGTCCACCCCCGCCAGAACCTGCGCCAGCTCATCTCTTCCGGTAATTTCCCGGTATCGTTCCGGATCCAGGGTGTCCAGGCTGATATTCACCCCATCCAGCCCCTCTGCCTTTAAATCATCCAGACATTCTTCCAAAAGCACTCCATTCGTTGTCAGCGTCACAGAGGAAATCCCCGGAATCCTTTTCAGCATCCCGATAAGCCTTGCAACTCCCTTCCGGACTAAAGGCTCACCGCCTGTCACCTTAAGCTTTGAAATCCCAAGCTCCGCCCCACAGCGGCACACCTTTTCAATTTCCTCATAGGTAAGGAGATCATGCATGGGAACCAACTGTATGCCATCAGGAATACAGTACCGGCAACGCAGATTGCAGTGATCCGTAACCGATATCCGCAGATAGTCAATCTCCCTGCCAAATTTATCCTTCATAAAGTTTCTCCTGTTTTTTCGTATAAACAAATTCCCCGCTTTTTCCTCCGGATTTCCGGCATAGATGGACATCACTGATCACCATGGATTTGTCGATTGCCTTACACATGTCATAGATCGTCAAAAGTGCAACCTGCACCCCGGTCAGGGCCTCCATCTCGACCCCGGTTTTTCCTGTGGTTCTTGCTCTGCACACCGCATTAATACTGCCAGACGCCTCCTCTGCTTCAAATAAAACTTCCACGCCGGTCAGATTGAGATTGTGGCACAAAGGAATCAGCTCAGAAGTTCTCTTTGCTCCCATAATCCCGGCGATTCTGGCCACTCCCAGCACATCTCCCTTCTGTATATCCCCGTCCATCACCTTTTTTAAACATTCCTGGCTCATAAAAATCTTTCCCGCCGCCTCTGCCTCCCGCCTTGTCTCTTCCTTGTCTCCCACCTCCACCATGACCGCATTTCCCTGCTTGTCAAAATGTGTAAACTCCATTTTTCCATCCTCCCTCCTTATTTCAACGACCGAATCCGCACTGAGGAAAGGTACATAACGGACAGTTCAGGCACAGCCCTCCCTCCCCCAGCTCTGCCAGCTCCTTAGCTGTCACCAAATCGTCTGCCATGATTCTGGGAAGAACAAGATCAAAGATAGTCCTTTTTGCATACATGACACATCCTGGCAGTCCGACAAGCGGGATATTATCCAGGTAGGCCAGCATAAACATTGCTCCCGGCAACACAGGCACCCCATAGGAGACAACCCGGGCCCCGGTATTTTTGATGGCAAGAGGAGTCCTGTCATCTGGATCCACACTCATTCCTCCTGTGCAGAGAATCAGCTGAGCCCCGCGCCCTGCCAGCTCTGAAATGGCAGTTGTGATCCGCTCATGGCTGTCATCACAGATCTTACAATCCAAAATCTCCACATCATATTCCATCAGCTTTTCTTTCACCACCGGAGTAAAAGTATCCTGAATCCTTCCATGATACACCTCATTCCCTGTGGTGACGATCCCTGCTTTTTTATGTACAAAGGGCTTCAGTTCCAGAATGGTCTCATCTCCAGCCATCCTTTTTGCCTGCTCCATTTTCTCCTTTTCAATTACCAGTGGAATAATCCTGGTTCCTGCCAGCACATCCCCCTTCTTAACCGGAAAATTGCCGTGGCGGGATGCGATCATCATCTGTCCAAGCATGTTGATCTTCCTTAAAAGTTCTGTATTGACCTTTAAAAGTCCGTCACAGTCTGCAATCAGTTCGATCTTTCCTTCCTTTGCCTCTGAGGCATGTATATGTTTTCCTTTACAAATATGGCAAAGAATCTGTGCTGCTTCATTTTCATGGAGCATGGTCTCATCCTTTTCCCAGATATACACATGATCCTTTCCCAAGCTCAGCAGCACAGGGATGTCCTCTCTTGTGATCACATGGCCTTTCCGAAACAAGGGACCCTTTGTCACATCTTTTACGATCTGTGTAATGTCATGACACAGCACCTGTCCCACCCCATCCTCGGTTCTTATCTGCTTCATTCTTCTGTCTCCTTTTGACAATCGCCCTTATGCATTTTCACACTTCCTCCAACAGAGATATCCGTTCTGACAAGATCCCCTCTCTCATACCTGTCTACAATAAAATCCCCGATCCCCTGAATATCATTTGGCAAAAACACAGGTAAATCTGTCTGTAACTCTATGTCACTGACATAGGCGATTCTCCCTGCAAGCTCAGGGATCGGCCCTCCCCCTATCTCCTTTTGGACAATCTCAATCTTCGGATATCCGCTCTCCTTAAAGCCTTCCAAAAGAACCAAATCCCCCTTGGATGCCAATCCGATCACATCCTCATCTGTCCTTTTTTCTCTGACTGTGAGGGAATACTTTTCCCTGTCATAGACAAGCGACACAGCAGCTCCCGCCTGGAAAAAACGGCAGCTGTCCGTCCCCGGCACATCCGCCTCATAGCTGTGTCCGTCATGCTTAATGGCTGCAATGGTCAGCCCTCTCGCCTTCAGTACAGGAATCAGTTGTTCAATCAATGTGGTCTTACCTGAATTTTTCCATCCGGAAATAGCAAGACAGCTTTTTTTCGTCAACCTTTTCCATTCCCCAAAAGTATTGATATTTTTCAGCCGCCAGGAATCCCTTCCTGCCTGATATTTCTTAACCTCCATCCTTTCAAGAGCATTTCGCATTTTATAATCTTTCTTTCTGATACACATTTCCAGGATCTTCTGACAGCTTTTTTTGTAAACACCACACAGAGGATGCTCTCTTCCATCCTCTGTTACTGCGATTGCAACATCCCCTCCTTCTTCCAGACAATGGCACAACGCTCTGGCCAGCTTTTCCGAAAAAAGAGGGACATCACAGGGGACCACCACCAGAGCATCTGCCCCGGATACCAGGAAAGCAGAACAGATCCCTCCTATGGGCCCACAGTCCCCAAAGGCATCACTGACCATTGGATATTCAATTTCTGAGTGCCGTTCTTCATCATCCACCGAAACCCATAATTCTTCAAATCCGCTTAATTCCCAGACTAACTTGTCCAGAAAACGGACACCGTTCATGGTAAGCTCTGCCTTATTTGTTCCCATTCGGCGGCTCTTTCCTCCTGCCAGAATCACAGCTCCATAAGTCATATTCTTCTCCTCACACCCTCCGCTCCTCTTATCAAACCAAGCAAACCTTTTTTATCAAAACACAAAAGAGCGCACTTCACCCTGAAAAAAGTCTCTGTGCGCTCTGGCGTTTCTTTTTTCACGGTTTTACAGATTCTTGTTCAACATCCGAACATCTGCAAACAGCAGGAAGGCCGGGCCGTTTCCAGCCAGACCCCGGAAGGATAGAACCCTTCGGCGCAGTATCATAGATTTCTCCTTAGATACTTTTGCTCAAGAAATTATATTGAATTTTAATACTTACATTGTAAAATTTTATTTCCAATTTTACAATGTATTTTTTTATTTTATATCATTTTCCATTATCGGATGATAGGGTTCACATGCATATACAGCAAGTATGCAGACCGGTCTGGACCAATGTCCTATTTTCTATGATCTTTGCTTTTCATCGATCAGCTCATAAAGCTTTTGGAGCGCCTCCCGTATTCCTCCCACCTCATCAATCAACCCCTCCTTGACAGCCTGAGCTCCCACCAGCACCGTTCCCAAATCCCGTGTCAGCATTTTTGTGTTGTGCATCAGGGCTTTCACTTGCTCATACTCCATTCGGGAATGGGTGCTGATAAAGCTTAAGATCCTGTCTTGAATCATGTTAAAATACTCATAAGTCTGAGAGGTTCCGATCACCATGCCGCTCATACGCACCGGGTGAATCATCATGGTTCCCGTTGGGACGATAAAGGAATAATTGGTGGACACTGCCAGAGGAACCCCAATGGAATGGCTTCCCCCCAGCACCAAAGACACCGTAGGCATGGTCAGAGAGGCGATCATCTCCCCAATGGCCAGCCCTGCATCCACATCCCCGCCGGAAGTGTTTAAAAGCACCAAAAGCCCGTCCACACTGTCATCATCCTCCAAAAAAGCCAGCTTTGGAAGCACATGATCATACTTGGTGGCCTTGGTATTTCCCGCAAGGTTCTCATGGCCTTCCACCTCACCAATGATGGAAAGCAGATGAATCTTTCTCTTCCCCTGGTTATTTTCCAAAGTCATCTGCCCGTACTCCTCTAATTTCTCGTCCTCCCGCTTTTCCAGCTCCTTTTCTTTCTTCACCTCATCCGCCCCGTTTTCTCTCTCTCTTCCCTGATTTTCCACACCTTCCCATGCTTTTCGGCTCATGTTTTTCCATCCTTTCCCTATACTTTTCCCCCGGCAAACCCTGTTTGCTGAAGAAATTTTCTCTTTACCATTATGTGCAGAAAAAACATGTTTATGCTTATATCAGATTCCTGGCTGTCACGGTCTAGGCCGGCCTGCGTGCTTTCCTTGCTCATTGGATGATAAACCAGCTCATAGAACAAAAATCCTATCACTGAAAACGATTTGCAAGCATTTTTACCAATTCCTGCAAACCCATGAAAACCGTAACTCTGTGTGTGAGCAAACTTCAAAAATCTCTGCTATAATTTGCATTTTTTCATATTTTGTGGTATGATATATGAAACCAAAGAGAGGAGAAACGGATCTATGGAGATATCTGCATTATCGATCCCTATGTATACAGGAACCGGCAATACCGGGTTAGAGATTGCCATGATGTCCAAGGCTCTTGACACTGCTGAGATTGCTGGTGATGCACTCACCCGGATGATGGAGGCTGTTGTAACCGGCCTTGGTCAGAATATGGACATCCGTGCCTGAAGGGATATCCTTTCAAGCGAAAGCCCCACAGCCATCATCTGGCTGTGGGGTTTCTTTTACATCAAAGGCGCAAACAGCCTCAGCCCCGCTCCGGCCAGCCGCCGGATCATAGGATAGCTTCTGCATCCCTCCCAGGTGATCTCCTGGCACATTTCAATCGTTTTCAAAAAGTCCTTCTCTACCTCTTCCACCACCCGGTTTTTGTAAAAATACACCGCACATTCAAAATGAAGATACAGACTTCTGTAATCCAGATTGATGGAGCCGACCACTGCCTTCTGCCCGTCACTGCTGAAAATTTTGGCATGGACAAAGCCTTTTGTGTATTCAAAAATCCGCACACCAGCCGCTAAAAGCTCCCCGTAATAGGACCTGGCCAAAAGATAGGCATACAGCTTATCCGGCACGTGAGGCATGATAATGATCACCTCCACGCCTCTTTTTGCGGCAAAGGTCAAGGCCGTGATCATATCACTGTCCAGAATCAGATAGGGAGTCATAATGTGTACATAGCTCTCTGCCTCATTGAGAATGTCCATGTAAACACATTCCCCTACTGTCTCATCATCCAGGGGACTGTCCCCATAAGGCATCACATACCCGTCTCTATTCAGATGGGCAGGATAAAGGACTTCCTGACTTCTTAAATATTTTTTGTAATCTTCCTCCCCCCGCTCGGATACATTCCACATCTGAAGGAACATCATGAGAAAGCTTTTGACCCCATCTCCCTTAAGCATCACAGCCGTATCCTTCCAGTGGCCAAACCGCACCGTCTCATTGATGTACTCATCAGCCAGATTGATTCCTCCGGTGAAAGCCGTATGGCCGTCAATCACTGTAATCTTTCTGTGATCCCGGTTGTTCTGATAGCTGGAAAGAGCCGGCTTTACGGGAAAAAACACTTTACACTGGATCCCCAGCTTTTCTAATCGTTTGGGATAATTATGGGGAAGCAGGGTAAGGCATCCCATTCCGTCATACATAAACCGGACCTCCACCCCTTCTCTCACTTTTCTTGCAAGAACCTCCAACACCGAATCCCAGAATTTTCCCTCTTCCACAATAAAATATTCCATGAAAATGTACTGCTTTGCCTTCTCAAGCTCCTCCAAAAGCCGCGGATACATCTCATCCCCCAGAGAATAATATTCCCCATATGTATTACTATAAATCGGATACCCTCCATATCGGTTCATATATCCTGCCAGGCGGGCTGTCCTCGGACTCTCCTCACTCAAGGCTTTCAAGACCTGTTCATCCTGCTTTAAATAGGGCTCTGTCTGCTTTAGGATCGCCTTCAGACGCCGGGCAATCCAGCGAACCTCCACCTGCAGCTCCATGAAAATATAGAACATAGCGCCAAATACAGGAAATACCAGCACAGGAATCACCCAGGCCAGCTGATAGATCGGATTCTGCCGTTTATTGATAATATAGATCACCACAATCGCGCTTAGCAGAGTAAAACCGCCATAGACAAAGAAGATATGATCCCCAAGCCATTTGAATGCCCCAAAAAGCACAGCAATCTGTATCAGCAAAAAAAGCACTAAAAATGCTGTTCTGCCAAAAATCACCCGCAGGAATTTTTTCCACTTTTTTTGATTCATCTCTAATCTGCTCCTATCTGTCGCTGCCTGGAATCCCTCACTGCTGCTGCATAAAAGGGATCTGTCATTCACTCCTTAGCGCCTGTTTCAGATCGCCTATAATATCCTTTACATCCTCGATCCCCACGCTGAGCCGGATCATAGACGGATCCACCCCTGCCTCCCGCAGCTGTTCATCATTCAGCTGACGATGGGTGTGACTGGCCGGATGAAGGACCGAAGTTCTTGCATCAGCCACATGAGTCACAATAGCGGCAAGCTTTAATTTATCCATAAACACCTCCGCTGCTTCCCGTCCCCCTTTTAGTCCAAAGGAAATCACTCCGCAGGTGCCATCCGGCATATACTTCCTGGCCAGCTCATAATATTTATCCCCTTCCAACCCGGGATAACAGACCCACTCCACATCTTCCCTTGCTTTTAAGTATTCCGCCACTTTCTTTGCATTCTCGCAGTGGCGGGGCACCCGCAGATGCAATGTCTCAAGTCCCACATTCAATAAAAATGCGTTCTGAGGAGACTGGATCGATCCCATGTCCCGCATAAGCTGAGCCGTTGCTTTAGTGATATACGCCCCTTTTCCGAATTTCTCCGTGTAAATCACTCCGTGATAGGACTCGTCCGGAGTGGTCAGGCCCGGATATTTGTCCTTGTGAGCCTCCCAGTCAAAATTGCCGCTGTCCACAATGCAGCCCCCCACACACATGGCATGTCCATCCATATATTTGGTGGTGGAGTGAGTCACAATATCTGCCCCCCACGCAAAAGGCCGGCAGTTGATGGGGGTGGCAAAGGTATTATCCACAATCAGAGGCACTCCATGGCTGTGGGCCAGCTGTGCAAATTTCTCAATATCCAGCACCACCAGAGCCGGATTGGCAATGGTCTCCCCAAACACTGCCCGGGTATTGGGCTGAAAAGCCTTTTGAAGCTCCTCTTTTGGTGCATCCGGATCCACCAGCGTACACGTAATCCCAAACCGCTTCAGGGTCACAGTGAAAAGGTTGGAAGTTCCTCCGTAAATGGTAGCCGCACTGACCACGTGATCCCCGGCAGAACAAATATTTAGAATCGCATACATATTCGCTGCCTGCCCTGAAGATGTGAGCATAGCCGCCGCACCGCCCTCCAGGGCACATATTTTGGCCGCCACTGCATCATTGGTGGGATTAGCCAGACGAGTATAAAAGTATCCATTCTCCTCCAAATCAAAAAGCCGCCCCATCTGCTCACTTGTCTCATATTTAAATGTGGTGCTTTGATAGATAGGAAGCACCCGGGCCTCTCCGTTTTTCGGCTGCCATCCGCCCTGAACACAGATGGTACCCTGTGACTGATTCCGGTTCATGTGATTTGTCCTCCTTTATGTGGTAGAATAATATCCGAAAATTATATTATACACTTATTTCTGTAACTTTTCCAGCTACTTTTAACAGCATGTCTTTTGTCTCCCCTCACAATAGAATAAAGTGCTGCAAAATCGCATTTTGCAACACTCCTTCTTCTAAATCCACCTGCATATCCAAAAAATTTTCTCTCCGGTACCAGAAATGCCTCCACTCATTAAGCAAACTAAAACTGATACAGATTCAGCCCGATTTCCTCATCCATCTTCCGCTCCAAAGCACCTTCCAGCTTTGTCACTGTGATCTCCGCCGTAGCCGATACATAGCAGGCATTCATATGTCCTCCAGAGACTCGCATCTCCTCGTCACACAGATTTACGTGAAAATGCAGATACGTCTCCCCATCCTTCGCAGAAATATTTCCCACCATGGAGGTGATCTCCATGGGACCAGTCAGCTCTTTTTTCTTATAAACCTTGTTCCCTGTGTCAAAAAGTCCCACCACCGCCCGGTCACAGGCTCCTAACCCCACTGCAGAGCCTAAACGAATCTCCTCCTTCCGGCACAGCTCCCCGATTTTTTCCAGGATCTCCTCTCCCGGATCCACCCGCATCACATAATGGTTCCCAAACTTTTTATATTCCATCCTTTCCTCCATTTCTTCTAAAAAATATACGCCCGAAAATTACCATAGCTTTTATCCTCCCAAGGACGGAAGCCAAACGGATCTTTCCCCTGTCCCCTGATGTAGTTCAGCCAGGCGTCCTGTTTTTCATCTCCATCCCAACCCGAATCATCCGGAACATCCGCTCTGCCGCGTCTGCATACAATTCCTCCGCCCGGTCGCAAGCCTCCTTGATATCCATGGCTCCATTGATGGTGGGCAAAATGCTGTCAATGCCAAAGGCAAAAATCTTCTCCGCCTCCTGGCCCATGCCCCCCACTAGTGCCACAGCAGGAATCCCCCTGGCCCTGCAGCGTTGCCCCACACCGCTGGGCACCTTTCCGAAGGCGGATTGCCAGTCAATACGTCCTTCCCCGGTAATCACCAGATCTGTACCCTCCAAAAGCTCATCAAAGCCGATCAAATCCAGCACAGTATCAATCCCGGACTTTAAGGTGGCATGTAAAAATCCACACAAAGCAGCGCCCAGGCCTCCGGCTGCACCGGCGCCTGCCTGATTCTCCACATCAATCCCCAGCTTATCCCGCATCACTGCTGCGTAATTCTTCATCCCCACTTCCAATTCATCCAGGATCTCCGGCGTACCTCCCTTCTGCTTTCCAAAGGTATAGGTCGCCCCATCCGGCCCTGTAAGGGGATTGGTCACATCACACATTACCGTGATCCGGGCTTGTCTCACCGCCGGATTTAAACCGCTGATATCAATATCCGCAACCTTTGCCAGATCTGAGCCAAAGCCCATCAGCTCCTTTCCCCTGGCATCCAAAAACCGGATTCCCAGAGCGCGCATGGCTCCCATTCCACCATCATTGGTGGCACTGCCCCCAATGGCAATCGAGATCTTGCAAAATCCCTGCTCCAATGCATCCCGAATCAGCTCCCCTGTGCCATAGGTGGTGGTGTACAGGGGATTCCTCTTATCCACTGGCACCATGGGCAGTCCAGAAGCAGCTGCCATCTCTATCACTGCCGAATCCCCATGAAACACTCCATAAAAACCCTCCACATCCTCCATGAGCGGCCCATGCACCATCACTTTGCGCCAGCTCCCGCCGGTGGCTCCCACTACTGCCTCCACCGTTCCTTCCCCACCGTCCGCCACCGGCACCCCGGCAGTCTCACACCCTGGAAAAATCTTGTTGGCCGCCTCTGTCAGCAATCGGATGCTCTGCTCCGAAGTGATCGTCCCCTTAAATGAATCTGAAGCAAATAAAAATCTCATGCCCTTCCTCTCCTTCTGCTGCATATTACCAAATCATTCCTGCCATCATCTGAAGGAATCCGCCTGGACGCTTCGGATTGACTCAAGCTCTTTCCTCCAATTTATAACATTATATCACAAGCCGGCAACAATGTCCTCCCCGAATCTTAAGTCCCTCCTATATTTTTTGCCAACCCCAAAGGCACCTTGTCCCGGCCGATCTGCCACACGGTGATCTCCTCGCCCTCCTTAAGGTGTACCTCCTCTGCCTTTATCAATCCTCTCCCCACAAGCACGGTCTCAACCGGCTTTCCATCCACACAGATTTTGGAAAATTCATTAAAATTCTCTCCCCGCACCAGAATCTTCTCTTCCTGACAGGTGACAGTTCTAAGGACAATCGGCAGCGTCCCCATCTCCATTTGAGTGGCTTCATAGGGAGATACCCCTCCGTATACTTCCTGCTCTCCGTATAAAATATCATATTCCAATACCTGCATAGCTTCCAGATACGCTTCTTCCCCTGCATCTTTCTCACTAAAGTAATGCTGATGGAAACGAGGCATGGTTCCTTCATGGATGTGGAGAAGATTCAGCACATGAGCTGTCAGCTGATATGCTTCCAGATCCTTTTTCATTCCGGCCAGCCCTACATTATTCCAGATCGCATATTGGGTCTGATACAAAGATCCGTTCTCCATCTCCTCCCTGCTCCACTCAAAACCTGGCAGATGATCTCCATAAAGCACTAAAACAGCTGGCTTATGCCGCCTGGCCAGCTGATAGACCAATTTCTCTACAAACCGATCCATATCGTGAAGCTGTTCACAATAGTATTCAAAGGAAGGATATTTCCCATGCCCCTGAACAGAAATCGCATAGATAAAATCCGGCTTATCGGTTGTATCCAAAGCCTGCAAAATCTCTCCAGCCAGCATCTCATCTCTGCACCATCCCATCGGGTTCCTGGAGATGTCATACATATATTCAATAGGGGTAAAGGTGTCAAAGCCCAGCTGCGCAAACACCTTGTGCCTGTCATAAAAGGTTCCCTCATTATTGTGAATTCCATGAGTTCTGTATCCCAAATCCTTCATAATAAATGCAATGCTCTCACAGGCTTTTTTCTGTAGAACTGTTTTGTAGGGATACTCTCCCGGCCCGAAAAAGTCCAAATTCATGCCGGTGATGCACTCAAACTCCGTGTTGGCCGTCCCTGCCCCCACAGAAGGTACGCTCAAATATCCTGAGGGATAATGCTCTGTCAGATACCGGAAAAAGGGAATAGGATCCTCTTCCACCGGATTTTTCTTCCAGAGGGATGGGTCAAAGAAGGATTCCAGCTGCACCATAATAATATCCGGTGTTTCATATTTCGCACCGCCGGCTCCCACTGGCTGATAATATCTCTTTCCAAGGTTCCCATCACTGCAGTTTTCCGGTACCAGCGCCTCTTCCTCCAGCTCTGCCACCACCTGGCGATCATACTCCTCAGGTTTGGGAATGCCTGTGTTAAATACAGAATTGGCAAAGCAATAGGGAAAGCCATAGTCTGTATACGCCTGCCCGATATTCCCGAAATGAAGAGCCACCAGTCCGCTTAATATGGCAAGATTCAAGGTTCCCCATATAAGAGCCAGCCCCACAGAGGCCACACAGACCGACTGGGTAAGGTTCACCGGCTCTGGATCCACAGGAGCTTTTTTCCATATAAAAATACAAAGCAAAACAGCTCCCACTCCGAAAAAAAGCCCTGCTCCAATTTGCCACCAAGTCAGATAAGTGGTCAAAAGCGTTGCCCCATACTTGATCAGCTTTAAATCTGTGGCCGTAAAGGGGGTTGTGCGAAACAAAAGAAGAACCCCGTTTGTCACCCCGGCCACCGCCCATACCACCCCGGACGCTGCCAGTGCAAACCATTTACGCCGCACAAAAAGAGCCGGTAAAAACAGGGTAAGCACTAAAAGCGTATTTACCAGAAACACAAGAGGTCTGGCAGCCATATAATCAGCCAGAGACACCACCGACCTTCTGCTGACCAGCTCAATCGCCATATTCATAAGAAATGCCAACCAAAATAGTACTCCCAACAATCTCCACAGACGCCTCATACCTGTCAAAATCTCCTTCTTGCTGTCAATTCCCGTCTCTTTCCTTCGCCCCCGGCAAATGGTTCCTTACCTTTTCCCGATTGCGCAAACGCTTCTCGCCCTGACAAAATACGGCTTAAGTCTACCATATTTCTCATTCCAGCAACAGAGAGATTTTCCATAAAATATTCCCGCAAAAACCGAAAAAGTGTGGTATACTATTTCTAATTTTTCATTAATCAGGAGGAATTTTTATGAACCCAATGAATTTGCTTCAATTTAAAAATGCCTGGGACAGTTTTCGTGCCAATCATCCTAAATTTCCCAAGTTTCTCTCTGCCATCTGCCAGAAAAGCATCCAGGAGGGAACCGTCATCGAGATCCGTGTAACTACTCCGGACGGCCAGGAGACTGCCTCAAATCTCCGCTTAAAAGCTGACGATGTGACTCTGTTTCATCAGTTGCGGGAGCTAATGTAAATTTTTACAGATATACATTGAATTTTTCCCATTCTTCGCATATAATGATAAAGATTTGCAGAATTATAGAAATGAGGATCAACCATGACCGATTCATTTGTGCAGTGGCTTACCGCCTCCTTAGGAGGAAAGATTTCCGGCGAAATGATTATTTTCATCATCTCCATGATTCCCATCCTGGAGCTGAGAGGAGGACTGCTTGCTGCTTCCCCCGCCCTTTTAAACGTACCGATCTTAAAGGCGATTCCTTTATGCATTATCGGCAATCTCCTCCCCATCCCCTTTATCCTTCTTCTTATCGAAAAGGTATTAGATATTATGGAGCAGATTCCATTTCTGAACCGGATTGCTCTCTGGGTGAGGGAAAAGGCGGACAAACACAAGGGTCAGGTAGAGACCTATGGTTTCTGGGGATTAGTCCTTTTTGTTGGGATTCCACTTCCCGGTACCGGCGCCTGGACCGGCTCTTTGGTTGCTTCCCTGCTTCACATGAAAATCCGCAAGTCCTTTCCGGCTATCCTGCTGGGAATCATTTTTGCAACGATCATTATGTCCCTCTTGTCCTACGGGCTTTTGGGTGCTTTGTTTGGCTGAAAAAAGGACGGATTCTCCCCAGATCCGTCCTTTTTATTCTTTTACACTTCCCTTTATTAAAGATTTTCCTCAAATAAGCGTTTTATCCCTTCATAAGCAGCTTCCTCCTCCTTGCCCTCAAATTCTAATGTCAATTCCTGTCCCCATTGAACATCCAGACACATAATTTCCATCAGATCCGCAGCCCGGGCCGTCAACTCCTTGACCTTAAGAGAAATCCCACAGTCATATTTTTTTGCCTCCCGTACAAGCATCACTGCTGCCCGTGCATGAATCCCCTGCCTGCTCTTTATTTTATATTCCAATTTCTTCAACCTTATCTCCTCTTAAACAATCCTCTCATATTCCTGGCAGGTTTACAGCTTCTCCCCATTGGTGGCTATCACCTGCTGATACCAATAGAAGGATTTTTTCCGGAAACGCTTTAACGTTCCGCTGTTATCCTCCTGCTTATCCACATAGATAAATCCATACCGCTTCTTCATCTCCCCGGTTCCGGCGCTGATCAAGTCAATGGGTGCCCAGGTGGTATAACCCATCAGCTCCACCCCATCTTCCTCCACAGCCTCTTTCATAGCACGAATATGCTCTCTTAAATAATCAATTCGGTAATCATCCTCTATCGTCCCATCCTCTCTCAGCACGTCCAGGGCTCCCAGCCCGTTTTCCACTATAAACAACGGCTTTTGGTAACGGTCATAAATCTGATTTAAGGTAATCCGCAGACCTAAAGGATCAATGGGCCAGCCCCACTGGCTATACTGCAGATGGGGATTTTTGACCGACTGAAACAGATTTCCTTCCGCCTTCTCTTGGCTAAGAGAGGAGGCACACCGGCTGTTATAGTAGGAAAAGGAAATAAAATCCACTGGATTCTCCCGAAGAGTCTTTTCATCCTCCGGCTCCATTTCAGGGTACACGCCCCTTTTTTCCATCCGCTTTCTGGCATAAGAGGGATAATATCCCCGGGACTGGACATCCGCAAAAAAATAGTTTTCCTGTTCAACGGTCATTGCCTCCCACACATCCTTTGGATTGCAGGAAAATGGATAGACGCTGCCCGCAGCAAACATACACCCAACCTGATTTTCTCCATTGATCTCATGAGCCAATCGGGTGGCCAATGCACTGGCCACCAGCTCATGATGGGCCGCCTGATACTTTACCTTCTCCTCATTCTCCCCTTGACCAAAATACAGTCCAGCCCCCATAAACGGTGCGTGAAGAATCATATTGATCTCATTAAAAGTCAGCCAGTAAACCACATAATCCCGAAAGCGGGTAAACAAAGTCCTGCACAGCTTCAGATAAAAATCAATCATCTTCCGGTTTCTCCATCCTCCATATTGCTCAATCAAATACACAGGACAGTCAAAATGAGAGATCGTCACCAAAGGCTTTATTCCATATTTTTTACATTCCTTAAACACTTCCTCATAAAATGCCAGTCCGGCCTCATTTGGCTCCTCCTCATCTCCCTTGGGAAAGATTCTGGTCCAGGCAATGCTCAGCCGGAACACCTTAAATCCCATCTCCCCAAACATCCGGATATCCTCCTGGAAATGATGATAAAAGTCAATAGCCTCCTCAGAAGGGTAAATGGATACTGCCTCCTTTCCCAGAGACTTCCCGTGTCCACAGATCACATCATGCCGGTCTTTCCCTGCCGGACACAGATCCACATTCGCCAGGCCACGACCTCCTTCACAGCTTCCTCCCTCACACTGGTTGGCCGCCACTGCCCCTCCCCACAAAAAATTTTCCGGAAATCCCATATTGTCCTCCTACATCAATAAACTCAAAAGATTTTCACCAGGAGAAATCTCCTCCTTTAAGGTTTCCACCACATCCAGGAAACTGTCTGTATTGGTAATCAGTACAGGAGTTTCCAGGCAATAACCCTTGCTCTCAATAAACTCCTTGTCAAACCGAATCATGATTTGTCCCTTTTCCACCCGGTCTCCCTGACTGACAAAAGCTTCAAAGCCTTCTCCCTTTAGCTGCACCGTGTCCAGCCCGATATGAATCAGTACCTCTGCCCCCTCATCCGTAGTGAGACCGATAGCGTGCAACGTGGGGAAAAGGGCCGATACCACACCGTTTGCCGGTGCATAAACCTCGCCGGACTGGGGAAGAAGGGCAGCTCCCTTTCCCAAAACTCCTGATGCAAAAGCCTCATCCCGAATCGTTTCCAGCTTCATCACCTTTCCGCTCATAGGACTGGCAATCTCCACCTTTTCCAACATAGCTCCACTGGCTTTCTTTTCCTCTGGCTTTACCTTAGACCCATCCTTTTCCTGGCTCGCTGCCTCCTCTGGTTCATGATAAAAGATCATTGTCGCTCCAAAAGCAATCACCATGGTCAGCGCCACGCCAAAAACAGCCACAAGCAGATTTCCCATTCCCCCATCCGGTTCAATCATAGCCGGAAACTCAAAGATTCCCATGCCGCCCATCATAAATTTCCTGAAATTAAATGCCCCGTAGAATCCTCCCCCGATTCCTCCGGCAATACAGCTGATCACAACAGGTTTTTTAAGCGGCAGCAAAATTCCGTAAATAGCCGGCTCTGTGACTCCGAAGATTCCGGAAATAAAATTCGGCAGAGCCATCTCCTTTATCTGGCGGTTTTTCGTCTTAAAAAAGATGGCCAGCACAACTGCTGAGGTGGCAAAGGTACAGGCAAAAAACGGCATCATCACATTGTCATACCCATTGGTCATAATATTGTTGATATACACCGGAATAAATCCCCAGTGAAGCCCAAAGATCACCAAAATCTGCCAGGTCAGTCCCACAATCGCCCCTGCCATCATAGGACTGAAGCTGCGCACAGTCATGACCGCATTGGCAATAATCGTGGATCCAAAAACAGCCACCGGCCCAATCAGAAGAAAGCCCACAGGAATTGCCACAAATAAGGTAAGCATGGGAACAAAGAAAAATTTCACCAGGTCCGGAATCCATCTGCTAAAAATCTTCTCACACTTTGAGGCAAAATAGACCACAAAAATCACCGGGATTACGGTTCCCGTATAATCCATAGCAATCAGTGGCAGTCCAAAAAAGTCTGTGTAGACTGCAGACTCAAACATAGTGCCTGCAAATAATGTGTACATTGGCGCCCCTTCTGCCGCCAATGCGCTACCCTGAACAGCCGGATAGCACATGATAGCTCCAATCACCAAACCAACCATAGGCTTTAAACCAAACTTCTTTGCCGCCGTATATCCTAAGAACAGCGGAAGAAAATGAAACAACCCGTCACCGATAGCATTGAGCAGCAAATAGCCGCCACAGGCATCCGTGTAAAGCCCTATGGCAACAAACAAGGCATTCAATCCCTTCACCATACCACAGGCTGCCATAATTCCCAGAATCGGCTGGAAAATCCCGGAGATCGCATCAATTGCCCGGTTAAACAAACTTCCCCTGGGCCCATCCCCTGGCTCCACTCTTTCTTCTCCTCCTCCAATCAATGGCATTACATCTGCATACACTTCCGGCACATGATTGCCGATAACCACCTGATACTGGCCGCCGCTTTTCATCACCGTGACCACTCCGTCCATATTTTTGATCACCTCATCCTTGGCCTTCGTTTCATCTTTCAACTTAAAACGAAGTCTGGTGATACAGTGGGTCAGGCTGATAATATTATCCCGCCCTCCTACATTGCTGACAATCTCCTCTGCCAGTTTGCCATACTTTCCCATGTCTTTTCCCTCCATATTTTTAATAAAATATTTATCCAGGAAGTCCGGACACCATCCGTGCCGCGGCCTTCCCCCATGAAGGTTTGGCCAACTGAATGTCACCACCCTGACATGCATTTTGACGTTTGTCTTTTTTATGTCCTTGCTCTCATTACCTTGTTTTGTTCACCACACGTTCAATGTGTATCGCTAAATAAAGCTGCTCCTCTTTCGAAATCAGATATCCATATTTCCGGGCCACAAACGCTCCGATCCGCTCTGTGCATTGAAAAGCTTCCGGATATTTCTTCCGGATCACCACCCACAAATCATCTCCTTCCTCATCCGAATGGGCATTGTGTTCTACCAGCCGTTTGGCAAAAAACTTAAGATGTGTGATAAACCGGTAATAATACACATCCTCCTCATTAAAATCCACCCGAAAATAATATCGCACAATGTTTGAGACCTCCTGTATGATGCGGGTGATCTCATACATGTTGTGCATAATGCCCTTATCCATCCTGGCATTTGCCAGGTGAAGAGCAATGAATCCTGCCTCATCCTCAGGAAGGCGCACATGGCATTCCTGCCAAATCCGCTCCAGAGCCCACAGCCCAATCCGGAATTCTTCCTTATAAAATCTCCGAATATCCCACAAAAGAACATTTTTTACGGTCACTCCGTCCAAAAAACGCATAATCGATGTATGTACATGGTCAATCAGAGAAATATAGATCATATCATTCAGCCCGCTGCCCAGCTGTTCCTTTGCCTTTGCAATGATCTCCTCCCCCAGGGTAATATGCTCCATAGGCACATCCTGTACCAAAACCTGAAATTTGCTGCTGGCATCTGCAGTGGAAAGGCAAAAAATCTTGTCCACCATATCCCGGCCGATCTCCTCACCTGGCCGTTTTTTAAAGCAGATCCCCCGTCCCATGACAATTTGCTCCTGTCCTGTATCATCCTTAACCACTGCTGCATTGTTGTTAAGAATCTTAAATATCCGCATGACCTTCCCCCTTTCCCGGCATCCCGGCCCGGTACTGCCTTCCCACAGCAAAAGCAGTCCTCTGTCTTTATAACCCCCAAAAACAACATAACCTTAAATGCAATAAACCATTGAAAATAAAAAAACCCATATACACAAATAAATCCTGAAGTGACCTCTTCAAAAAATATTTCTGTATATAGGTTTGGCTTGCCTTCGCAATCACCATCCTGAATTGGCAAAAATTCTTAAAACTGGTCTGATTATACCATGACTTTTCAGCAAAGTCAACTACCTTTTTTATTTGTACGGTCTGATTTGTGCAATCTGTCCGTCATTTATTTGTTTCCTGCACTTCTCATTTTCCCGGCCTTTCGGTAAAAGGAAGTTCTGGACATATGGCATAGCTCCGCCGCCCTCTCCCCAGATATTTCCTTAGACAGCCACATTCGCAACACATGTGCAAAATTTTCTGGGAGAGGCGCTTCCGGCCTTCCAAACCGGACTCCCCGCATTTTTGCCGCCTCAATCCCCTCTTTCTGTCTCTGCCGGATATTTTCCCTCTCGTTTTCCGCCACAAAAGACAGAACCTGCAGTACAATGTCGCTTAAGAAAGTTCCCATCAAATCCTTGCCCCTCCGGGTATCCAAAAGAGGCATATCCAAGACCACAATATCGATCCGTTTTTCTTTGGTAAGCACCCGCCACTGCTCTAAAATCTCCTCATAGTTTCTTCCTAAGCGGTCAATGCTCTTAACGTATAAAAGATCATCCGGCTTTAGCCTTCCCACCATACGGTGATACATTGGACGCTCAAAATCCTTTCCGGACTGTTTATCCATGTAGATATTTCTCTCTGGCACGCATACCTGGTTCATTGCCATCATCTGCCTGTCCTCATTCTGTTCCCTTGTGCTGACCCGCACATAGCCATATCGATTTCCCATTGACGCCTCCTGACTTTTCGGAAATACAGAGATTGGCCCTTCATCCACGGACATACAGACATATTGGCCAACCACCCGATTTTACCTGTGTAGTTGCCTGACCTGCCTCCAATGAAAAATACTCATTAAATAGGTTTTATTTCTACTTTTACAACAAAAAGGCAGGTTTTACCATGATTCTCCATGATAAAGTCTGCCTTTGTTATTCGTCAATACAATGATTCACATCTTTACATATCCTTCGCTGCCATTTTCAGAGAAATCCAAAATTCCACCCCATCTTCCACATTCTCCACCCCGCATCGCTGGTGATGGGCATCTATAATCGCCTTTACAATAGAAAGACCAATCCCACTCCCCCCATATGCCCTGGTGCGAGCTTTGTCAACTTTGTAAAACTTTGTCCACAAATTCGGTATATCCTCCTCCGGAATCGGCTCTCCTGTATTGTACACCCGCACCACTGCCTCCTCTTCCACACGCTCTGTCCGAATACGGATCACCCGCTCTCCAGACAAATGATTCAGGGCATTATTCAGATAATTGGTCATAACCTCTTCAATCTTAAACTCATCCGCTTCCACATACAAAGGACCATCCGGCTCAAAAAGAATCCTTGCTTCTTTCTGCTCAATCAGAATCCCCACAGAATTTATGAGATCCTGAATCAGCTCATGGATATCAAATCGTTCCATCATCGGCATATCTCTGCCAAATTCCAAAGCACTTAAGGTAAGAAGCTGTTTTACCATCTTATTCATCTTTCCGGCTTCATCCATAATTACCTCACAGTAATAGTCCCGACTTTCCTTATCCTCGCACATGCCCTCACTCAGCCCCTCCGCATAGCCCTGAACCAGCGCAATAGGTGTTTTCAGCTCATGGGATACATTGGCAATAAATTCTTTTCTCATCTCATCGATCTGTATTTTCTCCTCAATATCATGTTGAAGCTGTTGATTTGCCTCCTTTAAAGCTCCGATTGTCTCTTTTAGCTTGTCCGACAGAGTATTCATACTTCGCCCCAGCACCCCGATCTCGTCCTGAGAACTGCCCTCATACTTTACCTCAAAATCAAGCTCTGACATTTTCTCCGACAAACACGCCAGACGCATCAATGGCTTTGTCACCTGATTGGTGACAAAATACATCAAAATGCAACCAAGCACCAAAGCAGCCAGCCCCACATAAGTAGTAAAACGGTTGGCAAGCACTACACTCTCCCGGATACTAGCTAACGGCATGGACATAATAAACAAGGTACGGTTGTCTGACAAAAATCCCCAGCTCTCCATGTAGCTGGATCGGGATCGAAAATCGTAATTGGTTTCCACCACATAATTCTCATGTTTTTTTAAGGTAAATGCATGTTTTGCGCTGATCCCCAGTACATACCGCTGAACCTTCTGCACCAGATAATCGCTGTCCCGTCCAGATCCTAAAACCGTACTCCCTGTGTTGCTGTCAATGAGCACCATATTAATGTTGTTTTTGTCCCCATAGTTCCGTATAAGTCTCAGAAGAGTCCTCTCTCCTCCATCCTCTTCCTCAATGACACCCGTATCCGGAACAGACTCTTTTAACTCCTCAGAATCCAGCTCACCATCTGGGTTAGCCGTCTCCGGGCGGGACCAGCTATCCAGCTCTCTCTGAAGTTCTCCTGCAATCACACTGCCCACACTTGACCCGTCACTGGTTTTTTCCAGAACCACCCGGTCAATCTCATTGTAGGCAGACTCCATTTCCTTACGCTTTTCATCAATATAATATTTTTCCAGCCACCAGTTGTTGATCGCCCAGACCAAAAACAGCACTGCTGCCATAAGGCCTATAAAGATCAACATGATGCGGTGGCGAATCGAATATTTAAGAGAAGCCTTCATTTATTCACCTCAAACTTATAGCCCATGCCCCAAATCGTCTTGATATAATCCCCTCTCTCCCCCATTTTACTCCGCAGCTTTTTCACATGGGTATCAATGGTACGGGCATCTCCAAAATAATCGTAATTCCATACATTATTAAGAATCTTCTCCCGGGAAAGAGCCAGGCCCTGGTTTTCCATAAAATAGGTCAAAAGCTCAAATTCCTTGTAGCTTAAGTCAATCACCTGCCCATCTATTGTCACCTGATGAGCCGACTTATCTACTCGGATACCACCTGCTTCTGCCACATCCGCCGAGCTTCCCCGGCTTCTTCTGAGAATTGCCTCCACCCGGGCCACTAAAATCTTCGGGCTAAAAGGCTTTGATATATACTCATCCACCCCCAGCTTAAAGCCCTGCAGCTCATCTCTCTCCTCTCCCCGGGCTGTCAGCATAATAATCGGCACCTGGGAATACTGACGGACAGACTTACATACCTCCCAGCCGTCCATCTTTGGCATCATCACGTCCAATAGGATCAGAGAAATGTCCTTCTGTGCAAAAAACATCTCCACAGCCTGTTCCCCATCCTCTGCTTCCAGAACCTGAAATCCCTTTATAGTCAAAAAGTCCCGAACCAGTTTCCTCATTCTGGCTTCATCGTCCACCACCAATACCTTTAATGAATCCATAGCCTCTCTCTGCTCCTTTCTCCTTTTCCTTTGCCTTCCTGTTTATCTTAGGTTCTTCTATTTTTTGCCTTTCAATTTATTTTTCTTCCTGGTAAATCGTTCAAGAAATAACCAGACCCAACACACAGAATGTTTTTTCAGTATGCAAATCAAAATACACAGGCAAAGTAGTGCTGCGCTGAGGATTTTGACCTGTGCAATCAGAAAAACAGACAAATGATCCGGGTAAGCTATTTGCAAAACAATGCGCTGAGCACTTTCTGACTGTATTTTATCAAATAAAAAGACGTATTTCCACCACTTCACAGAGATTTCACAGTTATAGGATTTCACCGGTGCTTCTGTTCCTGTCTCTATAGCATTCGGACTTAAAAAAGGTCACAATTTGCCAGCAACCGACAAACAGTGACCCATTCATATTCTATAGTCTGTCAAAAAATCGATCCGTAAATCTTACCGCAACCCCACAGGCCGATGACTCCGGCAGACATTTCCCGATTCTCAAGAAGGATGTATCCGGATCCAGGCGGTCATATTCCATAACCTTTCGATCCAAATCCTTTCTAAAATCATTCAGGTACGCCCCCACTTCTCCCCCCAACACCACATCACACCCAAACATACACCGCAAATTGACCACACCCATGGCCAGACTATCCAGATATTCATCCCAGCGCCTTATATACTCCGGCTCCCGCTTTTTCACCATTCCAAAAAATCCCTCCAGACTGCGATCCTCCCCTGTCAGCGCCCTTGTCGAACAGTATGCATCCAAACATCCTTTGCTTCCGCAGTAACAGGAACGCCCGTTTTTCTCAATTCGCATATGCCCGAACTGAGCACCTCTAAAATCATCCCCAGAATAGAGGGCATGATTCATCCAAACTGCTCCTCCCACCATATCATTCAAAGACAGATACACCCCATCCCGATTTTCTCCTGACAGCTCCATATAAGCAGCTCCCCCTGCATCACTGTCAACGATACAAGGATAGCCCACCATACTTTCAAACCGCTTAAAGCTCACGTGCTCAGCATGTAGTACATGGGAATGAATCAGGAGCTTCTCTTTTGGGTCCACCATGCCGGGAAGAGCAATCCCCACCCCTAATATTTTCTTCTGCTCCACCCCAGTCTGCTCCAAAAATACCTGCAGCCAGTTTCCTATGGATTCATAGTAAGAAAAATCCCGGCTAAAAGGCAGACGGATCCTGGCTTTCCTGATCAATTGTTTTTTTAAATTCACCAGCACATAAGAAATATAGTTCTCCGTAATTTCCATTCCAGCCCCAAAGCCCATGTCCCCCACAATGGAAAGCATCTTTGCTTTTCTTCCTCCCGTGGAACCATACTCACCGCTCTCCATAACATACCCTGCCTCTGTCAGCTCTCTGATATGCTGTAATGTGGTCGGCATACTAAAACCCAATCTGGCAGCAATCTCCCCCTTGGATATACTTCCTGCCTCCATAATCAGCCGGGCAATCCGGGCCTGATTTGCCCGTCTGATCTCTCTGCGCTCCTCACCCTGTTCTGGTTTCATATCAATCACCTTTATAAAATATTTTATAAAAGTTATTATAGTATATTTTCCCATTTTCTACAACAATATTTCTCCAAAAATCCTCTGTTTTTTCATTTCTCCTATTCATTTTTCTTGTTCATTCTTTGTTTACAATTGTTCACAGATATTCTACATTTCAGCTAAACTTCCTTCATATCTCCCACGTATACTGATATCATCAAGCAAAGGAAAGCAACACCTACTTAATAATGACATTCAGATAATTTTTTTTCATAATCGCCGGCAGCTATCGCAGTAGTTGTCGGCTCCTCCCTTTTTTATGATTTTTTTCTTATCAATCTTTATATTTGTCCCTTTTCCTAATGAAGTGTGAGTGGTATAAATATCTATAAATATAAACTATGCAGTATACGCAATTAATTTTTTTGTGTATACTCATTTTAGTTATTAATAACTAACCAAGAAGCATTAGAGAATTATAAAAGTAAAGAAAAGGTGATGGTATGTTTTGAAATAGTTGGAGAGTATTTTAAATTAGTCCCTTCTCAGAATTGTGTACCCATGTAAAATGAATTTATAAGTATACATTATACGTAGCAGGCAAATAGTTTATAATCAAGTATATAAATTGAATTTGAAAGCATAAAAGAAAACTGTAATGATAATTTGCCCAGAACAGTCAATGAGGAAGCTATTAGGAAGGGCATGGTATAAAAAAACATCAACTGCTGGTTGAATCTGCCCAAATCAACCACTGGTTAGTTTCAGAGCGACTTTTTTCTATGATATACTGATGGCAAGGAGGATAAAAATATGAACCAGGAAACGATAGGAAAATTCATTGCAACCTGTCGAAAAGAAAAGGGACTTACACAGAAACAATTAGCAGAAAAGTTAAATATTACCGACCGAGCAGTCTCAAAATGGGAAACC
>JAAWEL010000050.1 GCA_022794255.1 Lachnospiraceae bacterium
AGAAATACGACCTGGTATGTAACTGTGCCCAGACCGATGTGAAAGGCTCCCGCAATCCCAAGTACAAGAGAGCTCACATGCAGCCAGACCCGGATTCCTTTGTTCATGTGGTGGAAACAGATGTGGATGGAATCGGGGTGGACGGCAAACCCTGTAAGGGGATTATTGTGCGGGGAGCCAAAATCTGTAACTCCTGCGCCCCTTATGTGGATGAGATTATCGTGAATCCCACCAAGTTTATGAGCCAGGATGACAGTGATTATGCAGTGGCCTTTGCTCTTCCGGCTGACTGGGATGGCATAAAGCTGATGGCCCTTCCAGGGCTGCACCACAAGAGAACCCATCTGGATGCACCCTACGCCAAGATCGGTGATGTGGAGAGTCTGACCATTTTTGACGACTGTTTTGTCCCCTATGACCGGGTATTTATGTGTGGCCGGGACCATGAAGGGGTTGCCCGCTATGCCGGTTATCTGGCTTTGATGTTTGCCCACTATCACCGCCATTCTTACACCGGCTGTAAGACAGCTGTGTCTGAGGTGATTGCATCCCAGGCGGCCCTGGTGGCGGATGTAAATGACATTGCAAGAGAATCGCATGTGCGGGAGAAGCTGTGTGATATCATCCAGACAGCAGAGCTGGTATTTGCAGCCGGTGAGGCAGCCGCTCATCACGCGGTGGAGTTCCCTTCCGGACAGTGGGTGCCGGACGAGGTACTGACCAATGCGGGACGCCGCCTTGCCGGACACAATATGTACCATGAGTATGAGACTCTTGCTGATCTGACTGGCGGCGTGTGTGCTTCCCTGCCCACAGAGGAGAGCTTCTTTGCCCCGGAGACTGCCGAGCTGTGCAATAAGTACATTCGCCGGAACCCGGCTTACAGCGCAGAGGACACCCACCGGGTGATGCGGATGATGGAGAATAAGCTGTGCGATTCCTATGAGGCTGCCCAGGCAGTGGCCGGGGTACACGGCGGTGGCTCACCTCTGATGGAGACCATCACGCTCATGAGCCGTTACGATTTGGAGGAGTTAAAAAAGATCGCCAAATATCTGGCCGGGCTCCCAGGCTATGAAAAATGTCCCCGCTATGAGCGCAGCGCCCACACGGCAACCCCCAGAGCCATGCTGGCCAAGTTTGACGCCATGGCAGCAGCCAGGAAGGATGGAAAGTAAGAAAGAGAAGCAAAAACCATTGAGAAAAGGAAGGTAGAAAATTATGGCAATCGGTACATACGAACAGTATAAAGAACGTCTTTTGAAAATGAAACCCAATGTATATATGAACGGCAAATGCGTGGACCGCTCCAACGGAAAGGAAGGGGCTGAGAGAGATCTGGCAGACTGGATTAAGGGCGGCACCTATGTGATGCAGCAGTGTTATGATGTGGCCAATGACCCGGATTATGCAGATGTGTGTGTAACCACTTCTCACATCACAGGAGAAACGATCAATCGCTGTACGCACATTCACCACAGCCAGGAGGATTTGCTGAAAAAGCAGCTGATGACCCGTCTGATCTGCCATCGTGTAGGTGGCTGTATGCAGCGCTGCATGGGAACCGATGCCATGAACGCTCTGTATTCCGTTACCTATGACTGTGATGAGGCCTGCGGCACAGAGTATCATCAGAGACTTTTGAAATATATTGAATACTGCCAGAAATACGACCTGGTATGTAACTGTGCCCAGACCGATGTGAAAGGCTCCCGCAATCCCAAGTACAAGAGAGCTCACATGCAGCCAGACCCGGATTCCTTTGTTCATGTGGTGGAAACAGACGTGGATGGAATCGGGGTGGACGGCAAACCCTGTAAGGGGATTATTGTGCGGGGAGCCAAAATCTGTAACTCCAATGCTCCCTATGTGGATGAAATTATTGTAAATCCCACCAAGTTTATGGGGCCGGACGATGCGGACTATGCAGTGGCCTTTGCCCTTCCCGGGGACTGGGACGGCATAAAGCTGATGGCTCTTCCGGGGCTGCACCACAAGAGAACCCATCTGGAAGCTCCCTTTGCCAAGATCGGTGATGTGGAGAGCCTGACCATTTTTGACGACTGTTTTGTCCCCTATGACCGGGTATTTATGTGTGGCCGGGACCATGAAGGGGTTGCCCGCTATGCCGGTTATCTGGCTTTGATGTTTGCCCATTATCACCGCCATTCTTACACTGGCTGTAAGACGGCTGTGTCTGAGGTGATTGCATCCCAGGCGGCCCTGGTGGCGGATGTAAATGACATTGCAAGAGAATCGCATGTGCGGGAGAAGTTGTGTGATATCATCCAGACAGCAGAGCTGGTGTTTGCAGCCGGCGAGGCCTCTGCCTACCATGCCATGGAGTTCCCCTCCGGACAGTGGGTGCCGGACGAGGTACTGACCAATGCGGGACGCCGCCTTGCCGGACATAATATTTACCATGAGTATGAGACTCTTGCCGATCTGACTGGCGGCGTGTGTGCCTCCCTGCCAACAGAGGAGAGCTTCTTTGCCCCGGAGACTGCCGAGCTGTGCAATAAGTACATTCGCCGGAACCCGGCTTACAGCGCAGAGGACACCCACCGGGTGATGCGGATGATGGAGAACAAGCTGTGCGATTCTTTTGAGGCTGCTCAGGCAGTGGCCGGGGTACACGGCGGTGGCTCGCCTCTGATGGAGACCATCACCATGATGAGCCGCTATGACCTGGAAGAATTAAAGAAGATCGCCAAATACCTGGCAGGCCTTCCCGGATATGAGGAGTGCCCCAGATATGAGCGCAGCGCCCACACGGCAACCCCCAGAGCCATGCTGGCAAGATTTGATGCCATGGCTGCGGGGAAAAAGGAGAAGAAGTAGGAAGGGAAAGACCATGGATGAAGAGCTAAGAAAGGACATTGAGGCGGTTTTGAATCTGTTTGTCCGCCCCCAGCTGTCCAATCACGGAGGCGGTCTGGAGGTGGTGGATCTGGACGATGAGGGGATTCTCTGGGTTGAAATGCAGGGAGAGTGTGCCGGATGTCCGTCCGCAGATGACACAGCTAAAAGTCTGGTTCAGAAGGAGCTTGTCACCAGGATTCCCCGGATTAAGGGCGTGGAGATCGATTCCGGTATCAGCGATGAGATCATAGAGGAAGCCATGAAGCTGTTTACCCATCGTCCGGAATCACAGACAAAATAGCCAGAGGAGCTTCCAATGAAAACACGTATCACAGAAATGTTAGGAATCACCTATCCGATTATCCAGGGTGGGATGCAGTATGTGTCCTACCCGGAGCTGGCGGCAGCAGTTTCCAATGCCGGCGGCCTGGGCACCATCAATGCAACGCTCTATAAAAGAGGAGAGGATTTCAAACAGGCCATCCGGCAGATGAAGTCCCTGACCGATCAACCTTTCTGTGTGAATATGAGCCTCCTGCCAGATGTAAAAGTGGGAGATGAGATTCGGTATTATATCCATATCTGTGGCATGGAAGGGGTGAAGGTGATCGAGACGGCAGGCACAAAGCCAGACAAGCTGACCACTCTGATTCATGATGCAGGAATCCTTCATATTCATAAGGTGCCCGCGACCCGATATGCGGTGAGCGCAGAGAAATGCGGGGTAGATGCAGTCACAGTCGTAGGTTATGAGTGCGGCGGTCATCCGGGGATGGACGGAACCGGCGCCATGGTACTGGCCAATGAAGCGGCCCGCTCTCTCAGTATTCCGGTGATTGCCGGAGGCGGTATTGTTGACGGGAGAGGCATTGCAGCGGCCCTGGCGCTGGGGGCAGAGGCAGTGATCATGGGCACCCGGTTTCTGGCCTCCACAGAGGCTCCCATCAGTGACAATCACAAAAAATGGCTTTTGGAGGCAACCGAGAGAAGCACCGTCCTGATTCAGAAATCCATCCATAATATGATGCGGGCAGCAGACAATCAGGCAGCCAGAGAGTGTTTAAGACTGGAAGAAGAGGGCGCTACCTTAAAGGAGCTGATGCCGGTTATCTCCGGCGAGAGAGGAAGAGAGGCCTATGCTTCCGGCTGGGTGGACAGCGGTATCTTCCCGGTGGGAATCGGGTGCAGCCTGATAAAAGAGATAAAGCCAGTAAAGGAGATTATGAAGGAGCTGGTGCAGGAGATGGAAAAAGCCGTTAGACGGCTGAGGGAAATTTCAAATATTATTTAAATGTTTCGATGGATATCCGTTCCGGGCAGGAGATGTGTTTTCTTGCCTGGAACGGATTTTTTATTTTCTGGTTCTGTTCAAAAAACAACCGCATAAAACGAAAGCTGGTTCAGTGAAGCCGGACACTTGCCGGCAGAAGCATTCGATTCCCCATGAAAATTATTCTTAAGCAGGATAAATTTTACCGGGTATGTACATACTGAATGTGAAGAAAGCTTGTTATGGTTCACAGGGAAAAGCCAGATTCAATGCCTGGCAGGAAGGCGGACAGTCTGCGGACAAATCCTTTCAGCAGGGGAAGGCGCCGGTGAGCCGTGGCAAAGGATGAATGGATGTGGAGGAGGCAGCATGGAATTTTCAAAATCCCTGTCAGACAATGTAGAGCGGTTAAAGCAGGTTCTGCAGACAGATAAAAATTTTGACATTGTTTACCGGACCTTTGAGATTGCAGGAAAAAAGGCAGTCCTGTTCTTTGTGGATGGCTTTACCAAGGATGAGGTATTGCTGAAAATGATGCAGTCCTGGTGGGCCATCAAAGAGGAGGACATGCCAGAGGATGCCCACGGATTTTCCAAAAAGTATCTTCCCTATGGAGAGATCGGGCTGGTAAAAAATGAGGCAGATATGATGGTGCAGCTTTTAGCCGGCATCTCCTGTCTGTTTATTGATGGTTTTGAGATCTGTATGACCATCGACTGCAGGACCTACCCGGCCAGAGGGGTGGGGGAGCCGGAGAAGGATAAGGTGATGCGCGGCTCCCGGGACGGTTTTGTGGAGACCCTGATTTTCAACACAGCCCTGATTCGCCGCCGGATCCGGGACCCGAAGCTGACCATGGAAATTCTCACAGCCGGGGAAAGCTCCCACACAGATATCGCCATTTGCTACATGGAGGGCAGACAGGACGAGAATCTGTTAAAAAAGGTGAAGCAGCAGATTCAGGGGCTGAAGGTGGATGCCCTGACCATGAACCAGGAGAGTCTGGCCGAGTGCATTTATCCCCACAAATGGTACAACCCCTTTCCCAAATTTAAGTTTTCTGAGCGGCCGGACACAGCAGCTGCCTGTATTCTGGAAGGAAACATTGTGATTCTGGTGGACAATTCTCCGGCAGCCATGATTCTGCCCTCCTCGGTGTTTGACATTATCGAGGAGGCGGATGACTATTATTTCCCGCCCATTACCGGCACCTATCTGCGCCTGTCCAGGATGGCCACTGCCATCTTGTGCCTGCTGCTCACGCCCACCTGGCTGCTTTTGATGATGAACCCGGGAATCATCCCGCCCTGGCTGGAATTTGTCCAGCTGGCGGACCCTTACTATGTGCCCCTGATCTGGCAGCTTCTGATTCTGGAATTTGCCATTGACGGTCTGCGGCTGGCTGCCATCAACACCCCCAATATGCTGACCACCCCCCTGAGTGTGATTGCCGGTATTGTGCTGGGAGAGTACTCGGTAAAATCCGGATGGTTCAACTCGGAAACCATGCTCTATATGGCATTTGTCACAGTGGCCAATTACAGCCAGTCCAGCTTTGAGCTTGGGTATGCACTGAAGTTCATGCGGGTGCTGATTCTGATTCTGACGGCGCTTTTCAATGTGTGGGGGTATGGGGTTGGACTTCTGATCTCTGTATGCGCGATTGTGTTTAACAAGACGATTGCAGGGAAGAGCTATATCTATCCTCTGATTCCCTTTCGATGGAGTGAGCTGAAAAAACGGTTTTTGCGGGGAAGGCTGCCAATGGAGCGATAGGGCATGTCTGAAAATTACGTTTTGGAAGCTGTGCGCTTTGGTTCCTGGAAAGAAGGCAGGAGCCGGAAAACCGGCCCGGAGGAACGTGGCCTGGCAGGCGGCGCTTATCCGGGCCAGATAAGACAAAACGATGCTGCCAGGTGGCGCCTGTTTTTCTGGTACAGGCCATGGAGACACAGGCAGGGGGATAGTATCAGGTTGCCATGTACAGGATATCCCGGTTGATTGTGCGGTAAAACATTTCCCGGATCTGCCGGGGTTCTTGCGTCTGGCCCAGAATCCACATCAGCTTTGTGACGGTTGCCTCCAAAGTCATGTCATAGGATTCCAGCAGCCCAAATTCCTGCTTGATGGTTTTACCCACTTCATAGACAGACATATTGCTGCCCTCATTGGTGACCTGGGTGGTCATGACCACGGTCTTTCCGGCACAGGTCCACTGGCGGATGGCCTGATGAAAGTCTCCGGATTCATAGGAGGGAAGGCCGCCCACGCCGAAGGATTCGATGATCACCGCATCATAGTGGTCAGCCAGATAAGACAGGACCCCGGCTTCCAGGGAGGGAATCAGCTTTAAGAGGGCCACCCGCTTGTTAAGGGTATTGTAAAACTGAACAGGCTCTGTCAAAAGCCCTTTATCGTCCAGGTAAAAGATAATGTGCTGATCCTGGATGGTGGCAATGTAGGGGAAGTTGATGCTGGAAAAGGCATTATAGCTCTTGGTCCGTTCCTTTTTACCCCGGGTTCCTGCAATCACCTTGCCGTCAAACACAATGGTGACGCCGTAAGCCCGGTCATCGCAGGCAAACCGCAGGCTGTCTGACAGATTGGTCTTGGCATCTGTGATTTCCAGATCAATCGGCTTTTGAGCGCCAGTGATCACAACTGGCTTGGAGGAGTTTTGTATCAGATAAGACAGGGCGGCAGCCGTGTAGGCCATGGTGTCTGTGCCGTGACAGATCACAAAGCCATCGTATTCCTGATAATGCTCCCGGATGGCGTCAGAGATCATCAGCCAGTGGCATGGCTGCATGTTGGTGCTGTCTATGTTGATCAGCTGAAGCGTGTCAGTATTGCAGAATTGCTGGACATCCGACACATAGCTCAGAAGCTCCTGGGAAGTGATCAGGGGCTTTAAGCCGCTTTCACTGCTTTTGGAGGCAATGGTGCCTCCCGTGGCAATCAGTAGAATCCGTTTCATGAGCAGCTCCTTTCCATGGGTTTCTTTACATTTTCATGAAAACGTTGTATGATTTTAATATTACCATAAAAATGCAGATACAGACAGGGAAAAATCGAAATAATTGTCCCGGTCCTAAGTGTGGAAGGGATCCGATATTTCATGCTTGCAGAATGGTGATGTGTATCCCATGGCGAGAGGATACAGGAAGGAGGAAGATATGGCGTCAATTCCCAAAGATCCGATTATGCTGCTTAGCTATGTGAATATGCAGCTGAGAGATTTTTATCCTTCGCTGGAGGAGTTGTGTGATGAACTTGGGGTGGGGCGGGAGGAGTTGGAGGAGCGGTTAGGAGGAGTGGATTATCACTATAATCCTGCGCGCAATCAGTTTGTGTAAGGGCTACCAGAGAACACCTATGTAAAACAGTTGTTTTAGTTGTTCAGAAAGACAGGAGAATCAATGACGATGGAACAGGCGGCAATGGCTTGGAGCTGGATGATGGAGCACCTGCTATACATTAATCTGGTTTTGTCAATTGTGATTGTGTTTTTTCAGAGGCGAGATCCCAAGGCAGTATGGACCTGGCTTCTGCTTCTTTATTTTATTCCGGTATTCGGCTTCTTTTTTTATTTGATATTTGCTCAGGATTATCACAAAAGTAAGATGTTCCGCATCAAGGAGGTGGAGGACCGCCTCAGCGCTTCTGCAAGACAGCAGGAACGGATATTAAAAAATGATGCTCTCTATTTGGAGGATCCGCTGGCAGCTGATTATGGAGACTTGGTCTGCTACAATTTAGAGCAGGCAGGTTCTGTGCTTACGCTGGAAAATCAGGTGGAGATCTTTACAGACGGGGAGGAGAAGTTTGAGGATCTGCGCCGGGAGCTGGCAGAGGCAAAGCATTTTATCCATATTCAGTACTATATTATCAAGGACGATGAGCTTTTTGGGTCCATGATTCCCATTTTGAAGGAGCGGGCGGGTCACGGGGTGGAGGTGCGGATTCTCTATGACGGCATGGGAGGCCGATTCATACCCCGTCACCGGTGGCAGGAGCTTGAGAAAGAAGGGATTCGGCTCGCTTGTTTTTTTCCGCCCTTTTTAGGCAGGCTGAATTTCCGGATCAATTACCGGAATCACAGAAAGATTGTTGTGATTGACGGGCGTGTGGGCTATGTGGGCGGTTTTAATATTGGAAGAGAGTATTTGGGGAAAAACCCTCGTATGGGATACTGGAGGGATACTCATTTAAAAATCACCGGGGATGCGGTAATCAGTCTGCAGATTCGCTTTGCCCTGGACTGGAACTATGCGGGAAAAGAAAATCTGTTTTTAAATGGATGGTATTTTATGGATTGTGGGCAAGTGGCAAAGGAAGGAATGCCAAAGCCTGAAGGGAGGGTTGTGTCTGAGGAAACTGTGGCAGAGGAAAGCAAAGATAGGGGAAGCTTTGTTATGAAGGGAAAAGAAAATCCAAAGTTTGGGATCCCTGCCCGGCCATTTACAAAAAGATTGATCGGGATTCAGATTATTGCAAGCGGACCAGATTCCATGCGGCGCCAAATTCGTGATAATTATCTCCAGTTATTTCACAAAGCCAGGCACCATATTTATATACAGACTCCTTACTTTGTTCCGGATGATGCTATTTTAAGCGCTCTTAAAATAGCAGCCGGTTCAGGGATTGATGTACGGCTGATGATTCCCTGCAAGCCAGATCATCTGTTTGTTTATTGGGCCACATATTCCTATGTAGGGGAGCTGGTTTTTGCAGGTGCCCGATGCTATACTTACGAAAATGGTTTTCTCCATGCAAAGGGAGTGATGGTGGACAGCCGGGTCAGCTGTTATGGAACTGCCAATATGGATATCCGCAGCTTTGAGCTGAATTTTGAAGTCAATGCAACGATTTTCGATGAGGAGACCACCGAACAACTGGAAACGGTTTTTCTGGATGATCTGGTTCATTGTCGGGAGGTGACACGGGAAATATATGAATCCCGAAATCTGTGGGTCCGTATCCGGGAACAGGGGTCCAGATTGCTGTCACCACTTTTATAGAAAGACAGCTGACAAAGAGGATGCTAAAACAGAAAAAGTATTAAAAAGACTAAGGAGGATAGACGATGATCTCATTTGAGAGTGATTACACAACAGGGGCACACCCAAAGATTTTGCAGCGCTTTGTGGAGACAAATATGGAAGTGCTGTCTGGATATGGAAACGATGCCTACTGCCAGTCCGCACGTGAGAAGATTCGCAATGCATGTCAATGTCCGGAGGCAGAGGTGTTTTTCCTTACAGGGGGAACCCAGACCAATGCGGTGGTTATTTCTTCTGTGCTGCAAAAATACGAGGGGGTAGTTGCTGCCCAAACCGGTCATGTGAGTGTACATGAAGCAGGGGCTATTGAAAATACAGGCCATAAAGTGTTAGAGATTCCCCAGTCGGAGGGAAAGATTGATGCTGCCTTTTTGGAACAATATATTGAGGCGTTTTATCAGGATGAAAATTACGAGCATATGGTATTTCCGGGGATGGTCTACATCTCCTACCCCACAGAATATGGAACCCTATATACAAAGACAGAGCTGACAAAGATATATGAGGTGTGCAAAAAATATCATATCCCTCTGTTTATTGACGGGGCCAGGCTTGGGTATGGATTGATGAGCAAAAATGGGGATATGACGCTTGCGGATATTGCCAGGCTCTGCGATGTGTTTTATATCGGAGGCACAAAGGTTGGGGCACTGTGCGGAGAGGCTGTGGTATTTACAAAGAATAATACACCAAAACATTTTATGACCTTAGTAAAGCGCCAGGGGGCTATGCTGGCTAAAGGTCGCCTGATAGGGGTACAATTTGATACGCTTTTTACGGACAATCTCTATTTTGACATAAGCAGACATGCCATTGAAATGGCAGAAAGGTTAAAAGAGATTATAAAGGAAAAAGGATGCCGGATCTATCTGGAATCTCCCACCAATCAACAGTTTATTGTGCTGGAAAACGGAAAGATGGAGGCACTAAAAAAGAAGGTGAGATTTGGATTTTGGGAGAAATTCGATGAGGGGCATACCATTGTCCGCTTTGCCACAAGCTGGTCTACAAGTGAAGAGGAGCTGGATTATTTAAGAGAGATATTGTAGACAGGGGGGCTGTTAGTCCCCCCTTGATATTATATGAGTTTGTAAATTGCATTAGATCCGGAACTGATTGATTAAATTATTTAAAGTTTTTGCCTGATTAGATAATTCGTTAGAAATTTCTGCACTTTCCTCAGCGGCAGAGGAATTGGCCTCTATCACTCTTGATACTTCTTTGATTCTGTTTTCAACAGAAACAATCATTTCTGACTGCTGGATACTGGCAAGCGAAATCTCATCCATCAGCGCTTTGATTGACTGGATACATTCGCTGATTACCTGTACTGCAGAAATAGCATGATTTGTGGATTCTGTTCCTGTTTTTATATCCTGTACTGAGCGGCCGATCAGAGTGCCTGTGTTTTTAGCAGCTTCGGCAGACTTAGATGCCAGGTTTTTGACCTCATCGGAAACAACGGAGAAGCCTTTTCCGGCAGCGCCGGCCCGGGCGGCTTCAATGGCAGCATTCAATGCAAGGATATTTGTCTGGAAGGCAATATCCTCGATGGTTTTAATGATGCTGCTGATTTGTGTTGAGGATTGATCAATATTCCTTGTGGCAGCAATTAACTGTTCCATTTTGGTGTCAGCCTCAGATGCATAACCAGTGGCCCGGTCAACCAGTTCACTGGCGTTACCACAACGAACCGTACTGTTTTGGATTTGTGCAGTTATGTCTGTGACATTGGTGACCAGTCCATTGATGGAATCCTTTTGCTGCATGGTTCCCTGGGAAAGTGCCTGAGCGCCTGCAGAAACCTGGTTTGCACCATTATCAACCTGATTTGCAATTTGAGTAATTTTACGCATGACATCTGTGAGATGAGTGCGGATACTTTTGAGACTTTCGGCCAAGATCCGGAAATCACCAATATAATAGCTCTCATTTTTTACTACATCCACAGCAATATTGCCATTTGCCATCTCACCTAAAATACGGCCGATATCATCAATGGTCTTTCGCAGGCATCCACAGACATGATGAATGGTTTGAGCAATCATACCGATCTCATCTGTCCTGCCAAGAAATGTCTCCACCTCCTGATCCGCGGAAAGTTCCAGATTGCCGAGGCGCCGGATAGCGCTTTCCATGACCATAAGCTCTCTGCTCTCCCGATACAGAATCAAAAGGGTTACAAGAATGATGAGAGTGGCCACCACTGTGCATAAAACGCCCACTGTAATTCGTACCACTCCCACTTCGCGGTAAACTTCAGAGGCATTATTTCTAACCATAAATACCCAGTTGCGATCCTTCAGATATTTGTAGACCACCAATTGATTGGTGCCGTTTTCATCACGATAGGAATATGTACCAGCCTGTGTGTCGCCATCTGCTTTGATTCGTTGGAGAATTTCCAGGTAGCCATTGTCAGCAGTCTGCGTATTTAGAAGGGACTCGTCTTTATGATACAGGTAAGTACCAGTGTCTACATTTAAAAATACATACTCACTATTGGGCAGACCCTTGATGTCTAAGCCCAGCAATACATCCATCAACCGGCTGGCATAAACACCAGCGCCTACATAGCCGATACATTTATCACCATCAAAAAGTGGATAGTACATGGAGAGAATCATGCTTCCAGTGCCTGGTGACTTCATGATTCCCAGATTGGTCAGCTGGGGTTTGGCCAGAATCGTATTGTGGAACTCATCCAGAGATTCCCCGGTCCGGGTGGTTATTCCAATTGCTCCCTGGGAGGTGTGTGTCAGAATATAGGTATCAGGGGTTCCGATGTACAGGCCTTCAAAGATTCCCTTAACAGCAGCGAAATCTTCTGTATATTTCTGGCCCTTTTTAAGCAGAACAGGATCTTGTGGATTGGCAAGAAGTTCACGGACTTCACTGCTCAGGGCAAAAGCTACCATATATTCTTCCGCAGCAGCCACATAATCATTGATGATAGATGCACGGGATTCTACGGCATCAATCATTTGGTTGGTAATATTATTTTCGACCATTGAGGAAGTGCGGCTGGATACAGTGAACCAAAGTAAAAGCAGCCCTGCAAAAGTAATTGTAGTAGTGATAATGCCGATGCGCGTAGCAAGTTTTTGATTAGATAGAAATTTCATAAGATCCCTCCCACAATAAAGAATAGATTTTCAGATAAAACAGCTTTAATTTTAGCATTGATGGAATATTTTATCTATCTTTTATGCATAGACAATTTTACCATGATTTTTTTGATTTTTCAAGATGGGTATTTGGCTTTCGTTGTGTAGAGGACACACCATTTTAGAATCTATGAAAATTTTTCAGATGGTTATATTGACAAATAATGGAGACTTTGCTAGACTATAATAAGAACGTATGTTCGAGAAGCGTGGGGAGGGATAGAGAGATGAAAACCACAGCCATTTATTGTAAGTATTGTCACCAACGGTTATTTGATTTAATATCCGGAACACAAGGGGGGATTGAAATTAAATGTTCCAGATGTCGAAAGATCATAAGAATTACTTTTATAGAGAATAAAGTGAATAGAGACTACCTAGCAAAGGAATGAGTCAATTACCGAATAGCAGGAGAGGCATATTGCGAAATGCAAGAGGCCTCTCTTTTTGTTGTCCAGCATGGATGAGATTCTGACAGGTAAAACTTTGTTTGTGTATAGACAATAGCGGGGCCGGCACTCGAAAGGCTCTTATGAGGGAAGATAATTCAGATTGTATGTAGGGATATAGCTACAAGGAGGACAAGCATGGACTACTATATTAAAATCAAGGACGTTTGCGTTCCGGTCACAGAAGAGATCTATAAGGTATATTGTCAGGGAAGCAGAAAAGAACGTTATTTTCGGGAAAGTGATTATCGAAATAAAATCTTTTTTTATGATGCTTTAGACACAGAGGATATCAATGGCAGCGATATGTTTGAGGATCCTGCTGCAGTATCTGTGGAGGAGCTGGCTGAGCGGCATTGGCTTTTAGAAGAACTAAAGGAGAGTATGAAGGAATTAAGTGAAAATGAACGGGAGATGCTTTGCAGAATCTATGTGTATGGCGAATCCCTCCGAATGTTTGCAAAATCAAAAGGGATCCCTGTGACAACGCTTCAGGCTCGTCATCAAAGACTTTTAGAAAGGCTTAGAAAAAAATTGGAAAAATAATCGTACATATGTTTGGTTTGTCGGATAAATAGTAGAGGAGGAGATGACATGAAAACAGTATTAAAAAATCTGCTGCAGGGAGCAGCCAACCTGGCACTGGCAGCAGCCTTTCTTCTTGCAGCAGCAGTTTGGCTGCCGGAAGTATTCCACATGAAGGCCTATGTGGTAAAAAGCAGCAGTATGGAGCCGGCTATAACGGCAGGAAGTGTTATTTATGTCAGCCAGTATAAGGATCAGGAACAGATTCAGCCAGGAGATATTATCAGCTTTAAAGCGGGGGAGGTGATGGTTACTCACAGAATTGTATCAGTGGACAGGGAAGAGAAGCTGGTAACAACAAAGGGAGATGCCAACCAGGTTTGTGATGCATCACCGGTTTCCTGGGAGAATATTGAAGGAAAAGTCCGGTTCCATATTCCAGGTATAGGTTATCTTCTTCTCGATTAACATAGATGGAAAAATAGAAAACAGGAGGTCAATATGGAAAGGACGAAAAAAACAGCAAAGGTCAAAAACAGGACAAAAGCCCTGATAGCCATTGGTCTGATCGCTCTTTTGAGCCTTGGCGGAACAATGGCTTACATGACGGATTATGAGATTGCAAGCAACCGGTTTACTGTGGGAAAGGTGGACTTTAACCTTTATGAAAGCAGCTGGGACGGTGAACTCCCCAATGGTGATTATGCAACCCCATCGGATGCAACTCCATCAGACGCCAGTCCGTCTGACGCTCTGGGTATAAAGCAGGCAGAAAATATGTATGCCGGAAAAGTAATTCCCAAGAATCCTGCGATCAAAAACAACAGCAAGAATGATGCATATTTGAGGATGACTGTAAAAATTCCTGTGGCAGAGATTATTACGGTTGGAGACGATGGTATTGTAAATAACAATGGAGAGGCAGTAGATACGGAGCTTTTTACCTATGAGGTGAACGAGTATTGCGGAATGGAGCTTTTGTCGCCTTATCCTAAGGAAGAGGATGGCTGCCATATTTATGAGTATATTTATACCGGGGGAGGTCCGTATGAAATACCTGTGCCAGCTGGCCACGATATTCCGCCATTGTTTGATACAGTTACCTTTGCCAATGTGGTGGGAGGCCAGATTGATGAAAACACGGAATTTATTCATGTAGATTTTAAGGCAATTCAGTCAGGAGGATTTGAAAGCCCGGATGAGGCATGGGAGGCATACGAAAACCAGTCCCACGGGTAATACCTTTGGAGTTACACTCTCATTTTCAGTCCCCGGTCTGCTATTTTGGCCGGGGAGTTTGTTTGCAGGGTAGAATATTATGGTAACAGAAATGCTTAAACTATCTAATTAGCAAACAGAACTATATATTTATAGAAAAAACCGGGTAAAATAGGGGAAGAGAAGCCAGCGTATAGAAAAGATAAGGAAAGTTTAAATTGCGGAAAGGGTGATAAGATGATATACTTGGCAGAGAATCAAGGTGTGACAGGGTAGTATTATTAGGTAAAAATACTTGTCTGATCAGAGGGTGATTGGCGGGAAGTCCATTTTTCTGCGTGATTTATCCGATTGTCAGGCGGTTGGCACACTGGTTGAGACAGATAAGAGGTCGGATTGTGAAAAAGTATGAACGTTATAAACGGATAATACACCTGACTGCATCCTTTATATTGGTGATTTTGCTGGTTGCAGTTTATATGAGATTCTGGTATAAGCTGATTTCCCCATCCACAGGGGTGTGGTACTGGCGAAGAGGAAACTGGGTGATTATGGGGCTTTATACAATTATGCTCCTGTTTTTTGTTACAATGTATGGTGGATTCCGATTGGGGGATCTGGAAAAGGGGAATGTGATCTATTCTCAGATTTTGTCTATGGTGTTTGTCAATTTCATCACATATATACAGATAGCACTTTTGGCATACAAATTCCCTAAGATATGGATATTCCTTCTGCTGATGATATGCGATATGATGATCATTGCGGTGTGGACAAACATTTACGCTGTGATCTATCAACGTATTTTCCCGCCCCGCAGACTTCTTTTAGTCTATGGACAACCGCATGCACTGGAGATTCTTGGAAAGCTGAGACAGAGGGAAGACAGGTACAAAATTGAAAAGATCGTTTCTATAGAGATCGGAGAGGAGTCGATCCTGACAATGGCAGATGATTATGACGGGGTAATACTCTGTGATATTCCCACCTCTGTCAGGAATTTTATTTTAAAAGCCTGTTTTCAAAAGTCCATCCGTGTCTACATGACACCGAAGATATCCGATATCCTGGTGAGAAATTCCACAGAAATGCATACCTTTGATACGCCATTACTGCTATCCCGGAATAGCGGTCTTACACCTGAGCAGCAGTTTGGGAAACGATGCCTGGATATTTTTGTATCTGTGCTTATGATCGTTCTTGCATCTCCGATTGTGCTTCTGACCGGAATGGCAGTGAAGATGTATGATAAAGGCAGTATACTGTATAAGCAAAAGCGGCTGACAATAAACGGCAAAGAGTTTTATGTGTACAAATTCCGCAGTATGCGGATGGATGCAGAGAAGGATGGTATAGCCCGTTTAGCCAGCGAACATGATGAACGGATTACGCCTGTGGGAAAGCTAATCCGCATGACCCGTATTGATGAGCTTCCCCAATTGTGGAACGTTCTTAAAGGGGACATGTCTTTGGTAGGGCCCAGGCCGGAACGGCCGGAGATTGCAGCAGAATACGAGAAATGGCTTCCCCAGTTTAAAAGCAGACTGAAGGTAAAAGCAGGTCTGACTGGCTATGCCCAGATATACGGAAAATATAACACAACTCCCTATGACAAATTAAAGCTTGATTTGACTTATATTCAGAACTATTCATTTGTCATGGATCTGAAGCTGCTGTTATTGACAGTGAAAATTCTGTTTATGAAAGAAAGTACGGAAGGAGTAGCCTCTTCTGAGGAAGCTTTTGGAGATCGGGATGAGGCATGGAAGGGCAAAGATGGAAAAGCGTAAGCTGAAGGTACTACAGCTAGGAAAGCAATACTATCCTCATATTGGTGGAATTGAGGCAACCATGCAGCAGATTGCAGAGGGGATTCAGGGGGAAGTGGACAGCTGCGTGCTTGCTTCCCAGGGCAGAGGTGCTGCCTACACAAAGGTCATCAACGGAGTGCCAGTATATTTTGCAAAAAGCTTAGGGATCATTGCCTCCCTGCCTGTTTCCTGGGACCTGGTCCGGTATCTGCAAAAGCATGCCTTCGAATACGATGTGATTCACCTCCATATGCCCTTTCCTCTTGGGGATCTGGCATGCCTTCTATCCGGATATAAAGGAAAGTTGGTACTTTACTGGCACAGCGATATTGTGAGACAGAAAAAGGCAATGCTTTTTTATAAGCCGCTGATGAACTGGACGCTTCGGCGGGCAGACGCCATTGCCATTGCCACTAAGGGAAACATAGACGGCTCCCCTTATGTGAAACCATTTGAGGATAAATGTGTGTTGATTCCCTTTGGACTTCGCAAGGCATGGGAGGAGAAAAGTGATCTTTACTGGGAGCAGAAGACCCGACAAGGACAAGAAAGCGGCTTGGAGCAGGAGAGCTACTTGAGGCAGGAAGATGGCCTGGTAGAGGAAAGCTGTCCAAGGCGGAAAAAAGAGCAGGTGTCTGATCAGCTACAGAAAGAACAGCCACCATGCAAGCTGCGGCTTCTGTTTATCGGACGCCTGGTATATTATAAAGGCTGCAGTATCCTGATGGATGCCATGAAAAGGCTGAAGAAGGAGCTTGGGGAAAAAATCAGCCAGGTGGAGCTGGTGATTGTGGGGACCGGGGTTTTGGAAAGTGAGATGAAGGACCAGGCCAAGCAGGCCGGGCTGGATAAAATCATCCATTTCCTGGGAAGGGCGTCTGACAAACGGTTGGAAAAAGAGCTGGAGCGCTGTGATGTCCTTGTGTTTCCTTCTATTGCCAACAGCGAGGCCTTTGGATTGGTGCAGCTGGAGGCTATGTCCTACGGGAAGCCAGTTATCAACACCAGCCTTCCTACAGGAGTTCCCTGGGTAAGTTTGGATAAAGAGACTGGATTGACTGTCCCCCCGGAGGATTCCAAGGCTCTATTTAAAGCAATTCTATGGATGAAACGCAATCCAGAGGAATGTAAGCGGATGGGAGAGCGGGCCAGACAGCGGGTGAAAACCGAGTTCAGCCAAAAGAAAATGCTGGAACAGATTTTAAAATTGTATAAAGAATTGTGTGGACAATCGCTATGAAAAAGATATTGTATATTGCAATTAGTTCTCAGACAGGAGGGGTTCCCAGGCATATTTTGCAGGTATTAAAACATGCAAAAAAATTTGGATATTCAATTGCCGTTGCTGTACCAGATGATGGGGATTATTTTCCCTGGTTTCAGGAATATGCTTCTGAGATGGTGAATCTGAAGCTAAAGCCTTATTCTGTTAGTTCATTATGGAAATTGCATCAATATATTAGGAGAAATAAAATTGACTTAATTCATTCCCATGGAAAAGGGGCCGGGATGTATTCCCGGCCGCTAAGACTTCTAAATCCGGGAATTAAAGTGGTTCATACTTTTCATGGGATATATTTGGAACAATATGGAAGCCTTTTGCGAACCATTTATTGTGCGATTGAACGTGTTTTGCGTTTTTTAACATGCCACTTTATCTGTGTATCTTCGAGCGAGCTTAAGGAGGCCAGACGATTACGATTTGTCAAAAAGGGTCATACCAGTGTGATTTGTAATGGGGTAGATCCCGAGTTGTTTTCTCAAGTGTCTATAGACCGGGAACAATATCTGGAAGAATTTGGATTTCCCAAAGATGCATATATCATTGGATGTGTGGCGAGGCTAGAGCAAATGAAGGGACATAGCTGCCTTTTGACGGCATTTGCAGGACTTGTAAAAAAGTATCCTTTTTGCAGGCTTTTGCTGGTGGGAGATGGCCCTGACCGGGAACGCATTGAAGCCAGGATTCAAAAACTGGGCTTGAATCAAATGGTGTGTCTTGCAGGATTTCGTCATGATGTACCTCAGCTTTTAAAGCTGTTTAATTTATTTGTTTCTGCATCATTAAAGGAGGGGATGCCTTATACTTTAATTGAAGCCCAGGCAGCAAAAACCCCCGTGGTAGCAACCGATGTGATTGGCAATCGGGATGTGATCCATGATGGAGAAAATGGTTTTCTTGTTCCTTCTCAGGATGCGAAAGAACTGGCCCGTGGGATGGCCGCGGCTATAAAAGATCCAGTACTTTGCAGGAGCTATGGTATAAATGGTCAGGAAAATGTGAGAAAGTTTTTTTCTGAGAAAGTACTTCTCAAAAAGCTGTTTGGAGTTTATAGCGCAACAATAAAGGGAGAGCGTATATGCTAAAAGATAAATGGTTTGCAGGCGGAAGGGAGCTTGCTATACTGGATTGGATTGCCATGGCAGGAATCGCCCTATGCCTGGCAGGCGGGTATATAAAGCTTGAATACTACGAAAGTATGATCCGTTATATGCCGATTATTGCTGCTCTTGTGATGATATTATTGCTCTTTAATCATATTAATTGGGTTGAAAGGCTTAAAAATAGAGAATGGGATTTCTTGATTATTCCGATTGGAATATGTATTGAAATGTGCAATATTATTTTGTCCCATTCCGGAGTCGGGGTACTTTTAAACCTGATCAGCTTCCTTCTGATTCTGTATCTGGCAGATAAAATCAAGTTGAATGAATGGCATTATTATTTTATTGCCATGGTATCAGCAGGCTGTCTTTTAACCTGGATTGGGCAGGAAAATAAAGACTATAATACCAACATGGCTGCAATGATTGTTATGATTTTGGCAGCAGGAACTATGCCTGGTATTGGTATATGGATGAGCAAAAGAAAAAATGAGTGGAGTTATTTTGCTTATACCATTCTGATCACAGTTGGGGTTTTGTATTTCTCATGGAAGCAAAGAGCCAGGGGTGTAATGGCTGGTATTGCAGTATTTTGGGCGGTTAGTATTTTCATACCCCGATGTGTTTGGAAGGTAAAGGCTCTTTATAACACAGCTGTGTTTTTGCTGTTAAGTGGAAGTATATTATTTCCCATAGGATATGTTCTGTCATGGAAGCATGAAATAATTAAAAATTTTACTGTATTAAATAAAAATTTCTATTCGGGAAGAGACAGGGTATGGGATCAATTTTTAACTGCATTTATGAAGGAACCATTAACTGGGATTGGTTCCGATATTTATGCAAAAATCCCTGAGCCATTATTTACAGAGGTTCACAACGGATTGCTGCACATTTTGACCATTTACGGGGTTATAATTTTTCTTTTCGTTTATATTTTATGGTTTAATGTTTTAAAAAGGGCACAGCAGGGTGCGGTGAGATCGATCATTATAAAACAAAATATGTGTATGGCCGTTGGATTGATGGTAACTTCTGTGTTTGAAAATTTTGTTGTGATGCCAGCATTTAGTCTGATCTTCTTTTTGATTTTATGCAGTTTTTTTACAGGAGAGAAAAGAGAGGAAGCAGGTGAGATATGAGTATCCCTAGAGTGATTCATTATTGCTGGTTCGGGGGAAAAGAGCTGCCGGCTTTAGCAAAAAAGTGTATTGCCAGCTGGGAAAGATATTGTCCGGATTATGAGATACGGGAGTGGAATGAAAAAAACTTTGATGTAAATCAGATCCCATATACCCGGCAGGCTTACCAAAATGGGAAATATGCGTTTGTAAGCGATTATGCCAGATTTCATATTTTAGAAGAGTTTGGCGGGATTTATATGGATACAGATGTAGAGTTGTTAAAGCCATTGGAGAATATTTTGGAAAATGGTGCTTATATTGGGTGCGAGGAGGATGGGGGACAAGGGATTGCCGTAAATCCAGGGCTTGGAATGGCAGCTTGTGCCCACAATGAATTTCTGTCAGAAATCCTGGATGGCTATAAGAATCGTCTTTTTTTGAATAAAGACGGGAGTCAGAACGTGGTAACAGTGGTGGAATATACAACCGCATTGTTTATAAAGCATGGCTTAAAAGATCTGCCAGGAATCCAAAAGATTGGAGATTTTACCATTTACCCAAGAGAGTATTTTTCCCCTCAGCACTATAAAACAGGAAAGGTTGCTATTACATCAAAGACGTACAGCATCCATTATTATTCTGCCAGCTGGTTTACTCCTTATGGGCGGTTTGCTAATAAGATGTCCCACATTTTGGGAGAGACATGGACAAAAAGAATTGTAAAATGCAAAAAGGCTGCCAAAAAAATGATCGGAAGGTAATGGAATGATTGTAACGATTTTGACTCCTACCTATAACAGAGGAACTATTTTAGAGCAGCTATATGACTCTTTGTGCAGACAATCGGATAAAGATTTTGAATGGCTGATAGTTGATGACGGTTCAACCGATCACACAAAAGAGCTGTGTGAAAACTGGTGTCAGAAAGCAGATTTTCAGGTGCGGTATGTGTGGCAGAAGAACGGTGGAAAACACAGGGCACTCAATAGAGGGATTCCATTGGCACAAGCTCCTTTTATTTATATTATTGACAGTGATGATTATCTGACAGACAATGCAATGGAATATATAAAAAAGTGGACGAAGAATGTCCAAAAGGATCCGAAATGTGCGGGTGTTTCCGGTACAAGAATTAATAAAAAGGGACAGATAATCGGACAATATCCACAGGGAAGGTCCTATATTGATGCAACAGACATTCGGAGGCGACAGGCTGGCTTAGAAGGAGACAAGGCAGAAGTATATCGGGCCGACATTTTAAAGAAATATCCTTTTCCTGAATTTAAAGGAGAAAAATTTTTAAGTGAATGTGCAGTCTGGAACCGAATTGGGATGGATGGCTATTATTTAAGATGGTATCCAGAGGCTTTGTGTGTCTGTGAATACAGGGATGATGGGCTTACCAGATCAGAAAATAAAGAGATTGATAATTATCAGGGATATACCTATGTGATAAAACAACAGATTGGGTATGAAACCAAATTAAAGAGATTGGCATTGATTGCCCAATACAATCAGATTACAAAGCTAAAGGGTGGAAATAATCAGATGATTTGCCGCAATTTAAAAATTACCTGGTGGGAACTGAAAGCTGCTGTTTTTGCAAAGAGGTTTCATAGTTTTTTTAGCAGCTTTTAACATTTTTACAGCTTTTTTAATAAAGTTGTAAATATTGACATGACAGAAATCAAAAAAGTGTGATATACTAAGAAACAGCACAGAAAGAGTGATTGAAAAAATATACTTTCAGTGTTATAATTGCTTGAACAAAAACCGGACATATTGGTGAGAGTTTGAAGGCTGCACCAATAGAGATGGGGTTATATGGTCGCAGGATAAGCGGGGAGACAAGACTCTGGGGTGCCTATTTGGTTGGCTGCAGAGATGGCGAAGCCTGTCCAAAAGGAGGTTTCCTATGTGGTATGTATTACAGACAATGACTGGAAAAGAAGAAGAGTTGGTTTGTATGATTCGGAAGATTCTTCACCCTGAATGGTATGAGGATTGCTTTGTTGCCTATTATGAGCGGATATGGAGAAAGCAGCAGCAAAGCCTTGTACACATAGAGCGCCTGTTTCCAGGGTATGTTTTTATCGTATCCAAAACACCAGGAGAATTGTTCCTCCAGTTAAAGCAGGTGCCAGCCATGTCTAAGCTTATGGCAGATGGGGAATTTACCTTTCTTGCACTGGAACAGGAGGAAGAAGATTTTTTCCGGGAAATGCTGAGAGGAAACCATGTGGTGCGCTTGTCTTATGTCAAGACAGATGGAAAAGGAAGGGCTCTGCAGATTACAGGGCCATTAAAATTATATGAGCAGCAGGTGGTACGGTTCCAGTTCAAAAAGCGTTATGCAATTATCCGTCTCATTTTACTGGGAGAAGAAAAAACCGTCTCATTGGGAATCTTTCTTGAAGAAGATATCCGGCAGGAAATTGCGTTCGGAAAAATAGAAGCGCCTTTGCAGGTTCCGGAGTACTATCCGGTAGATACCTTTTTGAAGGATGAATCTCTATTCTCTGTCGGCGATCATATAAAAGTGATTTCCGGAGCATTTGAAAATATGTCAGGTGTTGTCTGGAAGGTAAAGAAAAATGTTTTGGAAATAGGCATCCGCCTATTTGGACAAGATATGTCCGTGGAGATGCCAGTGGAAAATATAGGCCCGAACTTCCGATAAGGGAGATTATTAAAAGTTGTTTGGGAGGTCTTTTACTATGGATAGCGGAAATTTGTTGGAACGGTATCTTCCTAAAAACAAACGGATCCGGATGATCATTTTAATGTTTGTGGATGCCAGCGTAGTTGCGC
>JAAWEL010000051.1 GCA_022794255.1 Lachnospiraceae bacterium
ACACTGAAAGAGCTACAAATATCAAGTGACGTTATTCTGAAACAAATCTGTGAAAAGTTTGGTCTGACAGAAGAAACAGCAGAAACGTACTTAAAAGAAATATGTTAAATATTTCAGGCAGAGCATTTTTTGTGTTCTGTCTGAAATAATATTACGAGTTTTTTCGCACTTAGGTATGATATGGAGAGCCATATCATAAGTGGGAGTGTACAGAAATTATAAAATTTTAGGAGAGAAGTTTTATAAACAGAATTCTCACAAAATTTACAAAAATATAATAATTACGATTTAAGAAATGGTTGAATTTGTCTTTTTCCTGATTTATACTAAAGCATATCCGAAAATGCGAAAAGGGATTGTATTTCAGATGTATAAGGAGGACTTTCTATGAGGCAGCAAAAAAAGGGGAGGCGGTTGGCGGTTCTTTTATCATCAGTGGTTCTGTCAGCGTCAGTGACGATAACTGCATGGGCGGCTGTCACCAGGCTAGATACGGTTTCGGAGGTTTACTGGAACGAGGATGAGGATAATGAGAATAAGTGGACTGAGGCTGTGTGGGAGCCGGTGGAGGATGCATATCAGTATGAGATTGCTCTGTACCGGGATGAGAGTAAAGTGGGATCAGTAAAGGTCAGCAAGAACAAAACCAGCTATAATCTGAAGCGAAAGATGGATAAGGAAGGGGAGTATACCTTCCGGGTGCGCGCCCTGGCGAAAGAGAAGGATAAGAAATTTTCTAATGGTTTCTGGTCCGACTATTCGGATGGGTTCTATGTCACCGAGGCGCGGGCTGAGATCAACAAAAACGGAAAGACGACAATTGACACCAGCAAAGGAGGACCAGGCACATCCCAGCAGGGAGAAAGTGAAGTAGGGCAAAGGGCAGACATCCAGAATCCGGAGGAGAGTTCGGCATCAGCACCGGTTCCGGCAGGGGCATGGCAAAAGGACTATACCGGCTGGTGGTATAGAAAGGCGGATGGGTCTTACCCTGCGGCTGGTTGGTTTATGGATCCAGCTGATGGAAAATATTACATGTTTGATGCCCAGGGCTATATGAGAACCGGATGGATTGCCTGGGAGGGAAAGTATTACTATTGTGATGAGGCAGGCTCTCCCTCTGGTGCCATGGTGACAGGCGAGCTTACCATTGACGGGGTTTTGTACCATTTTGATGCTTCTGGAGCAGCACAGGAGGATGTGATTTTGCCGGACAAAGACCTTTCTGATAATTAAACAGCAGCCACAATTCAAACACAAGGGACATAATTTGTCCCTCCCTTCATATATTGTATTAGAAGCAGAAGCCTGGGGTGACTCCCGGATTGCTGCATAGAGTACACTTTATGGAGGGAGGGATTTTTTATTGATAAAAGGGATGAGCTGATCAAAATTTTTTCTAAAGATCTCAGAAACGTTCTCAGAAAAGTATCTGTGGACTTTGAGCAGGTTCAGGAGATTCGTCTGCGGGTACAGGCCCCGCTTCTTATGATTCATAACAATCGTGAATTTTATGTTACTCCTGATGGAAAATTAGACAAGCTGCCAGGAAACGCCTGCCAGGTGACTAAGAAGGATTTAAAGGAAACGCTGGAATATATGAGTGATTATTCTCTGTATGCCTTTGAGGAGGAGATGAGACAGGGATTTATCACCATTCAGGGAGGACACCGGATCGGGATTGCTGGAAAAACCATTACGGATAAAAACGGGATCCGATCCATGAAGTTTATCTCCTTTATCAATGTGCGCCTGTCCCATCAGGTTCGGGGATGTGCTGACCAGGTAATGCCTTATTTGTATGTACATGGTCAAATTCTCCCCACATTGCTTATCTCGGCACCACGGTGTGGGAAAACCACTCTTTTGCGGGATATTATCCGACAGGTGTCTGACGGAACCGGGAACGTGCCGGGAATGACGGTTGGTGTAGTGGATGAGCGGTCGGAGATTGGAGCCTGCTATCAGGGAGTTCCTCAGAATGATCTGGGAATCCGAACGGATATTCTGGACTGTTGTCCTAAAGCTCTGGGAATGATGATGCTGATCCGTACTATGTCACCGAAGGTCATTGCTGTGGACGAGATCGGAAGCAGGGAGGATCTGGAGGCCATGGAATATGTGATGAACTGTGGCTGCCAACTGATTGCTACAGTCCACGGAACATCCATGGATGATATCCGTCAGAAACCGGTTCTTAGAAAAATGGTACAGGAGCGATGGTTTGAGCGGTATGTGGTTCTTGACAATATGGGGAGACCGGGAAATGTGGCAGAGATCTACGATGGGAGAGGCACAAGACTGTATTCCCCAGAAGGGAGGAGCTATGACCATTAGTTTTTTTATGAAAGCCGCTGGCTGCACAATGGTGGTAATGGGGACTTCTGGATATGGTGCTTTTCTGGCGGGAAATTACCGGAACCGATTGGTTTTGCTGGAACAGTTGAGGCAGATGATATTTCTTTTAAAGGGACAGATAATCTATGCCAATGCTCCACTTCCAGAAGCCTTTGAGGCAGTGGGACAGCGGACAAAGGGGGAGCTTGCAGAGCTGTTTATGCAGGTGGCAGAACGGCTTAACGGGCAACAGGGAGAGCCTTTTTTTCAGATATGGCAGGAGGAGATAAAAAAGCTTTCCGGAAGCAAAGGATTTACAAAAGAGGACAGGCAGTGTCTGACAGCCTTGGGGGAGCATCTGGGATTTTTGGACAGAGATATGCAGGAGAGAAATCTTCTGCTCTATTTGGAACAATTGGATTTGACAATTGGAGGGCTGAGAAGTCATAAGGAGGAACGATGCCGTCTGTATACAAGTCTTGGAGTGATGGGAGGCTTATTTCTGGCAGTGATGCTGCTGTGATTCCAGGAAGGGGGAGTAGTCTGTGGGAGTCAATCTGATCTTTAAAATCGCAGCAGTGGGAATCTTAGTGTCTGTGATCTGCCAGGTATTAAAACACAGCGGGCGGGAGGAGCAGGCTTTTCTGACCAGCCTGGCAGGACTGATTTTAGTGCTGTTCTGGATGGTGCCTTATATCTATGAGCTGTTTGAAACTATAAAAAGCCTATTTGCATTGTAGGGGGAACGGATATGACGGTGATTACAGTGGCCGTAGCAGGGATTGTGGCAGTAATGCTGGCGGTGCAGTTAAAGGGAGTTAAGGGAGAGTACAGCACCTATCTGGCGGCAGCTGCCGGCTGCTTTATCTTTTTTTATGGGATGGCCAGGCTGGAAACCATATTGGATTCCATAAGGAGGATTCAGGAGATGGTGCGGATCAATCGGGTGTATCTGACAACTTTGTTAAAGATTACAGGAGTCACCTACATTGCGGAATTTGCATCAGGAATCTGCAAGGATGCAGGATATGGGTCCATTGCAAATCAGATTGAGATTTTTGGAAAACTGTCTATTTTGGCAATGAGTATGCCGATTGTTCTGGCCCTTTTAGAGGCGCTGCAGGGGCTTCTTGCGTGAGAGGAGGTATGTGGGATGAGGGAGAAAAGGCGATGGGTGACGGCTTTTTTTATGGTTATCATGTTGTCTTTTGGGGGACTGGTGCAGGAATATTGTTTGATGGAAGCAGAGGCCGCGGAAAAATATCAGGATGACTATGGGATTCCAACAAAAGACTGGAGTCAGATTGAACAGTTTCTTCAACAGAAGAGAAACAGTACGCAAACAGAATTTACTTTTTCCGGGCTGGTGAAAGCGCTTATGGAGGGGAAGATCACCCAGGTGGGGCATTTGATTTTCAGAGGTTTTTATGAGTCTTTGCTTCAGGAGGTTGCCAATGGAAGTCATCTGGCGGGAGAGCTTCTGGCTCTGGGACTTATCGGGGCTGTGTTTGCCAATTTTTCCAATGTTTTTTCCGGCAGCCAGATATCAGAGACTGCATTTTTTATGACCTATCTGTTGGTGTTTACGGTACTGGCATCCGCATTTTCTGACAGTATGGCGATCACAGGGGATGTACTGACCAGCCAAATGGAATTTATGAAGGTGCTGCTTCCCTGCTATTTTCCGGCAGCCGCCTGGGCAGGGGGGAGTATTTCCACAGCTGCCTGGATGGAGCTTCTCTTGTTTCTGATCGGTGCAGTTCAGTGGCTGTATCTGAACCTGCTTTTGCCCATGGCGCGAGTGTACATTCTGTTTGTCATGGCAGGAAATATGGTGAAAGAGGACATGCTTTCCCGGTTCACCGGGCTTTTGCAGTCTGTAATCCAGTGGGGAAGCAGATCTTTAGTGGGGCTTGTTTTGGGATTTCAGCTGGTTCAGGGACTGGTTTTGCCCTATGCGGATTCGGTTCATACAGCTGGTATCCACAAGCTTCTTGAGGCGATTCCGGGAATAGGAGATGGGGCCGGAGTGGTTACAAAGATGGTTTTGGGAACCGGGGTTTTGGTAAAAAATACCATGGGGGCAGCTGCAGTGGTGATTTTGATGATTTTAAGTATTCTTCCTCTTTTAAAGCTGGCAATTCTCATGCTTTTGTACCGGTCTGTAGCAGGAATTCTTCAGCCGGTGGGGGATAAACGGTTGGTGGCCTGTGTGGGAAGTGTGGCAGATGGGCAAAAGCTGCTGCTTACCCTGGCTGCATCAGGGCTTCTTTTGTTTTCTGTCACGATTGCATTGATTTGTCTGGGGACAAATGGGGCTTATATGGGAATATAAATTGACAGCTTTATATGCCGGAGCTGTTGTTGTCTGTGACATGGGGGAAATGGTTTGGCGGAATTATATGGATGGGTCAGAAACATAATCGTATTTTTCTTGTTTCTGACGATACTTGACAATCTGGTGCCCAAAAAGAGTTATCAAAAATATATCCGCTTGTTTGCGGGGATGGTAACAATTCTTCTGATTCTGGGTCCTGTCACAGGGGGGTTGGGCTTGGAGGAAAGAATTGCTCATTATTATGAGACACTGATGTTTCAATATGAGGCGGAGGAGCTGCACAAAGAGATTTTGGGAATGGAGCAGCAGAGACTGGGAGAGATGATCGGGCAGTATGAGAAGGCTGTGGAGGAGGATATCCGGCAAATGGCTGAGGATACAGGATTTATGGTGTATGACTGTCAGGTGGAGATCAGCAGGGAGGAGGGGGACGAGCGGTTTGGAAGCGTGGTGGGAATATGGATAAAGGTGGGGCTGGAGAAGAGGACAGAAAGAGAAGAAGCTGTCAGGGGGAAGGCCGTGGAAGTTGAAATAAAAGAGACCATAGAGCCGGTTGTGGTGGAAGGAGATAGAGAGGAGGAACGAAGCGGGGAAATAGCCCGGGAAAATCGAAGAAGGCAGCAAGAAGCAGAATACGGGGCAATAGGAAAGCTTCGGAGAAAGATTGGAGCCTATTATGGTTTGGAGGAAGCCTATGTGGAAATTCAAGTCATTGAAGGGAAAGGATAAATGGTTGTTTTTGGTGACAATCGGGGTGATTTTGTGTATTTTGGCGTTTCCGGCAGACAGAATCATTGGGGCTATGGATGGGGGAAAACATGGGACTGCTGGCGAGGAGAATAAAAAAGTGCGTACCTTAGAGGCAGAACAGAGTCCGTATATGGGAAACAGTGAGGAGCAGGATTCTTACCCTGTATCGGCAAAAGCCAGAGAGGACTATGAAGCAGAACTGGAAAGGCGGGTACGAGAACTTTTAAAAGATGTGGAGGGAGTTGGGGCAGTGGATGTGATGATTGTCTTAAAATCAACATCAGAGAAGGTGATCCATGTGGACGGAAACAATTCCTATTCCCTGACAGAGGAGAAGGACAGCAGCGGAGGTACACGAAAAATTGAAAATCAGGAGCAGGGACAGACCACCGTTCTGATATCCGGGGGCGGGGAGAGTACACCGATTATCGAAAAAGAATTGTATCCTGAATTGTCTGGTATTATTATCAGTGCCCAGGGAGGAGACAGTCCTTTGATTCAGGCAGAAATTTCTACAGCTATGGAAGCATTATTTGGCCTTCCCGCACATAAGATAAAAGTACTAAAGCGGGTGGAATAAAGGAGTGTCAGATTATGAGAGAACGAAAATTTGGAATGAAGCTTAAGGAATGTAAGCCAAAGGATGGAAACATGAAAAAACTGTTCCGCAGAAATCAGATCATCATCACTACCCTTGCCATTATGATTGCAGCGGCAGGCTATCTGAACTATGCGGGGAAAAAGGAGCTGGAGGCCAGCAGTGATGATATGGTATACGAAGCAGGGCTGATGGAGATTTCCGATGAGGATCTGCTGCGGGAAAATCAGGCAGCCGGGTATGCGGGTGAGATCGAGGAGGCAGAATCCCTGGCAGGAGAAGAGTATCCGGTCTCTGCAGATGGGCAGACCGAAACAGGCGGGTACATTGCAGGAGAGCAGTATGCAGAGATAGACAGCTGGGATGAGGGGGAGGCAGCCGGAATGGAAAACCCGGGAGAGGCGGTGCTTACTAGTGGGATGACCGTTTCGGATTACATAGCCAATGTACAACTAAACCGGGAACAGATTCGGGCGAAAAATAAGGAGACACTTAACAATATTATTAATAATACCAATATTGAGGAGGCTGCCAAACAGGAGGCAATACAGAATATGATTGCAATGACCGCTGTAGCGGAAAAAGAAAATGCTGCTGAGACATTGCTTCAGGCGAAAGGCTTTTCTGATCCAGTGGTCAGTCTTACAGATGGAAAGGTGGATGTGGTGATCAATGCAACCACCATTACAGATCAGCAACGGGCTCAGATTGAGGATATTGTGAAAAGAAAAACAGAGGTTTCTGCTGATGGAATCGTGATTACACTTTTGAATCTGCAGGAATGAACAGGAAGAAAACCCAAAGATTCCCTATGCAAAAATAGCTTCATTTGTTATAATAACAGTAACCGTCCGGCAGGAGGCTGAAGGATTTGTTTCAGAGAGTCTGGAAGAACAGACTTTCCGGGTGGCAAAGGTAGCAGTGAAAGCGAATCAGAAATACGTCAGGAGGTAGTTACGGTGGCAGATTTTAAAGGTAAGGAAGAGAAAAATACCGGCAGGATATATGAGAAGAATTTGGCAGGAGAGGTAAAGATCGCGGACGAGGTTGTGGCAATGATAGCTGGATTGGCGGCTACAGAGGTAGATGGTGTGGACTCCATGGCAGGTAATATTACCAATGAGCTGGTAGGAAAGCTGGGAATGAAGAACCTGTCAAAAGGGGTCAAGGTAGATGTAACGGAAGAGCACGTGTCCGTAGATTTGTCTCTGAATATCAAGTATGGATATAACATTCCGCAGGTCAGCGAGAAGGTTCAGGAGAAGGTCAGGGCTGCTATTGAGAATATGACAGGTCTGACCGTGTTGGATGTGAATATCAAGATTGCAGGAGTCAATCTGGTTGAGGAAAAATGAGGATGGCCTGCCTTAGGGCTGTCTGAGAGGGGAAAGATTACAGTGAAAAGGGCCTCTGAAAGAAGCCCTTTTCTGCGATCCTGTGATCAGGCACCCCAGCGGAATACAATGATTCCTGCAATGGCAATTGCAGCGCCGATCAGTTTTTTCCATTCAAACGGCGATTTTTCTACGCCGAATATCCCGAAAAGTTCAATTCCATAAGCAACAATGATCTGAGTTACCACAATCAAAAGGGTTGCCTTGGCAGGGCCTAGTCCGTCCATGCTTTTTATGACAGTGAAGGTGATGAAGGCACCGATCAGTCCTCCCAACAGCATATACCAGGGACGCACCTGAAGAATGGCGCCAATAGGACTTTTGTCAGCGAAAAACCAGAGAATGATACAGGTGAGAAAGGCTGTGAGCTGAACCCAGCCGGCGGCAACCCAAATGCCGGTTTGTTTGGTAGCCTCGGTGTTTAGGACTCCCTGGATACTCATCAGGGCGCCGGAGAGGAGGGCGATTAAAAATCCCCACATGTGATTTACCTCCTGTGAATTTTTTGTTTGATAGGGTTAGGGTTTCCAGGATTGTAAAAAATATTAGTAAAAAGTGTTTTACAGGGGCTAAAGGGATTTGCGGGTTTCCTCTGAAATGGAGATGCAAGAAAAAAGGGAGTTATGGGAGCCTTTCTAGGTGGACAGGGATGGGATGGGGGAATATAATGAGGATAGGAATTATCAGGAGGGCGCATATGAGAAAAGTTCGTGTTGTTTTGGCATCGGGATCTCCGCGGAGGAGGGAGCTTTTGATGCAAGTGGGGTTGGAGCCGGTGATTGTACTCAGCCATGTGGAGGAAGTAATAAAAAGCCAGGAGCCGGCGCAGGTGGTGAGAGAGTTGTCTTTGCAGAAAGCAGTGGATGTGGCAGGGAGAATAGAGAATGGATACTTTGATGAGGAGAGGAGGGAAGAACACCTAGAGAATGCGGTGGTGATTGGGGCAGACACCGTGGTAACTGTGGATGGACGGATCTTGGGAAAGCCTGGGACAAGGGCAGAGGCAGAGGCGATGATCAGGCTTTTGCAGAATAGGGAGCATCAGGTGTATACAGGGGTGGCAATGATCTTTGGAGACACAGGAGAAAAGGTGGTTTTTGCGGAGAAAACCAATGTTTTTGTGTATCCTATGAGTGAAGAGCAGATTCATAGGTACGTGGATACAGGGGAGTCTATGGATAAGGCGGGAGCTTATGGGATACAGGGGACTTTTGCTGCTTATATCCGCGGGATTGAGGGAGATTATAATAATGTGGTGGGGCTTCCGATAGGGCAGGTCTGCCAAGAGCTGATGGCACGAGGGTTTAAAGTTTTTTAATACAGGCAATACTGTTACTGGAAATCTTAGAAGGAAGGCAGCAGCGTTTGCGTGGAAATGGCTGCAGGTGACAGTATGGTGGGGAAAAATTATATCAGCCGATATCTGGAGGATCTGATACCAGTGGCTTTTGAATTGGAGACAGCGAAGGAATTTATGGCATTCGGAATCGGACCGGCTCAGTTTAAGGTAAAGCTGAATGGACAGATTCCTAAAAGGGAACTGATGCGGAGTACCTCTCTGGCATTGGGAGAGGCTTATATGCGGGGGGATCTGGAGGTAAACCGGGATCTCTATGAGGTTTTGGAGATGCTTCTAGGAAGGATGGATCGCTTCCGGACAAGCCCGGGAGCCCTCCACGGTAGGAAGAACGGGTCTTTGGGAATGAAGAATCAGAAAAAAGAGGTTTGTTCCCATTATGATATCGGAAATGATTTTTACAGATTGTGGTTGGATGAGACAATGAGCTATTCCTGCGGGTATTTCAAAAATCCGGAGGACACACTCTTTGAGGCCCAGGTGTCAAAGACGGACCATATTTTACAGAAACTACAGCCAAAAATGGGAATGACCCTTTTGGATATCGGCTGTGGATGGGGATTTCTTTTGATGCGGGCGGCAAAGCGCTATGGGGTGAAGGGGGTTGGTATTACCCTCAGCGAGGAGCAGTACCGCCAGTTTTCACAGGAAATCAAAGATCAGCATATGGAGGATCGGATTGAGGTCAGGAAAATGGATTACCGGGAGCTTTCAGGAAGTGGGATGAAGTTTGACCGGGTGGTCAGCGTAGGGATGGTGGAGCATGTGGGGCGGGGGAATTATGATATATTTTTGGAAAATGTGGCAGAGGTGCTTGAGCCAGGAGGACTTTTTTTGCTGCATTTTATCAGTGCCCAGAAGGAGCATGGAGGAGATCCCTTTATGCGGAAATATATTTTTCCTGGTGGGGTGATTCCCAGCCTGCGGGAGATCATGGATCTGCTGCCGGAATATGATTTTTATACACTGGATGTGGAAAGCCTGCGGCGCCACTATACCAGGACACTGTTGTGCTGGAGAGAAAACTTTTCAAAGCACAGGGAGGAGATTGAGACCGGACATGGGGAGGAGTTTGCCCGGATGTGGGAGCTGTATTTGGCATCCTGCGCTGCTTCGTTTCATAACGGAGTAGTGGATCTCCATCAGATTTTGATGTCTAAGGGAGTGAATAATGAACTTCCCATGGTGCGGATGGTGTAGGAAAGTGATTTACCAGAAAAGATAAGAGCGATCAAAAAGAAACGGATGAAAGGAAGCAATGTGAATAAATACGAGATCTTAAAGAAATATTTTGGATATGATACCTTTCGGAATGCCCAGGAGACTTTGATTGACCGGATACTAGAGGGAAAGGATACTCTGGGCATTATGCCTACCGGTGCCGGAAAATCCCTGTGCTACCAGATCCCGGCTCTTATGATGGAAGGGATTACCCTGGTGATTTCCCCGCTGATTTCTCTGATGAAGGACCAGGTGGGCAGCTTGAATCAGGCAGGGATACACGCTGCCTTTTTAAACAGCTCCCTGACCACGAATCAGTATTATAAAGCCCTTTCCTTTGCAAGACAGGGCCGGTATCCGATTATTTACGTGGCGCCGGAGAGACTGGTGACAGAGGAATTTCTGGACTTTGCCCTTCACAGCAATATTGTTATGGTGGCTGTGGATGAGGCCCACTGTGTGTCCCAGTGGGGACAGGATTTCAGGCCCAGCTATCTGAAAATTGTGGAATTTATCGAAAGGCTTCCCAGACGCCCAATCGTAAGTGCATTTACAGCTACGGCCACAAAGGAGGTCAGGGACGATATAATTGATATTTTGCAGCTGCAGGAACCCATGGTGATTACTACAGGATTTGACCGGAATAATCTATATTTTGGAGTTATGGCTGTCAAGGACCGGTATGGGTCTATAAGGAATTATCTGGAAGCTCACAGAAAAGACAGCGGCATTATTTACTGTCTGACGCGAAAGCAGGTGGAAGAGGTCTGTGAACGTTTGATAAAAGACGGATTTGCTGTGACCAGATATCATGCAGGCCTCAGTGACCAGGAGAGAAGGAATAATCAGGATGATTTTATCTATGATCGGGTTCCGATAATTGTGGCCACATCCGCATTCGGCATGGGGATCGACAAAAACAGTGTGCGATTTGTCCTGCATTATGGAATGCCTAAGAATATAGAGTCTTATTATCAGGAGGCTGGCCGGGCCGGCCGTGACGGGGAGCCGGCAGAGTGTATTTTGTATTACAGTAGCAGGGATGTGATTACCAATCAGCTGTTTATTGATAATAATCAGGACAATAAAGAGCTGGATGAACTGACCAGGACGATTGTGAGGGAGAGGGATCAGGAACGATTGCGGAAAATGACCTTTTACTGCTTTACCAATGAGTGCTTAAGGGATTACATATTAAAATATTTCGGGGAATACGGAAGCAATTACTGTGGAAATTGTTCCAACTGCCTGACACAGTTTGAGCAGGTAGACATAACAGAGATGGCCCGGGCCCTGATTGGGTGTGTGAAGGCCAGCAGACAGCGGTACGGCACAACGGTGATTGTTGATACGCTCCACGGGGCCAATACAGCTAAAATCAAAAATTACCGAATGAAAGAAAATCCTTACTATGGTGTGTTAAGCAAAGTCCCTGTCTACCGGATTCGGCAGGTGTTGAATTACCTGCAAATGGAGGAATATCTTCTGGTGACAAGTGATGACTTTGCCATTGTGAAACTGACGGCCAAATCGGGAGAGATTCTGGAAGAAGACAGACCGATTTCCATGAAGCTGGCAAAGGAACCGGAGCGACAGACAAAGGAAACTCAGACGGGAGGAAGGAAAAGTAAAAGAGCCTCCTTTGGACAAGCATTGTTTACGGAGAAGGAGGAAAATTTGTTTGAGAAACTTAAAAGCCTGAGGCTGGAGATCGCCAGAGAGGAAAAGGTGCCTCCCTACATTGTGTTTTCTGATAAAACCTTGGTTCATATGTGTGTGGTAAAGCCAAATACAAAGGAGGAGATGCTTAGAGTATCAGGGGTGGGGGAATTTAAGTTTGAGAAGTATGGGGAACGGTTTTTAAAGCTTATTCATTGATTTTCTCTGCTCTTTTGAAGGAATTTGTGATATACTAAATACAATGACAGGCAATATCAAAAGACAGAGGAGGAGATCAATATGAGACTTGGCGCGCTGGAGGCGGGAGGAACGAAGATGGTCTGTGCGGTGGGAACAGAGGACGGAAAGATCCTGGAACGGATATCCATTCCCACAGAGACTCCAAAGATTACAATGCCCAGGCTGCTTCAGTATTTTAAAGATAAGGAGATCGCTGCTCTGGGAATTGGCTGCTTTGGTCCCATTGATTTGGACAAAGACTCCGATACCTATGGACACATTCTGATGACTCCAAAGCTGCCCTGGAGAGGGTACGATATCTGTGGATATTTTCGGGAAGGCTTAAAGATTCCTGTAGGATTTGACACGGATGTCAATGGCTCCATGTTAGGGGAGAGTACCTGGGGCTGCGCAAAGGGGCTGGATACAGCTATCTATATTACGGTAGGTACTGGTGTGGGTGTGGGGGTGATCGCCGGAGGCAGACTGCTTCACGGGATGCAGCATCCAGAGGCGGGGCATATGCTGATTCCCCCGAGAAAGGATGATGTTTATGCCGGAAAGTGCCCCTATCACGGCCATTGTCTGGAAGGACTTGCTGCCGGTCCGGCCATTGAGGAGCGATGGGGGGCAAAGGGCAAGGACTTGGCAGACAGACCGGAGGTGTGGGAATTGGAGGCTTATTACTTAGCCTACGCTGTTACCAATTATATTCTGGTTCTGTCACCAAAGAAAATCATTCTTGGCGGTGGGGTGATGCATCAGGAGCAGTTGATTACCATGGTGCGGGATAAGGTAAAAGATATGCTGGCTGGTTATCTTCATACAAGGGAGCTCCAGGATATGGATTCCTATATTGTACTTCCTTCCCTGGATGATAACCAGGGGATTATGGGAGCGCTGAAGCTGGGGATGGATGCTAGGAAGGAATGGGAGGAGAAAGAGAGCAAATGAGAGAAATCATAAAATTGACGCCGGTTTTTAAAGAGATGATCTGGGGCGGCAATAAGCTTCGGGAGAATTTGGGATACGATATTTTGGGAGATAACATCGGAGAAGCGTGGGTGGTCAGCGCACACGATCAGGGAGATTGCCTGATTGCAGAGGGGCGTTTTGCAGGAAAAACGCTGTCCTGGCTGTGGGACAATCACCGGGAGTTGTTTGGAAACGCTAAAGAGAAGGAATTTCCTCTTCTGGTAAAGTTTATTGATGCCAGGGAGGACTTAAGCATTCAGGTACATCCGGACGATGCCTATGCGCAGGTTCATGAAAACGGGGCCAGAGGAAAGACGGAGTGCTGGTATATTATGGACTGTGAGGAGGGTTCTGACATTATTGTGGGACACCGGGCAGAGACGAGGGAGGAAATGAAGGAGATGATCGAGGAGGGCCGCTGGGAGGAATTTCTCCATGTGCGTCCCATCCATCCCGGAGATTTTTTTCAGATTCCGCCAGGCACGGTTCATGCCATCCGGAAAGGAACACTCCTTATAGAGATTCAGCAAAATTCTGCTATTACTTACCGGATTTATGATTATGGACGGATGTCTGGAGGAAAACCGAGAGAGCTGCATATCCGGCAGGCGTTGGATGTGGTTGGATGCCCTTATAAGGAGGAGAAAACACAGAAACAGGTGTTTAGAGAGGAGGGTTATGACCGGACATTTCTGGTGAGCTGTCCGTTTTATACAGTGGAAAAGTACGATGTCCGGGAATCTTTTGTTCTCCTGCAGAACCAGCGATTTATGATCGTGAATGTAATTGAGGGAGAGGGAATGGTCGATGAGATGCCGGTGAAAAAAGGGTGTTGTATGATTCTTCCTTACGGGTATGGAGAGGCACGGATTGAGGGGGAGATGAGCATTGTGACAGCCTATATCTGACGGTAGTTTTCTCCATTGATTCTTCGCAGATACGTATTGAACAGGAGTGATAATAAAAGGACTGGGTTTCCAGTCCAATGTCATTAAGACAATCGTTTTTATACAAAGCAAAAAGCCCACCTGCCATATACAAAACAAACAGGTGGACTTTTTCATGTTTTTAGGGATTTTAGTATTATGGTTATAGATATTTTTTAATTCGCTTTCATGCTCCTAATATTTCTAAATGCAACGGTAGTGAATGTTTATCCATCCTCGCCTTCGGAACAGTTTGTGAATTGGATTTACAAACTCTGTTTTTGCGGGATTTATCGGTTGGTTTTTATCGTACCAGTCAGTTTGACACAAGATGTAAATGGATAAAGCCATATCAGTCAGCTATAAATTCTTCAATCTGACCATTTTGAGGATGTTCTATTTCTAAGACATACTGCATCAACGTCCCATGGCATACGACAATAACAGCTCCGTAATCTTTGTATTTATCCAAAACATTCCATACTCGTTCTTTCATTTGAACTGCGGATTCCCAAAGACATTGTACGCCTTCAGGATGATGCCCACGGTTTTCTGTCAGACTTCTGTAGGACTCTTCTGCCATTTCAGCAGGCAAAAATTCATATGAGACACGATCTGCCAACCATTCATGCAAATCAGTTTCTACACGCATCTCAATATTTAAGTCTTTTGACAAAATAGCTGCGCTGTGTAATGTCCTTCCATATGGTGATGTGATAATCAGTTCAGCATATTTGAGTCTGCTGTCTTTTGCAGTTTCATGAATCTGCTTGATTCCCTTTTCAGATAATGTCATCATGTTATAGGCAAAACCTTTATAAAACTTCTTTTCTGCCATTGACACATCCATTTGGCCATGGCGAATGAAATAGAAGACAGCCATACATATCCTCCTTAAATTCCAATTTGTATATAATTATACCATGGTTTGTACAATTCAAAAAACAGAATATTTATTCGTTATATGATTGATGTTCTTGCCTGCTATTATTATGTACTTTTAACTTCCTGCTCTTGTTTATACTTTTGATTTGTTTTGGCTTGTAGATTCATTGTTATCCCCCCCTCGTTTCAAAGCCAAAAATAAACCAATGACATGAAAGAGGGTTGACTATTGCACTCATATATAGTATTATACAGGATGAGAGCAATAGCTATCACTCAATAATATGAATCATATGTAAGAAAAGGACAATATTTTATGAGAATACAGTTTTATCCGAGTGATGAACTCAAAGACAAATTGAATAATGAAAGTAATAAGCTGGGGGTAAGTATCAGCGTTCTAGTAAATGATATACTTAATAAACATTATGGATTGATTCCACCGGATGCATTGACGGATTTACAGATTGAAAAGAAGGTGTTGGATGAGATCCTGGTCTATATTAAGGATGAGAGCCATATGGAAGAGTTTGACTTGAATATGGCCTCCGATACTTTCAGTAAAATTGATATGATTTATGCAGGGAAACCTAGGATTCTAAAAGCTCGCTTAGGTAAGACTTTTGCGAAACTTATAGGAACAGGTAATTACAAATATGTAAAACCGGTAATGCTTGCGAATGGTAAACCCAAGAGAACCGTTGGTAATAGGGCGGCAATTTACAGAATTGATTGGGAAAAGATGAATGAGGATAAAACATCATGACGAATAAGGAATATATGATAGGGAAAGAGTTAAGAAAAAGCAGCAGAGACATAGGGGATGAAGATGCCATCAAAGAAAGATTATGGCGAGACAGTGCGTTTACGCTATGGTGGGATTGATAAAGAAAAGAAGAATTTGAGGATTTCGGAGGCTGATGATATGAGATATATTGTTTCTGATATACATGGATGTTATGTTCAGTACCAAATGTTGCTTAAAAAAATACATTTTACTGAGAATGATAAGCTGTATGTTCTTGGCGATGTGGTAGACCGTGGACCGGAGCCGATAAAAGTATTACAGGACATGATGCGGCGGCGCAATGTCATATTCATTTTAGGAAATCACGATTTTATTATGTATGCACTTATGACAAAATTGTCAGCAGAGATTACGTCTGATAATTATGATAAACATTTGAAAAAAGAAATCCTTTCAGAATATAACTTATGGTGTCAGGATGGCGGGCAGATTACAGCAGAACAGTTCGGAAAATTAAACTATTCTGAAAAACTGGATATGTTGGATTATATTGCTGAGGCATCTTTGTATGAAGTAATAGAAAATGATGGAAAGGAGTACAGATTAGTTCATGCCGGTCTTACAAATTTTTCTCCAGACAAAGATTTGAATGAATATGGTTTATATGATTTTTTAGAAGAGAGGGTCGATTATTCAAAACGGTATTATCCGGATGAAACGGTTTTTTTGGTTACAGGCCATACGCCAACTATTCTCATAAAAGGCTGGGAAAAACCAGAAGTATATAGGGAAAATGGGCATATTGCAATGGATTGCTCCTGTGCTGCTGGTGGAAAATTGGCAGCATTTTGTATAGAAACAGAGGAAGTTATTTATGTAAATGGGATTTGATCATCAATATTTATTATAAAACGATTCATTTTCTAAAAATTGTATAGTATGATAGTGATATCATCTTTGCTATTCTCAGTGGACAAGTAAAACCAGGTGTTTCTTGTTCATTGAGGATAAATTCAGGATTGAAAGAGGGAAGAATAAAATGTTGGCAGATTATCATTTGCATACATCATTTAGCGATGATTCGGTGTATCCTATGGAGGATGTGGTAAAGGATGCAATAGAGATCGGGCTGGATGAGATCTGTTTTACGGATCATGTGGATTATGGGGTGAAGAATGACTGGGACAGTGGAAAAGAGGTGATATACCGGGGCGGGGAGCCGTTAGCCAATGTGGATTATCCAAGGTATGTGGAACAGATTGGGAAAATGCAAAAGCTGTATGGGGACCGGATTGGCATAAAGCTGGGGATGGAGTTTGGTGTGCAGATGCATACGATCCCTCAGTTTGAGGCCCTGTTTAACCGGTATCCCTTTGACTTTATTATTCTGTCGGTTCATCAGGTGGAGGATAAGGAGTTTTGGACTCAGGACTTCCAGAGAGGGCACACACAAAAGGAGTATAATGAGCGCTATTATGAGGAGCTGCTAAATCTGGTGAATCATTTTCAGGACTACAGTGTGTTGGGCCATATGGACCTGATTGTGCGGTATGATAAAATAGGAGTCTATCCGTTTTCAAAGGTGGAGCCTTATGTGAGAGAAATCTTAAAAAAGGTGATACGGGACGGGAAAGGGATTGAGGTGAATACCTCTTCCCACCGATACGGTCTGAAGGATGCAACGCCGTCAAGGAAGATTTTACAGCTGTACTATCAACTGGGTGGAAGAATCATTACCCTTGGGAGTGACAGCCATAAGCCAGAGCATCTGGGGACTTACATGAAAGAGGCAAGAGCGCTGTTAAAATCTATAGGATTTGAAGAGTTTTGCACTTATGAGAGGATGAATCCGATATTTCATGCTTTATAGATTGTGGCAGGAGTCGGATCATGGATTGTTCAATGAGAAAAATAACAAAAAGGAGAGAGCAATGACAAACATAGAGCGCAGAGATGCACAGATGGCCTATATATCTGATGAACGTGTGATGGAGGAGCAGAAAATATGCAGAAGAAAGCTGCAGGAGCTCAATTTTATGGACCGGTCAGATTTTGCCGGGATTGAACGGGTAGTGAAAGATCTGTTTGGAAAATCAGAGGGAGCCTTTGTCAATCCGCCGTTTTACTGTGATTATGGGACTCACATTGAGGTGGGAAAGAATTTTTTTGCAAACTATAACTGTACAATTATTGATGTGGCAAAGGTGAAGATCGGGGATAACTGTCAGATGGCCCCTAATGTGGCGATCTATACGGCAGGACATCCGATTCACCCGGTCAGCCGCAACTCCATGTATGAATACGGAAAGGAAATAACAATTGGTGACAATGTCTGGATTGGCGGGAATACGGTGATCTGTCCGGGAGTACAGATCGGAAGCAATGTGGTAATCGGTGCCGGAAGCGTGGTTACTAAGGACATTCCGGACTGGACTGTGGCGGTGGGCAATCCCTGTCATGTGATAAAAAAGATCACGAAGGAGGATCAGAGAAAGCTGTTTGGCAGCGAGGAGATCGATGAGGAAGCCTGGAATGATATTGTGAGCAGGATGGAGTTTTAGAGGAGGAGTTTTGGACAAAAGAACATAGCCCCGGTTGGCGAGGAAGAAATGTCCCTGTCTGCCGGGGCGGTTGTTTTGGTGGTAAAAATTGAATGATGGAAATGCCTTCCATTTCGGAATGAATTGAATCACAATTTAAAAGTTGTGATTAAAACAAGAAAAAAGTTGTGAAAACAGTTGACAATTCCTGGTGGGACATTTATAATTATACGAAATATTTGAATAAACAAGGAGGTATTTCCTATGAAAGAGAAAAAAAGCGGTGGAGCCCTGTTGGGAGCAGCCTTTCTGATGGCCACATCAGCGATCGGGCCTGGCTTTCTGACTCAGACGGCTCAGTTCACAGGTACACATAAAGGAAGCTTTGGATTTGTTATTCTGGTATCCATTATCCTGGCAGCGATTGCCCAGGTGAATATCTGGCGGGTGCTTTGTGTTTCCGGCCTGCGGGGACAGGATGTGGCGAACAAGGTGCTTCCGGGTCTGGGATATTTTGTGGCATTTATGGTGGCTCTGGGCGGTCTGGCATTTAATATCGGCAATGTGGGAGGCGGCGCGCTGGGTTTTAACACATTGTTAGGGATTCCTACCCAGGTTGGCTGTGCTCTGGCCGGTGTTATTGCTATCGCAGTCTTTCTTGTAAAGAATGCCAAGTCGGCTATGGATACCCTTGCCAAGGTGCTGGGCGGCATCATGATTGTGGTTATTTTTGGAATTATCATTGTGGTAAAGCCTCCAGTGGGGGATGCACTGAAGAACACTTTTGTGCCTGCAGCAGGAGTTTCCAACCTGGTTCCGGCGATTATCACTCTGGTAGGCGGAACAGTGGGAGGCTATATCACCTTTTCCGGAGCACATCGTCTTATAGATGGAGGCGTTACCGGAGAGGAGAATTTGAAGGAGATTAACAAGAGCTCGCTGATGGGAATGGGGATTGCCACCATTGTCCGGATCTTTCTTTTCCTGGCAGTACTTGGGGTGGTTACAAAGCTGGCAGAGGGTGTCACTCTGGATGCAGGCAACCCGGCAGCAGATGCCTTCCGTTTAGGAGCCGGGGATCTGGGATACCGGTTTGCAGGGCTGGTGCTTCTGTGTGCTGCAATTACCTCCATTATCGGTGCGGCTTACACCTCCGTATCTTTTTTGAAAACCTTCCATCCGGCGATTGATAAGAATGAGAACTGGGTGATTATCGGATTTATTGCAGTGTCCACGGTTATTATGATTCTTCTTGGACAGCCGGCTAAGCTGCTGGTTCTGGCAGGTGCGCTAAACGGATTGATTCTGCCAATCACTTTAGGGATCTGCCTGATCGCTGCAAAGAAGAAATCGATCATGGGTGAGAAGTATTCCCATCCAACGGTTCTTTTGATATTAGGAGCAGTGGTAGTGGTTATCTCTGCATATCTTGGGATCACTACATTTATGTCCAATATGGGGAAGCTGTTTTAAATTTAAGAGCGACAAACAGAGTCATGCCCTACGAAGGTGTAATCAAAGCTATGATTGCGTCTTTGTAGGGCATTGCCCCATGAGAAAGGAGCTGAAACGGTAAACATTATGCAAAATATAAGGATTTTGACAGCAGGAGATTCTTCCCTGCTGATAGAATTTGGAAATGAGATCAGCCCGGAGATCAACCGAAAGATCGCTGCTACCGTGGAACTGATGCGGGAACAGCATATTGAAGGGGTGGTGGATGTGATTCCAGCCTTTTGTTCCCTGCTGGTCAATTATGATCCCCGGGTGATCCGCTACGACAAGCTGAAAAAGCGGATGGAAAGCCTGGTGCGTATGGACATTAAGGTCGGGGAAGGAAAACGGAAAATTTTTGAAATTCCTGTATTATACGGAGGGGAGTATGGCCCGGATCTGGGAGCAATCGCAGAACATGCAGGCATCAGTGAGGATGAGGTTGTAAAGATTCACAGCTCTCGTGATTATCTTATTTATATGTTGGGATTTTTGCCTGGATTTTGTTATCTGGGCGGTCTGGATGAGCGGATCCACACCCCCAGGCTTGCCAATCCCCGGCTGAAAATACGGGCAGGAAGCGTGGGGATCGGCGGATCTCAAACGGGAATCTATCCTCTGGACTCTCCGGGGGGATGGCAGCTGATGGGAATGACACCAGTGAAAACCTATGATCCGGAGCGGGAGATTCCGATTCTGGTGGAGGCGGGAAATTATATCCGGTTTGTGCCGGTGGATGAGGCTGAGTACAGGCGTATTCAGAGCCAGGTGGAAAACGGCAGCTATCAGTGTGTCGTTCACGAGGAGGTGTAGCATGGGAATTCGCATTTTAAAGGCCGGTATGATGACAACCGTGCAGGATCTGGGACGTACCGGCTATCAAAGCCAGGGATTTTCCGTGGCCGGGGTGATGGATGTGCGTTCATTTAAGATTGCAAACCTTCTTCTGGACAATCCGGAAAATGAAGCAGTTTTAGAGTTTGCCCTGATCGGTCCTACTCTGGAATTTACGGCAGGAACATTAATCGCGATTACCGGCGGGGATTTTCAGCCCACGATCAATGGAGAGCCTGCGCCTATGTATACGGCTATTGATATCCATAAGGGAGATGTGCTGAAGTTTGGCAGCGCCCGGACGGGGAGCAGGGGATATATTGCATTTTCCAGTTATCTGAAGATCCCGGTGGTGATGGGAAGCCGCTGCACCAACATGAAGAGCTCTATCGGAGGCTTTAAAGGGAGAAAGCTGCAGGACGGAGATTATATCGGATTTCGCATCAAACGGAGATATCTGCCGTTTTTCCTTTCCCGCACATTGGAGCTGGATGAATTTAATCAGGACAGCGTAACCCTGCGGGTAGTGTTAGGACCTCAGGATGACCGGTTTAGCAAACAGGGAATCGAGACATTTCTAAACAGTGAATATACAGTTACCAGTGATTTTGACCGGATGGGATGCAGGCTGGAGGGACCTTATATTGCCAGAAAGGAAACCTCAGATATGATTTCTGATGGAATTGCCTTTGGCTCTGTTCAGGTGCCTTCTCATGGAAAGCCGATTATTCTTTTGGCGGACCGGCAGACTACCGGGGGATATCCAAAGATTGCTACTGTGGCGTCCGTGGATCTTCCCTGGCTGGTGCAGTGTAAGACAGACCACAAGGTGCGCTTTAAAGCTGTCAGTGTGGAGGAGGCCCAAAGGCTCTATCTAAAAGAGCTAGAAGAGCTGAACAAGATGAGAAAGCAGATTCATCAGCCCTGCAAGGAGGTGCTGGAGTGTCGCCAGGTGTCACGGAGGATCCGGCGATTGTTTCCCTGAGGCAGGATCCGGTGATACGTGTGGAGATAGTCGGTTAAAATAAATAGGAAAAGGTCCGATTGGATTGAAATGAAGGTGCGGCGATTTCGCTTGTCTGAATTGTTATATGGTGACAGGAAAGGAAGAAAACAATATGGATTTGGAAAAAATTGCAGGTTTAGTAAAAATAATCGAGGATTCTTCTCTGAAAGAATTTTCCTATAAAGAAGGAGAGATCAAGATCACGATGAGTAAACGGGAACATCCGCCCATAGTGACAGCAGGTGTTCCGCCTATGCCGGCTATGGGAATGTCCGGAACCATTGTGCCTGCTCAGGAAAAGGCAGATGATGTGGAGGAGGAGGCTTTGTTTATAACCTCACCGATTGTAGGAACTTTCTACTCTGCAGCGGCGCCGGACGTACCGGCCTTTGTGCGGGTTGGTGACCGGGTAAAGGAAGGGCAGACGGTCTGCATTTTAGAGGCCATGAAGCTGATGAACGAGATTCAGTGTGAGTATGACTGTGAGATCGAGGCGGTTTTGGTCAGCAATGAGCAGAAGGTGGAATATGGTCAGCCCTTGTTCCGTGTAAAGAAAATCTGAATATCCGGGAGGGTTAAGAATGATAAAAAAGGTTTTGATTGCCAACCGGGGTGAGATTGCGGTTCGCATTATACGCGCCTGCCGGAATATGGGAATTTACAGTGTGGCCATTTACTCCAAAGAAGATGAGAACAGCCTGCACACCCAACTGGCAGACCAGCGGGTATGCATCGGGGAGGGGCCTGCCAGGGAAAGCTATCTGAATATGGACAGGATTATCAGCGCAGCTCTGAATGTAGATGCAGATGCCATTCATCCAGGGTTTGGATTTCTTTCCGAGAACAGCGCTTTTGCCCGGAAATGCCGGGAAAATGACTTGATTTTTATCGGACCGGATCCGGATGTGATTGACCGGATGGGGAACAAATCCCAGGCCAGGCAGACCATGATGGATGCAGGGGTTCCGGTGGTTCCGGGAACCAGAGAGCCGGTTTACGAGGCAGAAGAAGGAAAAAAGCAGGCAGAACTAATTGGATATCCCATTATGATCAAAGCTTCCTCTGGCGGAGGCGGCAAGGGGATGCGGATATGCGCCAATGAGGAGGAATTTGAATTTCAGTTTAACATGGCACAGCGGGAGTCTGCCAATGCTTTTGGGGATGATACTATGTATCTGGAACGCTTTATTGAAAATCCCCGCCATGTGGAGATTCAGATTATGGCTGATACCCACGGCAATGTGGTGGCTTTAGGGGAGAGGGACTGTTCGGTTCAGAGAAATCATCAGAAGCTGATTGAGGAGTCTCCATCCCCAGCGATTCATGATGCCACCCGAGAAAAAATGAATGAATATGCAGTACTGGCGGCAAAAACTGTGGGCTACACCAATGCAGGAACCATCGAATATATCGTCAGTCCTGCCGGGGAATTTTATTTTATGGAGATGAACACCCGGATCCAGGTGGAGCACGGGGTTACGGAGATGGTGACAGGTACGGATCTGATTATTGAGCAGATCCGGGTGGCTATGGGAGAGGCTTTGAGCTTTTCTCAGGAAGACATTCATCTGCAGGGCCACGCCATTGAGTGTCGGATCAACGCGGAGGTGCCGGGGCTCAATTTTATGCCCAGCCCGGGAGTGGTTCAGAATATCCATCTTCCCGCAGGGAACGGAGTTCGGGTGGATACGGCATTGTATACTGGCTATCGGATCCCTGCAGAGTATGATTCTATGATTGCCAAGGTGATCGTCCACGGACCGGACCGGCCGGCGGCAATCCGCAAAATGCTGACAGCTTTAGACGAGATGGTTATAACCGGAGTGGATACGAATCTTGATTTTCAGTATCAGATCATGCGAAGCAAGGTTTTTGCAGAGGGAAAGGCGGATACAGGCTTTATTGAAAAATTTTTGAATCTGAAGCAGCCGGCTTTGGATGTGCCGGAGGTGTGACAAATTTGAATAAAGAAATGGGGCAAAATATGGTTCGCGTAGATTTAAACAGTGATTTAGGAGAAAGCTTTGGAAGGTACACCTTAGGGATGGATGAACGGGTGATTCCCCTTATCACCTCAGCCAATGTGGCCTGCGGTTATCACGCTTCTGACCCGGTAGTGATGGAAAATACCTTAGCTATGGCAAAAGAGGCAGGGATTCGGGTGGGTGCCCATCCGGGATTTCCGGATCTGATGGGATTCGGGCGGAGAAATATGGCTGTTACACCCAAGGAAGCCCGGGCTTATGTGTTGTATCAGCTAGGTGCCCTTGACGGATTTTGCCGGTCTGTGGGAATCCGGATGCAGCATGTAAAGCCTCACGGAGCCTTATATAATATGGCAGCAAAGGATTATGATTTGTCAAAGGGGATCTGTCAGGCCATTAAGGATTTTGACATGGATCTGATTGTATTGGCGCTAAGCGGGGGCCAGCTGGCACAGGCGGCAAAAGATATGGGGCTTCGCACTGCGCAGGAGGTATTTGCAGACCGGGCCTATGAGGAAGATGGTACTCTGGTGGGCAGGGGGAAGCCAGGGGCTATGATTACGGACGAGGAGGAGGCGATTGCCCGGGTGGTCCGGATGGTGAAGGAAAAGAAAGTCACAGCAATAACAGGAAAGGACATTCCAATTCAGGCAGATTCTGTGTGTGTTCACGGGGACGGGGAGAAAGCCCTTGCCTTTGTGGAGAGAATCCGGCAGGCCCTAAAACAGGCGGAGGTGGAATTGTGTTCTTTAGAGGAGCTGTGCTAAAGGTTGTTTGAGTGGAGGCGTTTCTGTGATGGAAACGCCTCCGGCTTTTTATCAGGACTGATCAGCGAGAACCTCACTTGATGGAAATTCAGCAGAGAAAATGCAACCTAAGGCTGTTTTTTCGGGGGATTTTTGGTAAAAACAGGTGGACTTTTAAGAGGTTTTGAGTATAATAGAGGAGGCAAAGATTGGTTCACAGGGAGCAGAAAAACGTATGAAAACGAAACTTGATTTGACAGATATGAAGGTGGTTTTGCTGGCAGCAGGACTTTGCTGCTTTTTGTGGGGCAGCGCTGCACCGGCGATTAAGATCGGATACAGGCTGTTTCAGATTGATTCTGCGGACACGGCCTCGATTCTCATGTTTGCAGGGATCCGTTTTACTCTGGCCGGATTTTTGGTGATACTGTATCACAGCATGACAAGCGGACACTGGATCATGCCGCCGAAGGGCTCAGGAATCCCTATCGGAAGCCTGGCGCTGTCTCAAACGGTTTTGCAATATCTGTTTTATTACATAGGATTGTCCCATGCCAGCGGTGTCCACAGTGCCATTATTACAGGAACAAATGTGTTTTTTTCCATGCTGTGTGCAAGCTTGATTTTTCGGTATGAAAAGCTGGATATTCGTAAGATTACCGGATGTATTTTGGGATTTATGGGAATTATTATTGTGAATCTGTCTGGTTCTGGTCCGGAAGGAGGATTTTCCCTCTCCTTTTTTGGGGAGGGCTTTGTGCTGATGGCCCAGATTTTTTATGCTGTTTCAGGGTCTCTTATCAAAAAGCACTCCCGAACTTTCGATGTAGTGACTCTGTCTGGCTATCAGTTTATGGCCGGTGGCATGATCTTATTTGCCATAGGTTGTGCCTTTGGTGGTACCTTGTCCGGAGCGGTGGGACCTTCCGCTTTTGTGCTTCTTATCTATCTGGGAATTTTGTCAGCCGTGGCCTATACGCTGTGGGGGATGCTTCTGAAATATAATCCAGTGAGCCGTGTTACGGTTTTTGGATTTATGAATCCTGTGTTTGGGGTGATTCTCTCAGCCATTTTTTTAGGAGAGAGCGGACAGGCCCTGACCTGGAATACTTTGGCTGCTCTGATTTTAGTCTGCCTGGGAATTTATGTGGTGAACAGAGAGAAAAAACAGCACCATGGTTAGCATATGAAAAGGATATCTATGAGATGGTCTTTACAGACCTGGTACATAGATATCCTTTTTCCACTCTTATAATACCATAAATCCGTTTTTATTACAAGACTGGTGATGTCAGACGCAGGATGCTATAATCCTGAATATTGTAAAATGTCTGGAAAGCGGGAGGAATAATGTATGAACAAGGATTGGCTACTTGTACTGCAGCAGCAAAATCAATTGGAGAAGGTGATGCAGACAGGAAAAATCACGGAAAAATTCGGTCTCGTTTTAAATGAACAAGAAGCCAGGCTGATTTTGGAGGAGAGAAGAAACAGTCTGCAGGAACAAAGGAGGGTGGAATTTGGGGAGGGCATTGTCCCAAAAATTATTTATGAATTTTGTGATTCGGATTACATGGATCAGAATAATTATGTGGATACGATTATCCGACTGCAGGAAATATTTTACCTGTACAAAAATGAGATGGAGGATGAGATCACGGATGATGAGCTGTTGCATTTGATGAAGGAGCAGTTTGAGCTTCTGTGTTTTGGGGATCTGGATTATCTGGAAAGCACCTGTCTGGCAAATTTCGCTCAGGCAGTGCGGGCCGGGTATGAAGGATATCAAGCTTCCGGTGGCTATGGGGAGTATGCCCGTTTTGATGAGGAGAAACGATGGGATTATGATTTGTATCTGGATACCTTAAAAGAGCTTTGTTGGGGGTGATGGCAGGTGAGATATGAAATGGAAGAGCTGGTACACCTTGTAGGAAAATTGGCAGAGAGATATACGGCGTTTGAGAGTACATCTGTTACCTATGAAAAGGCAGAGCTGCTGATGGGAGCTGTTTTGTATTGCATTCATGAGGCGGAGATGGAAGGCTTTGAAGGGAAGGACAGCGTTGAGGGAAAAGAAAGGCAACAGGCTCCTTTGGTATCTTTGGATAGGATTTCTTTGCAGAAGGCCTATGAGATGGGGGTCGTGTATGTGAAGGAAAAGGCCAAACGGGCTTTAAAGCTGTATAACGAGATTTTGCCAGATTTTGATTGCTATGAAAACCGGTGTCTGCATCATACGTTTGTAAAGGAGCTGCCGGAATTTTTCAAGAGATACGATGTGTATTTTGAACCTCAGGATACGATTGTTACGCTGGACTATCCGGTGTTTTTTGATATTTCCGGATATACGGGAATTGACAAGATTTATATGTTTCTTGTATGCATTGACAGGGAGCAGCGGGCTCTGCGCCGCATTCCCAGGGAAAATGTAATTCATATATTGTCTGCTCACAACAGGAATTACCGGGATGGAGTGGAAAATATTCATGGGATTGTTTTTGCAGAGAAAGAACCTTGGGATGTGAGATGATGGTGGAACAGAAAAAAGAAAAGTGGTATGATGAAATAAAAAATGGCTCTGAAAACATTGCTGCTTGTGCTTCCATGTCAAAAGGCAGCGGAATGGAGAGAACAATGAAATCACTGATTATCGCAGAAAAGCCTTCTGTGGCGCGGGATATTGCCCGGGTGATGAAATGTCCGAAGGCAGGAAACGGATATCTGGAGGGAGGGCAATATATCGTCACTTGGGGACTGGGGCATCTGGTGGAGCTGGCAGATCCACAGGAGTACGATCCCGGATATAAACAGTGGAAGCTGGAGGATCTTCCCATGCTTCCGGATCCCTTTAAGCTAAGTGTGATTCCTCAGACATATAAACAGTACGCAGCAGTGAAGGCTCAGCTTGCCAGGAGGGATGTGGGAGATGTGATTATTGCCACAGATGCAGGCAGGGAGGGGGAGTTGGTGGCCCGCCTGATTCTGAAAAAAGCAAATTGCAAAAAGCCCATCCGCCGCCTGTGGATTTCCTCTGTGACAGACAAGGCCATTCGGGAGGGATTTGCCAACTTAAAGGATGGCAGGGAGTATGACAGGCTTTATGATGCAGCCATGTGCCGGGCGGAAGCGGACTGGCTGGTGGGGATCAATGCCACCAGGGCTCTGACCTGCAAATACAATGCTCAGCTTTCCTGTGGCAGGGTGCAGACTCCTACCCTGGCCATGATTGCCAGAAGAGAAAAGGCTATCCGGGATTTTGTGCCTCAGCTTTATTATGGACTTCAGGCAAAGAGCACAAAGCTAGGGCTTACTCTCACCTGGCAAGACAAGGCTTCGGGAAGCAGTCGTTCTTTTGACCGGAAGAGAATGGAAAAGCTCCAGGCAGATCTGACTGGCGGGAAGGCGCAGGTGACAGAGGTCCGCCGTGTGCCGAAAAAAACCTTTGCCCCTCTGCTCTATGACCTGACAGAGCTGCAGCGGGATGCAAACAAGCAGTTTGGGTACTCAGCCAAGGAAACCTTAAACATCATGCAGCGACTCTATGAGAATCACAAGGTCCTCACCTATCCCCGGACAGATTCCCGGTACTTAAGTCAGGATATTGTGCCCACCATAAAGGAGCGCCTGAAAGCCTGCAAAACAGGGCCTTATAAGGTGTTGGTAGGAAAGCTGGGCAGTCAGCCCCTTTCGGGAAAGCTTATTTTTGTAGATGATAGCAAGGTGTCGGATCACCATGCGATCATTCCCACAGAGCAATTTGTGCAGCTGGATCATATGAGTGTGGAGGAGAGAAAAATTTACGATCTGGTGGTGCGCCGTTTTCTGGCTGTTTTGTATCCTCCTTACGAGTATGAGCAGATCTGCCTTACAGTAAGCATAGGCGGGGAAAATTTCCGGGCCCGGGGGAATGTGGTGAAAAGTCCTGGCTGGAAAAAGGTCTATGAAGGGAAGGATGAGGAAGGGTATGAGGAGGATGTGCCGGAGGAGGAGAAGGCGTTTATGATCTCAGGTTCCAGTCAGCTTCCTTTTTTGCAGAAGGGGGAGATTCTTTCAGAGATGGCAGTTACTCTCACCCAGGGAAAGACTACCCCGCCGGCGCCTTTTAATGAGGCCACACTGCTTTCTGCCATGGAAAACCCGGTGGCCTACATGGAGTCAGAAAACCGGGAGATGGCAAAGACTCTGGGAGAGACCGGAGGTCTGGGCACGGTGGCTACCAGGGCAGATATTATCGAGAAGCTTTTTTCCAGTTTTTTGCTGGAAAAACGGGGAAAGGATATTTTTCTTACCTCCAAGGCAAAGCAGCTTTTGGAGCTGGTGCCGGAGGATCTGAAGAAACCGGAGATGACGGCGGACTGGGAGATGAAGCTGTCAGGGATTGCCCGGGGAAAGCTAAAGAGAAGCGCTTTCATGGCCGATATCCGGGAGTATGCCGGAGAGCTGATCTGCCAGATTAAGGCAGGGGAAGGAAATTTTCGCCATGATAATCTGACGAATACCCTCTGCCCGGTCTGCGGCAAAAGGATGCTGGCGGTAAAGGGGAAGAACCGTGAGATGCTGGTGTGCCAGGATAGGGAGTGCGGCCATCGGGAGACCATTTCCCGTACTTCCAATGCCCGTTGTCCGGTCTGCCACAAAAAGATGTTGTTGAAAGGAAAAGGGGACGGACAGATCTTTGTCTGTGCCTGTGGTCATAAGGAGAAACTGAAAGCTTTTCAGGAGAGGAGAAAAAAGGAGGGAGCCGGTGTCTCCAAAAAGGATGTGGCAAGGTATATGAACCAGCAGAAGAAGGAGGCGGAAGAGCCGCTTAATAATGCTCTGGCCCAAATGCTTTCCGGAATAAAGCTGGATTCGTAGAGATGTATGAGGATATTAAAATTATGAGGGGGAAGAATTATGGCATCCAGAATCGAATTTGTGGAATACGTTACAGATCAGCTGAGAGGTGCGGGAAATATTGTTTATAAGAAAATGTTCGGTGAGTATGGGCTATACTGTGACGGAAAGATATTCGCTGTGATTTGTGACGACCAGCTGTTTATCAAGATCACAGAGAAGGGCAAGGAGCTGGTCCCGGCATTGTCTGAGGCGCCGCCCTATAAAGGCGCGAAAAATTATCTTCTTGTGGAGGATGTGGATGATTGGGAATTGCTGACAAGACTGGTGAAGGTGACATATGAACAGCTTCCAGACCCCAAACCGAAAAAGAAAACAGGTATCCGCAAGGCAAAAACGACCTGATGCAGCAGGGGATTTGTTCGGACCGGTGCTTTTTCCCTGCAGGTAATGAAGGAGAATTTGATAAAGAATGGAAAGAGAAAGAATGAGGAATCTTCCGAGAATTTTATTTGCAGCCCCTTGCAGTGGCAGTGGAAAAACCGTGATTACCTGCGGGATACTGGAAATTTTAAAAAGACGAGAGATTCAATGTGTCTCGTATAAATGCGGGCCGGATTACATTGACCCTTTGTTTCATCAATATATCCTTGGAATCCCCGGATATAATCTGGACAGTTTTTTCCTGCCTCCGGGGCAGGTGAGAAGCCTGTTTGAAGAAAAGTCCAGAAAGGCACAAATGGCTGTAATTGAGGGGGTTATGGGATTTTATGACGGAGTTGCCGGAAATACTGTTCATGCCAGTGCCTATGAGATTGCACAGATTACGGACACGCCGGTGATTTTGATAGCAGACGGAAAGAAGAGCAGCTTGTCTTTAGTGGCTCTGGTGAAGGGGTTTTTAGAATATCAAAAGGATCCGCATATATGTGGGGTAATCTTAAACAGGACATCAGCCATGATGGCTGAAAGGCTGCGTCCGTATCTGGAAGAACTGGGGATTCGCTTGTATGGAGTGGTTCCGGACTGTGAGCAGGCCCGGTGGGAAAGCCGTCATCTGGGGCTGACACTGCCTGGGGAACAGGCGAGGCTTCGGGAGAAGGTAAGCGCTCTGGCTGACAGGATGGAACCCTGTGTGGATGTGGAAGGGCTGTTAGAGCTGGCAAAGCATGCTTCTCCTGTGCGCAAGGTAAGAGAGAAGAAAAAAACACCGAAAGCCAGCAGAAAAAAACTTCGGCGTATTGCCGTTGCCAGGGATGAGGCTTTTTGCTTTTACTATCAGGAAAATCTGGACTTTTTAAAGGAAGATGGATGGGAGCTGGTTTATTTCAGCCCTCTCCATCATGATCACCTGCCCTGTGCCGGCATTTCGGCAATTCTCCTTGGGGGTGGGTATCCGGAAGGATATGCAAAAGAATTATCAGAAAACCAGTCCATGCTTGATGCGATTCGCGCAGCAAAGAGGCAGGGGATAAAGATTCTGGCAGAATGTGGAGGATTTCTCTACCTTCATGAGACCTTGGAGGGGGAGGACGGGATCCATTATCCTATGGCAGGCCTGATCAAGGCAAAGGGATACCGGACGGAGAGACTGTCCCGGTTTGGCTATATTACCTTGTTTGACAGCCAGGGGGAGAAGATGCTCCGGGCCCATGAATTTCATTATTGGGACAGTACCTTGCCGGGGAAGGACTGGAAGGCAGTGAAGCCTTTAAGCACCCGAAGCTGGGATTGCATGTATGTGACAGAGGAACTGGTGGCGGGATTTCCGCATTTGTATTACGGCTCCAATCCGGAGTGGATCCGGAGGTTTCTTGCCGGGGGAGGAGGTTGATTTCCACCTACCCCTTTACCACGCCGACTGTCTTAAGCTCAAGAACAGCCTCCACCAGATCTTCCTGATTCTTCATTACATCCCGGATATCCTTGTAGGCGAACCGGCATTCCTCTGCCACATCGGATTTATTATTTTTTCCGAGAACTACACCCTGGGCTTTTAAATCGGTCATTACCTGCTCACAGGTAAATGCCCCCATGGCGCCTTTTCTGGAGTAGGCCCGGCCTGCTCCGTGGGAGGAGCTGCAGAAGCTTTCTTGGTTTCCCTTGCCCCGGACCACATAGCTGTAGGAGCCCATGGCTCCGGGAATCACAGCCACTTCCCCCTCCCTGGCTCTGGTTGCTCCTTTTCGGTGGACCCAGACATTTTTTCCATAATGATTTTCCAGGGATGCATAGTTGTGATGACAGTTGATCTCCTGATTAAATGTTACCGGATGGCCTAAGAATTTCTCTACTTTGGCATTTACCACATCCTTTACCTGCTCCATCATCCGCTCCCGGTTCTCAAAGGCGTATTCCAGTGCCAGATTCATCCAGATGATATACTCCTGTCCTTCTTTGGAATCCACCGGCAGAAAAGCCAGATGATACGCATCAGGAACCTGGCTGTACCACCGGATATTCAGCTCCCTGGCCTTTTTATGGTAATAGTCACAGATCTCTTTTCCAAAATGGCGGCTTCCTGAGTGGATCATGATTCCCAGATATCCGTTTTGGTCTTCCTGAAGTTCAATAAAATGATTTCCACCACCTAAAGTCCCAACTTGATAGTAAGCATCTTCAATCAGAGGGAACAGAACCGGATTTTCCTGGTACAATGCCCCCTGTTCCATGGCTCGATTGAGAACTGCGGAGGTTTGGCGCTCCTTATGGGAACAATAGCCTACCGGAATATTTCGCATAATATCCGATATCATAGCCTGGATAAGGGTTCCGTTTCCCGTAATCACAGGGCGGATTTCCTCCATTTTTACATCTGTGGAGACAAAATTCATGCCGCATCCAATATCCACACCTACCGCATTGGGAATAATCACCCGTTCAGTTGCAATTACCCCTCCAATGGGCATCCCTTTCCCTGCATGGGTGTCCGGCATCAGACAGACCCATTTATGTACAAACGGAAGCTGTGCCAGGTGATAGGCTTGCTCCAGGCCGGTATCCTCCAAATGTTCCCTTTTTTCCAGCCATACCTTTATCGGCACTTTTGTATTTTCATCATAGATCACAAACATAACACTGCTCCTTTCCACAAACGGAATGTTTTTCTATTTGCCCTTTTGTTTGTCATACCTATATTTTACCATTTTCAACAGGATAGATCATTTCAAAAAGGCTGCGAGGTTTTGACTTTATTCTTAGTTGTGTTCCGGGAAAACCCACCTGAAAAGAAGTATATTACACAGACAGCTTTTATTTGTATGCATCCTGGGTTTGATGCCGGGATTTTTCCATGGAATGTTTTAAACAGCGAGACAGCTGATCCTTTCCTTTTCGCGCAAAATGGAAAACCAGCAAAAGCCCGCCATAGCAAAAGCACAAAAACAGAATCTGCATGGCTGTCTCAAAAAATCTGGGAAGAGAGCCGGAAAATGGATAAAGGTCGTCCGTAAAATAAAAGATCCCGATTGAAATCATTAAAAGCAGGGAAGGCTTCACAATCATATCCCAGGCATTCCATGTAAAGGCAACCATTTTTTTCAGGGACCATAAATGGAGCAGGGAAAGCAAAATCTCACTGATCAGCATACCCCATAAATAGGCCATGATTCCAAACCAGGGGATGCCAAAAAGTACAAAACCAATACGAAGCAGCAGGGAGGCTGTGTTTTGAAGGAAGGTGGTGCGGGTTCTTCCCAGACCGTTTAAAATACTCCCCATGGTGGTGGCCAGGTATAAAAAAGGACAGAGCCATGCCAGAATCCGGATAAATCTTCCGGCATCCGGGTCATGAAATACACTGGTGCCCAGCTCTTCTCCAAACAGGGTGAAGATGCCGATACACAGGATTCCCATATAGAGGCTGTAGCGCAAAGACAGGGACATGCTGGCTGCAATGCTGCCCTTGCGCCCTTCGGCCTGATCTCTGGCCACACTAGGGAGCAGAAGAACGGCTAAGGAGTTGGTGATGGCGGAGGGGAAGAGGATGAAAGGCAGGGCCATTCCCGTCAGCACACCGTAGACAGCAAAGGCCTGATCGCTTTTTAATCCGGACATCTGCAGACGGCTGGGAATCCAGATGGCCTCAGCGCTGCAAAGCAGATTCAGCACCAGCCGGTTCCCCATGAGAGGAAGGGCAAGGGTCATTAAGGGCGCGGCAGTGCCCGGGGCGAGGAAATTGGCGGCTATGTCATTTCTTTGAGGGGGAAATAAATAAAGACAGATCAGGGTATAAAGGGCAGAGGCAGCTTCACCGATCAGGTGGCCGTAAGCTGCCAGCATTACAGTGATCGGCTGTCCGGATCTGAGCCAGGATCCGGCAATAAAAAATACTACCGTCATACGCACCACTTGCTCTGTCACCTGGGAAAAAGCAGGTACATGGGATTTTTGCATCCCGTAATAATAGCCATTGACACAGGCGTGAAAGGCGGCAAAGGGTACGGAGATTCCCATGATCGGCAGGTAGGGGGTACAGCGGGGTTCCATAAGCACTACCCCAGCCAGGAAAGAGGCGTGGCGGCAGATGAGGAAAGCCAGCACAAAGGACATGGTCATGGAGATCACCATGCCGGTGCGGAAGATGGAGCGGCCTCTGGCTACATGGGAGGCAATATACTGGGAGAGGGCTGTCTGGATGGAGCCAGCACAGAGAGCAAAGCAGATTCCGAAGATCGGATGAACCATATTGTATACGCCCAGCCCTTCCGCACCAATCGTCCGGGACAGAAAAATCCGGTAGAAAAAGCCTAAAACACGGCAGGCCAGGCCAGTTCCGGTAAGGAGGATGGTGCCGGTGAGAAAGGCTCGCTTTTTAGGGGAAAGTTGGGAAATAGAAATCATGGCAGCTCCGAAAAGGGGAAATTATTACAATATATGGGAGAAATACGGATGTAGAACGAGGACTGTCATAGATTTTGCCAGCAGCGGTGAATACACCAGAACCGCAATAAAAAAAGTCAGCCGGACAGAACAGGCTGTTTGCCCGGCCGATCTTTTTAAGAAATTATGCATAGCAGGATGCAGTAAAATGGGTTCCGGTTCCTGCAATAGAGGCTAGAAGCTCTGAAGTGTTGTGTTTTTTAAGGCATCCATAAACTGACTGAGCTCCAAGTTATAGCGGGTAGACATGCTCATACGGATGTCGCCGCCATAAGGGTGAAAATCAGAGAAAAATCCATCTCCCAGATATTTTGCTGCACTTTGCGTCATGGCTTTTTGGATATCTTTTGTGGAATAATACTGTTTGATTGCGTAAGAAAAAGGCGCAGAGGCGCTTTTTTCACCGGTCAGCCTTCCGCCGGAGTATTGGTTTAAAAAGGTTTCAAAGGAGCCAAGGAATTTGGAGGACAATTCTTCACTTATTCCAGAATGATTCATTACTTGGGCCATTTTCATATAGCGGATGGCCAGATGGAGCCCTAACTGGCCATTATCCATCAGAAGAAGCTCATTAGGATTCATTATTGATGCAGTTTTAGCCATAAAGCCTGCGGCCTGAAGATCCTTTATGGTGTATCCCCCCTGGTTCTTTTCTGGGTCAGTGTTCTTATCTTCCTGGCTGACGATGGACTCTCCTTTTTCCCTTGCATTGAGGGCCCTTACCTGAAGGGTAAGTTCCAGAAATTCATAGTCCAAATCCTTTTCAAAAAGTCCTTCCTGCTGAGCGTAGGTCTCCATATGATCAATCTTTTGATCAATTATAGAGGGGAGGCTGTTGCCCATGGCTTCCCCCAGGCCTTTATTCCCTGTGCTGTCAAGAAATCGTCCTACTGTATTTTTGTAGGAGGATGCCATTCTGGCTTTTGCATGGGACAGCAAAGCATCCAGCCGGTTCATATTTTCAGTCAGCTTATCTTCCTGAGCAGCGTACTTTTTCTGTATGGTGTGTTTAGCAGCAACATAGATGGAGGCAATATGATCTGCAGCAGCTTCCAGGCGGTCTGCATTCTGGAGAGTAACTGGTTTTGCATAGCAGCGTTCAATTGAGTCCCAGTCTATGCCGTCCTTCTCAAGCAATGCCGGATCGATGGTTTGCAGAGTTCCCTCTGTGGAAATCTCTCCTTTAAAATACAGATCCTTGTCAGAACCGGTAATCATGTGGGTTCCAAAAGGAGCAGAGGAGGCAGGAGCTTGGGACTTTGTACTTTTCCTAATCTGCGCTTTAGAGGAAGCAGGTGAAGCAAACTTTTCCGGACGGAAAACAGCGGTTGATTGAATATCCATAATTTTTCCTTTTCACATTTTCATTGTTATTGTCTGGCAACATATGGTGCATAGGTTAATTTATTTAGTTTATATATCGGCGTTACAAAAAAGAGTTTAATGGACTGGCTGAAAAAAATGGTAACAATAAAGAATGTTTGCTGGTTTGCATGAAGCAGAAGAAAGAATTGCTATATAATTAAAACAGAGGAAGGCAACCAGGCAATGAGTATCTGTGCGGATTGAAGATAAACTGCTTGCTATTTTCGGAGAGTTTGGTATATATTAGAAGAAATGTGGAAAAAACTGCCAGGCGTCCCTGGCCATTGGAGGAAAGACAGAAAGGGACGGACGTTTTGTGTGTGAGGGCCATAGAATGGGATTATAGGATGGTTTTTTGAAAAGGGAATATTTCATATTGAAATAGTATGAATTAAATGATATAATTGTGATGGTTATAGATTCAGGGAAAATATCCAGGAAAGGTGGATTTTATAGATGAAAAAAATAATTTATCTGGACAATGCTGCAACCACAAGGGTGAGGCCGGAGGTAGCGGAAGCAATGTTGCCTTATTTTACGGAGTATTATGGGAACCCGTCTTCGGTGTATGATTTCTCTTCACCGGCCAAACAGGCTGTACAGGAGGCAAGAGAGATCATTGCCGGCTCCATTGGGGCCCAGGCCCGGGAGATTTACTTTACCGGGTGTGGTACAGAGGCGGACAACTGGGCGATCAAGGCCACGGCAGATGCCTATAAGGAAAAGGGGAACCATATTATTACCAGCAAAATTGAACATCATGCGGTGCTGCACACCTGTCAGTATCTGGAAAAACAGGGATTTGAGGTGACTTATCTGGATGTGGATGAGAATGGAACGGTAAAACTTGAAGAGCTAAAAAAAGCGATTCGTCCCACGACCATCCTGATAACGATTATGTTTGCCAACAATGAGATCGGCACGATCCAGCCGATCCGCCAGATCGGGGAGATTGCAAAGGAGCATGGGATTTTGTTCCACACAGATGGGGTACAGGCATACGGTCATTTGCCGATCCATGTGGATGATCTTCATATTGACATGATGAGTGCCAGTGGTCACAAGATCAACGGGCCGAAAGGGGTGGGATTTCTCTACATCCGCACTGGAGTAAAGAGTCGTTCTTTTATGCATGGCGGCGCCCAGGAGCGTAAGCGGCGGGCCGGCACGGAGAATGTGCCGGGGATTGTGGGTTTTGGAAAGGCGGCCCAGATTGCCATGGATACCATAAAGGAGCGCACTAGCCATGAGATGAAGCTGCGGGATTATCTGATGGAGCGGATCATGGAGGAAGTTCCCTATACCCGGATCAATGGGGACCGGACCAACCGGCTGCCGAACAATGCCAATTTTGCCTTTCAGTTTATTGAGGGAGAATCCTTGCTGATTATGTTGGACAGCAAGGGAATCTGTGGTTCCAGCGGATCGGCATGTACTTCCGGCTCCTTGGATCCATCCCATGTGCTGCTGGCAATCGGGCTGCCTCATGAGATTGCCCACGGTTCCCTGCGGTTGACTATGAGTGAGGAGAATACAGAAGAAGAGATGGATTTTGTGGTGGAAAGTATTAAGGAGATTGTACAGCGGCTGCGGAATATGTCTCCGCTTTATGAAGATTTTATTAAGGCACAAGGAAAATAATCTAATACAGCAAAACAGGAGAAAAGAATTATGTACACAGAGAAAGTCATGGATCATTTTGAGCACCCCAGGAATGTGGGTGAAATCGAGAATCCCAGCGGCATGGGTACGGTAGGCAATGCCAAGTGTGGGGACATTATGCGGATTTATCTGGATATTGATGAGAATCAGGTGATTCGGGATGTGAAATTTAAGACCTTCGGCTGCGGTGCTGCCGTGGCCACCAGCAGTATGGCCACGGAGATGGTCAAGGGAAAAACGGTCCAGGAGGCAATGGAGGTCACCAACAAGGCGGTGATGGAGGCTCTTGACGGACTGCCGCCGGTAAAGGTTCACTGTTCTTTGCTGGCAGAGGAGGCCATCCATGCGGCACTCTGGGATTATGCCCAGAAAAATGGGATTCAGATCCAGGGGCTGGTACAGCCAAAGAGTGATATCAGCGAGCATGACGAGGATGAGGAATACTGATGAGTAAAGTAGTGGTGGGTATGTCAGGCGGTGTGGATTCCTCCGTAGCCGTCTGGCTTTTGCAGCAGCAGGGTTATGAGGTGATCGGGATTACCATGCAGATTTGGCAGGATGAAGAGCCGGAGCAGTCATCAGAAAACGGTGGCTGCTGCGGCTTAAGCGCTGTGGAGGATGCCCGCCAGGTGGCATGGAAGCTGGGGATTCCTCATTATGTCATGAATTTTAAGAAGGAATTTAAAGAAAAAGTCATGGATTATTTTGTGGAGGAATATATCCGGGGAAGAACGCCTAATCCCTGTATTGCCTGCAACCGATTTGTGAAATGGGAGGCTCTTTTAAACCGAAGCCTGGGACTGGGGGCGGACTATATCGCCACAGGCCATTATGCCAGAACAGAACAGCTGGAGAACGGACGGTTTGCCTTAAGAGTGTCTGCAACCTCTGCAAAGGATCAGACCTATGCGCTCTATAATCTTACACAAAACCAGCTGGCTCATACTTTGATGCCAGTGGGGGCTTATACGAAGGAAGAGATCCGGCTGCTGGCAAAAAAGCTGGAACTTCCCGTGGCCCATAAGGCAGACAGCCAGGAGATCTGCTTTATACCAGATCACGATTATGCCGGATTTATCCGCAGGGAGCGGGGGCAGGTATCGGAGCCTGGGAATTTTGTGGACACAAAAGGAAAGGTGCTGGGCCAGCATAAAGGCATTATCCACTACACGGTGGGGCAGCGCAAGGGCTTGAACCTTTCTCTGGGAAGGCCGGTATTTGTGACATCTATCCGGCCGGAGACCAATGAGGTGGTAATCGGAACAGGGGAAGAAGTATTTACGGACAGGCTGATTTGTGATAAACTCAACTGGATGGCCATTGACGGCCTCCACGGGCAAAAGCGGCAGGTACTGGCAAAGATCCGCTACAGCCACAAGGGAGCCGCCTGCCAGATTCGGGAGATCGGAAAGGGGCAGGTGGAGTGCTGTTTTGAAGAGCCGGTCCGGGCAGTGACCCCGGGTCAGGCAGTGGTGTTCTATGAGAAAGATTACGTGATTGGAGGAGGGACGATCCGGTGAGAAAAGAGAAGCTGTGTAAAAATGACAGAATAAGGAAAATAGTGGCCGTGGCAGGAGTGCTGACGGGTTTTTCCCTGTTTGTGGCAGGCTGCCAGGGGAGCAGATATGAAAAGATTGATTTGACCGGAGTAGAAAGTGTAGGGGAATCCGGAAGCAATCCTGCGACAACAGGAGAAGTGCCATCTGGGAATGCAGAAGAAGTCAGCGCCGAACAGTCTGACCCGCCCAAACCGGATTTAAGCCCGGTGGAGGCAGAGATTATAAGAGAGACAGCTCCGGAGCTGGAGATAAGAGATGAGACTGTCTATGTGGCTGCCACAGACCTTAATGTGCGGGTAGCTCCCTCGTTGGGGGCAGAGGTGGCTGCTACCCTGAACCGGGGCGCAGCCCTTCGGCGAACCGGGTACAGTCAGGCCTGGAGCCGGGTAATCTATCAGGACAAGGAATACTATATTTCTTCTCAGTATCTGACCACATCAAAGCCGGCAGAAGAGACAAAGGGTGCTTTGGAAGAAGCCGCAGACAGTACTTCTTCCTCTGGTGAGATAGGGTTAAATGAGGAATGGAAGTATGCCAGCTATTCCAAGATCCATTCGGGAAAAGCAGTCTTTTATCAGGCGCAGGGAGATAACCGCAAAGGAAAGGTAGTTTGTGTCAATGCAGGTCATGGGACAAGCGGCGGTTCCAGCGTGAAAACCCAGTGTCATCCGGATGGAACGCCCAAGGTGACAGGAGGAACCACTGGAGCGGGAGCTACCACAGCAGCTGCGATCAGCAGCGGAATGACCTTTGCAGACGGAACGCCGGAAGCGAAAGTGACACTGGCAATGGCAAAAGTTTTGAAAGACAAGCTTTTGGCCAGAGGTTTTGATGTTCTGATGATTCGGGAGTCGGATGATGTGCAGTTAGACAATGTTGCCCGAACGGTCATTGCCAACAATAAGGCGGATTGTCATATTGCCATTCACTATGATTCCACCTCCAAGGACAAGGGCGCCTTTTATATGAGCGTGCCCAATGTGTCCTCCTACCGGAGTATGGAACCGGTGGCCTCTCATTGGCAGCAGCACCACGCACTGGGAGACAGTCTGATTGCAGGGCTTCAGGGAGTGGGAATCAAGATTTTTTCTGATGGAAAGATGGAGATGGATCTGACTCAGACCTCTTATTCTACGATCCCTTCTGTGGATATCGAGCTGGGAGATAAGACCTCAGATCATTCAGCAGCAGCTCTGGATAAGCTGGGCAATGGACTGGCAGATGGAGTGGAGATGTTTTTTAAGAATTAAAATATTAAAAATGGGCGGTGAAAATGCAGCAGAAAATCAAAGCCGCCCATTTACAATTTTGGAATTATCATGTATAATGATTCCGTCAGCAATTTTGGAGATGTAGCGAAGTGGTCGTAACGCGGCGCACTCGAAATGCGTTTACCGGCTAATTACCGGTACGTGGGTTCAAATCCCACCGTCTCCGCTTATGGAAATCCCTAAATGCCGGACTTGCTGAATATACCGGGTTTTAGGGATTTTTTATTGCCTTTCAAGTGTTTTCGGAAAAGTTCACAGAAAGAAGGAGGGATTGAACCATGAATTATCCAGCAAAAGATCAGAGATGGGTATTTCACAGTCAGACAGAAGGCCAGGCAGTCAGCGAAGGAGTGGAGCGCCGGGTTTTGGCTTACTGCGATGGAATGATGTGTGTGGAGAACCGGTTTGCCAGAGGAAGCATTGGGGCGATGCATTCCCATCCCCACACCCAGATTACTTATGTGGTCTCCGGGGTGTTTGAATTTACGATTGATGGAGAGGTTCACACGGTGAGAGCAGGAGATACTCTGTTAAAACAGGATGGAGTGATTCATGGCTGTGTCTGTGTGGAGGATGGGATTCTGGTGGATATTTTTACTCCTATGAGGGAGGATTTTGTATCAGGCTTTTGAATTTAATGAATCTATGTGTGGCTATTATGCAAAATTAGTCAACCATAATTACCAGACTAAAAAGATTCATTTGATTTTAAAAAACAGAATTTCTGGAGAAGAAAATGGAAAATCGATTTCAGATAACACCCACCGGTTTTAACCGGTGGGTGTTGATAAATATATATAATAAAATTGTTTATATATAGAATAATTTATGGATATTAGATAGAAATACCTTATGAAATATTATATATATAAAAATATTTATAATTATTGACAACAATAAAAACATATGATACTATATAAGCAGACAAAAGTTACTAACATAAAAAGGAAAAACCAGGAGAAAACAAAGCGAAAAATCTCTTGTTTTTTTATCCTCAAAAAGGAACTTTTATTAAATAGAAAGGAACAAAAGATAAATAAAACAAAAATTATAAGGAGGATTTTTATAAATGTCAAAAAGTGAGATCGTATCTGTAAAAGGAATGCAGGTATTTACCTGGCGTCATCATCCAGGGGTAGAGGCAGTAGTGACAACAAAAGGAGGTGCAGAGGGCAGGGCTGTCTGTACAGCAGGTATTTCCACAGGGACTCATGAGGTGAAATTCTCCTATGATGGAGGTTCACGGTGGGATGGCCTGGGTGTGGAAGGCGCAGCCAGGGCGATTGAGGAGATCTTAGAGCCAAGGCTGGTGGGAATGGATGCAGCGGATCAGTATGGAGTGGATCAGGTGATGCTTTCTCTTGAAAAGGAGCGAAAGGAACAGGTGGGAGGAAACTCGATTGCTGCTGTGTCAGCCGCTGTGTTGAAGGCAGGGGCAAAAAGTCTGGGGATCCCTTTGTACCAGCATATCGGCGGCATCAATGCCATGTATCTTCCGGTGCCAGGGGTGCCTGCTGCAGCAGGTCATGAGCGGTATGGCGGGTGTGTCACCACACCAGATACCAAGCCAACCTACTCGTTTATGTGCCATGATTTTTCCTCCTTTTCAGAGGCCTCCTATGCAGGGTGGGAAGTACAGAAATTGTGGGAGGAGGCCATGAAAGGAAAGGGAATTTATCCGCCGGATTATTATGGATTGTTTTCTATTCCCAAGGGATATTTTTGCAGCGATGAGGAGCTGTGGGAGCTGATGGCAGATACCATACGGAAAGCAGGATATGAGGGCAGGATCGGGATACAGATGGATGTGGCTTCTGACTGCTATTATGACAAGACGGACCAGAAGTACAAAGGGATTTTTGATCCGAAGCCAAAGACAAAGGAAGAGATGTTAAAGTTGTATGTCCATGCAGTGAAAAATTATCCTTTTCTGATTATTGAGGATCCCTTTTTTGAGGATGACTATGAAAGTCATGCAGAGCTGGTGCGCCAGGTGGATATACAGATTGTGGGGGATGACCTTTTTACCACCAATCCAAGGCGTCTGGCTCATGGAGCAGCTATGGGGGCGGCTAATGCAGTACTTTTGAAGGTTAATCAGGTAGGTACCATCAGCGAGACCATGGAGATGGTGCAGCTGGCTTACCGGAATGGATACGGGGTTATGCCCTGTGAGAGCAGAGGGGAGGGAGAAGCAATTGCAGACTATTGTGTGGGGATTAATGCCTGTGCAGTCAGAGAGATGGCTGTGGGAATCGTGGCAAACCGCTTTTTGGAGATTGAAAGGGAGCTGGGAACGAAAGCCAGATTCACAGGGACGAAGGGTCTGCGGGGGCGGAGATTCTCACCGAGAAATCATGAGTATTAAAAATGATTTAAAGAATGACACGAAAACAGAATAGCTACGAAAAATAAAAAAGGAGAAGCGTACTATGAAAAAAATCAGTTGGACAAACATTATGCTGGCAGGTTTATTGGCGGCTTGTATGACAGCATGCGGCGGACCGAAGCAGGGAATGTCCGGTGGGAAGGAAACCCAGGTAGTCGGGGCAAAGGCGGAAGAGGCAAAAACGGATGAGACAAAGACAAAAACGGACGGTCAGGGGGAGACATCCGGGGAGGATATCCACATTGGAGTGATGGCTACATTGACCGGCTATCCTTTAAATGGCGAGCATATGCGCAATGGTGTGCTGCTGGCAATCGATGAGATCAACAAAAACGGGGGTGTTTTGGGACAGAAGCTGGTGGCAGATGTGCAGGATTGCAGCAATACCACGGATATCGGGATCAATGCCATCAATAAGCTGGTAAGTGAAAATGTATCAGGAGTTATTGGTCCCCATTACAGCACCCAGGGTCTGGCAGTTGAATCAATTATTAATCAGGCAAAGATTCCCATGCTGGTAGGAGGAACCAGCCCTAAATTCGTAAGTGATGTGGACAATGATTATTTGTTCCGGATCCGGGCATCAGACACTCTTCAGGCATCGGCGGCAGTGTCCTATCTGGTGGACAGCTGCGGGGCGACCAAAGTGGCGATTCTCCACGGTTCGGACGATTTTGGAACCGGAGGTATGCAAGTGGCAACTTCTTATCTGGATGATGCAGGGATTCCCTATTGTACTCAGTCCTTTAATAATGAGGACACGGATGTAACCTCCCAGATTTTGAAATGTATCAATGAAAACTGTGACGGTGTTATGATCTGGGCCACAGAGGCGGCCTATCCTATTGTTGCAAGGCAGATGTATGAACTGGGTCTGGCGGCCCCCACCATAACCAACCCGTCTTTGGCAGTGGATTCCTGTCTGGCTCAGCTGGAGGAGGAATGGGTGGAGGGCTGGTATTGCGTCACAGACTTTTTGAGCAACAATCCCACAGATAAGATCCAGAAGTTTATGAAAGCATATCGGGAGGCATACGGAGAAAACGAAAGCATTGACCTTCACTGTGCCGCCTATTACAGTGCGGTATACGTCCTGGCTGACAGTATTGAGCGTGCGGGAACCACAGATGGGGAGGCAGTGGCCAAAGCTCTTTGGGAGACAAAGGATGTGGAGGGGCTGGTAGGAGATTTTAACTGCAATGCGGACGGAGAGATGATCCATGAGATTATTCTGGGCCAGTGCAAAAGTCTGGCTATCGAGTATATGGATGTGATCCGATAGAATTCTGCAGCTGTTTATTCAGGACCAACTGGTGCAGAGAGGGGGAATTTGTGTGACAATGGTGGTACAACTCCTGGTCAGCGGTATTGCCATGGGATTTGTATATGCCCTGGTCAGCATTGAATATACGCTGATCTGGAATTCTATGGGACTTCTGAATTTCGGACATGAAAAGATTATTATGCTGGGCGCCTACATTTATGCCGGAACCATGATTATGGACATGGGAATGGGATATATTTCGGGAATCGTTGGGGCAGTGTTTTTGGTGGCTGCCCTGGGGGTGGTGGTGGCGGTGGGAATTTTTATTCCTCTGCGGAATATGAACCGGCTTTGTGCCATCATGGCAACTGTGATGGTAGGAAATATTATCAATGAGGCAGTCCGCCTGTTTTATGGGCCGGAGGCTATGACTGTAAAAGGGTTTATGAACGGGATGATCCGGGTAGGGGGCCTGGCCATTGCAAGGGCTTATATTTATATTATAGGCATATCTTTGACCATTGTGATTCTTCTGGAAATCTTTATGAAGAAAACAAAGACAGGAAAGGCCATGCGATGTGTGGCTTCCAACAAGACGGCTGCTTCTCTGATGGGAATCGATGTAAGGCGCAATATGGCCATAACCACTGCTATCAGCTTTGCTATCTGCTGCATATTGGGGATTGCAGTCATACCAGTATTCAGTGTCAGCTCTACCATGGCAACAATGATCTCTCTAAAAGGCTTTGCTGCCGGAGTGATTGGAAGCTTTGGCTCCCTGCCAGGGGCGATTGTGGGGGGACTGATCCTGGGGATTATGGAAAATATTGCCGGAATGATTTTTCCGTCCACCTTTAAGGATGTGGTAGCATTTGTTTTTCTGATAGCAGTTCTTTTAGTAAAGCCTACCGGTTTGCTGGGAAAGAAAAAATAAGGGAGGAAGAATGATTATGATCAAAAAGCTGAGATATCCTCTGGCAGTCGTTTTTGCATTTGTACTTCCTCTGATCGTCAGCAATACATACTATGTGACCATGTTTTGTCTGACGCTGATTTATATGATCATCGCCTTTGGGCTCAATTTTATTACAGGAATGACCGGGCAGATGAATCTGGGAACAGCAGGAATCTTTTGTCTTGGGGCTTATACTTCTGCGCTTCTTACCACAAGGCTGTCTCTTTCCCCCTGGATCGGCATGGCGGCCTCGGCCGCTGTGGGGTTTTTGATCGGTGTGGGGCTGGGATATCCCAGCTTTCGGTTAGAAGGCGTGTATTTGTCCCTGACCACGATCGCTTTTGGAGAAGTGGTGCGCCAATTAGCCAACAATATGACCTCTGTCACAGGGGGAGCCCAGGGCGTGAGAAATATTCCGCCTTTTACGGTTTTTGGCTATGAGATTGTTACGAAAATACAGAATTATTACTTTATTTTGGTATTTGTGATTCTGTTCGCTTTCACGGCTTATCGGATCATCCATTCTAAATGGGGAAGGGCCTTTATAGCGATAAGGGATAATATAGAGGCAGTGGAAACCTGCGGCATCAACACAGCGCACATCAAAATTGTGGCATTTACCCTGGCAGCTGTCTATGGCTGCGTGGCAGGAAGCTTATATGCTCATTATTCCGCCTACATCAATGCTTCCTCCTTCACCTTGAATCTGTCCGTATCCTTTGTGGTAATGATTCTTATTGGCGGAATGGGAAATCTTTGGGGATGTATGCTGGGAGCAGTGATTGTTTCCATGCTGCCGGAGTTTTTGCGATTTACCGGGGAATATTACCAGCTTACATATTCCATCCTGATACTTTTGTGTATTGTCTTTATGCCAGGCGGGATTCTGACAGCTTTAAAAAGGCAGCAGAAGTGAGAGGGGGGAAAGAAATGGGCATTTTAGAGATCCATAATCTGACAAAACGATTTTCAGGTCTGGTAGCTGTCAATGATTTAAGTTTTTCTGTAAATGAACGATCGATTCATGCACTGATTGGTCCTAATGGTTCAGGAAAAACCACCACAATCAACATGATTGACGGCGTTTTTGCGCCCACGGAAGGAAGGATTGTTTTTAGGGGGCAGGATATTACAGGAAAGCCCACCTATGAGATCAGCAGGGCGGGATTAGGAAGAACCTTTCAAAATATCAAGCTGTTCCACACCCTGACAGTAAAAGAAAATCTGATGGTAGGCGGGCATATGTTTTACACAAAAGAGGGGATTCTTAAGTTTCTGCTGGATATCCGCGGCACAAAACAAGAAGAGAAAAGACTGGCGGAGGAAGCTGAGAGGATATTGGAGCTGATGCATATGCAGGCTGTGGCGAATCACACAGTAGGCGGGCTGCCCTACGGGATGTTAAAGATGGTGGAGCTGGCCAGAACAATGATGACTGCTCCCAAACTGATTTTACTTGACGAGCCGGCTGCCGGCTTAAACCCTTCGGAACGAAAAAAGCTGATGGAGATTCTGATACGGATCTATGAAAGAGGGGTGGCTCTGTTCCTGATTGAGCACAATATGGATGTGGTGATGAATATCAGCCATAAGATCACCGTGATCAATTTCGGCTCTAAGATTGCAGAGGGGAAGCCGGCCCAGATACAGAACAATCCGGAAGTGATCCAGGCCTATCTGGGTGATCGTTATAAAAAAGGATAGGAGGGGAGGATATGCTGGAAGTAAAAAAACTGAATGCAGCTTATGGGAAGGTGCATGTTCTCCATGATGTGAGCCTTCATGTGAAGGAGCAGGAGATCGTTTCCATTATCGGAGCCAATGGTGCGGGGAAATCTACTTTGATGCGTAATATTATGGGTATTTATCATCCCAAATCAGGCGATATCCTTTTTCACGGGGAAAGCCTGTCAAAGCTGAAAACCGACCAGATTGTAAAGAAAGGGATCGTATATGTGCCGGAGGGACGGGAGGTATTTGCTGATCTTTCTGTTGAGGACAATCTGGAAATGGGGGCTTTTTCCAGGAAGTATTCCGCCGGAAAATACAGGGATTTGCTGGAGGAGATGTACACCATTTATCCAAGGCTTAAAGATCGGAGAAAACAGCTAGCAGGTTCACTAAGTGGCGGGGAACAGCAGATGTTAGCCATTGCCAGAGGGCTGATGAGCGAGCCGGAAATGATAATGTTTGATGAGCCTTCCCTGGGTCTGGCCCCGGTGATTGTGGATGAAATGTTTGACGTGATTTTGCGGATCAACAAAGAGAAAAAGCTCCCTGTCCTTTTAGTGGAGCAGAATGCATTTGCAGCATTGAGTATTTCCAGCCGTTGTTATGTGCTGGAAAACGGGGTGGTGAATGCAGAAGGAAAAAGCAGAAAGCTGATGGACAGCCCAGACATCAAGAGAGCGTACCTGGGGGGATAAACATGAAAATACCAGAAGATCGAAAAGCACTGGCCGGGCTTTTGGCATCAGTGAAAATACCAAGATTTGTAAAGGCAGAAATGGTGTGGAAACAGCCAGAGATCAAAGCTGTGAAGGAAGCAGTAAAAAGCACATTGGAGAAATGTCCAGCCTTTCAAAAGATTCATCCCGGACAGCAGGTGGCCATAACAGCCGGAAGCAGGGAAATCAGCCATATAAAGGAAATTCTTTATACCCTGGGAACGGAGGTGAAAAAAAAGGGAGCCATTCCCTTTGTAGTTCCGGCTATGGGGAGCCATGGCGGTGCAGATGCAAAGGGACAGACCGCTCTGCTGCGCCATTATGGAATTGCGGAGGACAGTGTAGAGATGGAGATCCGTTCTTCCATGGAGACGGTTCTTTTGGGGGAGACAAAAGACCGATTAAAGGTTTATCTGGATGCCAATGCCATGAAGGCGGATCATATTATCCCGGTAGGCAGAATTAAAGCCCACACGGATTTTACCGGGCCGGTGGAGAGCGGGCTGGTAAAGATGCTGGTGATCGGGCTGGGGAAGCAGCAGGGAGCTTCTGTCTGTCATAAGGCAGGATTTCCCTCCATGGGAGAAAATCTGCCGAAATTTGCCAAAGTGATTTTGAGAAATGCGCCGGTCCTTTTGGGACTTGGCATTGTGGAAAATGCCGCCCATGGGCTGGCTTTGGTGGAAGCGGTGGAGGCGGAGCAGATCCTTTTAAGAGAACCAGAGCTTTTAAAATATTCCAAGTCCTTGATGCCCCGGATTCCTTTTGATCCCATTGATCTTTTGATTGTACAGGAGGCGGGAAAGGATGTAAGTGGCGCCGGCATGGATCCCAATGTAACCGGACGCTCTTGTGTTCTGGGGCGAAGGGCTCCTCATGCGGAGAAGATCGCCATTTTCGATCTGACGGACAAATCGGAGGGCAACAGCGCTGGTATGGGAAATGCTGATGCGATCACCAGAAAAATGCTTGATAAAATGGATCTGATGCCAGTGTATGTCAATGGTATTACCTGCAGAGACACCGAAGGAATACGGATTCCGGCAGTCCTTCCTGATAAGGAACTAACAATCCGGTTTTGTCTCTATACCTGTATCCGGAGAGATGCCTGCCAGGATGCCCGGATTGTCTGGATTAAAAATACGGCAGATTTGAGCAGCTTCTGGATCTCTGAGCCTCTTTTGGAGGAGGCAGAAAAGGTAAAAGAAATTCGGGTAAGACGGGATGAGAGAAGGGAGTGGGATGGTTGCGTATTTTGAACAGGGAAGGGCTGATTGACCGGGGAAATAAAAAAGGAAGGGAGGACGTGCTTTCTATAATGGAGGCAGGGCTTTTGGCATCAGACCCCTATGAGAACACACGACAGCTTTTTAGCCGGGATAACGATATGCTGTATGTGGGGAATAAACGGTTTGAGGCAGAAGGGGATCCTCACTCCGGGGTAGAGGCGATTGATCTGAAGGAAACCAGGGCTATTTATGTGGTGGGGGCGGGAAAAGGGGCAGGTCGGGTGGCCATGGCCCTGGAAGAAGTCCTTGGAGATTTTCTGACAGATGGTGTGGTCCTTGTAAAGCACGGGGACAGACCCGGGCTGAAACGGATAAAGACCTGCTACGGAGCCCATCCGATTCCTGATGAGGGCTGTGTGGCGGGCTGTGAGAGGATCAAGGAATTGTCCCGGCAGGTAACAGAGCAGGATGTGGTCTTTACCATAATTGCGAATGGAGGAAGCTCCCTTTTAACCCTCCCGGAGGAGGGAATCTCTCTGACGGATGTACAGAGGCTTACGGCAATGATGCAGATCGAGAAGGGGGTGGCCACGGTGGAATTAAACGTGGTCCGGAATCATCTGGATCAGATGAAAGGAGGGAAGCTGTCCCGTCTTTTCGCAAAAGCCATGCAGTTCCATCTGATTGTGACAGATGCCAATCATCACGTGATTCAGGATAAACGGCATGACTATGAGGGACTTTTGAGAGGGAATGTGTGGCTTCACAATCTGCCGGAGGCCTCCACCTTTTCTCAGGCAATGAAAATTTTGAAAAGCTATAAGGCATGGGAAAGCTGCCCGGCCTCCATCCGGAAATTTTTAGAGAACGGCACAGCGGAGCAGGAGACAGTAAAATACGAGGAATTTATGAAAATGCGATGCCGGGTCTTTGGGGTGATGCCGGACTGCGCTCATTTTCTTCCGGCTGCCAGAAAAAAGGCAGAAAAGATGGGGTATCAGACTGCAGTGCTGAGTCAGGTTATACAGGCAGAGGCAAAGGAGTGCGGGAGGATTTTGTCTGCCATTGGGAGAAACATTGAAGAATATGGAGAGCCGGTGAAAGCTCCTGTGGTACTTTTTTCATCTGGAGAGATGCTGGTGACTGTGGAGAAGAAGGCAGGGATAGGTGGAAGAAACCAGGAATTTGTTTTGGCCTGTGCCAGGCAGATTCGGGGAAGCAAAAGGATTGTGATTGGCTCTGTGGATTCAGATGGAACGGATGGCCCGGGCGGTCTTGCTATCCCCGGAGCTCCCTCCTGTTTAGGCGGAGGGATTGTGGATGGTACAACAGCAGACCGGGCAGAGGAGAAGGGACTATCTATAGAGGAATGTCTGAGAAATCATGATACTTCCGGGATATTATGGCAGCTGGGATGCGGGATACATATGGAGCAGAATATCAGTCTCAATGATTTGACGGTTATTTTGATACAGGGGGCAGGGAAAAATGGAGATTAGATTACCTTATGGAAAAGGTACCGTGTCATTTGAGATATCCGAAGAACGACTGGAAGGAATATACCAGAGAAGAATCTTTGTCCATGGTTCTGGATGGAAAGGGCTTTTCAATGAAAAAGCTGACAGGTGAGGACCCGGGACTTGCGCCTTTACTTAATGCGTTGATTGAAAAGGGAAAGCAATTGACTTCCTCAACTTAAATATACTATAATAATGGCAAATAATTCCAACAAATAAGTGGAAGGAAAAGAGGAAACGGTTTGGTACCAGACAGCAAAATGCCTCTTCTGGTAAATGTGGCCCGCCTGTACTATGAGAGCGGATTCAGCCAGGGAGAGATCGCCGAACAATTGAAAATTTCCAGACCCTATGTGTCAAAGCTTCTTGCCATGGCAAAGGAAGAGAATGTGGTTATGATCCGGATTCAGGATCCCACAAAGGTAGAGAGCCATCTGGAACGGGATATCCGCAGCCATTTTCAGCTTAGGAGGGTGATTGTGACCCCCAGTAAAGTGGGGGAGAACAATCTGTTTTCTTTGGGGGAGACTGCTGCTAAGTATCTGGATTCCATGGTAAAAAGCGGTGATATTATCATGGCCGGCTGGGGAAGGACCATGTATACCATTGCCCAGAGAGCGATTCCCA
>JAAWEL010000084.1 GCA_022794255.1 Lachnospiraceae bacterium
CTTCTCCTTCATATTTTTCATTTTACAGCCCCCTATCTCTAATCTGCCTTACTCTCTGAGCCCGCCTTATACGATAAAATCTGGTCATAGGCATCCTGATCCGCCTTTAGCTGCGCTTCGTTGCCCACCGTAGCTGTCCCGGACTGACTGATAATTTCCCGGATGCATTCTGCTGCTGCCTTCTGATCCTCTGGGGCAGCAGTTTTCATGTTATTGATTACCTCACAGGCTTTTCGGCTATCAAGCCCTGTAATCTCATTTTCCATAGCCGTGATTGGTGTTGTCAGCACCCCTCTGGCCATATTGGCAGCAGAGACTGCCATAAGAATATATCCGTCCAAATCCTCCTGCGTCAGTTCCATCCCTGCAATGGCGTCCGCCGTTCCCTCAAAAATGTTAACGGTCTGTGCTGCATTGGGATCACTATAGCTGTACATAAGCATTGCCCCACTGTAAGCCGTAAAATTAATGCCGGTGCTGTATGCTCCCATCTGAAATCGAAGCTTTGGAATCGTGTACCGGTCGGATGCTGCCATGAGAAACGGAATGTATTTTCCGTAAAAGCTTTCATTTTCATAACAATTTCCAACCATAACAGCATATTGATCGGAGCTTTCTAGGATCACGGCCCGCTTCTGCACCTTTTGAGGCAATGTAATCAGGCTTTCCCCCGCCTTTTTGAAAGGAAGGACCTCCAAAAGCCCGGCGCTGACAGTCCTTATCCTTTCAAGGTCATCCTCCGGAGCTGCGCACATCCATACCAGGCGCCCCTTTTTCATAAGCTTATCCGAAACTGACTGAAGGCGCTCTGCCAAAACCGCTCCATAGGAGCCATCTTCCTCCAGCCGGTTTTTGATTTCTTCAAGATAATAGTAAAACTCTTGTCCCCTGTATGCTTCCTGATAAGCATAATTGCGGTAAATATAAGGCGCAGCCAGATCACGAGCCACATTCAGCATATCTGCTGCACGGGACAGATCAAAGGAATCTGTCTCTCTCACCAGCAGCTCCTGAATCCGTTTTGTATCCGTAAAATCTGTACTTCCCAGCAGCTCCATCAAAAAGGTAAAGCCTGCCTCATAATCCTCTGTCAGTGTAATCCAGCTCAGCTGCAGCATCGGATAGGCATCTTCTCCATCCGGATAAAGACAGTCCATGTTATAAGAATACAGAAATTCACTTTTTAAATTCAGGATTTCCTCCAGGGAATGGTCCCTGGTGCCCATCTTTCCAGCCAGCATACTAAAAAGCCCCAGATCCATCTGTTCTTCATCAGAAAGATCGCTGATGTCCAGATACAGTCTGTATTTTCCCACTTTTTCCACCTCTGCAGGAGCCATATAGTAGGACACTCCATCTCCCTCCACCTTTTTATAGTCTGTGAAAGGTTCTTCATCAGGAATATCAGATGGGTCTATAATAAAATCACGGTTCGAGCCTTCCGCTTCGTTCCATTCCCTGAATTTCTTCGTGTCCTGGATCAGCATCTGAATTTCTTCTTCTGTCATAGAAGCCTTCTTATCCGCCAGATAAGCATCCCTCTCCTCAAGAATTTTTTCAGCAAGTCCCGGCTCCGGCACATTCGTAATCAATGCGCTGCGTCCTTCCTCCCCCACCTCTGCTGCCAGGCGGCGGAAAATTTCCTGTCCATCGTCTGCTTCCACATCATTCAACGTCTTTTCAAACACATTGTAAAAATCATATTTTCCTGTGTGAGTCCAGTAATTGACAATATTAGGAAACACATTTACTCCGACATTTATTTCGTCCCTGAGCAAATAGTTGGATGTTTCTGTCTGCTTTAAAATCGAATGAAGGATTTCCCTGTCCACTCCTTCTTCTGCAATCCGGGTCAATGTCTCTGTCACAGCCTCCTTAAATACCTGGCTCTGCGCCGGCTCTCCGTAGAGAAGGCTGAATTGGAGATACGGCTTTGCATTATACAGATTTACATATACCAGGGCCTGATTCTGGACCCCCAGGGCCTTCAGGTTTGTATGAAAAGAAGAATTTTCATGATTCAATATCTCCGTCAGCAGAAGCCATGCCGTCAGATCCTCCCAGCTTTTATCTTCTAAACTGAAGCCATAATCAATCTGGGAGGCATTTTCCGTCTGATCCCCCTCATAAGCTGGTACGGGTACCATCTTTTCCTCATAGCCGTCCCTGGAAACCGGATCCTGATAAGCAGAAAGATCGGTTTCCTGCCTTTCAGCCCTTGACAGATACTCTTTGTCCATAAAGCCTAAAACCTTTTCATAATCCATATCCCCATACAGAAAGATCAGGCTGTTGTCAAAATGATAGTAACGCTTATAGGTGTCCAACACCGCCTCATAGGTAAGGTTCTGATAGTTTCTGTGAGACCGCCCGATTGCATTGGATGCATACTGACCCGGATATAAGGCGTCCTCCAGATTGTTGGCGGCTTCCATAGACATATTCGTCAGAAAACCAAAGTCCTCTGAATAAACCGTACCGATCATGTGGATGTTATCTTCCGGACTGTCCAATTCATAGCGAACCGCCTCCCGCTTGAAAATATTTTCATTTTTAAGGATATCCGGTGCCACCATACAGCTTAAATAGGCATCCATAAGCTTTATAAGCTGCTCCTCGCTTTCCGAGCTTACAGGGTAAGAGGTGAAGGTGTTGTAGGTAAAAGCATTAATAAAGGTATTGTAGCTCTTTCCAACCAGATCAAAAAACAGATTTTTGCTGGGATACTTCTCCGAGGAAGCAAGAATCGCATGTTCAAATACATGGTTACTATCCGTCTCATCCACATATGGCGTGTGATAGCTGATAGAAAAGGCCAGCTCTGGATCACTATTCTTTACCCAAACCAATTCTGCACCACTTTTTTCATGGGTAAAGCCAATAATCTTTGCCTGCAGCATTTGGCTGTCAGAAAGGGAATTTACTGTGAATCCGGAAATCACATTGCCTACTGCCAGACCATCTTCCAGCCAACCGCCTGGCTGCTCCTGTGCTGATGGATCGGTTGCCTGTGTTTTGGCGCTTTCAGCTGGCTTTCTGTCAGTACCTTCCCCTGGTTTTTTAGCCCCGCACCCGCTCATCACGGCCATAACTGCCACTAAGCTCCACACAATGAGCTTCTTATAAGTTCGTCTCATTTTTCTCTTCCTTTCCAAGGCACAAACAGGTTGTGAACGTTTTTTCAAATTCTTTCACCCTTGCCTCCTGCTCTGAATCTCATCCCTTTTCCGGATACTCCTTATCTTTCCAGTACCACCATTTCAGCTTTTCTGGCTCATGCTCCTCGTGCTCTGCAAAATACACCGCACAACGGTATACATACAGTACACAACGGTCGTCCTGAAATCCTTTTTTCAGGCAATCCAAATGGTACAGCTCTTCCGGATCCCTTCCCGCCAAGTCAGCCACACACCGGATTCCAATATTCTGCAAATGCCGCTCCATGTTTGCCCCCACCCCTGGTATCCTTTTCAAATCGCTGACCGGATTTTCCCCGGAAGCTTTCCTTTTGCCTCCATTGTTCGTTCCCTTCGATCCTCTCTCCTTTTTCACAGTCTCCTCCTTGCACCCCTTATATTGCTTCCTTCGATCCTCTGTATTCTACGATTCACCTGAAAGCCGGTGTGGCTTTTCCAGCTTCTCAATCCGTTCCACTGCCTTCTCCGGCGAGCAGGATGACACATCAATCTTTATGGTATCCAATTTCTCATACAAAAAAACCGCTCCAGGCTTCTGGCAATTGCATCCTCCCTCCGAAGCCTTCTTTCCATGATATAGGGATTCAACGAAGTTCCCGCTCCTCCTCCACAATCTCTGCCTCTGTACACTGCTCCAAAAAGTTTACAATCTCGTCCATAACATGGTCCGCCTGGGCGCTGTGAGGCACAATGGAGGCCACTCCGATCACAATTGACTGATGAATATCCTGATCTTTAACCTCCGCAGCTGACACCTGAAATTTGTTCCGTATCTTCGCCAAAATACTTTTCACCACCATCCGCTTTTCTTTCAGGGAATGTACCCAGGGCGCGTACAATTTTACAGTCAAAACAGCTACTTTTACCATTGGTGGTCCTCCTTATTTTCCTGTTCTGCAATCTTTTTTCCACCGTCATGGGATCCGCATCTCATCTCCATTCGTATTTCTGACTTAAAATACTTTTCCTGGAACCAGATCTGCTCCATGATTTCCTCTGCACAAAGCGAAAACCCTTCAGGAGCAACCACCCATTTTTCCTCCACATCATTGAACCGGTGGACAACCGCAATAATCCTTCCTGTAAATTCTTTCACCGCCTTCTCTACCCCAATAACATAGGCGTCCTGTTCCTCACCGTCCGGAGCCATCACTCCCTTGATATATCCATAATTTACCGGATAGCACATATCCGCATACTCCGGATGAAAGCTGCCTAAGGGTCTGTCCACTGTGACGGTTACAAGAGTTCCGATCATGTGTTTTCTCTCTCCTTTCCATTCTGACAAACAATCCATTACTTTCTTTCAGGCACAAGCTCACAGAATCTTTCTCCGTGTTCTGACCCGCCCAGCCAGCAGGAACGAACATTTGATCACCATGCTCGCTGCAGTAATATTTCTCATCCGGCAAAAGAATCCTTTCTCAGATACAAAACTGCCACCTCGTAAAATTTCTTGCTCCACTCTGCATGGAAACGGGCCATCTGCATCCAGTCCTCTTCATCTTCTATGCTTACCCCGGACAAAAAACAATATACCTTGGACAATTTAATGTCATCATTTCGGTTCCAAACCAATTGGACGCCAAATGCTTTTTCGATCTCCTCTCTGTGAGACATCAAATCATCAAATGCCCTTTTATTTACCTTGTCATCGGATTTTCCCAGACAAAGTTCCACCCGCGCTGAATCGTAATTGGCAACACAGGAAATATAAAAGCCACCTACCCCAAAGAAACCGTTTACCCAATTATCCTTTGATGGATTCACATTGGAAAAAGCTCCTTCCTTTCCATGTGACTCTTTGATCAATGGCAGCGCATAGGTCCAGTATCTTCTCCGCAGCTCCTGCCTGCTGCCTGGCTCATCTCCAATTGATTTGTTTTCATCACGGAGATAGAATATCAGATCAGATGGATCCACATCGTAGAGCCTGAACAGCCGATTCAGCACAGATAGCTTGCTCTGGGTACTGGTATTGGTCCAGACATAAATCCCGTCACCGATTTCCATGTATCTTCCAGGATTATCCGGATTCATGTTGAAATGAAAGGCGATCCCGTCCTCCTGTGACATAGCCAGTTTGGCAATGATGACTTTATCCTCCTCATAGAGCATCTGTATCACCTTCTGGAACATTTCCACCCAGCTGCTGACTGGCTGCTCCACTTTCTTAAAGTCAAAACGGACAATCTGCCTGCCAGTCAGATCCATATCATCTCCCAGGGTATAGGAGTCAAACTGTTTTTCCACAGGCTTAAACCCGGTAACAGGCATTTCCCAAATCTTTAACGCCCGGCTAGTCAGATATTGACTCCGCTCTTTAAGCTCTGTGAGTGTCCATTTACTCTTTTTTGCAAGATAGGTATTCATACGGATTCCGCTGTCATCAAAACCGTTTTCTATGGTCTTTTTCTCTGCAAAAGAGCGGTTGCTATATTTAGAGTTATAAGCGGAGAGAGTCAGATTGGCAATCCTGTGAAGCCATAGCTCATGTATCTGTTGGCAGTTCTCCCCAAGCTCCTTCTGCCATGCAAGGGTAAGATGCTGAGGCATAATATGTTCTATTGTGTAGATTCCCTCATCACAATGATGATAGACATCCTTATCCTCATCTGTCCCAAAATTTTCCAGACGTTCCAATATGTAAATCTTATTTTTGCTGTTCATGAGATAGACCGGCCGCTCTGCAAAGCATACAGAGAACTCTTCATCATCCGGAAAACGGGCCCGATCTTTTTTAGACACAAGGGCATATTTGAATTTTTCCACATAATTCCCATCCGTGCCATCGTAGCGCATAATCTCCTTGTGAAGCAGCAAAAATATCTTATTTAAGGCATTTGTGGGCAAATCACAGATGTTTCTCCTGAACAGATAATTCTCCGTTGTGAGAAAAATATCTGTGACTTGGGCAATACTCAGCTTGTCCTCATCATAAAAACGAAGTACCTGAAGAAAAAATGGCCTTGTAACGGTGGTTTCCAGACGGTTCAGCCGGTGAATACAGGCATCCATGACCTTATTTCCACTTCCTCCATTTATGAGAATCTGATATCTTTTAGCATAGTTTAGCAAATCCTTCAAAAGCTCCTCTGTCCGGATTTTATTAAACTCCACATACGCTTTAAAATTATGATAAATCTTCTTCTGAGATGGAATCGCCTGCTGCTTTACGCTTAAGTAGTCCCGGATATAGGCGCTTACATCATACCGGGTGCATTCCTCGATTCTGTTCCAGTATTTTTCATAATACTCATCCTGTTCCCTGGGGGAAAGACTCATCAGGATAAAGTTGCGGATCTTATCACCCTCACTAAGATCAAGCCCTGTTGAATTGAGACTTTCAAAGATAAGCTGAGGATTGTCCTCATTATTCAGGATAATATTGATAATCTCAAGACGGCAGATCGCCTCAAATAGCTCATCAATGGTGATTTCCTGCTTCTGAATCCGGTCACGAAAATAGTTATAATTTGCTGTTATATTAGACTCCCGAATGTGTTCAGACGCATCATCAAACAATTTTCCAAAAGCCCGCTGATCATTTTTTACCGGCTTTAGCTTAATACGCTTTTCCTGGGGCTGATATTTGTCCACAAGAAAATCCTCATAAAGCTGCTCGCCAAGAGACTTATCCTCAGGCGCCATAAACCCCTTTTCAATCAGATCATACATGGCAAGAAAAAGCAGAGAGACAGTAGTCAGCCGCTGCTGTCCGTCAATCACCAAAAATTCCGTATTCCGGCCGCTGGGATTATAGACAGAAACAAGACTTCCAAAAAAATGGCTTCTCCGGTCATCTTTGATTATCTTGACAAGATCATCATAAAGCTGTCTGCAGTTTTCTGTTTTCCAGTCATAATTTCTCTGGTAAACAGGAATGACAAAACGCTTCTTTGCCCCTTCCATATACTCGATTAGCCTGCACTCTGAGCCCTTCATCTATGGTGCCTCCTTTATATTTTGTCGCTTTTACTTATCAAATCTTCTGGCGTAGTCCCACCACACATTCTATATGCTTCACAGCCGGAAACATATCAAAAGGCCAGGCCCCTTTCGCCTCATACCCCATCCGCCGAAACACCTCTATGTCTCTTGCCAGTGTCTCCGGCCCGCAAGACACATATACCACTCGTTTTGCCTGCACGGCTTTCACTGCCCGTATAAACTCCTCCGAACTTCCGCTGCGTGGCGGATCCATCAGCACCACATCCACCTGCTCTCCATTTTCGGCCATCTGACACATAAACCGGGGTGCGTCATTACAATAAAACCAGACATTTGATATCTGGTTATATTTGGCATTCTGTATGGCATCCCGGATTGCGTCCTTATTAAGCTCCACTCCGATCACCTGCTTTGCCTGGGACGAGGCAATGATTCCTATGGTGCCAATCCCGCAATACGCATCCAAAACCACCTCTTTCTTCGTCAGCCCGGCAAGCTCCACTGCTTTAGCGTACAGCTTTTCTGTCTGAACCGGATTTATCTGATAAAAGGATCTGGAAGAAATGCGAAAGCGATATCCGCACAGCACATCCTCAATATATCCCGGTCCGTATAATACATACTCTTTTTCTCCCAGCACCATGCTGGTGCCTCTCTCATTAATATTCTGCACAATGGTAGTAATATCCGGATGCGCTTTTAAAAGTGCCTTGGAAAAATTATTTTTTGACGGGAAAACAGGAGAGGCCGTCACCAGTACCACCATGATCTCCCCGGTGGCAAAGCCCCGGCGTATCAAAACATGCCGCAGTAAACCATATTCCGTATCCTCATCATATGTGCGGATTTTAAAGGATTTAAGCATTCCCCGGATTGTCTTGATAATTTCATCCGCCTTTTTATCCTCAATCATGCAGTGTTCTACTGGTACCAGATGGTGGGTTCCCTCCTGATAGACCCCGGAAACCACCTCTCCTTTCTGATATCCAAACACTGCATGAACCTTGTTTCGGTAATGAAAGGGGTTGTCCATCCCCGTGATCGGATATACTTTACAAAACTTTCCCAAAAGATTTTGTATTTGCTGCTGTTTTTTCTTTAGCTGCTCTTCATAAGGCATATCCAGATACTGACATCCCCCACATATCCCAGTTGCCGGACACAGGCTCTTTCCCCGCTTATTTTCATGAGACTTCCCTCCCCTGGCAGATTTCACTTCTCTGACAAGCTTTCTTTCTCTGACAGCTTTCCCTTCCTTAGCAGGTTTTCCCTCCCTGACAGCCTTCCCTTCCGCAACCTTTCCCTCCCTGCCACAGCTCCTCTCACCCGTTAAGCTTTTATCTTTGCTAAATTCTTTCTTCCCCGCCTTCTTTTTCTCTGCCGCCATAATCTTTTCTCCTAATTCATCTTTATCCGCAGCATTTCATCCAATACATTATCTCTGCTGCACAGCTCTAATCGCCCACACTTCTCCACTTTCCAAAATCCTGTTGCAAATCCCTCATAATCAACTATAATAGTAGCGGACACCATCTTAGAAGGAGAATATTATCATGAATACTGCCCCCTTTTCTATCGACCCAACTCTGTATCAGGGTCGGCCTGCAGACCCTAAAAACCGCCTTTCCAAAGAGCTTCGCACCTACGATCTTCTGGACCGCCTTGGTATCTCCTACCTGAGAGCCGACCATTTTCCCACTGCCACCATTGAGGACTGCCATGACATAGACAAGCTTTTAGAGATTGAGATCTGCAAAAACCTCTTTCTCTGCAACACCCAAAAGACGAAATTCTATCTTCTCATGATGCCAGGATCAAAAAAATTCAAGACAGCTGTTCTTTCCCGACAGATAGGCAGTGCCCGCCTGTCCTTTGCCCCAGAAGAATACATGGAAAAATACCTGGATATCACACCAGGCTCCGTCAGCGTCCTTGGTCTTATGAATGACCATCAAAACCAAGTGCAGCTTTTGATCGACAAATCCGTAATCGATCATCACGAGTACATTGGCTGTCATCCCTGCATCAATACATCCAGCCTGAAAATACGCACCCGCGATTTGCTGGATATCTTTCTCCCTGCCATTGTTCACCCTTACACCCTCATTGATCTTCCCTGGGATGTCTGATGGGGGCAATGCAGAAAGAATCTGTAAAAATCACGCGGCCGCCCTGCAGATAAAAAAGCTGCCAGGCAGGCCGCGTAACTTATTTCCAGCAACAGCATCTTTGCTGTGTTCTGGCTGTCCCGTCTCTCCTTTTCATCCAGGGAGCCTCTATGTCCACTCCCTCTCTCTTCGCTTCATGACTTAATCAAACAAATCACTTGGCTAAATTCCGGTAAATAAATCCCTTACCATCAGCGGGTCAAAGGGCGTGTCACATCCCAAAGCCACTTGGCTTCCTCTGCCTCCAGATAGGGCGATATCTTCTCATACACCTGAGAGTGATATTCATTGAGATAAGCCATATCCTTATCCTCCATAAGCGTCACATCCACTGGCTCTAAGTCTATGGGCACATAGGTCAAATACTCAAACTCAAAAAATCTGCCATATTCTGTAGTCTCCGCTTCCTTACAAAATACCAGATTCTCCGTGCGGATTCCATGACTTCCCTCTATATAGATCCCTGGTTCATCGGAGCACACCATCCCTGGAACAAAGGGCGCTCCGTCCTGCCGCTCCGGAACCGTCTTAAAACGGATTCCCACCGGCCTTTCATGGACATTGAGCAGATATCCCACCCCGTGTCCGGTTCCATGATTGTAGTTAAGCCCTCGTCTCCACATCAACTCCCGGGCCACATAATCCAGGCTGAGACCGCTGCAGCCCTCTAAAAACTTCACATGCCCCAAACGCAGCATACTCATCAGTACCAGAGTATAGTGCTCTCTCTCCTCATCTGTCACCGGCCCCAAGGCCATAGTCCTGGTGATATCTGTAGTTCCCTCCAGATACTGCCCTCCGGAATCCACCAGATACAGTCCCTCCGGCTTTAATACTGCACAGCTCTCTTCCTGGGCATGGTAGTGACACATAGCCGCATTGGCCCCATAGGCGGAAATCGTGGCAAAGCTCTCATCCATAGCCCCCTGGTCCTTTCGCAGCTTTTGCAAATATTCTGCCACACTGCACTCTGTCATGGGAAGCTTGCCCACATTATGCTTTAACCAATAGATATATTTTGTCATGGCAACACCATCTCGAATGTGAACCTTTTTCAGGTTTTCAATCTCTGTCCGGGATTTCTCTGCCTTTTTCATCACAGTTGGATTCATCTTGTCAATAATCCGGTTGGACTCATCCAGATACCGGACAATGGCATAGTTGACCTTTCCCTTCTCTAGCAGTACCCTTTCGTGGTACAGCTCCTGCACATAAGTGTATATCTCCTGATAGGGGTAAAGGGTGACACCCAGCCCTTCCAGATAAGCCTGCACTTCCCCGAATATGGCCTGCAGGTTCACAAACAGGCAAAGCTCTTTCGCAGTCACCGCCACATAGGAAAGCACCACAGGATTGTGGGGAATATCATTTCCCCGGATATTAAAGAGCCACACAATATCGTCCAGAGTTGTCAGAAGATGGACTGTTGCATGGTTCTTCTTCATCTCCCTCCTGAGCTCTTTGATCTTATCAGCCGCAGATTTCCCTGCATATCTGTCTTCCAGAATCCATACCGGCTCCCCAGGCAAGGCAGGGCGATCTTCCCAGATATCTCCCACCAAAGCCTCTGTATAAGCGAAGGAAATGCTTTTGCTCTCCAGCCGCTTCTGCAAATCCTCCCCCATGCGGGCATTGATAACCCGGCCGTCAAATCCAAGAATCCCATGGTGAGGCAGATTCTGCTCCAAATATTCCTCCAGAGTAGGCACCCCTGGCTCTCCCATTTTCATCAGCTCCACACCGCTTCCTTCAAGCTCAGCAGCAGCCTGGACAAAATAACGGCCATCAGTCCACAAACCGGCCCAGTCCTTTGCGATCAGAGCTGTCCCCGCAGAGCCGGTAAAGCCCGTGATAAATTCTCTGCATGCAAAATGCTTTCCTACATATTCTGACTCATGGTAATCCGAAGTAGGAACCAGATAGGCATCAATCCTGCGCTCCCGCATCATCTCCCGAAGCTTGCCAATTCTCTTTGCTGTCTCACTCATTTTTCCGGCTCCTTTTCTCTCATTGCATCTTCAATGGCTGCTGCAATCCCCTCACTGTAGGTGGGATGGGCCCGCATGGCCCGGGACAGCTGCTCTGCCGTCAATCCGTTGGCTATGGCTGTGGCCATCTCCCCGATCATGTCTGTGGCACGGGGACATACCATCTGGGCACCCACAATCGTGTTAGAGTACGCCTCAAAAATCATACGGATAAATCCCTTCTCCTTGTGAGTGATAATCGATTTGCCATTGTCATTCATATCGTAAACACCACAGCGCACCTTCATGCCCAAGGTGTTGGCTGTCTGTTCGGTGATCCCCACAGTGGCAATCTCCGGTACGGTGTAGATACAGTTGGGTACAATGGGAAGAGATACATACATCCCATTGGGCACTGCCTCTAGCCGGATACTGTGCGGCCGTCCGGCAATCGTCTCCACCACATAGGTTGCCTGTGCCATAGCCACATGAGCAAGCTGTGTCTTGGAAACCACATCTCCGATAGCATAAATATGCTTTTCGCTGGTCATAAAATCTGCATTCACTGCCAGCCTTCCGTTGCGGATCTCCAGGGAAACATCCTCCCCGATCAGCCTGTCCATATAAGGCCGCCGTCCCACAGCAACAACCACCTGACTGGCCCGGATCCTGCTGGTTTCTCCCGTCTGATGATTGGATACCTGGCAATTGAGTCCATCCTCCTCCGTGATCTCCTCTATCGTGGAATTGCAATGGATTGTAATTCCCTTATCCCTCAGCTGATCCTCTAAGGCCAGTGCCACCTCTGTATCCATTGGGCCCAAAAGATGGGAACCCATCTCCACAATGGTCACATTGGAACAGAGCGCCTGGAATATAGTGGCAAACTCCACTCCGATCACCCCACCCCCCATAATGACTACCCGGTCAAAATTCCAGTTCTGAGCTGTCAAAAGACGGTCGCTGTTGTTGACTCCCGGCAAATATATACCTGGAATATCCGGAATCACCGGAGAGGCGCCTGTGGCAATGATAATATTGTCTGCATGGAGGTACTCTCTTCCCTCCTCTCCCACCACCTCTATGGTCTTTTCTCTGCGAATGGTGGCAGTGCCCCGAATAAACTCAATCCCGTTTTCTGCAAAAAGCTTTTCAATCCCCTGGCGATACTGACGGACCGAACGTTTCTTGTACTCCTGCATTTTTCCAAAGTCAAAAGATATGAAATCCGTAGACACCCCAAATTCATCACATCTTTGCATCATGGAAAAAATATTTGACGCATGTAAAAGAGCTTTGGTGGGAATGCACCCCCGATTGACACAGACTCCTCCCAGTCTGTCCTGATCCACCACCGCAACCTTCATTCCAAAGCCGGCTGCTTTTAAAGCCGCCGTATAGCCTCCCGGACCAGCTCCAATCACCACCAATTCATAATTACGTGCCATGTCTCTTTCCATCCTTCCCCTTATTTTATTTTGAGCACCTTCCCTGAATTTGTTGTGCCCCTCATCTGCTCTTACATCTCAGCCCTGAAACAGGCCTAAATGAACACAGGCCTTCCATACTCCGTCCGCCCCTATGGGAGCTGTCACATAATCCGCCGCCTTTTTCAGCTCATCCCGTCCATTCCCCATAGCCACCCCGATTCCTGCTACCCGAATCATCTCATAATCATTCATGCTGTCCCCAAAAGCCACAGTCCTTTCCGGCAGGACATGAAAATATTCGCACAGCCGCAAAAGCCCGTCTGCCTTGGAAACACACCGCTCAATCACATCCGCCCCCTCCATATTGGAAAACATGGGAAGCCGAAGCTCCGGAAAGGCCTTCTCCACCAGCCTTGTCCCTGGCTCCTTTCCGATATATGCCATGGTGCGCACCGGCATATCCAACAGCTTCCAGGGATCCCGAAAGCATCGGTCCGACTGTTTCCATCGAATCATATCATGGCGGGTCACATACTCTGGATTCATATAATAATCCTCTGCCCCTGCGCTGACACCCATAGCAAAGTCCTTCCCTTCCGTAAACCGAAGAAGCCGTTCCACCAGTCTTTGTTCCATCCGATGCTCATAGATCAGCTTCTCTCCCACTGTGACCTTTGTTCCGTTTAAATGGATCACTCCGTCCGGCTTCACCTGCTCTGTCAGGCCGGCGCTATATCTTGCATCCATATCCCTTCCTGTTGCAATCACAATATAATACCGGTCTCTTAACCGGTCCAGAGCAAGAAGGGTACTGTCCGGTATCTTCCAGTCCTCGTGATTTAAAAGAGTCATGTCCATATCAAAGCTGACGATTCCCTTTTTTCCGTACTCTGCCATCCTCCGTTCCTCCTGGTGGTCCGTTCAGGAACCATTCCCAAAAACCACCAATTTCCACCTTTATTTTTGTTATTTTCTTCAATCATATGATAACAAATAAAAAACCTGCTGTAAACCTCTTTTCCCAATGAAAATCCCCCGTATGAACGGTTGCAAAATACCATTGCCGTTCAGATGCCGCTATCAGTGAACCCGGCTTGCATTCTCCAAACATATTATCCTGTTCTGAAGCTCATCGTAATATTTTTGCATGGTTTGGAGCAGTATATTTAAAAGCTCTTTGTCAATTTCATATTCATTCTCATACACTTGATAATTCTTTCCAAAATTTTCAACTATAAAAGAGCACCCTATACAATCATACATCTTATGTAACAGGGTAAACAGATTCTCTTTTTTTGATAAAAGCATAGAAATATTTCTCATACGCTTTCTTTCATCTTCCTTTGCCCGTACATAAGCTTTAAAAAAAATAATATCCGCCATTTAATTCATCTCCTGTCCGCAAAACTTTTCATATTTTGTAAACCTCAATCCTTTACCTCATCATAATATCTCGCCTCCATTATCCGCTTTCCCGATACACCATACAGTACTGATCGAAATCCTTTCTCATCCGCAAAAAATTTTTTCTCTGATCTGTCAAATAGGTACGATTCTTTTTAGCATATTCCAAAAGCCATTCATCTAAATCCGTATCCGTGTTATAGGAATAAGCTACCATTGCCAGTAAGGAGATTCTGTTTTCATCTTCCAATAGCTTGGATCCGTCTTTAATGGTCTTATATTCCAGGTCATCTAATGTCTCATTATATACTTCCATTTCTTCACGCACTTTATCAATGCCCATATTCACCACATCCGCAATAAAAATCTCCTTTTCCGTATAGCCATTCTTATCGGAAACCGATTTTCCAGTTAAAGCGCCATGACTTTTCAGGTAATTATACAAAAGCTGCTCCATATGTTTCATTTTCTTTCTTACAATACTTTTATCTTTTGTGGATTTTGACGCTTCTAATATATTATCAAATGATTTCTCACTAATTTTCGTTTTTCTCAGTAAATGAAACCCATTCATAAAATTTGCAAACAGTTTATCATCCATTCCAAGCCTTACAAACCGGGAAAACAAACCAAACCATAAGAAGGAATCCTTGGCATCAAATAACAAAGCAGTCTCTTTCGTGTTGCAAATAAGGGTTAATCGCTCAACCAAGGAATAAAATTCTGTGAAATTTGAGTCACTGGCCTCCTCAGATAAAAATTTACACATTTTATCAAAATCTCCAAAATCATCAACAAAATCGGAAACCATAATCCCTTCCACAATAATTCTTCTAATCGCTCCTGATGTATTGTTGTTTTTTGTGTAGGTCGTCCCGATAAACTCTGGCTGGAAAAATTGCATTTTTGCAATATTCTCAACAAATTCTGCAAAGCTCTCCTCGAGTCCCAGCCATCCGTTTTGCGCCTTATTCATAGGTCTGCTTCTGTTAAAACGAGCAATGTCATCTGCAATATCCTTTTTTGTACAATCCATATTATACAAAACTGGTATTTGACGGTCTCTAAATATATCCTGCAATTCATCTGGCAACTGAGAAAATTTCTTTCCACGAATATCAACAGATGTCCATTCCATATCTGGAAAGCCCTCTTCATTCAATATCTCATTGCCGTTTTCCCCCACTTTTGGTGTCTGATACATGATACTGTAATTTTTCACATTATGGGAAACAGCAAATCCGTCATATAAATAATCATCCAATGTAGTACATCTCTGTTTTCCGTCAATCAGCCACTGCATTTTAATTCCATTTTTAATTTCTTCTGATATAATGATTTGAGTAAGAGATTTTCCACGCAAAATATCAGAAACCAGCTCACTTTTCGCGAAGCATTTCCATTGACCACTATGTCGTTGTAAAATATGGTCATCCCGTATCCGCTTTTTTCTTAACTGCTTACTGATCGAATCAATACTGTAGCTTGTATTTTTATATTTTTCATTTACATTTTCCTTTGTATCCACATTGTTCCTATTCTCTTCTTCCATATTTTTATTCTCCTTATATAATATTCTCTTTTTGTCATAGGAAGTGATCTCACTCCAGCAATCTCTGTACTGTTTATCTGTAATATTCAATATCGCTTTGATTTTTTCAGCTTTATAGCCTTTCATAATATGGATAGCAATCGTCTTTTGCATGGGTGATAAACTATCCAAAAATTCTTTGACCCTTTCACTATATGCTTCTTCCTCATCTTCAGAGAAAATATCTTCTATATTCAAATCATATTGTAATAAGTCTCCAGTAATCAAACAATTCTCTTGGTCTAAAAGGGAATCAAGGGAAAGATTATGAATATATTCTTTTTTCTTTATCCTATTTCCATATTCATCTTCTTCCTCTTTTTCGATAACAGCTCGTCTTTTTGCCCGGTTTCTATACGACATTTCCTTCCAAACTGCTTTTTTGATCACACCATAAAAATACTCCATCGGGGAGCTTCCAGTAGAAGGATCGTATTTTTCCCTGGCAAGATTCAGTTCGTATCCGGCCCTTGAATAAAAATCGTCATAGTCTTCCTGTAAGATCCCTCCAAATTTCAACATTGCCTTATTGCACATTTGTCTCAATTTTGATTGGTTATTTGAATAAAGCACTTCAAGAGCCAATTCAATCTCTGATTTTATCTGATCTTTGTAGTCCATGTAAGCACATCCAATCCTATTTGATTTGTAGATTTATTGGTATCAAAAAAGAAGTGTCCTCCAAACACTGCCCTATCTTATATTCCATTATTCTTGTTTTGGAGTTTTACGGAATCGCTTAAATTTAATTGACTTACTTGAAATTAGTATGTAAAATGCAAATAAGCGGTTCGCCGTTTAAATTTATGTAGAAAGATCTGCCTGAATCAGAGGTGCGCCAACACCGTTTGTATGATTTGAGACAGGTCTTTTTCATTTCTTCTTAATCCTAGTATAGAACATATGTTTGTTTTTGTCAACACCTTTATCGAACATATGTTTCTAAAATCTACATCCACCAATGTTTCTGAAAAACGCTCAGTATCCCTTATCAACATTCTCCTCTTTAAACCGCTTTCTTTCATCTCCCTGTTTTATTATATCCACAACACTGAAATTTTCAAAAGGATCAAATAAAAAAAGAGAAATAAGAATTGAACCCACTCAATCAAAAAACAGCCATTCATCAAAAGGAGGAAAGGAGCTTTTACAAGAATTAATGAAAAAATCTTTTTACAAAGCAAAAAACTATCAAACGGATCACTCCACCTTTGGAGGACTTATCTATGCTTCCGATTTTAATACAAATTGCGGAAAAAAAGACAATAAGTATGGATCCCCAATAGCAAGCCGTATTATCAATGACCAAAAGTTTGACAATCAGTGCAAAAAATTCGCAAAGGAGAATCAAAAATGATAAAATCAAAATTCGTTGGATATACCTTACAGATGAAGCTGCCAAAAGAATATGGATATAACGGATATTCCGTAGAATGTAGATACCAGTACATAAAATCACAAGAAAAATATTTTTTATCCATGTGGATCAAACGGGATGATAAAGATGACAAATTCAAAATCGAGTCACAAAAAATCAACAGGCTTCCCATTTCCGGAACAAAAGACACCATTGTTGATAATATTTGCAGAATAGTCGAACAAGCCTGTATATCCGGATATTTTGATTCTTATATTCAGCTTATGGAGTATACCTATCAATGCTTTAGACAAGGAGAGAAGCTATTAAAAAATAAAAAAACCAAACAAGAAGGGAAAGGAGACGGATCCATTGCTTGACAAACAATACAGCCTATATTCTGTAGACACGGGACATTTTTTTAGCAATCGCGAAAAAGATTTACACGACAAAAACTGTAAATATCGCAGGGAACGGAATTTTGTTCAAAACAAATTATCAGAAACAGAAGGGAAACTAAAACAGTTTGGCTATACGGATGACGATATCAAAAATATGGAAAAAAGCAATCCAAAAGAAATGAATATTACCAAAGCTTCTCACCCCACCATTTCAGAATACCTGTTTTGGGCAAGATTGATAAAGCATAAGCGAGAAAAAGCAAAAGAAACAAAAGGGCAATTGCTTGCTCTTCTGTCCAACAAGGTCAATCAAAATGAATTAACAAACGGAACCGATCATATACGCACCATCAGAGAGGCTTCTTTGAATGATACAAATATCATATCTGTATTTGATTCTGCCCTTAGCCGGACCATTGGCATAAAACAGGATGAATTGACAGATGCTCTAATTATTGTACAGGTTTACTATTTTGATATATTTAAAGATATTTCCTTCTATGGATTCACCTATAAAGGCGAGAAATATCGATACTATACCTCTTCGGCCGGACAGATTCGCCAGAAAAAAGCAATCTTTATCAAAGAGTCTGTATGGAACAGGATTGAAAAAACCGTCATGTGTGGTTTGACAATCGATAAAATAAATGCAAAAGGCGGAAATAATGTGAACAAGCATTTGGCTTATATGGCTTTAACCAATTCCGCTACGGATGAATGGGAATCGTTTGATATTGATAAATCCATTGTCATTGAGGACTTTGAGACAGATGTATATGGCACCTTTGATTTTGTAAATGAGACCGATTACTCCATAACAAGAAAAACCGACTATGTACCGATTCCTCACACAGACGGAGCCGGCATGATTTTACCGTCCCTTTCATCCAAAAATTTCATGTTCCGTGCTCCCTGGATCAAAGGTCTGTTAGGAGTATTCAATTTCCGAAAATTTGTGGAAGAAAATAATTACTCTTATGTTATCACAGATATTTACGGAAAAAAGCATGATATTCTTATAGAAGATATTCGAATCATCTTCACAAAAAGCCAGTTTAAAATGAATCAGTATTACGATTCCTGGGATGAATACAAAGAATATTTTAAAAAGTATCACTGTATTGCCGGCAAATGTAACATCGAGGAGGATCGAATAAAAAATGCAAAAATCAATTACCAAATGCTTCAGACGCTTACCGATATCACAGGGGACGAAATCGATTTGCTGACAAAAAAATCAGCCCAGCGGATCAGCAATCTATGCTCTTCCAAGGAAGCTATGATGGAAGCGCTTGGCATTACCCCTTATAACACACATATGACCCCGTTCCAACAGGCAGTAAAACAATATCCTTCCTTATTGAGTGATGTTTATGTAAAGGATATGATTCGCGAAGTTAAGGACAGCCTTTTGAAAAAATATCGCAGTGGAAAGCTTGAGATCCATGGAAAATACACTTTTTTGCTTCCGGATTTCTATGCTGCCTGTGAATATTGGTTTGGACATATCGCACATCCTGCGGGACTGCTGCAGGACCAGGAAGTATTTTGCTGGCTGTTTCGAAAAAATGAAAAGCTGGATTGTCTGAGAAGCCCTCATCTGTATCGAGAACATGCCGTTCGTTTTAATGTGGCAAATGAGGCATCCCTTGACAGAGCCAACCAAATCCGGGAATGGTTTACCACCAATGCCATTTACACAAGCACCCATGATTTAATAAGCAAAATTCTCCAGTTCGATGTTGACGGAGACCGTTCCTTAGTTGTAGCTGAACCGGAATTTATTAAAATTGCAGAAAAAAATATGAGTGGAGTGGTTCCCCTCTATTATAATATGAGAAAGGCAGAGCCAGCTATGCTCAATAGCAAGACCATCTATGCCGGTTTAAAGCAAGCATTTACAAGCGGAAATATTGGTCTTTACAGCAATGATATTTCAAAAATATGGAATCACGATGTGTTTGTCAATGGCACAGACAAAGAAAAGCAGGAAGCGATCGATACTGTAAAGCTTTTATGTATGGAAAATAATTTTGCTATCGATGCGGCCAAAACCCTATATATGCCAGAACGTCCGGAATGGTTTAAACCCGTTGTTTCAAAATACACCAACTGCAAGCTTCCCGCTTTCTTTGAATATGCCAAAGACAAAGAAAAGTCCCAGATAAGCAAACGAAATGACAGCTTAGTAAATAAAATATATGAAAGGATCCCAAAAAAACCGATCAACACCCGTGGTCTGAACTTAGAGGAGATTGATTATAAGAAAATGATGGCTGACCCTAAAATCATCTGCAGCAAGGAAGTATCTGACTTATATGACAAATTAAACAGACAGTATCGTTACAGGATCAACAGAAAGGATGAAAATATCGACAATCTAAGATATATTGCCTGTAGTATCCGGGAGGCATTTGATCGGTTCGGCTATTCACAAAAAACCGTGACAGATATGTTAGTAGAATATCTTTACGGCAGCAAAAAACGCTACAAGCAGTTATTGTGGTTTTGCTATGGACAACATATTCTGCATCATATAGAAAAGAATATGGAAGTAAAAAAAACCAAATTCATTCAATGCATGGATTGCGGTGAATGGATTGAAACCGGTATAAAAGATAACCGTACCCATCGATGCCTATCCTGCCAGAGAGATCATATAAAAAGGTATGACAGAGCGCGGAAACGCAAAAAGTCCGTTCAGCAAATCCTGTAAAAATCAAACGTTATTTACAGGTGGAAAACAACCGCGCAAAATAAAACAGCCCGTAAATAACGGCTGATGTTTTGTGCGTATAAGGGAAGGAACAATCCTATGGCACAAATGGGAGGCAGAGAAACCAGTGAATATTACACAGGATATTTTAATAAATCAAATCGCCATGAAAGAAGATATGAATGTTGCCACAGTCCGACAGGTTCTGAAATCAGCAGAAAGCATTGTTTTCGGTTACTTGTCCTCCATTCCGCCAGCGGAGGAAGTAAATATCAAGCCGCTTAATGGGATCAATATTAAAAGAAAACACGTAAAAAAGAAAAAATATTCCAAAGGAATGTTCCAAAATATTGATTGCCCGGAGCATGTCAATATGAAAGCATATCTTTCCAAATATTATATCCGGCGAATCAACCAAAAGCTTTTTAGAAAAGCCTTATGATTCTACTTCTCACCCAGGTGGCGGTGCTGCCCTTCTGGCAGTATCGTCACTTGTCTTATTTACAGGAAACGCCTTCCTTACCTCTGCCCCAACCGGAACAGAAAACTATACAGAACAGGTGGTGCTATTCAATGTCAGTAAACACCATAGATGAATTAAAATATTCGATTGCTGGTGAAGATTATCAAATCAATCCATGGATTACGGTCCACAATCCCTGCCTATATGAAATAAAAGCATTTGGTGAGGACGCTTATTATACATTACTCCATCTCTTTACCCGCAAGCCCTATGATATTGCCGTGGAGCTTTTTGACAATGGTATCGATTATCAGAGCATCCGTGACTGGGATCTGTTCTATCAGACTGCTCCCCATATCCCCGTTGAATTATCTCATATATTATTTGGAAACCTGGATTTCACAGAATTTGTTGCAAATATTAGCAGCGAGAATGGCCTTAAAGTTCTTACCCATAAGTTTAACAAAGATTTAAAAATCGATGAGGCTATCTACCAAAAAATCGCAACCTATTTACGATACATGCATTTTATCAGTGAGAAGGTTGAATATGACGTGGGCAATTCTATGGCAAAAAAATTTTTAATTGACCGAATGCGCCGGAAGCAAAAAAAGGCTCTCATGGATTTTCAGTCAGGAAAAACAAAAAAGCAATCCCAGTTAGCCAGCATGATTAAATATTGTGTCAATAATTCTAATTTCAAATATGATTATTCTTCTGTCATGAATCTTAAATTAAATCTTCTTTATGAATCTTATTATTTTATCATTCACAATAATGAAAGAGAGAATCTGATATCTGGCATTTATCATGGCACAATCGATGTAAAAAAAATGAAAAATAAAAGTATATTAGATATTAATTCAGACTTACATAAGTAAGCCTTTTTAATATAAAAAAATTAAAGGAGGAATACACAAATGAGTGTAAATTCAAACAAGTATATTGTTCAGAACATGGAGAGATTAAGCTTTTTCGACTTAAACAATGGGGTTTGCCAGTTCGTTGTGGATGATCTTCAGGAATCTACCATGACAAACGAACAGGAAACCGTGTATGCAACCGGTAAAAACGGAGTAAAGATCGGATCTGCCGACAGAAATAAGGCAAGCCGTATTACCGCCACCAATGGCTCCATTGTAGATGGAGTAATGGCCATGCAGGTAGGCTCTGAGGTAGTAAAGGGAACCACGGTTATCCCCAAACACTTCTTCATGCTCACCACCAGTGACGGGGTCAGTGTAGATGTTTCAATCAAACCGATCGGAAATGTGGGAAACGAGATCCCTTATATCTACAAAAGGAATACCGATGGCACTGTTGGCAAGCCTTACGCCATTGGGGCAAACGCAACTGCAGAAACTTTTAAGTACGATCCTGCCACAAAGAAGATCACCCTTCCCACAGGGGTTTTTGCTGCCGGCGAAATCGTGTACGCATTTTATGATATCGAAGTCACAGATGCAAAGAAGATCTCCAATGACGAGGACAAATTTTCTGCCACCGGCATGCTGGTAGCCGATTGTTTTGCCAAGGATATCTGCACAGATAAAAGCTACTATGCAAAGATCATTTATCCAAAGGCTAAGGCATCCGGAAATTTTGAATTATCCTTCGGAAACGATCCGTCTGTTCAAAACATGGAATTTGAAGCCCTTTCCGGCGGATGCGGAAGCAATGCCACAAAGCGGCTGTGGGATTTTATCGTATTCGATGAGGACGATGCAACCCTTCTGTGATACATTCTAATCAGCCAAAACAGCTCAGGATCTGTTCCTGAGCTGTTCCGCTCGAAAAGGAGGAGCCCATGAAACCAAATACGATTTGTAAATATTCTAAATGCAAGAAGCATTATTACAGCTGCGGTTACTGTATCGCTACAGAAAACTGGAAAGCCATGGCCTGCTGCAGGGAACACTATAAGCTTTATATCGAAGAAGTCCTGGCTGCCCGGGCAAAGGGAGAAACGATTGACCCCCTTCCCGACCGGACCGACATGACAAAAGCTGAAATCAAAGAACTTAAAAAGAGACCCATCCGGCAGGTAAAAATGGAGACCGAGGCAGAATTGCAAAATTACATGGATGATTGCGATACACTAAATATCCACGAAGCGGTTGATCAGATCAACAAAGAAATTGATGAAAATAAATAAAATTCTTTTACAAGGAGATGTTCTCATGGAATTTTTCAGTGAGTTTATTATGCCTGTTGTCCTTGGCGTCTGTCTGTGCATTGGCTATGTGATAAAAAAATGGCTGAATGACGTGGATGACAAATATATTCCCACAATCGTTGCATTCCTTGGGGTTTTTGTGGCCAGCTGGATCCATGGATGGCAAATCACCCCGGAGATTGTATTGACAGGACTGTGCAGCGGTCTGGCCAGCACAGGAATGCATCAATTATTCAAGCAATATCTTGCCGGTAAAAATACATAAAGAAAGCGCGGTGTTTTATGAATGGATGAAATCGCATCACTAATTAATATTGATTACCCCGGGCTTTTTGTTGCGCTCCTTTCTGTCCTGATTGGATTCAAGGCAATGATTTCTTTGTTGGAATGGATCATCAACAAGCTGGGGCTTGAGACAAGATGGATGCGAAAACAGAGAGAAGAAAGAGAATTGCTCATTCAAACCGCAGAAAGTCTTTCCCTTTTACAGCAACAGCACATAGAAGATACAAAAGCTTCGGATGAACAGGATAAACACATACAAAACGAATTATCACAATTTATGAAGGAAATCCGGGTTTCCATCTCTGAGACCCAAAACGCAATCCGCCAGCTGGCCAAAAATCAGGTACGAGACAGAGAGCAGTCCTTAAAGATCCAAATGGAATTGACCAATGCTGAAAAAGCGCTTATGTGTGGGAGCAAAGAATTGCTCGGCGCGGAAATTGACAAGCGATACCGGGAATATATTGCCCTGAACGGAATCCCAGAGTCTGAGGTAAGCGAATTTGATGATATTTTTAATGCCTATAAAGGCTTAATGGGAAACCACACCAGAGACACGAAATATAATTATGTGAAAAATCATCTAACCATTATTCCGGTGGAAACAAAATTAGTTAAAAGAGCAACAGGTCCTTCTGGCTGTTAGACAATCGGTCAGAAGGACGAAACTGCTGGTTTTATCCTTAAATACAAAATATATTCAAATTATGGAGGCAATCTTATGATCGGTTTTATTCAAATGAAACGCGAAGAATGGAAATTTAAACGGCAGCTTTATAAGTCACTCAACCTTTTTGCGGACAATTGTGAAGAGCTCCTTCGTATGTCCAAGAAGATGTCTGCCGCCTTAAAAGACATCCCCCCTGGTCAATTATACGAAGATTTTATTTCTAATCTGATCAAAATCATTCATGAGGATAATAAAAAGAAGGCGGGTTTTATGAATGAGTAAAAATGTTAAGGAACAAATTCCATCCTATCTGTATGTTGGAAGCGGCTTTTCAGCCATGATATCGAAAACAAAGGATGCAATTAAAGAGTTAAAAGAGATTGACCATATTCTTACCCAAATCAGCAAAACCTCGAATCTCACTTCCCGAGAGCTGGAAGAATTGGGAAACACAGCCATTCAGACAGCCGGAAAATACGGCAGAGATGCCAGCGATTATTTAACCAGTGTTAAGGAAATGTATCATGCCGGTTTCTCAAATGCCGATGCCATGGCTGAACTCTCCATTCTTACCCAAAGCGCCGGTGATCTGCCAAGCGGCACGGCTGACAGCTATTTAATCGCCACAAATGCTGCATATGGTTTGCAGGGAAATATCGAAAAGCTGAATGATGTTCTGGATTCCCAAACCTATATTACAAGCCATACCGCAGTGAGCATGAAGGATATGGCCCTGGCAACTTCGGAAGCCGCAGCGGTTGCCGCCCAATATAGGGTAGAGATTGATGAGCTCTCAGCCCTTACTACTGTGGCTGTCTCTAAAACTGGTGAGTCCGGCTCTGAGGTAGGCAATGCATTAAAAAATATTTTCGCCAATCTTCAGGACTCTTCCAGCCAGCCAATACAGGAAACCTTTGATTCCCTTGGTCTGTCCATGACAAAATTTGTTAATGACGTGGAGGTATTAAAATCTCCCATTGAGTTGTTAGAGGAACTATCCCGGGCTTTTGTCAGTCTTCCCGATGGCTCTGTGTTAAAATCTGATATTCTGTCAAATATCGGCTCTGAAAATCAGGACAGCACGCTGGCTGCTATCCTGTCTGACTTTGATCGTTATTATGAAATATTGGATTTGTACGGCCAGGGCTCCGGAGCCGCAATGGACGCGGCCATGAAGTCAGCGAATGATCTTAGTGCCAGCCTGTCCAGTCTTGGGAACACATGGACTTCGATTGTCAACAATGTAATTGGCAGTGATGCTTTGATTGGTGCGGTAAATGGGCTTCGCGCGATTTTAAATGTTGTTGAGACACTGACATCTGCGTTAGGGAGTTTTGGAACGATTGGATTAGGCGCCGGTTTATTTGCCGGAATAAAAAATGTCGGCAGTCCTAAAATGTTTGGACTTAAAAACGTTTTGTTGTTTGCTAATACCGACAGTATGTCAGTTCTGCCGGATACGGCAGTTTCGGTCATACCGCCTATGAGATACATAGGTGTAAATGAACAGGCAATATGCTGGGAAAACGGTAAACCTCACACTACTCTCCTATTTTGGCGACAAAACAGGCTATAGTGAAAATGTGTGAACTCCGTGGGTCAGCAGGGACAGGACTCTCGCAGTCAAGCCCTCACTGCAGCGACAACCCTGAGTAAAAGTTAGATGCAACGCTGCTTTTATAATATGCGCTCGGTACTACCTGGCATGACAGGGGCAATCTGTAATGGATTGTTAAATGCGGAAATCTTGTCTTCCGCTCATGTGTTGTGGATCTCTCGTTACCAGAGATGATAAGAAGGTAACAAACATTTCGTTAAGTTTATAGAGAAACGAACCTTCGTAATCGATTGAGCATTGCTGCCTTATTACGTAAATTGCACATCAGCACCGCTGGCTTTGAAAAACTGGGTGATGCGTATCGTATATATCCGGATAGAACTATCCTTTTCCATTTTTGAAGCGAAAATCCCCAGGCTTGCTACACTCAGACAGAGTGTATTTTCGTCTCAGCACAGAACCCAGGGATTTAGGGACTTTTAAATCTCTGCAAATTCAAAATCTGCAGACCTTTTCTGGCACTTTCCCTCTCCTCTTTCCAAGCCTGGCTATTCTCTAATCTGGACTAAATACGTTGAGATTCTGGATCGTGTGAGAAAATGATTATTTAAAACTCGGAATCACAATTATTACAATGCCATTGCTTATTTCTTTTTGTCCCCAATATGCCCCAAACTGCTGTATCTATCATCCTGCTTGTTGTGGTTATTTTCCTTGTATTCTTTGAATTACAATATGGGCATGTAATACTATTAATCCTTTTATTTCCATTATTTGCATTATTTCCCTTATTCCCATATAATTTTTCACGATCTTCTAATGGATATTTTGGTGTGAAAGTTTCAGGTATTTCTTTTAATTGCCTAATAATATCAATTAAGTTACCAGCATCTACAAGTGTAAGTGAAGTTTTTTTCCTTATTTTTCCATAAACCGGAAGATAATCATCAGTTCTTTCTAATAAAGCAATAGGTAATTCTTCTGAAAAATCATAAACAATACCATTAATATTACATTTTGTGTTTATTAATGGACAGCCACAATGGATACATGCCCTACTTTTATTACTTACTTCCTTTCCACATTCAGGACAAGCAATTAAAGCCATAATTGTTCCCTCTTTCATTCTGTATTTTTTCAGTTCAAGCCTGAGCAATCTCTAAGCCGGATTAAATAGCATTGAGATGCTGGATCGTGTGAGAAAATGATCATTTAAAACTCGGAACCACAATTATTGCAATGCCATTGCTTATTTCTTTTTGTTCCAAATATGCCCCAAACTGCTGTATCAATCACCTTGCTTGTTGTGGTTATTTTCCTTGTATTCATTGAATTACAATATGGGCATGTAATACTATGGATCCTTTTATTCGCACTGTTTGCACTATTTTCATTATTTCCATATAATTTTTCGCGAGCTTCTAATGGATATTCTGGTGTGAATGTTTCAGGAACTTCTTTTATTTGTTTAATAATTTTAATTAATCTATCAGTATCTGAAATTTTAAGTAAGGTTTTCATTCTAATTTCTCCAAAAGCAGGAAGATAATCTTCCACTCTTTCTAATAAAAGAGTGGGTAATTCTTCCGAAAAATCATAAACAGTACCATTAATATTACATTTCGTGTTTATTAGTGGGCAACCACAATGGATACATGCTCTACTTTTATTACTTACTTCTTTTCCACATTCAGGACAAGCAATTAAAGCCATAATTGTTCCCTCTTTCATTCTATATTTTTTTAATTATAACACAAATAAAATGAAAATACCACTCCACATGGTATAAAATCACCTATAAAATTCCGTTTTCCATAAACGCACAGTATGTTTCCACAGCATACATTTTAATAGTACGATATTTACAACAGCAAACAATGAATTGGCTATATTTGGAAAAACATTAAAACAAACAAAAAGTTTTATTATTGATCTTTTTGATGCATATGAACGTGGTGGGATAAAAGGACAAGATGGAATTTTTGATACATTCTTTTCAAAAGATGAGAAGCTGCCTTTAACGCCAGAATCATTAAATGAGTTTAAATCATTTAAAGAAAAGTTCAACAATTCCTTTCAAAGCCCAGAAGTCATAGCTGAAGATTTGAAGAATGTTGACCAAAGAATCATTGACTACGCCAAAACCTGTAAAAACGGGCAAATGACCACGGAAGGCTTTAAACAGTCAATGAATACTATGTCACGCTCTGCCAAGGCTGGCGCCTTAGCTTTGCAGGCTCTCTCAACAGCATTCAGCATGGTGGCAATGTTTGCAATTGCTAAGGTAATTGAGGGAATCTCTACTTCTATCAGCAACTATATCAACCGGGTGGAAATTGCGAAAGAAAAAATGGAAGATTCTGTTTCCTCTTATAATTCGGTTAAATCAGAGTTAGAATCCATTGCCTCTGAGCTCAAAACCCACAGCGATCGGATCAATGAACTAAATGCCCAAGACAATCTTTCCTATGCAGATGCCCAGGAACTTAAGCGGCTGCAGGAAATCACCAAAGAGCTTACCGTTCAACAGGCCCTCAAGGAAAAAGAGTTTCATACTAATGCAGCACAAGTAGCTGATAATACGGTAGCTGCTTATCAAAAAGAATTTAGCAAATATGAGTTTTCTGAGTCTCGAATAAAAAAAGAACAAGAATATATTAATTGGTCAGGTGGTGTGATTACTGATTTTGATGCCCACGATCTTGCCGGGCAAATTGCTGTTTATGAGGAATTAACAAAGCGTAAAGATGAAGCCTACGGAAAAGATGAGCAGGCATATATAGAAAACAAGAAAATGGCGGAACAAGTAGAATCGAAAATATGGGAGCAGATAAGAACTCTCCAGAAATATAAAAGTGCGCTCTCCTTTACTCCATATGAACAGCTTACGGAAGAACAAAAGAATGCATTGGACGATATTAATTACAAAATAGAATATACCTGGAAACAAATAAACCCAGAGGAATGGGCTCAAATTCAATTCGATGATCTGTTCCGTCAAGATAATATGGTTGAGGTAAAAAAAGAACTGATCCAATTATTTAATAATGGCGAATTGACAAATCAAGCCATTACATCGAATGAAAAGTTTCAACAAATATTGAAGGATACGGGATTAGAAGCAGAAGATCTCATTTCATATATTCAATCTCTTCAATATGAATTAGATACGCTCGAGCCGCCATCGTCAGATAGCGCACCTGCCCTCTTCAACAAGGAACAGATGATCTCTGCAATCAGCGATCTCTCAGAAGGGTTTGCGCAATTAGACAAAATCTATTCAGGGATCTCAGATACAGAGCCATTTGACCTCAAAATGCTGGATGGGGAGCCATTTAGAGAAACCTTCTCCGGATTAGGGGATGCCTATACTGATTTTATTGATACAATCACCGATTCCCCGAATGATATTACAAAGTGTCAGGAAGCATTTGATGATTTACTGACAGAATGGATTAACAGTATCGGAATTCTTGACCATGTAAGTGAAAGTACTGCTGATTTAACTACAACTATGCTCTCTAATATGGGCGTTGCCAATGCACAGGAATTAGTGGATGCAGCATTAGCAGAGAGAAAAGCAGAAGCAGCATGGAAATCTAAGGATTTAACCGATGCGACAAAGGATGAAATTCTGGCTTTGTCTGAAGAAGCAGGCGCTATTGGTGTAGCAGAAGATGCCTTTATTTCCTATGTTATACAAAAGATGATGGCAGAAACGGCTCTTGATCCAAGCAGGGATATTTCCGCATTAGCAAGTATCGTAAACTCGCTGGGGATTGCTACCAGTGCGTGGCAGAAGTATTATGCCACAAAAGCAAGAATGGAAGTAATTGCCAATGATCCAGACTATAAATCTTATGATGAACATGGTAATACGGTCTCAAAAGATAAAGTATTGTCTCAGTATGCAAACATTGCTGCTATTCATCAAAAAGATTTTGCAAAAGATTTGGAAGCAAGAGCTAAAAATGCCAAATTTACAAGCAATGGTGGCAAATCAAACAACTACGGCGGCAGTGGCTCGGATAGCGGTTCGGGTAGACGCTCAAGTGGCAGTTCGGGTGGCGGTTCCCGAAGCAGTTCATCCAAAGAGCCTGTCGTATTTGATTTCATGGACAAAAAGATTGAAAATTTTAACGTGAAAATCAATAAACTAAAAGACAACATGGATTCTGTAACCGGATATAAAAACAAAAATTCTTTCGCTGATTCTATGATCCATAATTATGAACGTCAGATAGATTTTTATAATCAAATGATGGGGGAATACCAGAAAAAGGCAGATGAGATTTCCCTGCCTGCAGAATACATCGAAAAAGTTAAAAACGGCTCCACTGAGATTGAATCCGTTTCCGATGAAGCATTGGCAAAACAGATTCAGGATTATCAGAAATGGCAGAAGGAAATCGATGATTGTTCAAAGAATATTGATGATATCAAAAATAATATCCAGGATTTGAAAAAAGAACAAATTGACAATATCATAGAACAGTATGACAATCTTAATAAATCCACAAAGGACATGATCGATACCCAGGAAAGTCTCATGGAATTGATGGAGGAATCCGGGGAACAGTCCGTGGAAATTGGAGATTATGAAGATTTGGTTGAAAAACAGATTTCCTATGCCAAACAAAGTGCAGAAGCCATAGAAAAAATCCGGGATAAGATGCGCAGCCTTTCAATCACAGAAAAATCCGAAGAATGGATGGAATGGAATGAACAGATCCGGGACTATGAATCCAACATGCTGTCTGCCGCAAAAGCAGTGGAAAAATATAAAAATAAAATGGTGGAGCTGACTTACAAGGCCTTGGATGATTATAACTCAAAAATGGACAGGATAAACAATACAATATCAACCATGCATGATCTGATCGGGAACGATCATTTATTGACGGATGACGGTCAGCTTACAGAGCGGGGGCTGGCTCAGGCTGCCTTATATGCCCAGGAGCTGGCTTATGCCAAACAGATGGCAGAGGAATACGCCCATGCCATGCGCAGCTTAGACAAGGTACTTTCCGAAGGTCTGATTACTGAAGATGAGTATAACGAAAAACTAAAGGATTACCGTGCATCCCAGGAAGATGCGGTAGCAGCCACAAAGGCTGCACAGGAAGCGATCTTCGATCTGATCAAAGACAGTATTCAGGCGGAAATTGATGCCAAAAGGGAGGCTATTGAAGCAACAAAAGATCAATTAAAGTCTGAACAGGAATTAAATTCTTATCGGGATTCCATTGCGGAAAAGTCAACAAGAATCAGCATTTTGCAAAAACAGATCGATACCTTGTCTTTATCCTCTGACCGAAAGGATATGGCCCAGAAGCTGCAGCTTCAGGAGCAGCTGGCAAACCTGCAGAAGGAGTTGTATGAAGAACAGGCCGACCAGGCCATCCGTGACAAGGAGGAGGCGCTGGATCAAGAGCTGGATGCGTTTACAAATGAAAAAGAAAATGAAATCAAAGAGTTAGAATCCAATTTGGAGAAACAAGATGCAGTAATCAAAGAATACCTTGGAATGGTACAGGCAAACTACGCCGCTGTCTATGAAACCCTAAGTCAATATGGGGAAAGCTACAACCTAGAAGCCACAAAAGATCTGACCACCCCCTGGGGCTCGGGAAGCGAGGCAGCCAATCTATGCGCAAGCGCCATCTGTGATGCGGTGGCGCAGATCAACTACGAGTTGGCAAATATTGACACCAGCCCCTTATATGACCTGATCCAGGCCCTGCAGAATGTAGGCCTAAACGGTCTGGGCAGCGCAGATGGCCAGTGGGAGGACGTCACCGGACAGGGTAAATGGCATCAGAACGATACCGGCTGGTGGTATGGCGCTTCAGATGATGATTATGTATCCAATGGGTATTATACCATCAAAGGAAAAACCTACAACTTTAATGAGGATGGCTATATGAAATCCGGATGGGATGATTCCCAGGGGGACTGGTACTATTTTGAGCCGGAAAACGGGGAAATGGTTAAGTCAAGCTGGAGGAAGGATAAGAACGGGGACTGGTATTATCTGATGTCCGATGGCAGGATGGCCAGAAATGCCATAGTCAAATCCAGAGATGGAAAAGGCTATTATCAGTTAGACAGCGATGGCAAATGGGACGGGAAAACCCTGACCCTGGAAGAAGCCAACGAACTTGGCTATGATGTGGCTTATAAGGATGGAACCAAGAACTCCATAGGAGGCAGAATCCGGTTTGATGAGGAAGGGCTCGGCTCCGAGGTGATTGTGACTAAGTACGGCGGATTTATCCAGGTGCCTGCAGGCTCCCATGTATTTAATTCCGATCAGGTAAATACCTTATGGGATCTGTCAAAAGGAAAGCTGGATATCCTTGAAAATGCCTTGTGGAACAGTATGGATTCAGCGATTATAAAAAACAAAGAGCCCAATATTGAAATCAAAAATTCTGTAAACATCCAGGGGGATGCCAGTGAGAAAACGGTCCGGCTGATAAGCAATGCCCTTGACGATTTTTCCAAAAACCGTATGGCTAAGGAATTTAGCCAACAGTTGAGATATCAGATAAAATCCTGACTATCGAAAGGTTCATAGAAATGCCTGCAGATAATCTCTACAGGCATTTCTTTCTGATGTGCTTCCCGCTTTCATGGAAATTCTGATGCCAATATAGCCTTATCATAACAAGTAAAATTCTATAAAAAGATCAACAAACAATCAACCAGAAAGGAGCCTTATCATGTTTTTTAAATTTGTTTTTGATGGAATTTTAAGTGACGAATATGGGATTCAATGTGTAAATTTCAGTCAAACTTTTACAGAATCATATCCGTCACAGGAGACAAATATTCAGGCTGAAAAATCTGTGGGAAGCAGTATCTTTCACATGGTATCACAGGAATATTTAAGCCCATTAACCTATAAGATCCAGGTTGTAAACCGGGACTTTTCTCCCATCACCTCCACCCAGGAGCGAGCACTAAATAAATGGCTGTGCCAGAGAGGCAAATATAAGCTGTTCTGCATTCTTGATAAGAGATATGCGGATATTTGGTTTTATGCCAATATCAATAACCCTTCACTAATGTGGATCAATGATGTCAATGCTTTGGAATATACGATTACAACCAATGCCCCCTTCGGATTCTCTGATGAAAGAAATATTCTCGTGGAATTTACCCGGAATGATACATTTGAACAATATATAGATAATGATGAGGAACTGACACTCTATCCCAGTATGGAGATCCTTCTGAAGGATTCCGGGACACTGACCATCACCAATCAATCTGCCGGCGGTTTCAATGACAATGTATTTACTGTTGCAAATTGTGCCACAGGTGAAATGATAACCATCGATGCCTCCTATCCCCGTATCTCCTCTTCTATCCAATCCCATAAAGTATATAATGACTTTAAAAAAAAATGGTTCTATTGGATTGACGGCTTTAATACCATTCATTCCAATCTGGCCTGTGCAATTCGTTTTAAATATCGTGAATACAGAAAGGTGGGGATCGTTTGATGAATCCTTTTTCTTATAATTATTATAAGAACCTGAAACGGCCACATGTTTACCTCTCCTACCCCAACCGCACACAAATCTGTGAAATTCCCATATATGATTTTCAAACGGATATCATCGCCAATTCCGCTAACAGAGGTTCCTTTAAGGTTTACCGCTATCGGGATGAAACAGAGACAGAACACTATGGAGATATCAAACTTGGCATGTATCTTTATATGGAACAGCTGAGTTGGTTTGTGATTACAGAAATACAAAAAATCAATGAAGGGTATAATGAATATCTTGAAATCACCTATATTCAAATCGAACACACCCTCAGCCAGACCCTTTTAACCTCCTTTGGCTCCCTTGGTGTGGATACCGATTCTCAAGGAGGGCTTGACCGCTATTGTCTTTACAATCCCCTGGATCAGCCCCATTCCATTCTCCATCTTTTTGTACAAAGAAATCCTGCATGGCTTATCGGAACGGTTGATCCGGATATTTCCACTGAATACCGGAATTTTCAGGAAGAAAGTGTGGCTTCCTATACATTTCTGACCCACAATGTAGCAGAAACCTATGAATGTGTTTTCTTATTTGATCCAGATAAAATGGAAGTTTCCGCGAGGAAATTGGAGAATCTTGGCAAAGATACTAATATCACCTTAAGCTATCAAAACTTTATAAAGTCAATCGGGCAAAGGGCTGATGACTCGGATCTCAAAACCGTTTTGACCGTATCCGGAGGAAATGATGCGCGAACCAATACACCTCTTGGAATCATTGACGTAAATATATCAGGGACAAACCAGATCTATAATTTTTCCTATTATCTCCACATGATGTCAAAGGAGCTTCAAACCAAACTGGCCGAATACGAGGAAAAATGCAGGCAGAATACCCCAGTCTACCAGGAAAAGCTGGAAGTACTTGGGCATCTTTATGAGGAGCTAAATGATCTGAAAAACCGTGTTCCGGAAAATATGGAGAGTACCAATTGGGCAAAATTCGGAGAAATTCCGCTGCAAACCAAAGAGCAAGAGTACTGGCATCGAATGTCCCTATATGTGGGAAAGGAGGACAGCTACTCTCTCACCCAATATAATTCCTACAAGCCAATCCATGATGCAATAGAAAAAGAGCTGGGGAAGCGGAAAGCTGAAATTGCTTCCAAAGAGTCAGCAATCTCCGGGTGCAAAAAACAGATTAACCAGTTGGTCGTCCGCATAAATGAATTTCTGGGAGAGCAATTATATAAAGAGCTGAGTCTTTATGTAAAGGAGGACTCTTTAACCGATGATTCCTTTATTGCAACCGAAATTATGACGGACGCAGAAATCCTTTCTATGCAGCAGTCCTTGTTGAACCATGCAAAAAGTGAATTATCTCTTGTCTGCTATCCCAAATTTGAATCCGATGTTGACCTGATTAATTTTACCATTGATTATGATTACAAAGAATTTACTGATCAGCTTGAAATGTTCAACGTCATCCATGTTCGGTTTGAGGAAAATGACGCCGTCACCGATGCCAGACTTCTAAAGCTTCACATAAACTGGGACAATCCTTCCGATTTTAAGGCAACCTTTTCCAACAGAAATTCTCTTGATGAAAACTTTGGACTATTTCAGGAGGTGATAAGGCAAACCGAAGATACTTCCTCTTCTCTCTCCTACGGTATTGGGGCCTGGTCCAACGCAGCCATTGTATCTCCGGAAATCCGCAATTACATGAGCTCGGTCTTTGATGCAAGCAAGCAGATGCTGCAGAGCTCAGATGAGCAGGAAATCCGGATTGACCGAACCGGGATGCTGGTCAAAAAATGGGATTCTGACAAGGAAAGCTTTGACCCCGGACAGCTCTGGGTGACAAACGGAGGACTATTCATAACAAGAGATGCCTGGGACACAGTCTCTCTGGCTCTTGGATATACCAGAATTGGGAATGATTATTTTTATGGCCTGTGCTGCGAGTCCCTGGTGGGAAAAATGGTTCTTAGCTCCAACCTTTATATCTCCAATGAGTCCGGAACCTACACAATGGATAAGGATGGACTGATCGCCAAAAATGGTTCTTACCAGGTAAAAATCAATCCATCTGCTCCTGCTGATATTTTCAGCATTTCAATTGATAACAAAAATCTTCTATACATTGACGCAACCAGCAAAAAACTTAAGTTTGAAGGGGATATAGAATCCCGGTCCGGCCATATCGCCAATTTTACAATTACAGAGAATAATCTCGCTTCTGGAGGAGTCGGACTCTGCTCCCTCACCACCCCTGGGGAAGTGGCTATCTGGGCAGGAAACAGCAATAAAATATCTGCGCCGTTTCGGGTTACGAATCGGGGGAAGGTGATTTGTTCGGATATCGAGGTTACTGGCGGACAGATGAATATTGGTGGTGGAACCAGCAGCTTTGGAGTATCAAAGGATGGAACCCTGACCGCTAAAAATGCAGATATTTCAGGAACTATCCGGTCAAACGCCGGATATATTGGAAATCTTGAGATCACACAGACAGAATTAAGTTTAATTAAAAACAGAAATATGTCAATTGATCTGGGTCAGATCATCATTGATTCAAAGGGAGAAATATCCATTGGATCAAATATTGTTGTTACCGATGACTGGATTGTGTTCGGGGTTGAAAATGCTTCCATCAAATCAGATGGAACCGCATATTTTGACCGGATCAATGGAGATGTCATCTTATATGGAAACAACTGGTGGGGCGATGCCTCTTCCACTGGAAATTATACAATTTTCAGCGCTCTTGATTATCTATATGATAAATATTTAGATTTGTATAATTATGTGCATAGTGGGGGATGGAATCCCGATGCGTGTCCCAGTTATGATGATTGTAACAATTGCGATAATCACTATAACTGCCCTTCCGAAGATGACTGCTCAGAACAGACTCTTATTGATGATATAGGAGGATGCGGCAGTGGCGGAACCGGGTGTGGGTGTGATGAACATACCACCTGCAGCTGTGACGGGCATACTTCTTGTACCTGTGATGATTATGGCTCTTCGTGCAATTGTGACAGTCAGGCCTGCGGCCCAGGGGATGGATTATGATTACAATCGTACAATGCAACAAAGAAATCCAAGGTATCTTAGGACTTCAAGACTATAGTGATTCCATAAAATATCGACCGATTATCTATCTGATGGAACAAGAAATTTCTGATGGATATTTAGTGGAAAATCTTTTAACAAGAGAGCTTGTTCTATTGACAAAGACAGAATATAACCTTTTTAAAAATGTTCATTTCAATGAGAAATTCATGAAGTTTTTTGTACAGCATTGGTTTTATATCCCAGAGAAAATAAGTGAAAAGAGCATCTATTATATTCTCTCCCATAATATCAAGCAAAAACGTCCAAAGCTGGGTATTAACAGAAAGAACATGTTCACAATCTTTACAACAACCGACTGTAATGCCAGATGTCCGTATTGTTATGAACAAGGAATTGATGCCATTTCTATGGACCACAAAGTAGCTTTGAATACAGCAAAGTATATAGAATCTTCCCACATGAATCATACAAAAATTCATCTTAAATGGTTTGGAGGAGAACCACTGTTAAACGGAGATGTCATAAACATTATATGCGACTATCTCACAAATAGTGGTGTGGACTTCCATTCAAGCATTACCAGTAATGGGTATTTGTTTGATAAATATGCAGATAAAGAAATCATAGAAAAATGGCATCTGAAAAGGACTCAAATCACCCTTGACGGAACAAAAGATTTCTATCAAAAAACAAAAAATTATGTTAATCAGGATAAACATGCATTTGAAAAAGTGATTGCAAATATACAGCGGCTGACAAACATTGGAGTAAATGTAGTTATACGAATGAATATTTCTGCAGACAACGAAAAAGAATTATTATCCCTCATCGATTATTTAAAAGTCACCTTCAATGGAAACAAGCATTTAAAAATATACTCCTATGTTCTTTTTAACGAAGGCAGCCAAGATACTGCCCCCATGACATTAAGCCAGCGTGAACAAGCTTGTGAGGCCTTCAAAAAGATTGAAAAGAAACTTTCCGATTCCGGATTTGGAATTTACGGCTTCCGTTTTCCGTCCATATGTACAAGTCATTGTATGGCCGATAATGGAAGCAGTGTGTGTATAACGCCAACCGGATATCTCACCCTATGTGAGCACCACCCCAATGACGAGATCATAGGAAATATTTATGAGGGAATAACCGATTGCTCCACAATAAAATCCTGGTCAAATCGGCTTCCGGAAACAGCCGAATGTATCACCTGCAAATATTATCCTCAATGTATTACCCTAAAAAAATGCCCATCCTTTTCTAAAGGCTGCGACAATTTTTTACGGCTGAGAAAAGAATTATTGACCAAGTTTACTATGGAAAACGCATATAAAAAATATCTAAAAGAGGTTCCCTGTGAAAAAAGCAATCAACAGAGCCAACGCAGAAGTAGGATACATGGGAAAACAAACACAGAATAATCTTTACAGTAAAACAGAAAACGCCGGAAAGGACGGGTTCTCCAAATACTGGGAGCAGGTGTTTCCAGGAAAGAGAAACTGTCCGTTCTGCACTGCATTTGTATACTGGGTATTCGGTTGGGCCTATGGTAAAAAAAGAGCAAAATTAATGCTTCTAAGCCATAAAGGATTTGTCCAGGAGCCATTCCGACTGGAGCTTCGATTCCAAAAAATGAATCGATACTCCCATGTCCCTTGTATCGGAAATATCGCATTTTTTCAACAGCATAAATGGACGGATCATGTGGGAATTGTAACTGATATAGATGAGCATGGATTTTACAGTGTGGAGGGAAATGTTGTAGATGAACAGGGAATCCCTTGCGTGGCAAAAAGATATCATTTCTTTTCAGAAAAAGCAGTGAAAGGATTTGGTTATCCCTTATATTCTCTTCTTCTGAAAGATATCTGATCAAAACGACAATTCTATTTGTATACAATTAAACACCGTATTCACACAAAATAGAACAAAGAGGTAACTCATGAAAAAGATAAAATTGTATGATCTATTTAATATTTACAACACTCTGATGGACTTGAGCGAAAAAACATCACCATTAAAAGTTTCCTACTGGATTACGAAAAATATCATCTTATTAAAAAACGATTATCTAATGTACATAACCAAAAGAAATGAAATCTGGTCACAGCTGTTATATGTAAATGATGACGGATCAATCACAACGCAAGATAAGAATGGAAATTATAAGTATAATTGCCCTGAAAGCAATAAAGAAGAATTTATCTCACGAATGAACGAATTAAACAATTTTGAAGTTGAGATCGAAGTGTTTCTGCTCAATATGGACGAATTAATAAAAAGTAATCCTGCATATGAAATAGAAGCAAAACACATCATTGGGCTTTCAGAGTCCGGTTTCATTGTCTTTGATTAAAAATAGAGAAGAAGGTGAATAACAATGCCAATTACCATAGAAGATTTTAGAATTGACGTGGCAAAAGTACAATCATTTAAGTATCTCCAAGCAAAACAATTTGATAACAATTCAAGAAAACGAAGGTTAATCATAACGGATTCAAATATTCCCATCCAATACAGCGATGACCGCTCCGAGTATATTACTCTCTCACTATCACTGAATGGTGATAACTATTCCAACACTTCCTGCTCTTTTGAGGCGGATGGATACCCATACATAATCTTTACCGAATCCATGTTATCAAAAGTTGGAGATGTTGACTGTGAAATAAGAATCTATGATCATAAAAACGGAAGTATCATTACCAGCTTCCCGTTCATCATGACAATTAGTAAAAGCTTATTAAATCAGGACCGCTTGGTGGAATCCAGTGAATTTAATATTCTTAATGATCTGGTTTTGCAGGCTATCACTATTCCTGATTTAATAAACGAATTTCAATTATCTCAGGAAAATATCTCCAACCTGATTGTTCAAATTAATAATGATATCGATTCTTACCGCGGAAACTATACCAGCCTATCCACCGATTTCCGGAATCTGATTGCAGATGTCCAAAATTATTTAACTGACATTCAAGAAAGAGAAAGAAACCGGGTGTCAGCGGAACAAGACCGGGTTAATGCAGAAAATAAGCGGCAGCAAGATACGGCTCATGCCATTGGCCAGGCCAATACTGCTGCAGATCGTGCAGCAGCAGCAACCAACCATGCGAATACAGCAGCTGCAAATGCACAAAATGTCACAGCCCAGGCGTTGCAGAGCGCTGTGGATGCCAATGCGGCCAAAGACCAATGCCTTGCAGCGATTGATCATTTGCAGTATGAAATGCGTGTATTAGATGGCGACGCCGCTGCCACCCTGGAAACCAGCTATGAAAATGCTTATGACGGAGGCGGCGCTTAACCGCCTTTTTTATAAAATAAAAAAAGAAAGGATAATCGATTTATGTTTTCAATTATTAAACCACGAGGAGATATCAAATCAAACTGGGAATCTGTAAATCCTGTTTTACGGCTGCGCGAATGGGGAGTTGAATGGAAAGATACCATTGGTGTAGGAGAAACGAAGCTAAAAATCGGAGATGGCATAACCCATTGGAATGATCTGGATTATGCTATTACCAATGATATTACAAAAAAGGTGGTGAAAACATTTGCCACAATACCAGAAAATCAAGAAAATCCCATTCTGCTCCCAGGTGCTTCTTTGGAAACCTTATTTGGACAGGTCAAACGAAAATTCGATTATACGATAAATTTTATGTCCACCTTAAAAAATATGGTGGGCGACTATCAGACAAAGTCATTCCACACTGGGTCCGGAACGGTCACTGCCAGTGATTTAAAAAGTGCTATCGATATATTAGAGCAGTATAAATTGACTACAGCCAATATTCTGGATGTGAATGATTCTACAAACACACTGGCAGCATTGTCCGCCAACCAAGGACGATTGATTAGCGAAAAGGTTGACGCTAATGCGGAGGCAATCGGGGTGTTGAATAGCAATTTATCATACAAGAAAATTGATTCAAAATTAAATTTCCCCGATTCGCGAATTGCAGGAACCGCTTATATAGAAAATAATTTCATAGTTTTAAATGTCATAATAAAAGCTTCCTCTCCTTCTGGTGAACTGCTTTC
>JAAWEL010000052.1 GCA_022794255.1 Lachnospiraceae bacterium
ACACCAACGCAATAAGCGACTTAGGAAGTATAGAATACATAGAATATAGCCATGCCGGAGATTTAAGAGACAAATTATTAAAAGCCTTGGATTAATAAAGGCTTGCTATTATATAGGTATCAAAAAGGTATCACGCCCCACCTCAAAAGCCGGAAAATCCGCTGTTTATGCGGCTTCCCGGCTTTCTGTTTACTATTCAAATTCAATCGTAGCCGGCGGCTTCCCCGTAACATCATACAACACCCGGCTGACATTTTGCACTTCATTAACAATCCGGTTTGCCACTCTCCCCAGCACCTCCCAGGGAATCTGGGCAACCTCAGCCGTCATAAAGTCCACTGTACTCACCGCCCGCAGAGCCACCGCATAATCATAGGTTCTCTCATCACCCATGACACCTACAGAGCGCATGTTCGTCAGTGCTGCAAAATATTGCCCGATACTTTTATCCAGCCCAGCCCTGGCGATCTCCTCCCTGTATATGGCATCTGCCTCCTGCACCATCCGCACTTTCTCTGCAGTCACCTCGCCTACAATGCGGATTCCAAGCCCAGGTCCTGGAAATGGCTGACGATACACCAGCTTGTGAGGAATCCCCAACTCCAGTCCGGCCCTGCGAACCTCATCTTTAAATAAATCTCTCAAAGGCTCAAGAATTTCCTTAAAATCCACAAAGTCCGGCAAACCACCTACATTGTGGTGGGATTTGATCACTGCAGACTCTCCTCCCAGGCCGCTTTCCACCACATCCGGGTAAATGGTTCCCTGGACCAGAAAGTCCACAGCGCCAATCTTTTTTGCCTCCTCCTCAAAGACGCGGATAAACTCTTCGCCAATGATCTTCCGCTTCTGCTCAGGCTCTTCAATCCCCTTTAGCTTTCTATAAAATCGTTCCTGAGCATTGACCCGGATAAAATGCAAATCATAGGGGCCATTAGGGCCAAATACCTCCTCCACCTCATCCCCTTCATTCTTTCTCAAGAGGCCATGATCCACAAAAACACAGGTCAGCTGATCTCCCACAGCTTTTGACAACATAACTGCTGCCACAGAAGAATCCACTCCGCCAGACAAAGCGCAGAGCACCTTGCCATTGCCCACTGTTTTTCGGATTGAATTGATAGTATTCTCTACAAAAGCATCCATTTTCCAGTCACCCGCACAGCCACATACCTGATAGACAAAGTTGGAGAGCATCTTCGTTCCCTCGATTGTGTGCAAAACCTCTGGGTGAAATTGAATCCCGTACAGCTGCCTTTCCTTCCACTGAACTGCTGCCACCGGACAGTCAGATGTATGAGCAATAATTTCAAAACCTGGCGCTGCCTGTTCAATGTAATCATTATGGCTCATCCAGCAGATTGTGTTCTCCTCCACATTTCCAAAAAGAGGACTGGACGAATCCACCGCCACCTCAATCCTGCCATATTCACGAACCGGTGCCTTGCAGACATGGCCGCCTAACACATGCATCATCAACTGTGCGCCATAGCAAAGCCCCAGCACTGGTATGCCCATCTCAAACAAAGAGCAGTCACAAGCAGCAGCGCCTTCTTCATAACAGCTGTTTGGCCCCCCTGTAAGAATGATTCCCTTAGGATTTATCTCTCGAATCTTCTCTAATTCTGTCTTGTAGGAATAGATTTCACAATATACATTACACTCCCGAACACGGCGTGCCACAAGCTGATTGTATTGGCCGCCAAAGTCAATGACAATGATCTTCTCTCTGCTCACCAAACTCCTCCTGACTGTATTCCAAATCCAGCCATTCTCCGCAAATCCATATGGCTGAATGCCCATTTACGTTTGTCCACTGAGGGTATCTTAAAAACAAAAAACATTATACATAATTTGCAGGGGATATACAAGATATTCCGAAAATTATATCCGAAAAAAATTATCAAGAAAATCTATGGATTTTTTCTGTTTTTCACCATAAATCTTCTTTGCTGATCCGTATCTTTTATAGAAACAAAAAGCAGCTGGTTATTATTCAATGCTCAGTGCATCTGCAAAGCCCCATGCTAAGAAACCAAAGAATATACTTAAACAAAAGGGAGGTTCATATGAAAGAAAAATTCAACAGACCATGTTATCTGGTTCTCTCTGTCATTTTAGTGGCCTGTCTCACTGCTGCCTGCGGCAAAGGCGGATCTAAGTCTGCCATGGCAGAGACAACAGCCGCTGCCTATGATGTAGCTCCTGTCGCCATAGCTCCTGAATTTTATGCAGCAGAAGAAACTGCTGCTTCTTATCAGGAAGATGGGCTGGATAATGGATATTACGAAGGTGATTATGCGGTCACGGAAGAAATGGGCCTTGACACAGCTATGGTGTCGGCTCCCGCCCAACCCTCTCCCTCCACCGTCAATCGGAAATTGATCCGCACTGTCAGCCTGGATGTAGAAACCACAGACTTTGACAATTTGCTATCAACCATTCAGAGTGCCGTTTCCACTGGTAATGGTTATATCGAACAGTCCGATATCAGCGGCACAAGTATATCCGCATCTCCCGACCAGCATCGCTACGCCTTTTTGATCGTGCGTATCCCTTCCGCTGGTCTGAATGGTTTTCTCTCTCAGATGGCCCAACAAAGCAATATCATCAACCGCTCGGAAAATGTTCAGGATGTCACGTTACAATATTCGGACATAGAAAGCCGCAAAAAATCTCTGACTATTGAGCAGGAACGCTTGTGGGCATTGCTGGAAAAGGCTGACACTTTGGAAGCAGTCATTGCCTTGGAAGAACGGCTTTCAGAAATCCGCTATGAATTGGAAGGTTTTGAATCCCAGCTGCGGATTTATGATAATCAAGTAGACTACAGCACTGTACATATCAGAATTCAGGAGGTTGGTGTATTTACTCCCACAGTTCCTGATTCTGTAGGAACACGTATTCAAAAAGGCTTTATCCGCAACTTAAATAATGTCATCCGCAGTATCACTGACTTCCTTGTCTGGTTTTTATCCCATCTTCCTGCTTTGGTAATGCTTGCAGTGATAGTCGGCGTCCTCTTCTTTTTTACAAGATTTTTCTATAGAAAAAAGGTTGAAAAAATGGCAGGAACAGATACTTCCCAAAAAGGCTTTTTAAAAGCTCCTGAAAAAACAAGTAAGAAAGAGGATGATTAGTTTTCCATCGAATAACCTATAGTATTAACAGAATTGAAAACCGTTCTGCCGTCTTTAAAAAGAGTGACATATCCGTAAAGGGTTGTCACTCTTGGTTTTATAGTCTCGATTTACATATGAATATTTACTCATCTCCCGCATTACACAAAAATCATGGACGTTTTCTCAAATGGCACACGGTCTCTATCCCAGCCGTTGCCGGGAACATGTCCACACAGCATCCCCTATCCACCTGATACCCATTTTCCAAAAGGACCTGGAGATCTCTGGACAGACTGGTTGGCTTGCATGACACATATACCATACGCTCCACCTCAAAATCGATAATCTTCTTTAATGCCTTTGGATGGATCCCATCCCGGGGCGGGTCAAGGACAATCAAATCTGGTTTCTCCTCAAGCTCTCCAACCACCTTTAATACATCCCCTGCAAGAAACCGGCAATTATCCAAACCATTGAGCCGGGCATTTTCCCTGGCCGCCTCCACTGCCTCCCCCACAATCTCCACCCCCACTACCTGATCCGCCACCGGGGACAGAAGCTGAGCAATCGTGCCAGTCCCGCTATATAAGTCAAACACCACCCTGGTCCTTCTCTCTCCTATATATTCCCGGACCGTCTGGTACAATACTTCCGCTCCCAGGGAATTTGTCTGGAAAAAGGAGAACGGGGTGATTCTGAATTTCAATCCCAAAAGCTCTTCATAAAAATAATCTCTTCCTGTCAGTATCTTTGTGCTGTCACTTTGAACCACGTCAGCCAGACTATCGTTCCTGATATGAAGGATTCCCGCAAAGATTCCTTCCAGATTTAAGGATTCCAAAGCTCTTTGCCACCCTGCCAGCAGCTCTTTTTCGTCCCCTGCAAATGGTATTTCTGTTCCCTGTGAAGGTCGACTCTGCCATTCGTCTGTCTGAGAGGTTGTCACCAGTGCCACCAAAATCTCTCCTGTCTTTACCGCTCGCCGCACTAAAAGATGACGCAGATATCCCACATGCTGCAGCTTTTTGTAATAGGACACATTTCTGGCTGCAAAATAATCCAGGGTTGCCCCCAGAATCCGGCAAAAGTCCAGATGCACGATCTGACATTCCTGGGTGGTTATAATATCATAAAAACTCCCTCTTCGATGCATTCCCAAAGCCAGCGGACCATTCTTATATTCATCCCCAAAAGAAAATTCCATTTTGTTCCGGTATCCGCTATGAGCAGGGCTTCCCTTGATTCCCTCAAAGCCCCAGTCACCGCAAACCGGCCGAATCAGATCATCTACCTGTCGTGCCTTTATCGCAAGTTGCTCCTCATAAGGCAGGCTTTGATAGAGGCAGCCTCCACAGGCGCCAAAATGAGGACAGCTGGTTGTCGTATTCTCTAAATCAGATGGCTCTAACACTTCCAGCAGCCGTCCCTCCGCTCGTCCTCCTCTTTTTTTATTGACAACAAACCGGATTTTCTGCCCGGGAAGGGCATTTTTTACAATTACTTTCTCCCCATCTATTTGTAGAATCCCTTTGTTGGGAAAATCTATCTCTTCCACGATTCCTTCCCTGATCTCTCCTTTTTTCATCCTGCCATTCCTCACTCTCTTTCTATTATGCTTATTTCTTATGCTGAAAGCAGGGGAAATCTCCAAACCTTCTCCCCTCCCCCTTTCCCGCAATAAAACAAAGCGTGCCCCAGTCATATGAGACACGCCTTTCTTTTTATTTCGTTGGCTCTCCGATTCTTTATTCCTCTTCCTTAGCCTCGGTAGCGGCAGTATCCTCCTCATCCTCGAAGAAGTCGTCATCGAAATCGTCATCAAAATCATCCTCGAAATCTTCCAGATAATCCGGGGTAAAGAAACGGTACACACCATATGCAATCGCTGCAATCGCTGCAACAGCACCGATAATGGCCAGCACCCAAAGAATGCAATTTTTCTTTTTCTCCTCTTCCTCTTTTCTGTGAAGGAAATCATTCAACTTTGTAGAATTGATAATCTCTTCCACGCGGGTCAGTGCATCCTTGCTCATTGTATCAAACTTTCCCATCTCACTCACGTCCTTTCTGTCATCATGACACATTTTTCATGTGCATTATTTAGATTATACCATCTCTTTTCCTTTTTTACTATCCTATTTTATTCAAAAAATCAAAATTTATCACAATCTTTGCAATTGGGCAAAAGAAGCAAACATTTTTTTGATCCCGCACTGATCAAAATCCACTGTAACCTCAAAATCCTTAACCCGGTCAACCACTGACCGTACTGTCCCATCACCAAATTTCTTATGACGGACCCGGCTGCCAGCTTCATAATCCAGAGAGGATGGCTTTTCCACCGTAAATGTTTTTCCAAACCCAGGACTTTTTGAAGGTCTGGTATCTCCTCCTAAAGCAGTTTTCCCGTCAAACCCTTTTTCTCTGTATCCGGTACTGGGGGAAGCATAGGAATTGGATTTCATCCCAAACATGCTGACCCCAAGCTTTTTCTGATTCTGATTCCAAGGCAGATCCTCATTCCGGGCAAAATCCTTATCGGTTTTCCGATCTGTCCACCCTTCCGGTTTTGCAGTACAAAGCAATTGTTCCGGGATCTCCTCCACAAACCGGCTTACCCGGGAATATCGGGCTTCTCCCTTAGTCATGCGCACCCGCGCCCCTGTCATCACCAAACGCTGCCGGGCCCGGGTAATTCCCACATAGCAAAGCCTTCTCTCTTCCTCTAAGTCCGTGGGATCATCCGACATAATGGTCATAGAGCTGGGGAACAAACCATCTTCCATACCACTTAAAAAGACTACAGGGAATTCCAGCCCTTTCGCGCTGTGAAGAGTCATCAGAGTAACCCGATCCTCCGAATCATCCATCCGGTCAACGTCTGCCACCAGTGCAACCTCCTCCAAAAATCCGTCCAGGCTGGGGCTTTCATTCTCTTCACAGTAGCTAACCGCCTTGCTGATCAGCTCATCGATATTTTCCAGACGAGCGTTCGCATCCTCCTCTCCTTCGGCCTCCAGTTCCTGACGATACCCTGTTGTTTCCAAAATATCCTTAATCAGCTCCGGGATCCCATAATCGATATCCGGCCATTTTTCCCTCTGCTGTACATAACTATCCTCTGTCGGACTTCCTTTCGATCCCCCCAAGTCTCCTGCTTCCCCCTCACTTCCACCACCTGTCACATAAGCGATCTCCCAACCCTGAATCCGCCTGCGGAACGCTTCAATCTGGCTCACAAAACCCTGAATTTTCCCTGCTGCCTTTCCCATTCCCGGCACAGATGCTGCCTGAACACAGCCCTCATAAAAGCTCAGACCCTGCTCCCCCGCCCATCCCACGATTTTGCCAATGGATGCAGCACCGATCCCACGCTTTGGCACATTGATGATTCTCTGTACTGCCAGATCATCCCGTCCATTGGCAATGGTTTTCATGTAACACAGAATATCCTTAATCTCCTTCCGCTGATAAAAATTCACCCCTCCTACCAATCGATACGGAATGTTATAGGCAAGGCACTTTTCCTCCAAAAGCCGGGACTGGGCGTTTGTCCGGTATAGCACTGCAAAATCCTTGTAGGAACGTCTCTGGAAAAGAATCTGGCGAGCGATCCCTTCCGCCTCCTCATAAGCCTGATCATACTGCTGGAATGTAACCGGCTCCCCCTCCTCATTGGCTGTCCAAAGTGTCTTTTCTTTACGTCCCCGGTTATTGCGTATCACTGCATTGGCGGCATCCAAAATATGACCTGTGGAACGATAATTTTGTTCCAGCTTGATCACCTTTGTCCCTGGAAATGTTTCCTCAAAGTTCAGTATATTCCCAATATCTGCCCCCCGGAATTTATAAATCGACTGGTCATCATCTCCCACTACACAGAGATTCCCATACTTCCCCGCCAGCAGAGAGATCAATTCAAACTGCGCTGTATTAGTATCCTGATATTCATCAACCAAAATATAGAGAAAACGTTCCCGGTAATAATCTAGCACTTCCTGATTAACCCGGAATAAATCAACCGTTTTGAAAATCAAATCATCAAAATCCAGGGCATTATTCTTTTTCAACTCTGTTTGATACGCCTCATATATATCTGCATATTTCCTTAAATGCCAGTCTCCCTGAGCGTTTTTCCTGAATTCCTCCACCCCGATCAGCTCATTCTTGGCATTGGAAATAACCGTCATCATGGCCCGTTCCCGATATTGCTTTGGATCCAGATCCAATCTCTTTATGACCTGCTTCATCAAAGTTTTCTGGTCATCACTGTCATAAATCGTAAAATTGTTTTCATACCCCAGATATTCGATAAAGCGTCTGAGAATCCTTACACACAAGGAGTGAAACGTACTGACCCATACACTTCCTCCACCAGATTCCACCAGATAATCCACCCTGTTCCGCATCTCTCCTGCCGCTTTATTGGTAAAAGTGATGGCAAGAATATTCCACGGATTTACTCCTTTCTCCTCAATCAAATAGGCAATCCGATGGGTCAATACCCGGGTTTTTCCAGAGCCAGCTCCTGCCAGGATTAAAAGAGGCCCCTCTGTGTGCAGAACAGCCTCCTGCTGTTTTTCATTTAAGGTATCATAAACCGCCATATGTAAATTGTTCCTTTCCAGCCAGCCTTATCTGGCACGTCCATCAAATCATTGTTTTAAGTATAGCATGGGTTCTGAAAAAAAGGCAAGGGGCAATTCCCCCTATGCTTTGCCATCTCAATCCACATGCGTTAGCGTTTTGGCGCCTTCCTGCAACAGGCCAAAATCCGCAAAAAATGCCTGTCCAAATCGTTACTGATCTACAAGGGAACTAACACGCTCCACAAAAAAGCAAAAGCAGAGGCATAAAGACGACCGTCTTTATGCCTCAGATCCTACTATCTGCTATTTTGCACCTGCCTGCTATCCTGCATAGGCAATGGCCTCAATCTCCACTAATGCGCCTTTGGGAACTGCCGCAACCTGGTATGCCGCCCGTGCCGGACAATCCTTCTGAAAAAACGTAGCATAAACCTCATTCATAGGACCGAAATCCTCAATGTTCTTCAAAAGCACTGTGGTTTTCACCACATCCGCCATACTCAGCCCCTCACAGGCCAGAATATTCTTAATATTAGTCAGAGACTGGCGGGTCTGCGAAGCAATATCTTCTCCCGCAAATTCCCCGGTATCCGGGTCAATGGGAAGCTGTCCGGACACAAACACAAACTTGTCCGCCCGGATTGCCTGAGAATAAGGTCCTATAGCTGCCGGTGCATTGGTAGTTGCCAGTACTTTTTTCATCACAATTCCTCCTCATGATCTTTAAACTGTATAACAGCCCGGAATATACAAGGCTGCTATCCTCTGGCAACCATTATACCGATTTTATCTCGGTAATTCAATAAAATTATCTCAAATTTATGCAATCTGTGCGTTTTTGTCCTCCGATATCAGCATTTCCTTTAAATCATCCAGGGACATATTCTGCCCCTCTAAAAGCTCATTAACCTCTTTAAACTTTTCCATCAGAATCTGTTCCTGAAGCTCACTTTCCTTTGCTCGCAAAGTATCCAGACAATCCTCATACTGCCGGATGCTGGCCTGCACCTCCGAAAGCTCCTCCTGGTATTTTTCCAACGGCGTTCTTCTCGCTCGTCTTGCCATAATTACACTCCTTCCTTGGAATCCTGTTTGGTGGTAAACTGTCCCATTGGTAGAAGTATATGCCAAAAAATCTTATTTATTCCATTTCTCTTCTAAAACCAACTTTAACCATCCATTGATATAATGAATACATGGGCTACCGTCAGTCTGTCAGCAGAAAATCGGTTCATGCTTCTGCTTATCGTAGACACTGATATCCTTCCCTAACTGCACCTCAATCATCTGAAGCTCTGTGTCTGCAATAACCATGTGCCATGTGCCGGCTGCCATTGTCACCACATCCCCTGCCGCCACCTGTTTTTCTGTCCCGTCAATAATTGTACGCCCTTCTCCGCAGACAACCGTCCATACCTCGTCCCGGTACTGGTGGCTGTGATAGTTCATCCTATGTCCCGGATTTAAAGTCACTTTGATCGTCATGCTGGACTTCCCCACATCCAGCACCCGGAAGCTCCCCCAGGACTTTTCCGCATACATAACCTTATGGTCAAATTCGCTGACAAAAGGCTTGATGTAGCTGGACTGTTCCTTGTCCGAGACCAAAATTCCCTCCGGACTTGCCGAGACTACCATGTTTTTCAGGCCCATACAGAGCACCGGAACATCCAGCTCATTGATCACATGTACATTTTCACATTTCTCATTGAACACTGCTTTGCCGATATTTGGCCCATCCATGGCTTCCGTCAGGGTATTCCACGTGCCAAGATCCTTCCACATGCCAGAAAATCCCATAACCTCAATATTGGGCTCATGCTCCACCACCCCATAGTCAAAGCTGATCTTTTCTAACGAGTGATATCCCTCTAAAAGCCCGTCATAATCCGCAAAACCGGTTATCTGACGGACTCTCTCCATGACATACCCCAGACGAAAAGCAAACACGCCCCCATTCCACAGCGCCCCCTGGGCAATATAATCCGCGGCAGCCGCTTCAGTCGGCTTTTCCTTAAACATGGACACCTTGCTAATATTTTTCTTGTCCTTCGGAATGATATACCCGTACTTTGCACTGGGATAGGTAGGTTCAATCCCCATCAAAACCAGGTTGGCCTCGCTAAGTGCAGCCCGCTCTCCCAGACTTTTGAGAGCCTGAAAGTAATCCTCCTCCACATAGGGATCCACCGGACAAACCACAACTGGTTCACTCTCCCTCACCCCCCGCACATCCCGCAGATAAGCAACGGCAAGGGCCACCGCCGGGAATGTGTCTCTTCTGCATGGCTCCACACAGATCCCCACATCACTTCCCAGCTGATTGTGAATGGCTGATACCTGGGATTTGGAGGTGGCAATCGTCACCTTTGCCTCCGGGTCCACAGTCCGGATCTGGCGGTACACCCGCTGTACCATGGACTCCAGCTCCCCCTTCTCTGTGCGAAAAATACGGATAAACTGCTTGGAACGGACATCATTGGACAGAGGCCACAGTCTCTGTCCGGAACCTCCGGATAATAATATTATGTTCATCTTTTTCCTCCGTTGTCCCTTTATCGCTCCGCCCGCACCGGGTTGTTCAAAAAATCTTCATAGGATAAACGGATCCCTTCCTCCAGCTCTGTCTTATAGATCCAGCCCAAAGCCGTAGCCTTTGATACATCCAAAAGCTTCCGGGGCGTCCCATTGGGTTTGGAGGTATCCCACCGGATCTCACCCTCATATCCGATCACCGCTGCAACCAGCCTTGTCAGTTCCTTGATCGTAAGCTCCTTGCCCGTGCCCGCATTTACCGTCTCATCACCGCTGTAGTAATTCATCAAATATACACAGAGATTGGCCAGGTCATCCACATAGAGAAATTCCCTAAGCGGAGAGCCATCGCCCCAGCAGATGACCTCCTTAAGCCCCTCCATCTTTGCCTCGTGGAAACGGCGGATCAAAGCTGGTAAGACATGGCTGTGGAGCGGGTGATAATTATCATTGGGCCCATAAAGATTGGTGGGCATTACTGAAATATAATCTGTGCCATACTGTTTGTTGAGATACTCGCAGTATTTAAGACCAGAGATTTTGGCCAGAGCATAGGCCTCATTGGTCTTTTCCAGCTCAGATGTCAAGAGACAGCTCTCCTTCATAGGCTGGGGAGCCATGCGGGGGTAAATACAGGAGGAACCTAGAAACTCCAGCTTTTTACAGCCATTCATCCACGCGGAATGGATCACATTCATCTCCAGAATCATATTGTCGTACATAAAATCTGCCAGTGCATTTTCATTTGCCACAATCCCCCCCACTTTTGCTGCGGCAAGAAACACATACTCCGGCCGTTCCTGAGCAAAGAAACGCTCCACATCCTCCTGCCGGCAAAGATTCAGCTCCTGATGGGTGCGGGTAATGATATTCCTATAGCCCTGACGTTCCAATTCCCGGATGATCGCAGAGCCCACCATCCCCCGATGGCCAGCCACATAGATTTTTGCGTTTTTTTCCATCATCACACATTCCCTCCCACAGCCTTTTCCCGTCTGGCAAGATGGCGGTCATGGCTGGCCATGATTTCCACCAACTGAGCGTAGCTGGTCTTTTGGGGATTCCACCCCAGAATCTGCTTTGCCTTGGTAGGATCCCCCCAGAGATTGTCCACATCCGTTGGACGGAACCACTGAGGATTGACACATACAAGCAACCGACCATTTTCTGCATCATAGCCCTTCTCATCCATGCCGTTTCCCTCCCAGCGCAGGGTAATCCCATTGGAAGCAAATGCCTTCTCTGTAAAATCACGAACCGTATGCTGCTCTCCGCTGGCGATCACAAAGTCCTCCGGTCTTTCCTGCTGGAGCATCAGCCACATACACTCCACATAATCCTTTGCGTAACCCCAGTCCCGCAGAGAATCCAGATTGCCCAGTTCCAGATGATCCTGCAGCCCTTCTGCAATCCTTCCTGCTGCCAGGGTGATCTTGCGGGTGACAAAATTCTCCCCCCGCCGCTCCGACTCATGGTTAAAAAGAATCCCATTAACCGCAAACATCCCATAAGCCTCCCGGTATTCTTTGGTAATCCAAAAACCGTATTGCTTGGCAACCGCATACGGGCTGTAGGGATGGAAGGGCGTGGTCTCCCGCTGGGGTGTCTCCTCCACCTTTCCGTAGAGCTCTGAGGTTGATGCCTGATAAATCCTGGTTTTCTTCGTCAGTCCCAAAATCCGACATGCCTCCAGAATCCGGAGCACTCCCAAAGCGTCCACATCCCCGGAATACTCCGGCGCATCAAAGGACACCTGAACATGAGACTGAGCCGCCAGATTATAGATCTCGTCCGGCTCTACAATGTGGATAATGCGGATCAGAGAAGAAGAATCGGACAGATCCCCTTCATGGAGTGTGATCTGTCCCATTAAATGATCAATACGGGCTGTATTGGACACAGAAGCACGGCGGATAACACCATGAACCTCATATCCCTTTTCCAGCAAAAGCTCTGCCAGATAAGAGCCGTCCTGCCCCGTAATCCCTGTAATCAATGCTTTTTTCATAGGTCAATTCCTCGTCTTTCCATGGTTACTGAATTTCTGAACCTTTCACAATACAAGTAAATTGTACCTATATTTCACGATTTTTAAATACCATATCAGAGTTAAAATTAGCACAATATTGGTTTTTCACACCAGTCTCCAACCGGCCATCGCTTTTCACCACAGTTTTCGGTAATGCCCCGGCGACATTCCCTCTATCTTCTTGAACCGCCGACTGAAATAATTGCCATTCCCCATCCCCACCTGACCTGCGATCTCGTCCATGGTCATATCCGTAAAGCGAAGAAGGCTCTTTGCCTTTGTAATCCGTTTCTGTTCCACATACGTCATAATCGTGACGCCATATGCCTCTTTAAATATCCGGGACAGATAGAATTTATCCACAAAAAACAGCCGGGCTAGATCCTCCAACACAATCTTGTCTAAAAAATGGCTGTCCAGATATTCCTTCACCTGGTACAATTCCATGCGCTTTCTGGACAAACGCTGCTCCTCCGGATGCCAGGAATGATCCATCAAAACAGAGAGCAGGGCACTGAGCTTCTCATTTATCCGCATATCCCGAATATAATCCGAGGATCCTGCCAGAGAAAAAAGCTCCGACAGGATCCCCGTTACCGGCTCTAAGGATTCCATCCCAGCAGAATCGGTTGTCCGAAACACTGGCCGTCCCCCTCTCTTTCGGTATTTTTCATAGATCGCCGGAAGAGAAGGGCCGTTAAAATGGCACCACATAAGCTCCCAGAGATTTTCCTCTGTGCTGTGGGAATACATCCTCTGACATTCAATAAACACACAGTCCCCGGCCCTCAGCTCATACTGCTGCCCCTCATAGACCAGCTTCCCGGCACCAGATAAAACCACAAAGCAGAGATAGGAATGCAGATTGCTCCGTCTGTTTGTGTGAGGCCGGACGGCCTGTAAAGTCCCCACCTCCTGAAGGTAGAGAAGGGAAGCTCGGGCAAAAGCTGACGGGGTGTACAAGATACGATTGGAGCGAACCGAGGGGGATGCAGAAAAAAGCTCTTTATCCTTCATGACAAATGTACCGATCCATCTTTTCCAAAATACTCCGAGCCACACTAAGCCCATTGGCTGATGCCTGCTGCAAGCCTCTGGTGACAGAAGCCCCGTCCCCCACAGCCCGCAGCCCCTCAATGCTGGTCTCAAAATCCAGATTCACCACCACCTTATTGGAATAGAACTTTACCTCCACGCCGTAAAGCAAGGTCTCATCACTGGCAATGCCAGGAGTAACCTTATTAAGCGCCAGCAGCATCTCCTGAATATCAACCATAATCCGGTGGGGAAAAACCAGAGACAGATCTCCCGGAACTGCATCTTTTAGCGTAGGAATCAGATTGTTGCGGCAGAGACGCTCTTCTGTTGTCCGGCGTCCCCTCTGAAAATCCCCAAAAGTCTGCACCAGGATTTTCCCGTCACAAAGCATATTGCTGAGCCTGGCAATGTACTTTCCATATTCAATCGGCGTCTTAAAAGGTTTTGTAAAATTCTTCGAGACCAACAGTGCAAAATTGGTATTATTGGTTTTATACTCCTTTGACTTATATGCATGTCCATTGACCACGGCCAATCCGTTCTCATAATATTCCGTAGCCACCTCACCGGAAGGATTGGTACAGAAGGTACGCACCTTATCATCAAATGTAGGCGTGTAATAAATAAGCTTCGCTTCATACAGATTCTCATTGAGAAACCGCATCACCTCATCCCGCACCTCGACCCGCACTCCGATATCCACTGTTCCGACCTGCGTCTCAATCCCATGGCTATCGCAGATGTGGCTGAACCAGTCTGAGCCCTCTCTTCCGATAGCAGCAACCACCTCAGAGGCATAAAAGCACTCCCCTCTATCCGTCATAACTCCCCGCACCCGATTATCCTCAATCTGAATATCCCGAACCATAGTATTGAACGCAATATGAACTCCCTGTGCCAGAAGATGTTTCTGAAGCCGGGTATAGATCTTATACCCTTCCTCTGTGCCCAGATGGCGAATCGGACACTCAATCAGCTTTAAATTCGCCTCAATTGCCTTGCGCCGTATCTCCTCAATCTCCTTTTGCCGGTCAACACCATACACATTCGTATCTGCACCAAACTTTAAATAAATGCTATCCGACTCCTGAATCAGCTTTAACGTTCTGTCATATCCCAGAATCTCCGGCAGATTGCCTCCCACATCCGGAGACAAAGAGAGCTTGCCATCCGAAAATGCCCCCGCACCGGCAAAGCCTGTTGTAATCGAACAGGGCTGGCATCCCACACAGGTTTTAGTCGTCCGCTTCGGGCAAACTCGCTTCTCAATGGGACGCCCCTTTTCAATCATCAGAATCTTCAAATCTGGTCGCTTTTCAATCAGCTCGTAAGCGCAGAAGATTCCCGAAGGACCGGCGCCAATAATAATGACATCATAGTTATTTGTGTTCATAGATTCCAAAGTCACCCTTTCTCTTTACTACAGCTTCTGCGTCAGACAGCAAAGTTTCAACAACCGGTCTGATCTACACCTGCTTATCCCGAAATCAAGAGGGAAATACACTTACAAATACTCCTGCAGGCATAGTCAACACTTCCCCGTCATTCTATGCAAAATGAATTTCTTGGTTTCTGAAAATATTGTAACTAAAAAGATCAAGAAAGTCAAACGCCTTCCCCTTGTCGTTATAACAGCTCTTTATCATAGAGTTTGGACTTACGTCAATACTTTAGACAAAAAAGTTGAAAGATTATGCTGCTTTTTTGAGTTCCTCATCTTCTTTTTGGTATTTCTGTTCGGCAGTCGGCTCACGAACATAAGGGCAAATACTTCGCTTCCGGCTATTGTCATAGCTGATTCCAAAACCATCAGCCAGCTGAATAAGAAAAAAGACCGATACTTTTCCGTAACATACTTTTCATGCTCCAGCTTTTTTAGTTTCTCATTCATCAGCAACGCTCAAGCATTTTCCGCTTCTTTAAGCGTCATTTTTTGCTGTCTGATCTCTGTGTACTTCATAAAAGTTCTCTGACAAAGGTAACGGCGGTCTGCCAAACTTGATTCCTCTTGCCTTTGCAGCAGCAATCCCTTCTGCTTGACGCTGCCGGATATTGGTACGCTCGTTTTTCGCCATGAAGGACAACACCTGCAACACAATATCAATTCCATTTTCCTTTGTCAGAATCCGCCATTGCTCCAAAATTTCAGAATAGTTTCTTTCCAGACGGTCAATGCTCTTGATATAGAGTAAATCGTCCTTTTTCAGTTTCCGCACCATTTTGCAGTACTGCGGGCGTTCAAAATCCTTGCCGGATTGTTTATCAACAAACAATTTTTTCTGGAATAGACAATTCTTTCAAAACAAGAAACCGTCTGTCCTCATTTTGTTCTCTGGCACTGACACGAATATAGCCGTACAAATTTCCCATTGATTTTCTCTTCTTTCTGCGTCTTGGAAATTACTCCCCAAATCGAGTGATTTTATAAAAGTTATACTACTGGATACTTGATACCTCTTAACCAACAAACGGTTAAAACATCGAGTGCAGACCTGACATTTTGGCCACATACCAGCCCTAATTGCTGCATCATTCAGTCTGATTGTTGAAACCGATTTGAACTTTTTCGTATCTCTTTATTTGCCAGAATATCTGATACAATAATGAGGTAAGTTAATGGAGGATGTTCCCCATCAGTTAGGAGATTATTATGGCACTTCCAATCAATGTATCAGATTTAATTAATCAGCTTGTGATTGAGATCGCACGCATTGAATATAAGGGAAACTGACAACCTACTGGCAGATTGGCCAGATTATTGTGGCGTATGAGCAGAAAAGCCAGCTTCGCACAGAGTATGGAAGGCAGACATTAAAAGAACTTTCCAAAGAACTGACAAGGGAGTTTAGAAAAGGCTTTTCTCGCTCCAATCTTCAAAATATGAGAGCGTTCTATCTGGTCTATGAAAAATGCCAGACACCGTCTGGCAAATTGGTATGGTTCCATTACTGTTAGCTTTTGACGATCTCCAATGAGAACAAGCAAAGCTTTTGCGAAAAAGACAGCAAGATATTTGGGTCATTTATTTTTTTTGCGGCTTCGTGGTATGATCGTTCATAGGCAAGGAGGGAGCAAAATTGAATCATCATTTGCAAATCAACCAAAATGCGGAACAGACCTATCATACTATCCGCAATTCGATTGTTTCCGCACAACACCGTTTAAGTGTGGTGATAAATTCCACTATGGTAATTACCTATTGGGAAATAGGCAAACAATGTCCGCCAATCCTTTATCCCCGGCGAGATCACCCCGGAATACGCCAACGGAATATTATCCTCCTTGGGAGCCACTATAAATTTGGTGAAAAATGGCTTTTTAGCGTCAAACTCCATCAAACCCTATCAAAAGCAAAAGCCTGGAAAATTGAGATTTTCCGGGCTTTTTGAGCCATTTTGATAAAATTTACGCTTGCTGAACTTCAAATCGTATAAAATAAGGCTTTACAGACTATTTGTGTGCTACAAGTGTGTTATGAAAAACCATTTTTGCCTATTTATGAACACTTACAGACACTTTCTTTTTCTCTGCTCAAGCATAATTTCTACCTATCTTTTATGTTTTTCA
>JAAWEL010000053.1 GCA_022794255.1 Lachnospiraceae bacterium
AAATTGCTTTCCGTCAGATGTGCGTCACAATTTGTGGGAGATTTGGCCCGAATGAGGGAGGCGTAGTGGGCTACGTTGACCGAATGAGAGCCAAATCTCCCACAAAGTGGGGCGTGCATATGGCGGGAATGAATTTTCAGACACGCTCTAAGGAACGGTTAAGAACCGATTCAGGTTATGGGACTTTGTGCCAGGAAAGAGGTCAGAATGATAAGAAGCAGATATACCATACAGGTGCAGGCAGTTTTTACCCTTTATGATATCCTGACCGGAAGACCGGTTCAGCCGGGAAATGTCCGGTTTTTCCTTCCGGAAGGAGGAAGGATTACGTACAAGGAGGGAGGCTACTATGTGCTGACCGGCTGCCGGGACACACAGATTACCCTGGCCATAGAGAGTCCGGTCTATGAAAGGGCAGAGATCGCAAAGAAGCTTGGGAAGCCGGGTGTGGAGACAGACCGGGTGTGGCTGTCCCCTGACAGCGCCTATCCTGGTTTTTGCCGGTTTCCCTATGTGAAAGGCAGGACAGAGCCATATGCACAGGTTCGGGCAGCTTTTGTGGATAGCAGACAAAAAATCCGTCTTTTAAAGGATTATGCGGCCAGGGAAGAAAAGACAGCGATTCCCGTATTCTGCGGGGAAAAGACAGAACTTGCCGGAAGGCAAATCGCTGCCGTCTCAGCCAAAAAGCATGGGTGGGAGGCAGAATTTTCGGTTGTTCAGAACATCGATGAAACATCCGGGCTGTGCCATATAGAAAAGCCTTTTTCCGGGGACTTGAAAAAGGAAGACGTTTGCATCTGCCCCGTGTTTTCCACACAGGCTGACAAGGAGGGAAGCTATCGGCTCCTGCTTCCCAAAGAGGCGGCACAGGCGCAGCTTTGTTTTGTTTTTTTTGAGGAAAAAGGGAAAACAAAAGTCCAGGAAACAAAGATCCTGACAGACGGATGAAAGATAGATAAAGGAGGAAGGGACAATGGGAATGTGTGTATTGGCAGGAGCCACGCTTCAGTGCTCATTCGGCATGGCGCCGTCTGTTTTGAATGTGCTCCCGGCGGCCAGGGTGATGTCGTCCATGGCAGTGGCATCGATCATGGACAATGTGCCCATGGTAAACATTATGCCCTTTGGCATGTGCAGTTCCATGGCAAATCCTACGGTGGCGGCTGCCACGGCAGCGGCACTTGGCGTTTTAACCCCCATGCCCTGCATCCCGGTCATTCCGGCGCCATGGGCGCCGGGGTCTCCTACTGTACTGGTAGGCGGAAAGCCGGCGTTAAACAATAGCTGTAAGCTGACGTGTGCCTATGGAGGCATGATTGCCATTCAGAATCCGGGAACCGTCAACATTCAGGTAAAATAGCAGGAAACCATTGAGAGCAAAAGCCAAAAGGCAGGACAGGCGGGGTGTATATGGCAGGAGCACAGGAACGGGAAATAAGAAAATATGTGCTGAAAAAGGACAGGATAGAAAAGGTTTCGGTCAGATATACGGAACTGGGCGATATGGCCAGGGAAGAAATCATGGCAGCCGTAAGAATGTACGGTGAGGAGACGGTTATAAAAGAATACAGGGACTTAAAGGCAGAACCGCCGGTGGACATACTGTTGGCATACCTGTATCAAAAGCCGGAGGACATTACCCAGTATGAGTCAGAGCTGTTAAAAAAAGCTTACGGCTGGGGCTTTATCGGAGATGTATACCGCCAGTTAGGGGTAAAAGACCCTTATGAAATATCCACATGGGGCAAGATAAAGGGCTGGTTCGGCCGAAAATTCAATGCCTACCAAAAGGTCAGCAAATTTGAACATCATACCATGTCAGGCGCTCCTTCAGGAAAACAGGAGAGCGGGAAGGGGAATATTGATGGATCCAGGCTTAAGCAGACGGGAAACCAACTGTTTCAGGAAATCAAAAAGATGGAATCCGGAGGAGAAGTTAAAGACAATCCGGCATTGATAACCCAGGCAGATCAGTCCGTGGACAGTTTAAACCGTTTGGAGGGTATGGAATCGGGGAAGGACTGGGAGCAGTCAGAAGGAATGGAGCCCGGAAAAGGTTTAGAATCGTCAGAGGGAATGGAGCCCGGAAAAGGTTTAGAGCAGTCAGAAGGAATGGAACCCGGAAAAGATTCAGGGCAGTCAGAGCGCACGGAGCCTGGGGAAGCTTTGGAAGGCCGTTTTATTCCGGCAGTGAATGGGCAAGACATGGAAATGCCGGGCAGGAGCCTGGACGGGGAAACGGACAGGGAGCCGCTTCATGCCATTGACAGGGATCAGACCGAGGATGGGATGGATTACAAAGGCTATATCCGCCTGCACGGCTATCAGGGATATGGATTTGAGGAAGGGCTGATGCAGTACAGAAGCCAGGATGTGTCTGTTCTTCTGCCGGGAGGTCTGGCCTATGGCCTGAAAAACACGGATTTCACCCTGACCTATGACTCCAAGGCAGACGGAGGCGTGGCTGTCATGCAGAGAGGGGAGGCAGAACTTCTTCTTGGCGTCCTCAAATTATATGCATCCGGCATGAAGTACTCTGATTTCAGCGACACCTTTCTGGCAGAACAGGCAGGGATCCAAATTGACGGAGGCTCCTTTTTTTCTCTGCAAACATCAGCAGCCCTGGGTAATCTGAGAATCAGCCGTTTTGGCCTTTCTTTTGATGAATTTACGGCAGAAATAAAGGAATTTTCCCTGTTTGACGGCGGGCTGACCGTTCAAAATCCCAAGTTCCACATGATGAAAACAGATAAGTGGAGGAAAGATATCAGCATAGGCGGCCTGTCTGTAACCACTTCTTTCCTGTCCCTGGATCTCTCGTCAGAGGAAGATGGAAGCTGGATGTTTAAGGAGGAGGATGGGGATACGCCGGAAGTTGCAGGGGATCAGACAAAATGGACGCCCTATATTTCAGGAGGCACTGCCCATTTAACGGTAGGCGAACTGTTTGAACAATCCATGTCCGATATTTCCTTAGACCAACAGAGGATGCAGGCAAAAGAAACAGAGGTAAAGCTGAATCTGAAACTGCCTGGAAACAAGCTTATGGAGGCGGATGCCAGGATCCAGGATCTTCAGTATGAATTTGGCGGCTCTGGCCTGTCCTGGAAAAATATGGATGGAAAAGGAACAATCCCTGTGGGTGACACTACCCTTCCTGTCACATTTGACAAGGTGGCTTACAACCAGGCAGGCGGGCTGACCATCGGTCTTTTAAAGGGAACCATGCCCATTGCTGACAAGGAAGTGACCTTAGAAGGCACGGACATCGCATATTCCAAAGAGACGGGATTTGATTTTGGAAAGATTTCGGGAACCGTTAAGGGGGACATGGCTATCGGCCCGGCTCTCACGTTAAAGCATATCGGCGTCAGCCTGGAAAAAGGAGGAGCGGATTATGCCGTTACCCTGTCAGGAGGCGCAGAAGCCCTGACCGGCAATTTTGCATTACAGGCACAGGCATCGGTCAAAGTCTCAAAGGATGGATTGGATGAGGGGCTTATAAAAGACGCCCATCTGAATATCCGGCAGGAGATGATAACCGGGGACATGAAAGAAATCTCCTTTTCAGGCCAGGAAAAAACCTTGTCCATGAAGGAGGCAGAACTGAAAATTCAGATGCCCAAGGGAGAGAAGGGGGAGTTTTATGCAGAAAACTTTTCTTATCAGTACGAATCCGGGACAGTAAGCCTGCAAAATGCAAAAGCAGCCGGAAACTTTTTTATCGGCGGGCTGGGGATTGATTCCCAAATGGAGGACATGGCCTATGAAAATGAGATTTTATCCATCGGAAAGCTTACCGGAGACCTGACCGTAGAAAACCACGGCTTTCATGTAGAGGGCGACAAAATCCAATATGAGACCGTGGAAAAAGGGTTTGATTTTGAGCGGTTATCCGGGTCGAGTGGGCAGGCTTTGGAAGTGGGAACAGGGCTTAAGCTGGTAAAGGCAGGCATTGAGATCAGCAGGCAGGCCAGTGAGGGAGAGATGGGAGAAGAAGGGGCAAAGTCTCCCTACACGGTGAGCCTTTGGGCAGGGGTGGAGGCAAAGTATGGCAAATTCAGCCTTTTGGCAGAGGAGACCAGGATTACGGTTTCAGAAAATGTCATTCACCATGTTCAGATTCAGAATGCAGAACTGGATATGGACAATCAGACGGTTTACGGAAAGATAAGGGAGGCCCTATACTCGAAAGCGGAAGGGAGTTTTCAGTTCAGCGGGAATCTGGCCTTCCATGTGGGAGATATCTCTCTGTCCGGGGAAGTGACGGACGGAAAATACGATGCAGACGGGCTGTTTATCCAGTCGGCAGAAGGAACGATTCATGTGCTGAAAAAGGATATCCGGCTCTTAGGGGAAGAACTTTCTTACACCAGGGAAAATGGGTTTGGGTTTAAACGGCTGTATGGAGAATTATCCGAGGATTTAACCCTGTTTCCAGGTTTCAGCCTGACCGGGATTTCCGTGGATATCACCAAAGAACCTTCAGACCAGGAAGTCCAGGGAGAGAAAGCAGGCCAGTCGGCTCCGGACTTTGTCTCTGCCGTCTTGTCGGCAGGAGTAAAGGGAGAAATCCCCCATGTACTTCTTCTTTCAGCAGACAAGGCTGGTTTTTTGGTGGCGAAAGAAGGGCTTCAGGATGGGAAGATTCAGGGAGCGTCCTTAGACATTAAGGATGGCCTGATACACGGAGAATCAGAGGAAATCGCCTTTTCTTTTCATAACAAGGAGGTTTCTGCCTCCAACTTAAAATTCTCTGCAGGAGGAGGATCCCCGGAAGGGATTGAGGCGCTGAGTAATGTGCTGGATTTTCTAAAGGAAGCCAGCATTACGGTGGGGAAGGTTTCTTATAAGGAAGGAACTGGACTTACCTATGAAGGTTTCCAGTTTCATCCGGCCAAGATTTCCATTGGCACAGAACCGTTGGGGCTGGATGTGGATTTTGGAGAGAACCAGGTGGAGGGGCACTTAAAATGGGATTACCCGGAAGGCATGGGAGCAGAAGGGGGCGGTGATGCGCCGGAAATCTTAAGCATTGAAGCCCATGTGCCGATTCTGCCCGGACTGGCGCTTGGAGGCGGGATTGGTTTCGGAGCCGGACTGTCAGTGGGAGGAAGCCTGGCAGTCAAAAGAGAAGGCAAACAAGAGCCGGAGAGTATTTATGGCCTTAAGGGAGAAGCCTTTCTCAATGCAAACGCATGGGTGGGGGCAAAGCTGAACCTGGTTTTGGGCGATGATAAGCTGGCTGCTTTAAAGGCCGGAATTGCCGCGAAGCTGGGGCTGGATATGAAAAGCATGTCCGGACTGGAGGTGAAGATTCACCATACCGGTGCCCAAATAAAGGTGCAGGAAGGAAAAATCACCTATAATCTGTCTGCATTGGCGGAATTTAAGCTTACAGGCTACATAAGCGCGAAGCTGCTGTTTTTTAAGGAGCGCACCCTGTGCCAGAAGGAACTGGGGGTTTGGGAACTGGGAAAGATGGAACTGTCAGGAGGCGCGTCCTGGGACGGGCAGAAGCTGAATCTGGAGGAGGTGAAAAAGAGCATTCGGATAGGAGGAAAGGAACTGGCAGACGGAAGCCTGGATGACAGGCCGGTCACCTCCACAGACAAAGCAATCGCAGCGCTGACCGATACGCAGGCAGAGGAAAGCCTTCACAAGCTGTTGGGACTGGAGGAAGAAAGACGGAAGGCAGAGGCAGCCCTTCTGGATGAGAACGCATTGTGGGAGGCCGGAGGAAATGAGGCGGCCCAGGCAGTGGTCAGCCAGGTGGGAAAGCTGGCAGAGCTTTATGAGCAGAATCTTACCCTTTTAAGCGAGCGGATCCGGATTTTGACGGAACAAAGCAGCCAGGCCCTTATAGGAACCGGGGAAAGCTATGTGGATATCCAGCTTTCTCGGGATGTGGCAGAGAGAACCTATAAGCTGGCAGACCGGATGGCCAGGGAAACCGAAGGGAGGAAGGACAAGCCTTTGGGGGGCTTTGAAGACATAATCAAGGAGACAAAGCACTTATACCGGAAATCCTACCGGCAGGTTTACCTTAACTATGTATCCCGCCTGATGGAGACAATTATTGGCCAGAATGAAGGATATTTTAAGAAGCTTTTGGAGGAGATTCCTGGAAAATCAGAAGGAAAACCGAAAAAGAAAAAAACATCCGAAGAAAAAGCAGCAGAAGAAAAAGCAAAAGCGTGGAAAGCGGCGGCTAAAGACTGTCAGGGAGCCAGGGAGGATTTAAAACAGTATTTGCCAGGTCTTGATGAAAAGGAGGCTGACCAGGCAAAAGAAAGGCTCTCTGCCCGGAAAGGGGAGATGGCAATAAAAGAAATATGGAAACGGTGCCAGGGGATAACCGGCTGGGAGGAAGCATCCCAGGCAAATGGCAGGACAGAGCACGGCCAGATTATCACGAATCTTTTAGAAACCCTGCAAAGCCGGTACGATTTAGAGGCTGCCATGAGGCCGTATCTGTATACAGAAGGAGCCTACAGACAGGCATTCGGGGCTGAGCGCATGACGCCGGAGCAGCTTGCCCAGATCGATGCACAGCGGAAGCGGGACGAGGAGACTGCAGGCACAAAAGCCGGAGCCGGGTAGGACACCCGTATTTTCGGGAAAAACAAAATGGGGATCACTGCTTATTTAAGCGCCATGAACGAAACGTCAATCGCCCGTAAAATACAGGCGGAAGAAGATTACGTCAAGAAGTTTCTTCCTTATCAAAAAGCAGAGGAAGGGAGAAATGCCGCTTTAGAGGAGAAAGGACGCCTTTTGCTGCTAAAGGGCAAGATTGACGCTTTTTTGGATACGCCAGTGGAAAAACTTGGGGAGAGGCGGCCGGAATTTCAGGATATTTGCAGTGGGATCCGGCAGTACCAGATTCAGAAAAAGCTGGATGCGATTCAGGAAGCCCAGGAGGAGTTTGCTGCCAGCAGAGATTAGTCTCAGAGAAAGGAAAACAGCCATGACCATAACAGAAAACCTAAAAACGATTGCCCAGGAGGAGGGATGGAACATTCAGGAATGGAAGGGAATGTTCCGCATTGATGCAGACAGCCGCCATGGAACCTGGCAGACATTCTGCAGGATTATGGAGGAGGAAAAACGCTTCTGCTATTACTCCCTCTGTCCGGTCAATGTGCCGAAAGAAAAGATCCCCTACTTAGGGGAGGTGCTGACCAGGATGAATTACGGCCTGAAGGTGGGGAATTTTGAGATGGACTACGAGACCGGGGAAATACATTTTAAGACCTATCTGGACTTTACAGGCCAGGAAAAGGAAAAGCCGGCCATTGCCCAGTGTATCTATTCCAATATCGTGACCTTTGATCATTATTTTCCCAAGTTGATGGAAGCCATCCACGGAGGCCAGGAGGGAAGGGAAGCATTTTTAAAATCCCTGTAGCAGAAAGGCACAGGTCAAAGACATGGACAAAAGGAAATTTCTCGCTAATTATGAATCTCTGGTTCGTTTAAAGCTGTGGGCGGATCGGAGGCTGCGGGCGCTAGGGCAGGAAGAAAAGGGGAAGGCAAAGGGCATTGGCATCTGGGAACTAGACGGAAGAAGGGCGTTAGAGTTTCTGTCCGTTTCAGAGCCGGAATACCACATGGAGCAGGATCAAGAGTTTCGGGAGATTCTCGATGAGATAAACAGTCCCAAGGGAAGGGAGCAGTCTTTTCTGGGAAATTTAAAACATTGTTTCCGCTTAAGCGTGGCAGAGGAACTTTGCCTGTATCTGGCTGTGCTGCCGGAGATGGAAGGAATTTACAAAAAGCTTTTTTCCTGGCTTAACGGGAACCCCAAGAAAACCAGGCCGACTCTTGAGACGGCGGCCAATGTGATGGGATTCAATCCGCTGCTGCGCAGTACGGTGCGTGAGGAGATGGGGGAGCGCTCCCCCTTTGTCCTTTATATGATGGAGCCGGGATGGGGGCAGGATAGGGAACCTTTTTGGGACAGGGAACTGGTTTTGGATCCGAAAATCGCAGAATATCTTTTGGGAAGCCAGTGCCCGGACAAAGGCCTGGCAGGGGTCAGCCGGACATTTACGCCGGAGGATCAGCGGGAAAGCCTTCCAAGAAGCAGATATTATGAAATGCTTCTCCATGCATGCCATCTGTGCGGCCTGGACAGGGAAAGGGAGAGCCGGCTTAGGAAGCCGGTAAAAGAACAGCGGGCGGTCTTTCTCTGGGGCGCCATGGGATGCGGGAAAAAGGAACTTTTAAGACAGCTTGCGGCCGGGACAGGAAAAAGGATCCTTCTTCTGGAGGCAGACCGGGTGGCAGAGGAGAGAAAGGATTTGCAGGAAGCTTTGCGCCGGGGGGTGAGGGAGGCGGTTCTCACAGACAGCCTTCTGGCCGTGGAGCATTATGAAAGCCTGAAACCGGAGATGGAAGAACGATTCTGGGAGGAGATGAGATTCTGTCCGGATCCCATCCTGGTTTTGTCCTCAGAAAAGCCTGAAAATAAACAGGGCAGTGAAATCTGCCGGATCCCTGTCCATGTGGAGAACCCTTCCTATGAGGAACGCAGGAAGATTTGGGGCTATTACATGGAAAAATACGGGTTGCCGACAAAAGAACAGAACCGTCTGGCAGCCAAATTTCTCTTTCTTCCTGGCCAGATTAAAAAGGCGGCCAGGCATTACCAAAACAGCCGCCAGGTTTTAGGGGAGGAAAAGGCGTCTCTCTATGAGTCCTGCTTTGCCCAGATCCGCCATCAGCTTTATGAGCGGGCCACAAAAATCAACAGCGGTTACACCTGGAACCAGCTGATTCTGCCTGACTCCCAAAAGCGTCTGATGCGCCACATCTGTTCCCAGATGGAGAATCAATATAAGGTGTATGAGGAGTGGGGCTTTGGCCGGACGGTGGCCTACGGAAAGGGTGTGACCGTGGTATTTGCCGGCTCTCCGGGAACCGGGAAAACCATGGCTGCCCAGATTCTTTCCAAAGAACTGGATTTGGAGTTATATAAAATCGACTTGTCCCAGATGGTAAGCAAGTATGTAGGAGAGACGGAGAAGAATCTGGCGTCCGTGTTTTATGAGGCGGAGCTCAGCAATGCCATCCTGTTTTTCGATGAGGCAGATTCTCTGTTTGGCCGCCGGACGGAGGTGAAAAGTTCCAATGACCGGTACGCCAACTTAGAAACCTCCTACCTGCTTCAGCGCCTGGAAGAATATGAGGGCATGACCATCCTGGCCACCAATTATCTGAAAAATATTGACGATGCCTTTATGCGGAGGATGAAATACATTATCCAGTTCCCGTTTCCGGACAAAGAAGCAAGAACACAGATCTGGAAGGTGACAATCCCTGAAAAAGCGCCCATGGGACAGGACATGGATTATGATTTTTTGGGAGAAAGGCTGGAGTTGTCCGGCGGAAGCATCAAAAATATAGCAGTGTACGCCGCCTTTCTGGCAGCGGACAAGGGATGTGTTATCGGCATGAAGGAGATTTTAGAGGCCGCCCGATATGAGATGCAGAAAACAGGAAAGATCTTGTTGGGAAAGGATTTGCAGCAATATGGATACCTATTGGAAGAAGATTAAATTTTTGTGCATCCTGTGTATCGCCTGCTCGTTATTGGCAGCGGGCTGGTATGCAAAAAGCCAGGGAACCCATCTGCTTCAGTCTGTCCGGCAGGCAGGAGAGACGCAGGATTACTGGTACGGAATCGATGTGGATTCCGGCCGGTATTATCTGTTTTGCATCCGCAAGGAGGATCAGAGCCAGAAGATTATGACCTGTCCTTTGGAGAAAGATAAAAGCCTGATCCGCCTTTCTGACTGCCAGATGGATGATAAGGGAAATATGTATGTGGCCTGTATGGTGAGCAACGAGGTTTTTGCCAGGCAAAGCATTGCCTGGTGTGACTTCCAGTCAGGGAAATTGGTGGAAATGTGGGATATTGACCAGATCTGCATAGAAGAAAGCCAGGATTACTTTTTTTACCAGATTGCATCGGATCAGCAGTTATATTTGTGCCTGTCCTCGGAGGATGCGCTTTTCTGGTACCGGCTGACAGAAGGCGGGGGACGAGAACTGGTTCGCCGGGAGCCTATGCCTGGTTCGGTGTTCACCCTTCTGGCGGACGAGGAACTGAACGTGGTATTTATAGATACAGAGGGAAATATCAGCCGCACGGATGAGGAAGGAAGGACTCAGCTTCTGTTTCGGAACAACGGCATCCTTTTTAGCCATGAAAATGTGGCCTATGATTTTGAGAATCAGGTCATTCATCTGTGGAATGTGTCAGCCAACCGGTTTTACGAAATCAGGGCAGATGTTGCGGACGGGGAAACAAACGTCCGGCCATGCAAAGAGCATAAACCTCTGGATACGCTGGATCACAGAAAAGTCTTGGAGGATGGAAGGCAGGTTTTGGCAGCCGAGGGGAACGGCTTTGAGGTGATTGACAGGTTGGAGCGGGGAGAGAGATGGCAGGCCAGGGTTTTTATGAAAACGTTGGCAATCCTTGTGGCGGCCGGGCTGGCCTATATCTTTTTGATGGCAGCCGCAGGAAGGAAAAAGGGCGGCGCACCGGTGTGGACGGTTATGGTGCTGATTATCATTCCTTTTCTGGCTGCAGGCTATGGGCTTTTGTTTGGGCTTACAGACCGGCATCTGGAACAGTCTTTTAAAAATGTCAGTGCCGTGCAGCTTTCCCGGGCAAACCGGGATTTCCTTTTCCGGATGGACAGGGAGCAGTTTGAAGCCTACCGCATCCAGCCTTACCACACAGAAGAAAGACGAAAAAAGATGGAACTTGCCAGTTCCGGCCGGGAGTATTTCCGAAACGGAGAAAAAAACACCTATACCATTCGGGAAAGACCCCAAATCCGCCAGTATTTCTGTAAGGATGGGGAGATTTACAGCGCCGAGTCGGAATACACCATGAATCTGCCCATAGATTATCAGTTTCCCCTGGAAAAGACGGGGGCCATGAAGCAGGCAGTCCAGGAACAAAGGGATATATTCCTCTCCTACAATGACGGACTGGCAGACTGGGATTCCACCTTCACTCCCATCATCGGGGCAGGAGGGTATGTGATCGGACTTTTGGAGGCATCCACAGAAAACCAATGGATGAAATTAGAACAGATTTTAAGCGGAAATGAACTGAAAAGAAAGATTGCCCTGGCAAGCCTTGGCCTGCTGGCTGTGGTTCTGGCAGTCATGTGGATAAACATGAGGCCGCTAAGCCAGTTAAAGACCGGGATCCTTGCCTTGACAGAAGGAAAGCTGGACGCAAGAGTCCATGTGGCAGGAAAAAGTGAGATCGCAGGAATCGCGGCAGTCTTTAACCAGATTGGAGAGAATGCGGAGAACCAGGTTCACCGGACAGAAGCCTTTCAAAAAAAGTATGAGGCATTTCTTCCCAAAGAAATTTTCGGCCTGTTCGGCAAAAACGGAATCGAGAAGATCCGTCCGGGGGATGAAAAGGAAATCACGGCGTCTGTGCTGGCTTTAGGAGGCGGGGACAGCCAGGAACATTCTTTTAAAAGCTTCAACCAGAGGCTGGAATACCAGCTCCCTGTCATCAAAGCAAACGGCGGGATTGTGCTTCGCCTGACAGACGTTGGCATGGAGGCCATTTTTCCCCAAAGGGAACGGCAGAGAGCCTTGTTAGCTGCCGTGTTGACCGTCCAGGGGGCTTTTAAGGCTTCTGGCGGGGAGCCGCTTTATGCCGCCATCACGTCAGGGGAGATGAAAATCGGCATCATGGGCTCTGAGGCCCGGTGCATGGTGGCAGTGACGGACAGACAGAAAAATCTGGCCTGGTCTCTTTTGAAGCTGGCAAGAGAGTGCCAAAGCAGCATCTTGATCACAAGCCAGGCTGCCCGGCAGATCCCGGATTTTCAGGAAGCATACCATTTTCGCACCTTCGGCTATGTGTATCTTGGCAGCCAGAAAACCATGGAATTGATTTATGAGGTTTTAGACGGCGAGGCGGCCGAAAGCAGAAGAAAGAAAATATTCACCAAGGACACTTTTGAGGCAGGAGTCAGAGCCTTTGGCGCCGGGGACATGCAGAAAGCAAGGCGGCATTTTATCCAGGTGATTGCCAATCACAGGGAGGATAAAGCAGCCAGAAAGTACATAGGTCTGTGCGAGGAACACATGGAGAAAGGACAGGAACAGGAAGCATTATGCCTAGAAAAGTACTGAACAAAACAAACAGGCGGGAATTTGTCTGGCAGTGGGGGAAACGGGCAGCGCTCCTTCTGACAGTTTGTGTCAGTGCAGCCTGTGCAGTTACCTGGCATTGTGCAAAGATTCCGCTGAACAATGTATTTGCCAGTGTGTGGGACGGAGAAAGGTTCTACGGAATGGATCGGTCAGGCGGAAACATCCTGGTGTTTGCCAGTGACCGGGACGGGAAAAACTGCCAGATTGTGTACGTCACCCGATCCGGAGATAAGACATTCCGCATAGGAGAAAAGCTGTCCTTCACAGAGGACGGACAATGCCAGGCCACCTTTTCAGAATACACAGGTTCTGCTGATATGAAACGGTATACAGGAATCTGTGATTTTGAGACAGGTTCCCTGGTTGATGTCCGGGAGGAGACAGACCATATAGAAAAAGTGCCGGAGGGCGTGTATCAGTCTGCCCGTACAGAGGACGGCAAGGTATGGTATGTAGACCGGGAAGGCTCTGTGTGGCGCAGCCGGGACAAGGGAGAGGGAGACTGCGTCTTTTCCAACAACGGCGCTGTCTTGGGCAAAGAGAACACTGCCTATGTTTTTGGAAAAAAGGGGATTTATTTTTACAACGTGGGAGAGCAGGCCGTGTACCAGATTCCCTATGAGGAGCCGGGGCTGGTGAAAACAGAATTAATTTCCGGCTATGATGCGGAGCGCTTCGGATTTCTCTATCAGATGGACGAGATGGAAAACGGCGCCTTTACCATGTCCTTCCGTCAGCCCGATGCCCGGCTGCTGCCGGCGGTGGTAGGAGAAGCCTCGGCAAAGACCGGCAATGTTTTGCCAGGAGATGCCGGGAATCCTTTGCCAGCGGGAACGGATGATAAGATTCCGGCAAAAGAGGGGGAACTTCTGTCCGTTATAACGCCTGCTTTTAAAGTGCTGGCGCTGCAAACTTTCAAGCTGTCCCTTCTGCTGTACGGCGCGGTTCTGGCTTTATGGGGGATGTACCGGCTGGTGCTTTTGCTGTTTAAAAATATATTTCCCACATCCATAAAGCTGGTGTGCTTTGCCGTTCCGGTGGCAGCGGCCGGATGGCATGTGCTGGATCTGCAGCTGACAGAGATTTTAAGCGCCCAGATGGTAAAACAAGAGGAAAGCCGGATGTATGGCGGCGGGGAGACGTTGGCAGGGCTGGTTTCCGAGGAAAAACTGTTTCATGAAAGAGCGGATCTGTACCAGGGATTTTTGATGCTTATCAGCGAATACTATGATGAGACCATGGATACCGGGCAGGTCGTAACCGTGGAAGGCCAGACGGCAGGAATGATTTCACCTAGGGAAAACAATTACGACCTTTTTGTCAAAAACAAGGAGAACTTTTATATGCTGGAACCCCATATGCTTAGCTGCATTCCGGCAGAATTTGCCTATGGCAGCCAGGCGGCCCGGCTGATGGCAGAATGTGCCCGTGAGAGAGAACCCATGATATTTTTCCAAAATGACGTGCTGGAGGGAAGGAACCTTACCCTGTACATGCCGGTTTTGGATGAGGAAAACCAGGTGCGCGGGATTTTGCGGGGAATGGTCAGCCAGAGAAGGATCTTAGAAGACATTCAGGGGCAAAAGAACCAGATCTTGACATGGATCCTGGCCTTTTTGGCCGCAATCCTTACGATTCTCACAGCAAACGCGGGCATCAGCCTGTTTCCCCTGATCCGTCTGCAGCGGTCAGTAAAGCACATGGCAGAGGGAAAAGAAGGCACGGCTGAAAAGGTCAGAGGAAACGGAGAGGTGGCTCAGGTCATCCGGTTTTTTACCCGGATGTCGGAGTCTGTGGCTGCCTATTTAAAAAGGGTGAACCGGCTGAAAAATGCTTACGAGCCCTTTGTGCCGGAATCGCTCATCCAGATTTTCGGGGAAAAGGATATCCGGGATATTGAGCCGGGGAAGGAAACCCAAAAAGAGGCGGTGATTCTGATTCTGGAATCCCAACAGTTTAAACAGGAAAAGAAACAAGAGGATTCGGATCCGTTTTTGATTCTCAATAAAATATACTGCGGGATTAATGCGGCCGTGGAAGAAGGCCCAGGCATTGTGGAGCAGTTTACGGATGCCGGGGCTGTGGTTCTTTTTGAAAGCGGCATGGAAGATGCCCTAAAAACCGCCAAAAGAGCCTTTGAAAAGCTGGGAGGCCGGTATTTCTTCGGCGCAGGCATGGTCTATGGAAGCCTGCGGTTCGGCGTGATCGGGACTTTGGACAGAATGGAGGTTATGACCATTTCTCCCCATCTGCGGCTCGCCGGTTTGCTGAACCAGCTCTCCTGCCAGTACCAGGCAGGGGTTCTGATGACCGGGGAGGCGGCTAAGATGGCCATACAGGCCACAGGAGGCAAGGGAATCCGCCTGTTTGGGTATCTTCAGACAGAGCCCCACTTAGGAAATAAGGAGGCTGTCTATGAATATTTTTCTCCCTTAGGCTCAGAACAGGAAAGCCTGCGGACAGCATCCAAGGAGGACTTTGAGGAGGGGATCCGCTGCATGGAGGAGAAGCGCTTCCTTGAGGGAAGAACCCTTTTCGTCCGTGTGCTGCAGGCAAACCGGGACGATCTGGCCGCCGGGCATTATTTCCGGGTTTGCGATGGGGGGATGGAAGGGAAACAGTACATGGGAATATATTGTGATTTTGAGACAGGAAAGGATGGCATTTGGTCAGAAGGTTCCTAATAATAATTAATCATACCCCCAGTGGACAAGGGTGTGAATTTCCCTGTTTACTGGGGGTAAAGAGAGAGGAAGTATTTACAGCTTATTTTCTGCGCAGAATCTGTCCTGCCAGGATAAACAAAAGAAGAACCGGCAGGCAAACTAAGATGATCAGGCAGGCAAACCCGGTAAAAGCCTGGAAATCTCTTTTGATGGCCTGATTCAAAAACGGGATTCCCAATACAACGACAAAATACCAGAACACCGGAATTGGCCAATACAGGGGTTTTTGCTGGCAGGGCAGTCTCTCCACCCTGGAAGTCAGCTTTATGTCTTTCCATTCCCTTTGCCGGAAAAAGGTTTCCACAGCGGCATAGAGGATCAGCAGAGAAGAAAAATAGATGAAAATACCGATTATGGAGTGAAGCTTTTTTGGCGTTATCCACATGCCAGGTATATTAAAAAACCCTCTTTTTCTTAAATATACAGGTAGAAAAACAGATGCAAGGATCCGTCCGCTATTGACCAATACCGTATATATATAGGAGACAGCCACGGTCACCCCCAGCCACAAAAATCCTCTTCCCCAGGTTTTTATCTGGGGAAGAAAAGAAAAGAACAGCATGGCCGAAGCGATCATCATAAACTGCACCCCTGAACAGGAGGCAGCGATAATAAACTGATAGACATGGTTTACATACCCTACCTGTGGGATATACGCAAAAGAGATACCGGAAAGCCACTGGACAAGGCAGGTAGTAGGGGTGAGAATCCACAAAAGCTGATCACAGCTGGCCTCCTTATAAAAATACTTCCCCCCTATCAAGAGTCCGACTCCCAAAATACAAGCCAGCCCATGTCCTTTTCCCATCCAATTTTTAAAAATAGAACAATCTCTCTCTTTTTCGTCCATAATAACAATACTCCCTTTTTCTATATCCTGAAATTACCTTTTCCTTTTTCTAAAGATGCCCATCGACCAGACCATTAGTCCTCCCAAAGCAAGAAGCAGGATTCCAGGTTCTGAACCGGTGGTATACCCACCTACAGACAAGCTGGTTACATGCAGAGGCAGAGCGGATGGCTGGGCAACATCTGTGCTGTCACCCTGTGGATTACGAACGGTCTCAGCCACAGCCACAAAGGATGTGTAAGGAGTCATCATACTATACTTAAGTCCAATCGAAGTCACCATTCTTTTTGTAAGCTCAGAATCCGTTCCCTGGTTCCCATAATCTGTCAGCCGTTCCACCTTTTTCCGGGCCCACAGATAACGGATAGCCGGATTGCTTTGGGCGGACTGGATCCCGGAAACATCGATCTCCTTTACATAGTCCTCCCCGCCTGCTTTGCCTGTGATGCGGATGGTGCCGGTCTGTTCTCCCCGCCATTTGCCAAAGAGAACAATAGGGCGTTTGGCAAACAGGGTGGGAATGACAGGCGGTTCAATCTCATAGGCATCAAAGCCATCGTAGGTGATCTGGATATCCGTCAGGAGGGGAGCTTGAATGTAGGTGCGAAAACGGTTGGCCGTGTCAGAAGCATCTTTCGAATCGGTCACAACAAAGGCTTCCCCTTCTCCTGCTTTGGCGATCCCATCGATGAGATAGCGGTTCACAGAGTCTCCGATACCAAAGGAGAAGAAATTGGTGGTGGACAGGTTTTTTCCTATGATTTCAAATATCTCCTTTTCTCCGGAAATGTAGCCGTCCGTGATGGTGATAATACTCCGGGAGAAATCCTTATCCAGGGGAATGGAAAGGGCATTTTTAAGGGCCGGGGCCAGTTCCGTTCCACCGCCGCCACTTTCCTCCTCAATCAGCTTTATGGCCTTTTGAATATTTTCTGTCGTGGCAGGTACGGACTTTGGAGACATCTGCACGGAGGCATTGGAGAATAAAAGCACATTAAAGCGGTCGCTTTCTTTCAGCCCGGATACCAGATCCCGGATCAGCTCTTTTGCAGTGTCTAAGGGATAGCCGTACATGGAGCCGGACACATCCAGAATAAAAATATATTCCCGTGGGGGAAGCTGGTCGGGGGTATAGCGCTCTGGTGGCTGAACCATGAGCAGAAAGTAATTTTCCTGTTCGTCTGAGTCCAGCATCAGTCCGCAGTGTACCTCCTGCCCTGTCAGCTGGTAATTCAAAATGAAATCTCGGTTTCCCGCATATTCCTCGGGATTGGATAAGGTGACGCTTGCCTTATCCTCCCCATCCTTTTCCACATGGATGGAATGGGATTTGCAGGTCAGACTGGTGATAGGTACGCCAGTAGAGAGATTTACTGTGATATTATATTTTCCGGGAGGGGTCTTGCCTTCTTCCAGGTAAGGACTGGACAACCATTGATCCGATTGTCCTTCTGCTTTTGTCTTATCATCGGTTTCCTGACCTTCTTCATTGGAGCTGGCGAAGCGGGGGCCTACAACGGTGGGAAATACAAACTCATAGGTCCCATCGGTAGAGGTAATCAGTTCTGTGTAGTGAAGCTCAATGTCTACCTTGTCGCCAGGCATAATATTTGCCACATCCATGGAAAATACATTGGGCCGCTGCTGTTCTAAAAGGGAAGTGCTTTTTCCTTCACTTTTTGCTGTTTCAAAAGTCTTTTTTGCCTCCTCCCGTTCCTGGATTTTGGCAGTGATGATCTGGTCTCCGATCTGCATTTTCATTCCATGGATGGAGACATTGTTCGATGCAGGGAACAAATATCGGGCATTTATGGGATTGGAGCCCTCATTGGCATAGGTCTGAGTGACAAAAATTTCGGCGATCACTCCATTGATGGTGGCAGTTACATCAGTCTCTTTCAAAGGAAAATGATCCACCTCAGGGTCAGCGCCTTCAATAAAAAAATAGGGAGCGAAAGAGGATTTATCATCTGGGGTATTGGCTTCTTCGCCATAGGCTGTGACAGGGCAGACAAGAAGGGCCAGCAGGGAGAGGGCCGTACAAAGTACCTTCCGTTTTTTGATTTTTTTCATAAGATTACCTCATTTCCTGGTGTTGTTATCCGGAATATTAGAATTACAATGGTTACTTATGAATGATCATACGGTGAGTTAGCATCAAAAAGGCTTCAAAGTTGTATCGAAATTGTATCATTTGTGATTTCGGACGGAATAAAGGAGATGCAGCTTTCTGCAAAATTTCATAAGAGATAAATATAAAAAGCGGCTGTCTGCCAGCCGCTAAAAAGAGGGAAAATGAAAAATCTATGTAAAAAGGATATCACCTTGTTTGTAGTTATAGAATAAGAGACAAATGTGTTATGAATGTGATCGGTTTTTGAAAAAAATGTGAAAAGTGTTTTAATAATAAATCTGTTTTGGGTGTTGCTGAATCAGTACTTTGCGGTTATGATAGAAATAAACGGGAAATGGAAGGACAGACATTCAGGATGATGGAAAGAGAAGAGCTGATACAGCTGTATATTCGGGAATATGAGAAAGAGGGAGGAAAAAGGCGGCCATCCTCTGTTAAGGCCAGAGGCGCCATGGAAAAGGTGAAGAGTTTGTCCCGGGTGCTGAAGAGGACAAAAAACAGCCAGATTACCAGGAATGCTCTGGAGAATTATCACCGGCAGATGAATAACCTGTATTACTGCGGCCTTCGGTACCATTTGAATCCAGTGGTGGAGCAGCTGAAAAAAGTGGTGATTCCGGAGCTGGTGCGGCTGGATCTGGCCCTTCTTTTGCCGGAGGATGAGCGTCTTGTAGAACAGGCCTTTTTTGAATATCTGGAAAATGATGTGCCAGGGGAGATTTGCAGGCAGCCGCTTTTTGATCTGTTTCGTACCTTCCGGACAGAAGCTTTAAAAAACAAAATTCTTCAGCTGGTGCCTTCCCGGCCGGAGCTGGAGTTTCCGGAGGCTTTGGAGATGAAGCGCCATTTTGTGCTTCATATTGGGCCAACCAACAGTGGGAAGACATTTCAGGCCCTGGAGCGTCTGAAATGTGCCGGTGACGGGGTGTATCTGGGACCTTTAAGGCTTTTGGCCCTGGAGGTTTATGAGAAAATGAAGGAATACGGTATTGCCTGCACCATGCTGACCGGCCAGGAGTGTATTGCGGAGGAGGACAGCCGGGTGACAGCCTCCACGGTGGAGATGGCGGATTTTTCTAAAATTTATGATATTGCAGTGATTGATGAGGCTCAGATGACTGCAGATCATGAGCGGGGTCATTGCTGGACCAAGGCGATTTTAGGCCTGCAGGCCGCTGAGATCCATGTGTGTATGAGCCCGGCAGCAGAGGTGGCGGTATGCCATCTGATTGAGCTGTGCAAGGATGATTATGAGATCAACCGGTATGAGAGAAAGACGAACTTGGTCTGTGAGGAGATACCCTTTCGGTTTCCTGAGGATGTTAAAGAGGGGGATGCCCTGGTGGTATTTTCCAAAAAGTCCGTGCTTGACGTGGCAGGACGGTTAGAGGAGCGGGGAATCGAGGCAAGTGTCATATATGGAAGTTTGCCGCCGGAGATCCGGCGGCGTCAGATGCAGCTTTTCACCAGCGGGAAAACTAAGGTGGTGGTGGCTACGGACGCCATCGGCATGGGATTGAATTTGCCGGTGAGGCGGATTGTATTTATTCAGACAGAGAAGTTTGACGGTATTCAGCGCAGGGGGCTTTTGGTTCCGGAGATTCTGCAGATTGCCGGTCGGGCCGGCCGGTACGGGATCTATGAGACAGGCTATGTAAATGCCATGGGCAGCGCAGGGCTTGCCTACATCCGGGAGCGTTTTAACGGAAAGGACGAGCCGGTGGAGACCGTCAGCCTGGGATTTCCTCAGGTCCTTCTTGACCTAGACGAGCCTCTGGATGTGATTTTGCAGGTGTGGCATTCGGAGAAGGCTCAGAAGCCCTTTGAGAAGGTCAGCATTGATGAGCTTTTGTGCCTGTATGGGTATGCCAAGCGCTTTGAAAATCAAATCATGGGTTTTGAAGATAAAAGGATTCTGTACCGGATGATCAGCTGTCCCATTGATGTCAAGGACCGGAAGGTGGTGAAACAGTGGCTGGAATATTGTATGAACTATCCTGCAGATTCTTATTTGGATCACCCAAGACTGGACGGAGTTCACAGACGGATAGGAGGGAGAAAGGCATCAGCCGGTGAAGGCGGAAAAAATACCATGCAGAATTATGAGACCTACTACAAGAAACTGGATTTATACTACCAGTTTTCTTACCGTTTTGATAAGGTGATCGATGAAGCGTGGCTGGAGGAGGAGAGAAGCCGGACAGAGGCAGCGATCATGCGGTATCTTTCCAAGGGGAAGAAAGGGTATATTGCCCGGTGCCAGTATTGCGGCAGACTGCTTCCGGTGGGATATATGGCCGGGAAATGCAGACGGTGCTTTGAGAGGAGATAGGGGGGGATGCATCTTTTAGTGGTTCATGGCTGGATGCACTCGGCAGACCGATACAAGGATTTAAAAAGAGATTTGGAAAGTTTTGGCATTTGCAAGGTGGAGCTGTATGAGTTTCCAGGATTTGGGAATGAGCCGACAAGGTATAAAGACAGGATTCTGGAACATTATGTTAAGGATATGCAGCAGTATCTGAAAGAACAATCCTTTGACGGAATCCTGGCTCATTCCATGGGCGGAAATGTGGTTTTAAAGGCTGTGGCAGAGGCAAATCGGGGGGAAAAGCTTATGCTTCTCAGCCCGGTCTATGGAGGAATCCGTTTTTTAAAGCCGGCGGTGTTTTTTGGTCCTCTTCTTTTTTGGGGCATTCGTCTGTTACAGATTCCCTGCGCAGGCATGGGACTTTTGATTCGGGTCTTATCACTTTTGACGGTCAACCAATGGTCTGCCATGGACCGACAGCTTGTGGAAGATGTGAGAAGAGCAGATGCGTCCACAGGGGTAAAAATTCTGGCAGAACTGGCCTCTGACCGGTGGCGGGTCAAAGAAACGTACAGAAATGAAAGGGTTATGGTGGTTTTGGGGGAGAGGGATCGGGTCATTTCCCGCAAGCATATCAAGCAGCTCAGCACAGATCTGGGCGGGTGCCCGGTAAAAATTTTAGAACGTACCGGCCACACGGCGGTTTTGGAAGATTATGACCGCCTTTTAGAGTTGGTGGGCAACTGGATCGTGGGTTAAGGCAGGCTTGGCGGTATTTTAGAAAGGTCAAAAAGCAGTACAAAGGAGTAAATGTTATGAATGTCATCCACAGGGATATTTTCAGAGCCATCCATGAAGGAAAATGGCTGAGCATTGAGTACCGGAACCGGCAAAAGCAAGTTACCCGGTATTGGATCGGAATTTACGATTTGAATATTGCCAGGCAGACATTGGAGGTGGATGGCCTTCATCTGGGAAAATATACCTTAGAGCACTATGACCGCATCTATATAGATTCGATTCTGTCCTCGCAGGTGGTGGACGGCTCCTACTGCGAGATCAACCAGGATTTGGTGAGAGACATTCATGAAAATCCTCACAAATACAGGACCTTGTTTGACCATGTGGCCAACCTGAAGGTTTTAGATTATTTAGAGGATTGTAACCGGATGGATACCACTGCCTACCGGAAGGACTTTGCTCTGGTGCGGTATTTAGACAGAGACAGCTTTAAGGGAGCGATCTATCCTTTAAGTGATGAGCAGTTTTGCCGGATTGTGCGGGAGTTCCAGAGCCAGTCAGAGCAGAAAGCCCACCAAAACCGGCAGGACGGTTCCAGGGAGCAGAAGGGAGAAGATCAGGGGGGATCTGGAGATTACAGGTTGGCAGGCCAGGGAGCAGAGGCTTCACAGGCTTTAGGGGCACCTTCTCAGCAAAAACGTCTGACGATTCAGCGCCTTGCCATGAATGTGGTGAGCATCCACACGCCGAAAGGATTGTATGTTTTGGCATATCGCAGATTGGGTCTGGATGTTAAGAGGCGGTGCCTGCGCCCGGATGAGGATATTACGGTTTGTACGGAATTTACGGTGGACGGGGTCAGAGAAAGCATCCGGAAATATCTGGACGGGGAGGATTATGAACTTTTAAAAGATTTTGAGGCCAACCAGGAGCAGATCAAGGACGCCATTACCCGGTACAACCGCCGGATTTTGGGGGTGGATGACATGCCCTATGTGATCGGACTGGGAATGGATGTGGTACTGGATCTTCACCGGGAGTATGACGCCATTTTGAAAATGTATGAGAAGGGCGAGGTGCCTGTACCGGTCCGGGCTTTTTTTGGAGATCTTTTAGACCGGCCCCGAAGCCGCCGGATGGTTCCTATCACTCCCTTGGACCGGCGGGTCAACTTAGACCAGCTGCTGGCCATCAACCATGCCATGAAATACCCGGTAGCCTATGTCCAGGGACCGCCGGGAACGGGAAAGACAAGCACTATTATCAACACAATTATCACAGCATTTTTTAACGAGAAGACCTTACTGTTTGTGGCCTACAACAATCATCCCATTGACAGTGTGGCAGAAAAGCTGTTTGGTCTCACCTATCAGGGAAAGCCAATCCCGTTTCCTATGGTTCGCCTGGGAAATCAGGAAAAGGTGCGGGAGGCACTATCTTCTATGGCTGCTTTGTACAAGCAGGCAAGAGGGGTCCCTGTCTTTGACCGGACCTTGGGACGGAACCGGGAAAGCCAGGCAGGGCAGATGAAAAAGTTGTCTGAGCTTTTGAGGCGATATGAGGATGTGCTGGATTTAAAGGAACGCAGTGAGACCATCAACCGGCTATTAGAGTACAGCCAGGGCCGCAGCCGTTCCATGCAGATGCTTCCCTTTGAGGCAGACCTGGGCGGGAGGCAGCTAGAACGGGTGAATCGTCAGATTGAGCGGATGGGAGAGATAACGGATGAAGATGCCCTGGCACTTTTGACAGAGGATGTAAAGGAGATGGAAAAATACTTATACTATGCTTCCGTGCGATGTATCCGGCGGCTGGACGACCCGGTCAACCAACGGTTGCGGGAGATTCTCTTGATGGAGGATAAGGATCTGCGGCTGGAAGCATTTAATGAGTATCTTAAGGGAGATGATAGTTTTAAACGTTTTCTGGGGATTTTTCCGGTGGTGGCCACCACCTGTATCTCTGCTCACCGTCTGGGAGAGCCCAAGCCCTATTTTGATATGACGGTAATGGATGAGGCGAGTCAGTGCAATACGGCTGTGGGGTTGGTACCGGTGATCCGCGGCAAAAGTCTGATGCTGGTGGGGGATCCTCAGCAGCTCAATCCGGTGATTTTGCTGGATGAGGTTTCCAATCGGCGTCTGCGGGGAAAATATGGAGTTCCCCAGGAGTACGATTACCGGGAAAATTCACTCTACAAAACATTTCTGGCCTGTGATTCGGTCAGTGATGAAGTGCTTTTGCGATACCATTACCGGTGCAACCAAAAGATTATTGGCTTTAACAACCAGAAATATTACAATTCCCGGCTCCTCATCCGGTCGGAGAGTACTCAGCCTCAGCCTCTCATCTATATGGATGTGGAGGACGGCCGGACGGACCAGAGAAATGTGGCTCCGGCAGAGGTGGAGGAGATTGTCCGGTATGCAATGAATCATCGGGATAAATCCATCGGAGTCATCACTCCCTTTGTAAACCAGAAAAACGCCATTGAAGCGCAGTTAGCCGGACGAGGTCTTAATCATGTGGTTTGTGGGACGGTTCATGCCTTCCAGGGAGATGAAAAGGATGTGGTATTGTTTTCCACAGCTCTCACCAATGATACCTACGAGGGCACCTATGAGTGGCTGAAAAATAACAAGGAGCTGATCAATGTAGCCACGTCCCGGGCCAGGGAGCAGCTGATTGTATTGGCCAGTGATCAGAATCTTAATCGGCTGCACCAGCAGGAGGGAGAGGATGATCTGTTTGATCTGATCCGGTATGTCCGCTCCAATGGCACCTCCCGGATCGTTCCCAAGGAGACCAACTCCCGGGCTTTGGGAATCAAGCCTTTTTCCACTGCTACGGAGGAGGCGTTTTTGCAGAACTTAAATCATGCGCTGGAAAATATCTGGCTGTCTCAGAACCGTTTTTCCGTGGAAAAAGAGGTAGCGGTTTCCCAGGTGTTTGAGGGAAATGTCAGCTATAGTGATCTCTTCTATTCTGGCAGATTTGATTTTGTGGTGTATGAGAGGGGAGGAATGCACAAATACCCGGTGCTGGTGATTGAGCTGGACGGCAAGGAGCATTATGAAGATGAGGTGGTTATGGCCCGGGACAAAAAGAAAAAGGAGATTTGTCAGGCTCACCACATGGAGCTGATTCGGGTGGAGAACAGCTATGCCAGACGTTATCAGCATATAAAAGGGGTCTTGGAGGCCTATTTTAAGGCAAACCGGATGTTGACATCTTAAAGTTAATTCAATATAATAAAGTTAAAAACAAATTAAAATCAAGAGGTAAATTAAGATGAAGAAAACAGTGCGTTTGTCGGATATCGCAGAGAGACTGCAGGTGAGCACGGTGACAGTATCCAATGCACTGGCAGGACAGAAGGGGGTCAGTGAGGAGCTGCGGGCCAGGATCAAACAGGCGGCAGCAGAGATGGGGTATCAGGTTCGGGGGACTTCCTCTAGTGGCGGAAAGAAGATTCTGAATGTGGGAGTGATTATTGGGGAGAAGTATCTGGGCGCTTATCCCTCCTATTACTGGAAGATTTATCAGGAGCTGTCCCTGATTGCAGGGCTTCACAGCTGTGTGATTCTTTTTGAGGTGCTGCGCCATGAGAGGGAGGAGGCTTTAGAGCTGCCGCTTTTTGCAGTGGAACAGCAGATTCAGGGCCTGATTGTAATCGGTGAGATTGGCAGGGAGTATCTGGAATTTTTAGACAGACAGCCGGATATTCCCATGGTAATGGTTGATTTTATGATGCGGGGGCTGAAGTGTCCGTCTGTCATGGCAGACAATTATTATGGAATGTACAAGATGGTGAATTACCTGATCGATGAAGGACACAGAGAGATCGCTTATGTGGGAACGCTGATGGCAAGCAACAGTATTACAGACCGGTATTTTGGTTATCGAAAGGCACTTTTGGAAAACGGGATAAAGGAAAATCCGGACTGGGTGATTGATGACCGGACTATGGAGGGGCAGATCGGCAACATCCGCCTTCCGGAGAGGATGCCCACAGCTTTTGCCTGCAACTGTGATCTGACAGCCAGTGAGCTGGTAAATCTTTTGGAGAGCCGGGGATACCGGATTCCGCAGGATATTTCGATTGTGGGTTTTGACAATTATCTGTATGAGGGGCTGTGCGATATTTCCATCACCAGCTATGAAGTGGATATCAAGGAGATGGTAAGATGTGCCATTAAGATTGTGGTTTCCCTTGCAGAGCATGGCAAAGCTCCCGCGGATATGCGTCTGGTGTCAGGGGCAGTTGTGGAAAAGGAGAGCGTTCAGAGATTGAGATAGAGAAAATATGGCCGGCAAAGCAGCAGGCAGCAGAGAGAGGTCTTTTGTTGAAAAAGGCTTCTTTTTTATGCATTATTTGCCAGCCAGAGAGGGAAAAAAGAGGAACCAAAGGAAAGCAAAAGGAAATCAGAAAAAATGGAGGAGAAATGATGAGAAAAAGTATATTAAATTAAAAGATAATTAATTAAGTTAAAAAACTTTGGAATAATTAAGTTAAAATTGAAAATACAAAGAAGATAATATGCATAATGCATATATAAATAGGGAAAAATAGTATATAATTAACGAAAATACAAAATGACACACTTTTCTATTGAAATTAAATTAAATCAATATTATAATTAATTTAAAATTAAATTAGAAGGGTGGATAAATTTATGAAAGCAAAGAGACTGGTTGCATTAGGGACTGCACTGACCATAGCTTTTTCCCTGGCTGGATGCGGAGGCTCTGAGGAGGGAAGTGATGCAGCAGCGGTAAATCTTCCCAGTATTGATTCCATTAAGCTGGGAACAGATTATCAGAATATCACAGCTTCGATTAAGATTTTGACCAACCGGACGGATGTTGTAGATACGATCTATAAAGGATATGCAGAGCAGTTTATGGAGCTGTATCCTAATATTACGGTGGAATATGAAGCGGTCACAGACTATGAGCAGGCTTTGAATCTGCGTCTGCCCACAGGAGACTGGGGAGATATCTGCTATATCCCTACATCTGTGGCTAAAAGTGAGATGTCTGAGTACTTTTCACCCCTGGGGGATTTTGCTTCTCTCAATGAGATTTACAATTTTCTGGCGGATAAAAATTACGGCGGGATCCAATACGGAATCCCCAATGGAGGGACAGCAGGGGGCGTAATTTACAACAGACGTATCTGGAAGGAGGCAGGGATTGATGGCTTGCCTGCAACACCAGATGAATTTCTGGATTGTTTGCAAAAGATTAAGGACAACACAGATGCCATCCCGCTGTATACCAATTTTGCAGCAGGATGGCCAATGGGCGCCTGGGATCAGTACATAGGAGTTACCGCTACCGGTGATCCGGATTTTATGCTGAATAACCTGGCTCATACTAAGGATCCCTTTGCAAAAAGAGAAGATATGTCCGGACCTTACGCTGTGTATTACGTGCTTTATGAGGCTGTGAGCAGGAAGTTAGTGGAGGATGATCCGGCCAGCAGTGACTGGGAGGCATCCAAGGGTCTGATCAACAAAGGAGAGATTGCCACTATGGTGTTAGGCTCCTGGGCGGTAGAGCAGTGCAGAGAAGCCGGGGCAACGCCAGAAGACGTGGGATACATGCCTTTCCCCATTACGGTGAACGGCAAGCGATATGCTTCTGGTGACGGAAACTATTCTTATGCCATCAACAATAAGGCCACAGAAGATAATCAGATTGCTGCTATGGTGTATTTAAAATGGCTGTTGGAGGAATCTAGTATATTTGTGGATGAAGGAACTATCCCGGCATTAAAGTCAGAGCCTCTTCCAGACTCTCTGTCTGAGTTTGACGGTGTGGAAATTATCAGCAACAATCCGGCGGTTGAGGGGGAGGAGACATTGTTTGATGATGTAAACAACGAAAGTGAGGTTGGCATCAACAATAACGATTATCCGGACTGTGAGATTTTAGAGAGCGCACTTTACGGGACAAAAGATCTGGATACTCTGATGGCAGAGTGGAATGCCAAATGGACAGCAGCACAGGAAAGTCTGGGAGTGGATATATTGAAATACTGATGAGCCGGGAAAGGAGAATCCGATATGGATAAAGGTGGAAGTGTTTTTACAGGAAAAAAGACATTTGCCGAGAAGATGAAAAGCAGGAAGGCACAACAGTTTTTCGTGATCGTGACATTTTTGTTTGCTCCCCTTTTGCTGCTGATCGTGTTTACTTATCTGCCGTTTATGAGAATGGTGCAGTTTAGCTTTTATAATATGAAGTATATCGGACCAAAGAAGTTTGTGGGGCTGGCCAACTATGTGGATGTGTTTCACCGGACAGAGATTTTCCGGGCATTGCTTGTGAGTGTGTACTATATGGGTGGCGCGGTGGTTCAGCTGGTTCTGGCACTGTTTTTTGCTACCTTGATGGTATTTAAGGTAAAGGGAGAATCGGTATTTAAGGCCGCCTTGTTCTTCCCTTATCTGATCTGTGGTATCGCGGTGGGATTTATTTTCAAATTCTTTTATGCCCGGGGATTTGTGTTTGACTCTCTGCTGCAGATACTTGGGATGAAGCTGGATCATATTCCTTACTGGCTGCAGGATCAGAGCATCAACAATGTTGCCCTGGCGGCAACATCTGTGTGGCGGTATACGGGGCAGAACATGATTATGTTTTTAGGTGCCATGATGTCGGTAGATACGGACCTTTATGAGGCTGCAGCTCTGGACGGAGCCAACAACTGGCACCGGTTCCGCTATATTATCCTGCCCAGCATCAAATCCATTATTGTGTTGAACCTGATTCTTTCCATCAGCGGCTCTCTGAGCGCATTTGAGCCCCCATACGTTATCACCAACGGAACCATGGGAACCGGCACGTATTTTGTGATCATGAATCGTCTGGCCCATGAGAATCAGAAGGTAGGCCTGGCCTGTGCCATGGCAATCGTGCTGTTAGTGATTATTATTTTCTGTACAGTGGCCCAGAAGCTGTTCTTTGCCTATGTGTTTGACAACGGGACAGACGATGAGTCAAAGGCAGCAGTGAGAAAGAGGAAAAAGGCAGAGCGCAGAAGAAATGCACAGAAAGGAGCGGCTGTATGATGAAGAAAAAGAAAGGGATTTCCCTGGTGTTTGAGATATTAAAATATGTGTCTCTGGTGTTTGGGGCGATGTGTGCATTGATTCCTGTCTGCGTGTGTGTATTGACCGCTTTTAAGACGAATGAGGAATATGCCGCCACATCGGTTTTGGATATGCCCCAGTCGTTTCTAAACTTTGATAATTTTGTGACTGCATTTGAGAAGGCCAATATGCTGCGAGGATTTTTAAATACGGGGTTGGTGCTGATTGTGGTTTTGACGGCTTCCATTTTTATGGGATCCATGTTGGCATATGTGCTGAACCGGTTTAAGTTTCCGGGACGGGCGTTGGTGCAGAATCTGTTTATGTTTGCAGCGCTGCTGCCGGGTATCGCAATGCAGGTGACAATTTATCAGATTATGTATTCTCTGGGACTGGTAAATCATCTGTACGGATACATGATCGTGTTGATGGGGACGGACATTATTTCCATTTACATATTTCTGCAGTTTTTTGAGAACCTTCCGGTGTCTCTGGATGAGTCGGCGATTATGGACGGATGTACGTATTTCGGTGTGTTTTTCAAGATTTTGTTTCCCCTTTTAAAGCCAGCGATTATGACCTCTCTGCTGCTGAAAGGTGTGAGTGTTTATAATGAGTATTATGCATCCAATCTGTATCTGCAGGCTCCGAAGCTTAAGACGATTTCTACGGCGCTTTATACATTTACAGGACCGTATGGGAATCAATATAATTATATCTGTGCTGGTGTGCTGATTACGATTGCGCCGATTCTGATCCTGTTTTTGGTGTTTCAGAAGAGGGTGTATGGAGGAATGGCAGCGGGGGCTGTCAAAGGGTGAGATTGGGGTTCTTTTTGGGAGGGAATGGCGAAGGGTACGCATCTGTGTGGATATGGTTTCCTGCCGGACGCGCTTTCGCTCCGTTCTGCACGCAGCGGTACTAAGGCTGCAAAATACGCAGCCTAAGTGCCGGCGTGCAGAGAGGGTCCGGCTGGAAACCATATTCACGCAGATGCTGGGGACTGGCGGGAGCTGGAAGGAGGAATGGTGGGGTTGAGAGAAGTGGGGGGTTGGAGGAACTAGGGGATTTTGGAGATGAGGGCTGGTGGGAATGTGGAAGGCCACATTTTGAGATAGATGAAAATTGAGGAAGTTTGGAGGTGCAGAGGTGAAGAGGGGATCAGGAAAGACCGGGAGAATGGCGGTTTTTGGGATTGCTTTGGTTTTGGCAGGTTCTCCCGTCTGCTCTGTGGTTGCCTTTGGGGAGCAGGAGGCAGGGGAAGTGACCAGGGTATGGGATTTTGAAGACGGGGATCAGGGATGGGTGTATGATGATAGTTGGTCGGGAGACAGCTTTGAGGGCGGCGGAAACTGCGAGTACGACAGAGAGAAGGGGATGCTGCGGCTGAATCTGGATTATTCTCTCAACACAGATAACAGCTACAGTCAGACCGGAATTTGCCTGACAGAGGCGGAGGGGATCGACTATTCTCCTTATAAGGTTCTGAATTTTGATCTTTATTATGATCCGGCGGCTTTTACTACAGGTCAGCTGTCGGTGAAGGCATTTTCCAACAATATTTTCGGAGATCAGATCTGCAGGGTTATGGAGACACCTGGGGAGGATGTGGATGGGCTGAAACTGGTGAATTTATCCCTGATTTGTGATGAAAAGTATACGCAGAGGGAGAAGCCGGGAAAATTGATGCTTTTGATTATCGGCGAATATACGGATTACCATGGGTATGTGTGGCTGGATAATATTACGTTGAGCAATGTAAAAAAGGAAAAATTTCTGAAGGAGACCACGATCCCGGTAAAGACGGAGACTGTGATTTCCGGCAGTGAGAAAGCGCTGACAATCAATGGGCAATCCTTTGATTATGGGAAAGAAGTGAAGCTGGCGGATCCGAAGGCAGACTCCTCTGTGGTGGCGCTTTACCAATATTTAAGGGCAGTGGGGGAATCGGATGCCATCTTGTACGGCCATATGGAGGATACGGTGTTAAAGGCAGGAGCAGCAGAGCTGTCAGATTCGGATACAGAGGATGTGACCGGCTCTTTGGCGGCGGTTGTGGGAATGGACTGCGGCGGTCTGTTTGGCGGTTTTGCCGGCAAATACAATGAGCGGCATCCGGGGGCGGAGATTCCGGATACCAATGAGGGCAATATCAAGGCAGCGGCCTTATTTTCCAATGAGGCCATTGACCGGGGAGCTGTCATTACCCTGTCCAGCCATATGCCTAATTTTTCGGGAACAATAAAGCTTGAGGGGAATTTTTCCCACAGTTATGACGGGTTTGACTTTACACCTGCAGATTCGTATGTGCTGACTGGGAATTGTGCCAACCAGATTTTGCCGGGAGGGGCTTACAATGAGGCTTACCGGGCTCACCTGGATGTGATTGCAGATTATGCGAAGCAGGTAAAAGGGCCGGTGCTGTTTCGTCCCCTCCATGAGAATACGGGAAGCTGGTTTTGGTGGGGGAAGGCTTTTTGCGATGCCCAGACCTACAAGAGCAACTATAAATATACAGTGGAGTATTTGCGGGATGAGAAAAATGTTCACAATCTGCTGTACTTATACGGACCAGGTTCAGAGGCTGCCAGCTTAGAGGAGTATGAGGAGCGGTATCCGGGAGATGAGTATGTGGATCTGGTGGGATTTGACACCTATGACAACAATCCGGCACCGGATTCGGAGGGATATACCTTTCAGAAGAGCTTTGAAAATACGCTAAAGCTTACGGACACCTTTGCCAAGGAGCATGGAAAGCTGATGGCGGTGACAGAGACAGGTATGTCCTCAGTAAAGACCGGAGGAATCCCGGAGACGGGAAACCGCAGGCCGGAGTGGTATACAGAAGTGCTGGATATTATGACTAAGCCAGAGTATGATTGCTGCTATTTTATGCTGTGGTCCAATTATTCCAGAAGCGGCGGGTATTATTCCCCCTTTGTGGTGGAAAAAAGAGAGGGAGGAAAGCTGTTTGGCCATGAGCTTTTAGACTCCTTTGTGGCAATGTACAATGATGAAAACAGTGTGTTTGCAGAGGACCAGGCAGTGGTTATGAAAGATATCCTTTCTGGCAGAGTGGCAAAAGCCATCCATCTGCCCTATGGCCAGGTGACGGGATATATAACAGAGCCGGTGGCCGGGGTGCGGATATTGGAGGAGAGCAATCTGACAGCGCGGCTTAATAAAGAGGCAGGGGATGTGGAGTTCCGGTTGGAGGGCAACGGGGAGATCATTGCTATCAAAGCTGAAATGAATGGGAAGAGCGCAGAAGCCCTGCTGGATTTGGCTGTCTTGTCAAAGCTAGGTGAGGTGGCAGACGGGAAAATTGGACTGTATGCAGATGGAGAGAAGCTGCAGGAGATCCGGGTGATCTACAACATTGCGCCTCGGTCGGATGATCCTCTTTTGATTGATGATTTTGAATCCTATGCCGGGCTTGCGAATCTTTTGCTGGACAGCTGGAGCAGCAACAAGGACAGTGGCTGCGAGTTAAGCATCAGCTTATCGGACGAATTTAAAAATGATGGGGAGTATGCCCTGAAATTTGATTATATGGAGACCCGCAATGGCTGGGCAGGCTGCGAGTTTCCCAAGGAGGCGGACTGGTCTGACTGTGATGCCCTGCAGTTTTGGGTGAAACCAGATGGAAACAACCAAAAGACAGTGGTGCAGATCTCCACATCTGCCGGAGGCTCCTATGAGGCCTATCTTCAGGAGTATCCGGAATATGCAACCACCACAGCCCCCATGCTGGTGACAATGCCCTTTGGAGAGTTTCAGGATAAAAACGGGAAGGGCAGGCTGACCTCAGAGGCAGCTGGGGATGTGTCAGGATTTGGACTTTGGGTTAATGCCATTGGCGATTCACCGGCCATTGACGCAAATGGGGAGGTTCGGGGCGTGCTGTACTATGATGACATAAGGGCAGTGGCTTCCAAAAGGACGGAACCGGAATTTGTGGTTACAGAACAGGTGAAGGATGAGGCCTTGGAGGCAGATTTGATTCAGGAAGCAGACAGCCAGAGGGAAGATGGAGAAGAAAAGGTCTCCGGGATGGAAGCAGAGGAAAGGGGTATTTCCTGGACAAAGTTTCTGCTGCCCTTGATCTCAGGACTTATGGCTTTGGCTGCAGCGGGATGTATGATTGCTCTGGCAGTGGGAAAGTCCTGTCATGACAGCTGACTTTAAGCAACAACGCGGCATTTACTGCATAAAAGGTTAGGAGGATAGGAAGATGAAGCATTTCGCAAGGCTTTGGGGAAATATGCTGGCGAGGAAAACCTTGTCCATGGTGCTTTGCCTGACACTGGCCGTTACCTCTGGAGGAGTCTGTATTGCATCCACCACCAATTTGGTCCAGGAGACTAAGGCGGCGGAGGAAAATGACAGGAAGCCAGAAGGCGAAACAAAGGCAGCTGTGAGCCAGGAAATGACAGAAGCCCCGTCCGAGACAGATAAGATGGAGGGGGAAGCCCTGAGGGATGATATAAATGGCATGGAAAACAGGGAGGAAGAACCGGAGGACACCCGGTGCATTCATGAGTTTTCAGCTCTCTGGGTGGGCTATGAGTGTAAACTGACAGACTACGTGGAAGGCTATGAGCCGGGGGATGAGGTGCGGATCTCTGCTTCCTTCAATAAGATAGTTACCAGCCAGATCGGATTGTACATAGATGGGGCATGGAATTCATTTCGGGGAGAGGGAAAAAAGCGAAACATTACTTTGGTGCCAGACAGTGATTATCTGAATATCCAGATTTCCGATATGAAAGGGGCGTCCAGTGTAAATCTGACGGAGATTTCCGTGGAGATTGTCCGCAAGGGTGAGGCGGATACAGGAAGCTATCTTCACAGGTTTACCGGGTTGTGGCAGGGCTTTGAGACAAAGTTCTCTGATTTCAATCCGGATTATGAGCCAGGAGATGAGATCCGGGTGACAGTGAATTTCAGCAAATACGTGTCCAGTCAGCTGGGCATGAATATCAGCGGACAGTGGAGCACCTTGACCGGGGAAGGGAAAGAGATTTCAAAAGAAGTGACACCGGACAATGATTATCTGAATATCCAGATCACAGATATGTGGGCCAACTACAAGGTGGGAGTTGTCTCCGTCAGTGTGGAGATTTTAAAGAAAGGTCCTGGTGGTTCCGGTTATGGCAGCGGAGGACGTCTGATGCCCACCCGGTATACAGAGCCGGGAGACTATCTTTTGTTCTCCGGGGAAGCTAACGGAAAGTATGAGACCAATGACGGATGGATTTTGGACTGTGCGGATACAGACTGGATCACATTGCGGTACTCCTGTGTGGAGGATCATGAGAACTGGGGGATATTAGGCTGGGGGGCCACGGTTGACGGAGAATGGGTTGACGGGCCAGGCTACAGTGCAGACAGCAAGGATTCTACAAAGGAAGTGACCCAGACCTTCAGTGTCAAATATCTGCGGCGGATGATGAAGATCACAGAGGAAAGCAATGTAAGCTATCTGAATCTGGGCTCTTACAGTGATGGTAAAATCCAGGAGCTGACACTCCATGTGGGATCGGAGATTCCCAGGGAGAGATCTCTGTTTAAGGATGGAGATCCCAACCAGGCCTGGGTGTGCACCGATATTGAGCGGATACTGGATGCGCCGGATGACAAATATCTCTGTGTGCAGTATAGGTGCGCGATTTCAGATTTTAACGGATGGACCATTTTAAGCTGGGGAGCTTCTGTGGACGGGGAGTGGAGAAACGGTAAAAGCTATAAGGCTTCCTATAAGGAAGCCAACCGGGAACAGTTTTTCAGTATGCGGATGGATGCATTTCGCAGTATGCTTCATTTGAGTTGGGATGTGAAGGTGGATACCATTCAACTTCAGGCTTACAACAATGGACAGATCATGGATATCTGGATCAGTGATGAGAAGGTAACGGATCCGGGAGAGGAAAAGCGGGTAAGGCCAGACCAGGAGGGGAAATACCGTTCTTCCAATACAGACACCTATGTTGATAACATCAATCAGGAAGGAAAACGATATCCTCAGGACATTGATCTGGGGCCATGGGGATGGACGGCAGGAGATAATTCGCTGGATCATGAGCAGGATATTATTGACCAGATAAGTGAAGGCACTTACCTGGTGGTGGAGTATGAGGCGGATAAGGAAAATGTTCCCAATCTGCAGTTTACAGTCGTTGACGAGCGGTGTGAAAACGGGACAAAACAGCAGCAGGTGACACCTACTTATATCGTAAATGGCCAGGCGCTTTTTGCCTATCGGGATATACAGAGCTTTTTGTCCAATTATTTGATCCCTCATGAGGTTAAAAGCCTGCAGATCAGCGCTCAGGATGGGGATATGTCCATCAAAGCTGTTCGGATCGTGAAAGACGACCGGCCTTTGGAAGATGAACCGATTGCAGTGCTGACCAAATCCTGGGGAACCTATGGGACAGAGATCAGCCGGTGGCATTCTGATTATGAGGTAGGGGACACGGTGAAGGTAACAGTAACTTTTGATAAAAGCGCTCCGGGAACCATTGCCTTTACCATCGGCGGAGTGTGGGAAGCCAATGGCTATGCGGATTCTCAGACAATTATCCGCACAGGCAGACCGGATAATGACCATATGGATATTCAGATCGGGCAGATGCCGGATTACAAGAGCTATGTAAAAATCACGGATATCAAGGTTGAGATTCCGGGGAAAAAGAATTTTAATGAGTATGTGGCTGTGGAGGGAAAGCGCAGTGCAGGGATATTGGCGTCCACAATGAGGGAGGCTGCCACGGCAATCCTCAGTGATGATGAGATTGATCGCGGAATCCATACAACGATTGTGCTGGAAGAAAGCGCGCTGACAGAAGAAGAAAAAACTCAAGTGATGGGCCGGTTTGATGAGCCAGATTCCATCAGAATTGCAAAAGTGTCGGATGTACAGGTTTACAAGGAAGCAGGCAAAGAGCGTATCCGGTTGTCTCAGACAGATGACCCGGTTCGCATCAAGGTTCCGGTGCCGAATGACCTGCGCAGATCTCAGTACGATTTTGCGGTGATGAGACTTCACAACGGGGAATGGACATTTTTGGAGGATTTGGACGGAAACACCGACACAGTCACCTTTGCCAGTGATAAATTCTCCAAGTTTGTCATGATTTATGGAGAGCCGGGGGCTTTTGATCAGCAAAGCGGCGCGCTTAAAGTGTTCCGGGGAGAGTGGAGCGGTTGGGAAACCAGCTTTAGCACTTATAATAAAAAGTATCAGGCAGGAAAGGAGACAAAGGTTACATTGACCTTTGATAAAGAGGTAGGGGCCTATATGGATTATCACAATCCGGATTGGACCAGGACTCCGGGAGATGGAGAGGAGGTTTGGATTGGAAAGACCTTTACAAGGACAATCAAGCCCAGTGACGACAGTCTGACAATTGGTATTGCTAACTTAAATGGCAATAGCACGGTAAAGCTTCTCCATGTGAAGGTGGAGCAGGATTCAGAGAAGATCACCTCTTTTACTGCAGCGGATGAGAGATTTGTTACCAGCTTCAGCGCTTTTTATGAGAAGTTTGTCAAGGGAAATCCGGTGACATTGAAGCTGACTTTTGACAAAGCGGTGGTGGGAAGTGTAGGGTATTACAAGGATGGTACCGGAGAGGAGGTTGTGGAATCTGGCAGCGGAGCAAGCATGACCTTTACACAAACCTTTGCCCCTGGTGATGATGTGCTGAATCTATGGATAACCGATATGAATGGAAATTCGTCTGTAAATTTACTGGATATTGAGATTGTGCAAAATGTGACCCCGCTTTACATTTTTAGGCATTGCTGGGGGGTAGAAGGCGATCAATATTCAGGAAATATCGCAGATCTTTGTAATGACTATGAGCCTGGGGATAAGGTGGAAATCACAGCAGTGCTTGATAAATCCTCTCAGGTGAAAATGAATGTGGATTCAGGTGGTGCGGATAAGGAGATCCTGGCAACCGGAGTCCGGATAAGTCTTATGGCTGTGTCAGAGGACGGCGGTTTCTGTATTCAGGCAGGAGACGACAGCAAGCTTCCCCTGGGGCTTTTGGATGTGTCTGTGAAGATTGTGGAGAAAGCGCCGGAGGAGGAAGCATTGTTCTCCTTTACAAAGGCCTGGGGAGGAGATCCCCAAAATGAATATGTTTCCACATTTTCTCAGCACATGAAGGATGGGGCGGAATTTAAAACCAATACAGCCACTACCTTAAAGCTGACCTTTGACGAGACTGTGGGAGCAAAATTACAGAATTACGGAGGAGATGGTGTCGAAGAAGAAGGGAATAATAAGATGGTACAGTTTGAGATCATTCCAACCACAGATCATTTTATGGTTCAGGTGACAAGTATCCCGTCAAAAGGTAAGGTGAATTTAAAATCTGTGGAGGTGATCCAGGAAGAGGTAAGCGGAGATTTTGTTTATAAGTATACAAAGCTCTGGGAGGGACTTCCTGAGGAACTGAGAAATAAATATATGGAAAATATTGAGCCTGAGAAGGAGGCTGCGGTAAAGCTGACCTTTGATAAGGCAGTAAAAGCAGAGATCCGATACAATGGTTCGGACGGATATCACAGTATAAGGAATGATTCACCGGCTCTGGTCATAGAAGAAAAAATAACGCCATGGGATAATTACTTTGATGTTGTCCTGGCAGAAGGAGAGGTTCCCGCATATCTTCTTACCATGGAGGTAAGCCAGGATCCTCTGCCGGAAACCGTGGAGCATGAGTTCACAGGAGCGTGGGCAGGCTATGAAACCACCTTCAGTAAATATAATCCGGACTTTGTGCTGGGACGTGAGACAACGGTAGTATTGACTTTTGATCAGGAGGTAAATAAGGCCCAGGTGGCATGTAAAACGATCACTACGGGCTGGGCCACCACCGCAGGTGCAGGGAAAACCGTTACTTTATCAATGACTCCCAATCAGGACTATATGAATGTTCAGATTACAGATATGCAAGGGCAGACTTCCATAAAATTGATTTCAATTGAAGTAAAGCAGGACGCATCCGAGTCAGAGCATGAGTTTACAAGTGCATGGGATGGCTATGAGACTTCTTTTGTCAAGTACAATTCAAACTATGTGCCAAACAGCAAAACAACGGTTGTGCTGACCTTTGATCAGGAGGTAAAAGCGCAGGCAGGATATCATACGAGTGCAGACAGTGGCTGGACTTCAAAGGAAGGAGAAGGAAAGACTATGAGCTTGGATCTGGATAACCCTGCACCGCCGGATGACTATCTGAACATTCAGATTACAGATATGAAGGGAAATGAAAGGATAAACCTGCTTTCGGTTGTGGTAATACAGGATTTCCCAGAGGAGTCTGCAGCATCATTTTTCCTGGATGAGATGATTCTGTCAGAGGATTTTGTCCATATGTTTACAGAACCTGACACGATTGTTCTGGAGTTGTCCGACTACTATGACGAGTATGAACCCGGGCAGGGGGTGGAAGTGGAGATGCGCTTATTCTCTGACGGAAACTTCTTTGTAAAAGTAGAGGACGCAGATTTTGTCACAGCGACTGCCTCCAATGCTGCGCCGTCAGAGGAGATACCATCTGTGGAGGAAGGGGGAAAGGCTGAGGAGTTTGACGCAGAACCTGCAGTGGCTACCAAATCGGATGCAAAGCCGGCAAAGTCAAAGACAAAAGCTGGGGAGAATGTGAATAGTGACAGTGGGACATTGACGGATATGCCAGAAACGGCCACGGACTCTAATGCAGAGGCAGAGAAGGCAACCATGTCTAATGGAACCTTGGACATTACAGTCAGACCAGCCAGCAATACAAAGACCAGCAAAACTCTCGTCTATGAGAACGATGAGGATGGAACCCTTACTGTCTGGTGGTCTGGCAATCCTCAGTCAGGATCCATTGCAGTGACGATTGTGGAGATGGATGGAACACAGGTCAATATTGACACGGTAGAAGTGGAAGAAAAGGAAAATGCGGTGTCTGTGAAAACAGGCGTTATGTCAGCCACAAAGAAGCTGTCTGCAGAGCTTTGTCCGAGCCAGGAAGCGGACTTTCAGGGGAATGAGATATCCCTGGAACAAGAGCCGGCAAAGAAGGAGGAGGATTTGGCAGACGTTTGGGATGGGGACAATTCCCAGGATCCGGAAATGCCGGATGGAAAGTCAGAGGAACCAAACGAGACTCTGGAAGAAGAGCCAGAGAAAGATGTATATGACATTTTGCAGGAACAGGAAATGGCGATTTTGAGTGAAGCAGATTACTCAGAGCGGGAAATAGAAGATTGAATCTGATCTGTTCAGGTCAAGATCAGGGGAGTTTGCAAAAGCGGACTCCCCTGATGCTTGTTATCTCCATGACAGCATATGCTTTTGAGAGAAGAAAATCAGGAAGGGAAAGGAAATAGCCAAGAAAAATTTGGAAGATTCATTTCAGAATAGGGGTTGAAATGAAAATAGTGACTTGATACAATAAGACAAAAGCAGCAGAAAAACTTTTATGGAAAAATGACAGAACAGGGGAGGAAAACAGCAAAAAGCATAAATGCAGGAAGGAGTGACAAATACGTGAGGGAGTATGGCTATGGGAAAGGAAAATGAGGGGATTGTAAAGGGCAGTAAGGAGGATTACAGCTTCCAGGTGGATTTAAAGGGAATCATCCGCCTGCTCAGTGAGAATTTGTATTCCAGCGGGGATGTGTTTCTGCGGGAGCTTTTGCAAAATGCGGTGGATGCCATTGAAGCCAGGCGGGTGGAGGAGCCAGGGTTTGCTGATGGCAGAATCCGGATCCGGTATCAGCAGATGGGGAACCGCCAGGCGAGGCTGGTGTTTTCAGACAATGGGATTGGGCTTACCAGAGAGGAGATCCATACGTTTTTGTCAGTGATCGGCCAGTCCTCCAAGAGGGGGGAGATGAGGCGGGGAAGCTTTATTGGACAGTTTGGTATCGGGCTGCTGTCCTGTTTTCTGGTGGCGGATGAGATTGTGGTGAGAAGCCGTTCGGTTCATGAGATACAGACTTACCGGTGGCTGGGGCGCAGTGACGGGACTTATCAGGTGACGGTGGAGCCAAAAAAAGAAGAACGCCATGAGACAGGGGAAGGAGAGCGTGGAAGAGCAAAGTGTTATGAGGGAGAGGGAGGAGAATCAGGGACTGAGGTGACTCTGGTGCTGAAAGAAAGGATGGCATGTCAGTACCGTGAAGAAAAGGTAATCAGCCTTTTGAGGGAGTATGGTTTTCTGATTCAGATTCCGGTGGAGTTTGAGGGGGCAGGCGGAGTCCGGAGGGTGAATGACGGGTTTATTCCCTGGCGGCAGTCCTTTTGCAGCAATGAGGAGATTTTGCGGTTTGGGGAGCAGATGTTTGGAGAGGAATTTTTCGGCGTGGTTCCTATTTCCGGAGAGGGGCTCAAAGGGTATGCGTTTATTTCCCAGAGACAGACCAGTGCGGCGGCAGAGGGAAGGCATAAAATTTTTCTCAAGGACATGCTGATTACGGAGGAGGGGAAGGAGCTGATCCCCAAATGGGCATTTTTTACCAGATGTATTCTGAATGCTGAGAATCTGACTCCCATGGCGTCCCGGGAGGGATTTGTGTCAGATCACCAGCTGACCAGAGCCAGAAATGAGATTGAGAAATGTATTTTTGATTATTTCGTGGCCCTTTCCCAGTATGATGTGAATAAGCTCAAGCAGCTTACCAGTATACATAATGTGGCAGTCAAATCCCTGGCAGTGGAAAATGAGCAGATCTATAAGCTGCTTTTCCCCTTTTTAACCTTTTTTACAAATAAGGGCAGGCTGACAGGGTTTCAGGTGGTGGAGGCGGCAAAAAGGCGACCTGTGTATTACTGTACAGAGCTGGATGATTACCGGAGGGCCTGCCCGCTGGTGGGAAATGGGGTATTGATTAATGCCGGATATATTTATGACACAAGGCTTTTGCAGTTTTTGAAGCGTTATCAGCGGGGAATCCAGGTGGAAATGTTTGACGAGGCTTCCTACGGAGCGCTTTTGGAAGAGCCCACACCGTCTGTGAGGAAGGAGATGGAGGCGCTTATGGCAAGAGCAGGGCGTGTATTGGGAGCTTTTCAATGCGGGGCGGTATTAAAGCAGTTTGAACCGGCAGAGGTGCCAGCCTTATATGTGCCAGGAGGGGAAGGCTTTCTGACCAATGCCCTGGGAGAGAGAAGCTTTTCCGGGTTTTTGGAGGGCTTTGACCTTGGGGAGACCGGGATGATGGGAGATTTTGAATGTAAGTGTGGGACGAGGCTGTACTTAAACGGAAAAAATTCTCTGATTCGGCGGCTGGCGGCTGTGAAGGATGAGGAGTTGACGGCAAGTATGGTGCAGGTGTTGTATGTCCATGCCATGCTGACAGGGCATTATACTTTGAAGGAGAAGGAGACTGAGGTTTTGAATGCAGGATTGATTCGGCTGATGGAGTTTGGACTGGGAGGGAATGGATGATTCTGGGCGATCTAAAGAGAAACCATGTGGCGGACGACAAGCTGTGGGAGCTGGTGGAGAGGGCCAATCAACTGACTACAGGAAGCTATGGAAGCTGGGATGAGAATGGGCCGGTTCTGGTGCCATTGATGGAGCGGATTCTGGCTCATGCCAAGGAGAAGGAAGACTGGCTGGTATATTTTTTTGATATGTCCAGGCTTTTCTGGCTGGTTCGCCGAAGCGGGGTGAACGACCTTCGCCGGGCGTTTCAGCTTGCCGAGCTTTTCCATCGGGATAATGCTCTCCATGTGGGGGAGCAGGCAGGAAGTTCAGCCCAGGAATGGCGGGTTCAGGTCACGGCGCAGATTCTGGGATTTTATCTGGGATATCCTCAGATTGATGATGGGAAGATCCAGCACATGCTGGACATTTTCCGGGAGTTTCATGAGAGATATGGGAGTGAGTGGAACAACGGGGACTACCAGAAGGTGATGAGTCTGGCAAAGCTGAACCGGGATAAGGAGCTGGCAAAAGAAGCGAAAAGGAAGCTGGAGCGGGGGGATTATGAGAACTGGTGTTACGTCTGCTATTATGGGCTGCAGATGATCGGATATTACGTGCTGTGTGAGGACCCGGAAGGGGTTGAGGAGATGATTGGAAGGCTCTGTGAGCGGGTGATTCCGGTAAAGTATCGCTGGTGTTATAACCTGTGTGAGTCGGCAAAGGAGGAGGAGCTGGTATATGAGGCTCTTCTGGATTGTTTAAAGATCGGGCGCAGCCGGATGTTTGCCCGGTTTTTTGCCAGATGGCAACACCTGTATGAGACATCAGAGGCGGGTGGGACAAATGTTACCCACAGGGTGCTTTTTCATTCTCTGGCCGGGGATTGGTCTGACCTAAAGGAACGGCTTCGCCTGGCAGAAAAGGACGACCAGGACAAAAGGGAGGGAAAGGAGACGCCTCTGGATTGCCTGTACTGGTCTCTTTGCTGGTATTGTTATTTCCAGATGCTTGAAAGGCAGGGAACAGGAACTGTATGGATGAAGCTGGGAGAGGATGAGAGCAGGGAGTGGACTTGTTTGGAGGTGACTGCTTACTTTGAGAAGCAGGCGGATTTGCTGGGAGAGCAGATGGACCAGGCAAGGAAACGGTTTGAATATGACAGAGTGAAAAGGACCTATGAGGAGTGTTTTTTAGGTGTACAGCGGGACAGGGGATAATCCTTGGCCTGCTGTTTTTTGATGAATTATTTTTAAATGGTTTACAGGATCAGGTATTCAAAGGGACAAAGAATCCTTCTTGGGATTCCTGACTCTGCCTTTTTGTGGGTAGCCCTTTGTCCATTGAGGATAAAGGAATTTTAGTAATTGGCTATGAAAGCGGTATCGAGATAATCAGAGCATAAAATTGGCTATAGTGGCTATAAAACTTACGGAAAATAGTGTAAAACTAACAAAAATGGAAAAACGATTTAAAAATATGTTGAAATCAAATTAAATTAAGGATATAATTAAATTAAATAAAAGAAAAATTACAGAATCTTGATAAAGAGGGAGGATTTAAGGGGGAAAAGAAAGAAAATAGAAGGGGATTTTCAGGAAAACAACGGAATATCGGCTGGATAATGAAAACAAAAGGAATAAAATTCCCACATGAGATTAATTGTATTTTAACTAGATTTAATTATGAACAAAGTGAATTATGCATAAAATAAATCATCAACAAAGTAAATTGTGAACAAAGTAAACAGGAAGTGGTTTGGTAACAAATGGTTTCAATCGTCACTTATTTTAGGAATCAGGAGGATGTATAGCATGAGAATTGAGCAATTGGAAGAGGAAGGGCTGTTTCGGCTGACAGCCGGAAACATGGAGTATGTGATTGGGATTGCAGATGAAAAGTATGTGGGGCATGTATATTTTGGGAAACGAATAGGGGATAACCGGTGCGGCTGTCTGATGAGGACAGAGGAGGCTCCCTTTGTGCCATCAAAGAATCTGCGGGACAAATGTTCCTTTGCGGATGCATTTTTGGCAGAATATTCTACCTGGGGGGTGGGGGATTACCGGGACAGCAGCCTGAGTGTGAGAAGCGAGGAAGGCTTTCGGGGCTGTGAGCTTCATTATGAGGGCTATCGGATTTTGGAGGGTAAGCCAAAGCTGCCGGGGCTGCCGTCTACCTTCTGCGGGGAAGGAGAGAGGGGCGCCGGGATGACTCTGGAGCTGGACTGTGG